>CALGIG010000072.1 GCA_937915865.1 uncultured Prolixibacteraceae bacterium | reverse complement strand
ATGACAATGATTATCTAATCAAAATTCTGGACATGAAACTGTGAGTTTGCCCTGTTTGAAATACCGGGAAATTTGCCATAATCAACGATTTTGTGATTTTTAGTTAAGAAAACTGTGCTGAACGAACAAATTGCCGTTTATCATACTTCGGTTTCGCAGTTTTTGTACCTTTGTCGCCTCTATTTGCTAATAGTTTTCAGATGGCAGACCTACATTCAACAGAAATAAAAACTTTTGACACAATAGTGGTGGGTAGCGGATTGGCAGGACTTACAGCCGCTTTTCATGCCTCAAGAAAAGGAAGCGTTGCCATTATTACAAAGTCGCAGCTCGACATCAGTAATTCGTACTATGCACAAGGTGGAATTGCCGCCGTTACTGCACCGGAAGATTCATTCGAATCGCACGTAAAGGATACACTCATTGCAGGCCGTGGCTTATGTGATTTGGACGCCGTTAATATTCTGGTTTCTGAAGGACAACATTGTGTGCAAGAGTTAATTAACCTGGGTATGGAATTCGACAGGGAAAACGGAGAATTTGTTCTCGGACTGGAAGGCGGGCACAGTCACCGGCGCATTTTACATGCAGGTGGCGATGCTACCGGGAAAGGCTTAACACTTTTTATGCTCAAGCGGGTTCAGGAACGAAGCAATATATCGGTTTTCGAATATACAACGGTTATCGAACTTTTGGTTAACCACCAGGTTTGCCAAGGCGTACAAGCTTTCGATTTCGCCACAGGCAAAAATCTGATATTCAGATCAAAGTCAACAATTATAGCTACCGGCGGGCTTTCGCGTATTTACGACCGCTCTACCAATCCGCACACAGCTACCGGCGATGGCATTGCGCTGGCATACAATGCCGGGGCAAAACTGGCCGACATTGAGTTCATCCAGTTTCACCCATCGGCATTATACATTCCCGGCGAAGAAGCCTTCTTGATCAGCGAAGCTGTCCGCGGCGAAGGCGCTTGGCTGTTTACTCCTAAAGGCGAGCGTTTTATGCCACCCATCCATCCACTAGCCGAATTGGCCCCACGCGATGTGGTGGCCCACGCCATTTATAACCAAATGCAGATGTACCAGTCAGACTTTGTTTACCTGAGTTTGAAACATCTCAATCCTGAAGTTATTAAAAAAAGATTTTCGAACATTTACCATACTTTATTAAAATACAACATTGATCTTACGAGCGATTTATTGCCGATTGCTCCGGCAGCACATTACATGGTAGGTGGCATTCAAACCGACCTGAATGGTGAAACCAACATTAAAGGATTGTTTGCCTGTGGCGAAGTAGCCTCAACAGGAGTGATGGGCGCCAACCGACTGGCAAGTAATTCGCTGCTCGAATGCCTGGTATTCGGACGCCGTGCTGCCGAAAAAGCAAATCAGGGTAAATTCAGCGATGACGAACTTCCAGCGATCAAAGAAATTCATGTCGACCAGACAAACGAAGATTTCTTTCTTGAGATTAAAAATAGACTTGCCACACTCATGAGCAAGAAAGCTGGCATCGTTCGCACTGCCGAAAAACTAGAACAGTCATTAAACGAACTTCAGGAAATTGAAAAACTTTTACCTAAAGAAATCGACGAATACAATCATTTAAAAATCAAACACAACATTGATATTTGCCGTTTAATCTGCGAGTCGGCGCTTATTCGCGAAGAAAGCCGCGGAGGCCATATCCGTGAAGATTTTCCGGAAGAAAAGCCATCGCTTTGCGTGCACCTGATTCAACAAAAAGGGATAAAATACTGTTTCCAGGCGATTCGAAATTCCTGAAACATTTTTTGAAGAAAATATCCAATAAGGAATACCAATATTGAATCAATGTTACTTATTTTAGCTTTTCAGACGAACTTATCCCCGCGCATCTGCGATGCTTCTCGCTCTCTTTCAGAAAAGAGAAGGGGGAACGGTCGCTTTGCGGGCGTCGGGGTAAGTACATTTAAAATACGACAACAGATTTTTCCTATTACTTAAACAACATTGAATATCAAGAAAGGAAAGAAAGAATATGAACGAACTCGAATTAAAAGCAGCACAAACACTTATTGAACTCGCTTTGAAAGAAGATGTTGGTGAAGGTGATATAACTACCGACAACATTATTCCGGCAGAATCGCGCCGAAAAGCCAAAATGGTTGCCAAAGCCGATGGCGTTGTGGCCGGTTTACCTGTTGCCGAAATGGTTTTCCGCAGCCTCGATTCCCACCTTGTTTGGAATGTGAAAACCCCGGAAGGTACTAAAGTGAAAAAAGGTGATGTGATGGTTGAATTTGAGGGAACCTACCGGGCTTTGCTCACCGGCGAACGAACTGCACTCAATTTTTTGCAACGTCTTTCGGGCATTGCAACCATGTCGGCCAAATATGCCGATACTGTTAAGGATTTCAAAACCGTCATTCTTGATACCCGGAAAACATTGCCAGGCTTTCGCATGCTCGATAAGTATGCAGTAAAAACAGGCGGAGCAAGTAACCACCGAATCGGACTTTATGATATGGCCATGATTAAAGACAACCATATTGAAGTAGCTGGCGGAATTACCAAAGCTATTGAAGCCGTCCGAAGTAAAATAAAACCTGGAATCCTGATTGAAGTTGAAACCACAACACTGGAACAAGTTCAGGAAGCCATCGATGCCAAAGCCGACATCATTATGCTCGACAACATGGATACCGTCACCATGAAAAAAGGAGTTGAATTGATCGGCGGACGGGCTAAAGTTGAAGCTTCGGGAAACATGACCCTCGAACGCCTCCGAGAAGTTGCTGCCACCGGGGTCGATTATATTTCTATTGGTGCGCTCACACATTCTGTCAGTGCACTCGATATTAGTCAACGATTAGAAAACTAGCCTTGATAAACCTGGTTATCGACATAGGGAATACTCGTACCAAGCTGGCTTTGTTTAATCAGCACGATTTAATGTTTAATGTTTCGGTCGAGCATTTAACAGTAAGCCATATCCAAATGCTAAAAGATGAGCATGTGCAAATGAATAAAGCAATTTTGTGTAGCACCAAGGAAGTAGACAAAACCATAATTCAGTTTCTGAAAGGAAATTTCAAACAGTTTATCGAGCTCAATCATCAAACCAAATTACCAATTGCCAATTTATACCAAACTCCGGAAACACTAGGTAAAGACCGGCTTGCATCAGCCATTGGGGCAAACGAACTTTTTCCCAATCAAAACATTCTGGTTATCGATGCCGGAACAGCACTAACCTACGATTTTGTTTCAGACAAAAACCAATACCTGGGTGGAAATATTTCACCTGGCCTTCAAATGCGGTTTAAAGCCTTACACAAGTTTACCGGGAAACTTCCGCTGATTAACAGTTCGGCCAGCTTCTCCGAAATTGGCAAAAACACCGATGAAGCGATCCGTGGCGGCGTTCAAAATGGGATACTGTTCGAAATCGAAAAAACGATAGAATTGTTTGACGCCAAATACGACAATCTACAGGTTATTTTGACTGGTGGCGATTCAGTATTTATTAGCCAACTCATGCCAGAGAAAGTGTTGGTACACCTTAATTTGACCCTGATCGGACTTAATACAATCCTTGAATACAACTCTTCCAAAAATTAATTTTCTACTCTGCTAATCATTATTTACTTTCGGGAAACGATTTTTTGTAAAATCAGCATTGAATTTATGAACAAAAAGATTTTCAACTTTATACTTGCATTGATGTTGTTTGGACTTTTTTCGTGTGAGAACGATATCTCCAAAATCAAGGCATTCGACAATACAGAAGAACTGCCGGTATTAAAAGCTGATGGGTTTGAGATGCTGGTTTCCGACTCATCAGTTATCCGGTTTAAACTACAAACCCCAGAACTGGCACGCCATGTAAATACCAAAGAACCATACACCGAATTCCCGAAAGGAGTTAAACTTGATAAGTACGATGCCAACATGAATGTCACATCGCATATTACAGCCCAGTACGCCAAGCTATTTGAAGCTGACGACCGATGGGAAGCCAAAAACAACGTAATTGCAGTTAATCAAAAAGGCGATACACTTAAAACCGAATACCTGGTTTGGGACAATAAAAAAGGCCGCATTTATTCTGACCAATTTGTAAAAATCATTCAAAAAGACCAGGTATTTACTGGCATAGGCTTCGAATCGAATGCCGACTTCTCGGAATACAGGTTTAAAAATCTGAAAGGCCAGATTTACGTTAACATCGAAAAGTAAATTAAATGAACTTGTACCTGGTTATAACGACTGCCATCTTGTTCTCGGCATTTTTTTCGGGAATGGAAATTGCATTTATTTCGGCAAACCGGCTACGACTGGAACTCGATAAAAAACAAAATGTAATTTTTTCGAGTTTAATTTCATTATTTACTCAATATCCCGGGCAATTTATTGCAACAATGCTTGTTGGGAATAACGTTGCACTTGTTATTTACGGTATTGCATTTGCCGACTTGCTCGATCCCTTTCTTAAAAGATACTTTGAATCAGAGACGCTGGTCCTTTTGTTGCAAACAATTCTATCAACCTTACTCATTCTGGCAACAGCCGAATATTTGCCAAAAGCGTTGTTCCGAATCAACCCGAACCGGATTTTAAAAATATTTACTGTTCCAATTGCCTTTTTTTATTTTCTGTTTTATCCTATTACAAAGTTTTCAATTACAATTTCGAAATTCGTCCTGAAAGTGTTCCTAAATGTTCAAATAAAAAAAGTTGACGAGAAGATCGTTTTCAGTCGAATCGATCTCGACCACTTTGTTAACGAACAAGAAAACAAAACGGCCCCACAAACCGAAGAAGAAATTGATAATGAAGTTAAACTTTTTAAAAATGCCCTCGACTTCAGTAATGTTAAACTACGCGAAGTAATGGTGCCCCGCACAGAAATAGTGGCTCTTGATATAGACTCAACAGTAGAAGAACTTCACCGGAAATTTATTGCAACTGGTTATTCGCGCATTTTATTTTACCAGGACAATATCGATAACATCATTGGCTATGTTCACCATTCTATAATTTTCAACAAACCCGAATCGATTAAAAACAACCTTCGGAAAGTGCTTATTGTTCCCGAAACAATGTCGGCAAGCAAACTGCTAAGAAAATTTATACAGGAAAGATTAAGCATCGCCATTGTTGTTGATGAATTTGGCGGAACATCAGGTATGGTTACCAGCGAAGATATTTTGGAAGAAATCTTTGGCGAAATTGAAGATGAGCATGATACCATCGATCTAATCATGAAAAAAATCTCCGACAACGAATACATATTGTCGGGGCGCCTTGAACTTGACGAACTCAACGAAAATCTCAATCTCGAATTCCCCGAAGACGAAAACTTCGAAACCCTTGCCGGGTTCATCCTATCGCACTACGAAAGCATTCCGAAGATAAATACAATTATTAACATCGATCATTTTCAGTTTAAAATTCTGAAGGCAACGAATACAAAAATTGAACTTGTAAACCTCAAGGTGTTGGGTGAGAACTAAAATAAAAAACGAATACGGATGATTGATATTGAAAATTATTATCTTCGTACCGCGAAATTTTTAACGAATTATTATAATAAAACAACTAACAGTAAATGGCTACTTTACAGAAAATACGGAACCGCGGAGGCGTACTGATTGCGGTTATTATCGGTCTGGCCTTAGGTGCTTTTATTTTGGGCGACATGCTCAATTCAGGAAGTAAATTAATGAGGCCCAGCCAATTAAAAATTGCTGAAATTGATGGAGAATCTGTTCAATACCCCGATTTCCAGAAAAAGGTTGAAGAACTTTCTGAGGTTTATAAAATGAATACTCAACAAACCCAGATCGATGAAAATACATGGGAACAAATTCGCGAACAGGTTTGGCAAAGTTACCTTCAGGAAAACATTATTGGTAAAGCATGCGAAAAATTAGGTGTTTCTGTAACTTCCGAAGAACTTTTTGACCTCATACAGGGTAAAGACCCACACCCAATCATCAAGCAGCTTTTCAGAAATCAAAAAACCGGCGAAGTTGATAAATCAGCTATCATCCAGTTTCTGAAAGCATTGGAAAGCGGAGCAACCCCAGCCCAAAAAGCTTATTGGTTATACATCGAAAACCAAATCAAACAAGATCGCATATCCAGCAAGTACAACAACCTTATATCCAAAGGTTTGTATGTCACAACCGACGAAGCTAAAAGAAGCCTTACTGCAAAAAACAAAAGTGCCAACATTCAGTATGTAATGCTTAACTACTCATCGATACCTGATGTAAATGTAAAAGTATCCGACGATGAACTGAAAGCATATTACAATACGCATAAAGACGAATATAAACAGGAAAAATCGCGCAGTATCGAGTATGTAACTTTCGATGTTATTCCTTCTGAAGGAGATAAAGCCGCTACGCAAAAATGGGTTTCTGACGCAAAAACTGAATTCGCTGCAACTACTGACAATCAGCAGTACATTAATGCCAATTCCGACACCCGTTTCGACCCAAGTTTTTCTAAGAGCAACGAGCTTACACCAAATCTGTCATTATGGGCGTTCAGCGCTAAACCAGGCGATTTTTACGGACCATATTTCGAAAATGACGAATACAAATTAGCTAAAGTCGATCAGTTTAAAATGTTACCCGACTCGGTTCAGGCATCGCACATCCTGATCAACCCTCAAACTTTTGGAAGTGTTGAAAAAGCTAAAAATGTTGCTGATAGCTTAAAACATAAAATAGAATTGGGAGCCAACTTTGCTGAAATCGCAATGAAATATTCGGAAGACCCAGGTTCGAAAATGAAAGGTGGCGATTTAGGATGGTTTAAACGGAAACAAATGGTTCCTGAATTTGAAGAAGCCGCTTTCACAGGCGAAATAAACAAATTATATGTTGTTGCTACCCGATTTGGGTTCCATATTATTAAACCAACCAAAAAGGGAAAAGAAACAAACCAGGTCCGCTTAGCTATTTTGACCAAGAAAGTTGAACCAAGCTCGGATACATACCAGAAGACTTATACCGAAGCCAGTAAATTTGCCAGCGAAAACCAGACTAAAGAAGCATTTGAAAAAGCTGTAGTAGCCCAAAAGCTTGATAAAAAGATTGCAACTTTGGCTGAAAACGAACGTGCAGTTGCCGGGTTGGAGTCTTCGCGACAATTGGTTCGTGCCGCCTTTACTACTGAACCTGGAAACATTTGTATCAACAACGAAAAATCACCAATCTTCGAATTTGGAAATAAATTTGTGATTGCTGCTGTAACTAGTGCAACTGAAGAAGGCCCATCGTCGTTTGAAGAAGCTAAGCCACGTGTTGAACTTGTGGTACGTAAAGATAAAAAAGGCGATATGCTTGCCGACAAACTCAAAAATGTTACTGATCTTTCAAGCGCGGCTTCAATTAATTCGACCCAGGTTAAAGATGCTTCAGGAGTTAATTTTACAAGCTATTCAATTCCAAACTTAGGTTTCGAACCAGCTGTTATCGGAGCTGTTTGTTCACTTCCTGAAGGTAAAATTTCCGCTCCTGTTAAAGGTAACAACGGCGTATTTATCGCTAAAGTTACTTCGTATACTACCGGTACCGACAATGATTTGAAAGGCGAGAAAAAACGAATCGCGCAGTCGCTAGGTTATCGTGCCGGAACGCAGGTATTCGAGGCGTTGAAGAAGAATACCGAAATTGTTGACAAACGATCAAAATTTTATTAATAGAATTCAACAGGAAAAAAGCGGGTTTACAAACCCGCTTTTTTTTTACACTGTTTCTAAATTCTGGTTATGGAAAACAAAATAAAAAAACTCGAACAGATTTTACTGAACGACCGCTTTGCCGGAAATAACGATATTCGGCTCATATCTATATCAAAAGGAGAAGCGGTTGCCGAATTGGTTATTTCAGATAAACATTTAAACGGGGTTAACATTATCCAGGGCGGGGCGCTTTTCACTCTTGCCGATTTTGCTTTTGCTGCCGCTTCAAATTCGCACGGACGAATAGCTGTTGCAGCCAATGCAACTATCAATTTCTTTAAAGGCGTATCAACCGGAAAGCTAACCGCCACCGCCAAAGAACATAGTTCGGGCAGGACTTTGGCAACCTACATCGTCGATATTACCGATGAAGAAGGAAACAAAATCGCTCTGTTCAACGGCACTGCCTTTTTGAAAGGAGAATACTAAGAGAGAAGTGCGGAGTTAAAACCATTTTTAACTTTAGGTACTCCGAACCAAGAAAATTGCTTTTAGCATTACACGAATCGTGTTCTATTCTTTTACGTTCAGGAACTCACCCCATCCCGAGCACTGCAAGTGCGACGGGGTGAGTACCTTTTAAATACAACAATAAATTGTTCCTATGATTTAGGTACTCCGAACTTCATTTTTTACTTACATTTGCGCAATTTTTTAATTTTTAAAACAAACAATATGGCCAGGTATTTTAACGATGTTTCAAGAACTTTCAACGAATATTTACTGATCCCCGGACTAACTTCCAAAGAATGTATTCCTCAGAATGTCTCTCTTAAAACGCCACTGGTTAAATTTAAAAAAGGTACTACTCCTGAACTGGAGTTGAATATCCCATTTGTTTCGGCTATCATGCAATCGGTTTCCGACCACAAAATGGCCATTGCACTGGCTAAAAACGGCGGTTTATCGTTCATCTTTGGCTCGCAATCCATCGAAAGCCAGGCCGAAATGGTTCGCAAGGTTAAAAAATTTAAAGCTGGCTTTGTAGTTTCCGACGCCAACCTTACTCCTGAAAATACACTGAAAGATGTACTGGCGCTCAAAACATCTACAGGCCACTCAACCATCGGAATTACTGCCGACGGTAAGCCAAACGGTAAATTGCTCGGTATTGTAACCAGCCGCGACTACCGCGAATCGAAAGACAACCTTGATACAAAGATCAAAGAATTTATGACGCCTTTTGCCAAGCTGGTTACCGGCGAATTGGGAATCGCTCTTTCTGATGCCAACGACATTATCTGGGACCACAAACTGAATACCCTGCCCATCATCGATAAAAACCAAAACCTGCAATACTTCGTTTTCCGCAAAGATTACGACGAACACAAGGAGAACCCCAACGAATTGCTCGATGCCAATAAAAAACTGCTGGTTGGAGCCGGAATCAACACCCGCGATTACAAGGAACGCGTAGCCGCATTGGTTGATGCCGGTGTTGATGTGCTCTGCATTGACTCTTCCGACGGCTTTTCGGAATGGCAGGCTGAAACCATTCAATACATTAAAAACACATACAAAGGAAAAGTAAAAGTAGGCGCCGGAAACGTGGTCGACCGCGACGGGTTCCTTTACCTGGCCGAAGCCGGGGCCGATTTCATAAAAGTAGGTATTGGCGGAGGCTCTATCTGTATCACACGTGAACAAAAAGGAATTGGTCGCGGACAGGCAACCTCCATTATTGAAGTGGCCAAAGCCCGAAATGATTATTTCAATGAAACCGGCGTATATATCCCTATCTGTTCCGACGGCGGTATTGTGCAGGATTACCACATGGTACTCGCACTGGCGATGGGCGCCGATTTCATTATGATGGGACGATACTTCGCCCGTTTTGATGAAAGTCCGACCAAGAAGCTTAAAATTGGCAACAATTACGTGAAAGAATACTGGGGCGAAGGTTCGAACCGCGCCCGCAACTGGCAGCGTTACGACTCGGGTGGCAGCGAAGGCCTCAAATTTGAAGAAGGAGTTGACAGCTATGTGCCTTATGCCGGTAAGCTAAAAGATAACCTTGATATTACCCTTGGCAAAATTATTGCCACTATGTGTAGCTGTGGCGCATTATCTATTCCTGAACTGGAGAAAACAGCCAAAATCACGCTCGTTTCGTCCACCTCCATCATCGAAGGCGGTGCACACGATGTAATTTTAAAGGATAAAAATATTTAAGCGTTTAAACTGAATATAGGGGAGGGCAATTTCGAAAGGAGTTGCCCTTCCCTTTTTGTCAGAATTAAAATTTTCAGGAATATAAGAATAAGCTGAATTTAGCGTATCATTTATTCTTCGCATGGCACAGGGTAAGGCCCTGAACAACTAATTGTTACTATAGAACCACCAACACAGACTCCAAATGAATATTCAAATTGGCCAGTGGTTCCTGAAGAACAAGAACTGCTCATATATGAAGTAGTACTTGAACCATCGCAGGTAACAGTAGTTACCGTTACAAGGTATTCATATTCTATGTTAACGCAAGTGCCATTACAACATTTCTGTCCACTGGTACATTTAATAACTGCAACTCCATTTTCACATTTTTGGCAAGGACCTGGAATTTCTGAATCATCATTAACTACAATCCCATTTTCGCATTTCTTGCACATTCCCGGATCTTTTGAATCGTCATTAACTACCGTTCCGTCCTCGCACTTTTTGCACATACCTGGATTTTGATTATTGTCGGACACAATATTCCCATTTTCACATTTCTTACACTGACCAGGAACCCTTGACATACAATTTTCTAATTCCTTTTCCTTTTCCTTTAAATATTTTTCTGCTTCTCTCTGCCACTTACTAGCATCTGCCCACTTTCTCAATGCGTAATCAAACAATTTCTGTGCTTTATCTACCTGTTGTTTTGCAAGCATAGCCTCTAATTTAGCAGCCGACCATGCAATTACTGCTGCGCCATAGGTAGCAAGGGCAACAGTTGCTGCATCAACAGCAATGGCTAATGCAGCTGCAGTTATTCTCCCATTTTTAAAAGCAATTTCAGCTAATGTTTTAGCTGCTCCAGTTGCTCTAACAACATTTTTAAGTTCTTCATTTCTTTTTTCACACTCATTTGCAAATTCCTGTAAAGTTTCAGACTTTAATGTAGCAGCAGTTAGTGTAATACGTGCTAATGACAAAGCATTATCAGCAGTAAATAAAGCTACTTTTGCTGCAGATACATCAATATTTGCATAGAAGACATTTCTTTTTTCTTGGTTACAGGGAGAGCAAGTTTGTGCACAAATAATGTTTCCCTTTTGAAACAAAACTATAACAACTAAAAAAAGAAATTTTGAAACTTCAATTATAGTTTTTATCGTTTTCATATCTATTTATTTTCCAAGGTTAAATTAAAATCTACATTTCCCATATTTTCATTATTCTCAAGTAATAAACCTGATTTGCAATCTGTTTTATGAGTTAAAGCATTAGCAATTACCAAATAAATATCAGAAGCAAGCCCATATATTTTATATTCACCATTTGTATCACTAATCGCATAATTTCTTGAACTCTCAGAAGAAGCAATAATCATGGCATTTTCAATCGGTTCATTATTAATTCCTGAAGTGATTCTGCCGCTGATAGAACCGGTTGCTTCTTTTAAAACAAAGTCTATATTCGACGTTTCCTTGCCAGCTTTTATATCTATTGATTGCTTTGATAGTAACATACTTTTCCATTTCAAAACAATTGTATAATTGCCCGATGCTATTCCTTTCAGTATATATTTGCCATCATCCTCTATTTCTATATCACCTGGCACATAAGAGTTCTTCTCATTATCAATCACCATAAAAAATGCCTGGTCTTTTGCATTATAATTAATGAGCTTACCGGAAATTACGCCTTCAGGTACCAATGCAAAATTTTCTTTGCTTTGCAAGCTGTTCTCGCGTAGTTCAGTCTCCTTTATTACAGAACCATAGCCCGGAGAATCCACCTGGATTTTATATTGTCCTGAACTTAATCCTGCAATCTTATAACTCTCCCTATTTTCTATTGTATCTGTTATTTGAAAAGGTTGCCCAGACATATAGTCCTGAATATCCATTTTTTGCACAGTAATTATCGCTTTTCGGACCGGAGTATTCGAAGCTGCTTTAATTACTCCACTTATTTCGCCCTCACCTGCAACTAATACAATCCCTTCTTTATCAAAGCCTTTCAGTAATTCAACTGTTTGAGTAGAGAAAGCATATTTATTGTGTGAAACTGAAATTGTATAAACACCATCTTTAAGTTGATCAACGAAGAACTCACCTTTAGAATTTGTTTGTGTCGTCGATAATTTTCCTTCTTTGTTTTTAAATAATATTATTGCTCCGGATACAGGAGTTTTATCTGACATAGTAACCATTCCGGAAACACTGCATAGCTTTTTCAATACAAAGTTTAATTGGATACTATCATTCGGATGGATAACAATATTTCTTTCGACACCATTATATGCGTTTGCTGAAACTAATATCTTATAACCAGTGGAATGAATTGAATCAATTTCCATATTTGTAATAGTATCAGTTCCTGCTACCGTGGTTTTTGCAGAAGCTTGAGAAACAATATCCAAAGGAATAGGCTGAATGGTCAGGGAGAACCTTCCGGTTACATCACAATTAGCGTATGAAATTATTTGGTCATTTTTATACACATATATATCAGCCTCTTTTATCGGACTATTAATAGTATCTTTTACTACTCCAAGTATCCTAATTGAGGTGTTATTTGGTAAATTAGAATCTGGTAGGTTCGACACTTCTGATTTCGGTTTTTCGATTCCCTTGCTGTATTCCTTTTTGAAAAAGCCTAAGAAAGTAAATTCAACACTTTTACACTGGGTAAGCAATAGCCCTGTAAATGTGAGAATCAAGAAATAAACTATCGTATATTTTCTGTTTTTCATTTTACTACTTTTTAGTTATAAGTACTCGAAATTGATTTGTTTATCGATAGTTAATATCGATTTTTAATAGAGGAATCCACATCCAAATGGTGTTTGTATTGAAGTCGTAGAACAAATTAAAGGTAGAAACGAATTTGGCGAGTTTAGGTGGTCCAATTATGTTCCAGGTTACTCCGGCAATTTCTCCTTTAGTATTTTGGTCGATCCTTCGTTCGTAGTAGCCACCCAGTGAAATGTATTTAAAGTTCCTTGTAGCGCCTATGTGAATTCCATAAGGGCTTTGGTCAATAGTAGGTAATTTCCCCATTTTAACGTCAAATTGGACCTTTTCCAGCTTGGGCTGATACAGTAAATGGGCAAAATTTACAACATGTTTACTCCCTTGGGCAATCCCAATCTGAGCTGACACTCCTAAGTTATATTTGAAAACTTTCGTGTAATTCAAATATAAATCAAGAAGCTCAGCATCAAGTTTATTATTGTGAATCAAATCGCCGGAATGAGCTCCTAAATGAACATTTAAAGATCTGTCAGACGTAATGGGAATAGTTGAAACAATACTACCTCCATAAATTTGCGATGGATTTATAAACTTTTCTGCATTTTCAAGTATCATTTGCACGTTCGTAAACGTCGGATACCATTCTATTACCCCAATCTTTAGGTTTAAGAAAAGACCATATTTGAAAATTGGCCTATTGGCATTCGCTTTGAGATTATTTCGATAATTGAAATAGACATCTGAAAACCTATTATTTACTGAACCATTTCTTGATTTAGTTTTATTTATAATTACAAAATCTAAATTCCTGCCATACTTTAAATTTGCTTGAAGATACATCTGATCAGTAAAATCACCTTTTAACCCGTCATTGAGATACCAATGAAAGTTTGAACTTGCGGCAAAGGATATTGACTTAGGGAAAAAGAAGGGAGTATGCTTTGTCGAATCTTGAGAGAAAGACAATGTCAATCCCATCAGATAAACAGTTAGTGTAAGCAGTAAATACTTTCTTATTTTCATATTCTCTATTAATTTGATTTGTTATTGTCTCATGGACCTTGCCAGTTATAACCATCCCTTTGTTTGCGAGGATTTTGCTCATGGCTCGTTTCATGTTTTGTAACTAAATTGAGAATTTTAATGAAATACCCATCGAAGGATACTCCATTTTAAATAATGAGAAATTGAAGTTAAACCAGTCTTTAACAACTATTTTCAACCCCATATTAAAATCTCGTGCATCATATTCAACCATCAAATAGATTCTTTTTTTTAGCCCTATTTCTGCTCCTCCAAAAGGACCTAAAAAATGATGACTCTCAGCATTCCCAAAAACCGAATCATTTAGTTTTGAACCATATCCTAAGTTCAGTAAAAGGCTATAAAACTCAATTTGTATAGTTTTACTTGCAGTCAAGTAAGTAGAATTGTGAAGTCGTGTTCCAACAACGTCTTGCATACCGAAAGCAATTTGTGGCAATACATTCTCTTCTTTAAAAAGAACATACTTTCCACTAATCATCCGGTCAAAGCTGACATCAAAAATTGGGGAATCACCAGTAATATCAGGCAATATAGCTAATCTCAATCCTAATTCGAACCGGGAAAAAATACCTGCATTAAGGTTGATTGTCCATTGTTTGATCAGCTCATCGGAGTTGGTATGGTAATCTTTAAAATAAGCGGCACCAAAAACAAAGTCATCATTATTAACGACATAAGCGCTGGGGGTTTTTATTATCCCGCTTACGCCATAAATAGTTTGTCCTTCGCCATTCTGAGAAGAAAAAAGGAATAAAAAGAATAAAAACTTAATGACTAAAATATTTCGAGTTTCAAAAATATTGAATCCAAAATTTTGAGGAGTGTCTGGAAGATGCCGTTTTTTAGTTTGCCTCTGCTCGTCGGACTTATCTACTTGCGTTATGTACTGACTCAATTATTTCATCCTTTGCATTTGATTTTTTATAAAATAGATTAAAATATTAAAACATTAATTCGAATCAATCTCTATTTCTTCTGGGTATGATTACCAGATAAAACTATGCAATGGGCACTTTAATCCTCAGAAAATGTTGGACCTATGGATTTGGCTAGATTCTTACAATAATCAGGAAATCCTTACTTATCAAAACTTTATTGACAAAAGTTACTGAAATAAATCGAATTTTTTGTTGGTATTTTTATTTTTTTACTTGTAAAACTCACCAATGCCTTTTTCAGACTTATCCATGCCAAAAACTGAGTAGAATCAATTTTCTGAACAATGAAGTTATTTCTCTTACTCATCTGATCAACTAACTTCACCTCTACAAAAAAGACATATTTTAGGAAGGTCATCCTCCAGATAATCGGGAACGTCCGCTGTAAAATTGAACAATTAGCAAACACATTGAAGACGTACGCAATACAATTGGGTGGGTTAAAAATTGCAAAAGTTATTCCCATGACCGATAGATAGAAAGAATCCTAAATCTCTACCCTTAATCTGTGTCCGATAACTGTAAGTATACATAAAGAGAAAGCGGGCCTCTGCCCGCTTTCCTTTTTCCACCCCAAATGCACAAAACTTGAGATTTCAAGTCCCGACATTCTATCTTTAGCTTAATAAAGCTTTCATTTTAATCAGGTATAAAAAATCCATTTTTTACCTGTATATTTTCTGCCTGAAAACCTGCCCTCATAATATGCTGCATCGTTTTCTTTGCATGGCGAAGATATAAATAAATCGTTAATATCAATCAACATTTTTCAAATTATTTCACTTGAAAAAAATAATTCGCCTTATTTTTCTATGGGTTCAGTGCACTTTGTAAACGCCAGCAAGCTTGGTATACATAAAGAGAAAGCGGGCCTCTGCCCGCTTTCCTTTTTCCACCCCAAATGCACAAAACTTGAGATTTCAAGTCCCGACATTCTATCTTTAGCTTAACAAAGCTTTCACTTTATCGGAGATATCTTTTCCTTCAGCCAGACCAGCCAGCTTCCTGGAAGCGATACCCATTACTTTACCCATGTCCTTCATGCCCGTAGCACCAACTTCAGCAATTATTGCCTTAATGTTTTCGGTTAACTCAGCATCCGACATTTTTGCAGGAAGATATGACTCAAAAACTTTTACCTGAAATATTTCCTGATCGTACAAGTCGTTACGCCCCTGTTCCTTATATATAGCAGCTGCATCATTTCCTTGCTTTGCTAATTTAGAAATAATTTTCAAATAATCTACATCTGTCAAATCATTATTTACGCCAACTGAAGATTTAGCTTCAAGAAAAACTTTTTTTATTCCGCGTAAAGCTTCAAGCCTCTCTTTTTCACGGGCTTTCATCGCTTCTTTAATATCTTCGCTAATTTTGTCAAATAAATTCATCGCTATAAAATTAGTCAACATTATCGTGTAAATACGAATTATTGTCTCGTAAAACTACATTATTATTTTCATCCGGCGAAATCGAAAAACGGGAAAATTTCTCATCTACTTTTTTTTTAAAGCTAAACAGTTTCGAGTTCTTCCGTCGGTAAGCCGGAATGTTTTCCAGTTCATCAACGGTTTCGTCGGAAGTTTGTGTAAAATCAACTTGTTCCGAAGCCGGATCAAATGCTGCTTTTTTCGGATTGGCGCCATATAACTCCTCAAAATCGTCGGTAACACCGGTATTAATTTCAAACTCAAATGTTTTTTGTTTAGCGCCTTTATTTCCGTGCAATTCACTCTCAATGTTGGTTTTTACTTCCGATTTAGTTTTCGAAATCAAATCGGAATCATCTTCCTGCAATGTGTGGTAAGTTTTCTCCTGGCTTTGGTTCATTACCATCTCTGGAATGCTGCTGGTACTAAAACCGGTTGCAATAATAGTAACCGATATCTGATCGCCCAGCGATTCATCAATACCATTACCCCATATCAGGTCAGCTGAATTACCTGCTTTTTCCTGTACAAAATCGGTAATATCACCAATTTCATCCATAGTAATTTCTTCAACTCCTGATGTAATATTCAACAAGATATTACGTGCACCCATAATGTCATTGTTGTTCAGCAAAGGAGAATTGAGCGCTTCCTCTACGGCAATAACAGCCCTGTTGGCACCCGAAGCAATACCAGTTCCCATTAAAGCCACGCCGCTGTTTCGCATTACAGTTTCAACATCGGCAAAGTCAACGTTAATATATCCGTGTACTGTTATAATTTCAGCAATTCCCTTGGCTGCAGTAGTAAGGATATTATCAGCTTTGGCAAAAGCATCGGAAATTCTTGAATCGCCGTACATTTCGCGGATACGTTCGTTGTTTATTACAAGAAGCGAATCGACATGTTCCTGCATTGCTGCAATACCTTCAACTGCCTGTTTAATACGGCGACGTCCTTCATTTCTGAAAGGAATTGTAACAATGCCTACGGTAAGTATTCCTAATTCTTTAGCCGCCTGTGCAATTACAGGAGCGCCGCCCGTTCCTGTTCCGCCACCCATTCCGGCGGTAATAAATACCATCTTGGTATTCTCCCGAAGTATTTTTTTAACATCTTCAATGTTTTCGATAGCCGACTGACGCCCGGTTTCGGGTTTATTACCGGCCCCACGTCCTTCGGTTAACGATGAGCCCAACTGTACCTTGTAAGGGACCGGGCTGTTTATCAACGCCTGAGCATCGGTATTGCATACCATGAAGTCGACATCGCGGATACCCTGATGATACATGTGATTGACTGCATTACCACCACCACCGCCAACTCCGATTACTTTAATGATTGAACCAGAATTCACGGTTAAATCAAAATTCATAATTTCGCTTGACATAATTGCCTATTTTTTCGTGTTTATAAATTTACTCTTTCATATCTTCTTCAGGAATAGATGATTCTTTCCCTTTTTTATCATCAAAAAACCGGTTAAAACTCCTGGTAATCCAACTTTCAGTATTCTTGCCCTGTTGTTTTGAAAGCTTTTGAGCTGTTTTTTTGTCATTCGCTTTTTTTGATTTGGTTTCCGAAATTCCATCCTTTGATTTTGATTGGAGTAATGGTTCAGCGTTTGGCACAACCGGGCTTACCTTTTCTTCAGGTTTGTCCTCGTCAATATTAATTTCGAAATCAATGTTGTCTTCTGCCTGTAATTCAATCAATTCAACAGGCTGTAGTACACGGTTCGGGTTAACATCAAATCCTGTTGCAATGATTGTAACACTAATCTGGTTATCGAGTTTCTGATCGTTTCCATTTCCCCATATAATTGTAGCATCCTGACCGGCCTCTTCCTGCAGATAATCAATTATTTCACCTATCTCGCTCATCGTAACCTCTTCTGTTCCAGAAATAATATTCAGCAGAATATTTTGGGTACCCCGGATACTGCTACTATCAAGCAAAGGCGATTCCAGGGCAAGACGAACAGCATTCATCGCCCTGTTTGGGCCATCTGCCAAACCTGTTCCCATCAGGAAGACTCCGCTGCCAGCCATAACTGTATAAACATCGGCAAAGTCGATATTAATATTCCCGTGAAGAGTAATAATTTCTGCAACGCCTTTAACCGCAGTGGTAATGATATTGTCGGCCTTCTTAAAAGCCTGAGACGCTGGAAGGTTTCCATAAATTTTATGGAGCTTCTCGTTACTCACAACCAACATGCTGTCAACATATTGCTGAAGCTTTTCTACGCCTTCAAGCGCTTGGTTATAGCGACGTTTACCTTCCGATTTCGATGGAATTGTAACTACAGCAATTGTCAGGATATTAAGTTCACGGGCCAGACGTGCAATAACAGGCGCCGCGCCGGTTCCAGTTCCCCCTCCCATTCCTGCAGTAATAAATACCATCTTTGTAGTGCCTTCAAGTACATCGCGAACATCGTCGAGGTTTTCAATAGCAGCCTGTTCTCCCTGTACGGGAAGATTTCCGGCTCCCCGGCCCTGGGTTAGTGTAACTCCCAATTGTATTTTTATAGGCACAGGATTACTTTGCATCGCCTGTGCATCGGTGTTACAAATCATGAAATTTACACCTTTAATGCCCTCTTCATACATATTTTTGACGGCATTGCATCCTCCGCCACCAACACCAATAACTTTGATGATGGAAGATTTCTCGCGCTCAAGTCCGTAAGCAAATAATTCCTCGATCATAAGGCAGACTTCATTATGTTTATATTTTAAGTCATTTCCGTATCTTCAGTCGTCTCTTCAAAAAATTCAATTACACCCTGTTTTATCTTCATTTGCATCCTTATAAATAATCCAGGTTCATTCGAACGTATTCTGATTTTCCTTTTTTTACGTTTACCATCGGGTTCGTCTTCAGAAGCAATTTTCAATAAGCCCAGAGCTGTTGAATATCTTGGATCGTAAACATTTTTATTTGGAACAAATGAAGTCAGGTGTGGTTTTCCAATTCGAACATCGTAACCAATATGGAACTTAATTAACTGCCCCAGGTTAGGTAAAAGAGAAGTGCCTCCTGTAATTACAATACCTGAACCAAGTTTATCAGCATAACCCGATTTTCGGATAGCATAGAAAAAATAAGCAATAATATCTTCCATCCGGGCCTGGATTATATGTGCCAGACTTTTAAACGAGATTTGCTTGGGCTCCCACCCATTGCTCGGAATTGTAACAACTTTTTCTTCAGGGGCAAAATCGGCGATAGCCTGTCCAAACTGTATTTTGAGTGATTCGGCCTGTCGTAAGGTAATAGCGCAACCTTCTTTAATATCTGATGTAATTACATTTCCTCCAAAAGGGACCATTGTTGTAAAGCACAATACACCTTCGTAAAAAATTGATATTTTAGTGGTACCACCACCAATATCAATCAAAGCAACGCCGGTTTCTTTTTCTTCATCGGTCAACACTACATCAGATGAAGCAATTGGATCGAGAATGGCTTTGTCGACAACAATTGAACCACGGTTGAAGCACAACCCGATATTACGCTCATACGATTCAGGGGCAACATGAATCTTAAATTTGGCTTCGATTTTTTCACCAATATAACCTACAGGATTGGTTATTCCCGTCTCTTCATCAACCGTATAAAATTCGGGATTAACATGGTATATTGCCATTCCTTCTTCCAGATCAATTTGCCTGGACATTTGCAATAACTGATCGATATCCATTTCATTCATACAATGACCTCGGCTAAATGTCTTTCGTTGAACTGATTCAATGGTAGTTAGTTGCTGCCCGGAAATATTAACGTAAACATGTTCGACATAACAACCACAATCTTTTTCTGCAAGCCCTATGGCCTCATTGATTGCAGCAAAAGCTTCTTCTACATTCAGAATAACACCACGTTTTATTCCACGCGAGGCACTATGACCAATGCCAATTACCTGAATTTTTCCTTCCTCATTCTTTCTACCAACAAGGACTAGTATTTTAGAAGAGCCTATGTCGACTGTCGCAAAAATTTTTTCGTTCTTGTCCATAACCTACTTTTTTGTACAAACAACCTGGTTCCTATATTTCACACTAATAATACTGTATTTATTCCAGCCCATATTTTTAAATCCTTGCTGGTAAAGTGCTTTTAAATTTCTGAATTTAGTTACCCAATCTTCAGGCTTCCCGAATTCGATTAAATAGTCGCCAACTTGTGGCAATAAAAGCAATTCACCATTTTTCTGAATAAAAACTTGTTCTACCTGGGCTTTCCAAAAATTATCGTTATTTACGAACTCAGCCATTTTCAACAAACCAGTCTGAGTTTCCAAATCGGGGATAGTTCCTGTTGCAATCATTATGCGCTCAACATATTTGGGTGATACAGGTATTTTATTCCCTTCCAAATCCATATAATAATCCGTCCCCGAATCTTTAATCCTTATAATTGGCGTTCGTTCATCGAGGCTTACAACTATTTTACCTCTAAACGACAAGCCTTTCGAGTCAACTTTTTTAACAACCTGAACATTAGCCAGCGAGGACGAAGAACTTAGCTTTGTTTCAAGTTTATTTATATTAATGGCTGAAAGTCTTTTCCCTAGGATCATCTCACCCGATTTCTCAAGCATGGATGTAATCTCTGTTTCATCCAGAAACCTTGGCGAACTGGGGTTAATATTCACCACGATCTCCTGGCAGCGAACGGCTTCGCGTTGCACCCAGGCATAATACATGGTAAATCCAATACTTCCAATTAGGATTAGCCAGCCAAATACAATCAATATTTTTTTAACAATCTTCATATTTCAATAATTGTTCTTTTACCTGGCCCACCAAAGTATCAATATCTCCGGCCCCCATCATAATTACAATTCCAGGTTTAAAACCAGAAGCTACATTCTTCAGCTCCATTTTCGAACACATTATTTTATTTTTATTTTGCATTTGATTAAATATGAGCTCAGAGGTAACCCCTTCGATAGGTAACTCGCGCGCAGGATAAATATCAAGCAAAACAACTTCATCGAGCAAATCAAGACTTTCAGCAAAATCCTTATAAAAATCGTTGGTCCTGCTGTACAGATGTGGTTGAAAAACACCAGTTAATTTCCGGTCACGGTAAAAAGCCCGAACCGAAAGAATTGTGGCCTTTAACTCAGCTGGATGATGGGCATAGTCATCAATTAAGACAAACTGTTCGTTTTTCAGGTGTATATCGAACCTACGCTTAACACCGGCATAAGAAGCCAACGCTTTTCTTACATCATCGGGGGTAGCTCCAGCTATTAGCGCAAGAGCAGCTGCTGCAACCGAGTTTTCAACGTAAACCAATCCCGGATAATTCAGCACCAACTTTTCAATAACAACATAAGGCGTTTTCAGGTCGAACTGGTAATAGCCATCTTTTAATTCGATATTTTGGGCACAATAATCAGCATCTTCACTAATCGAATACGAAGCAAGCGTATACTTATCAGAAGTTTCACTATCGAATAGCAATCCTTTTTTGTAAAGTAATGTCCCTCCAACGCGAATATTACCGGCAAACAAACGGAAACTTTCAATCACCTTCTCATGTGACCCATAAATATCTAAATGATCGGCATCCATCGAGGTAATTACAGCTAATTCAGGTTTAAGGTGAAGGAAAGAACGGTCAAATTCGTCAGCTTCAGCAACAATCCATTCGCTCCCAGTATTGTCGAGTAAAAGATTGGTCTGATAATTTTTTGAAATACCGCCAAGAAATGCAGCGCAACCTTTGGCCGAATTTTTCAGAATATGAGCTGTAATTGTTGAAACAGACGTTTTTCCATGTGTTCCGGCCACTGCTATTGTTCGGCGGCTATTGCAAATAATACCCAACACTTCGGCCCGTTTGTGAAGCTCAAAACCACGATAAACAAGCATATTTAATTCACGGTGAGTTGACGGAACTGCAGGAGTATATACAATCAAAGAATCAGAATAATTTAAACCAGATGGTAACAAATCCGGATCATCGGTATAATGGACAGCAATCCCTTCCTTTTCAAGAGCTGCAGTTAAATCGGTAGCAGTGCGGTCGTAACCAGAAACAGCAATGCCCTGACTCGCAAAATAACGTGCCAGAGCGCTCATTCCAATTCCTCCGATACCAAGGAAATAAACCTGCTTTATGTCGGTAAATTCTAACATACTATGTCTGTAAATCTTTAAAACTCATTTCCCATTTTATATCTTTTCATTTGCTCCAGAGATAAGTTTCTGGTTTATAATCTTATTCAATACGAACAAACGATAAATATTCATAATCCATACTTAAAAACGCTCACCTTGTTCTTTTTGTAAAACCTCTAAAACTACATTAACAATTTCTTTTGCGGCTTCCGGTTTAGCCAGTTTCCTGATATTCACAGAAAAACTGTTTAACCGTGATTTATCGGCAAGCAATTTAAATGTCTCTGACCATAATTGTTCTTTTGAATCGACGTCTTTTATTAACAAAGCCGCCTGATTATCAACAAGCGCCATGGCGTTTTTAGTCTGATGGTCCTCGGCAACATTAGGCGAAGGCACCAAAACCGAAGGTTTTCCAAGCTGGCAAAGCTCTGAAATAGTTCCAGCTCCTGCCCTGGAAATCACCACATCAGCAATAGCATAAGCGAAATCCATCCTGGAAACAAACTCCATTGGAAATAAATTTCCGGGACAACCTGCAGTAAGTCGATCGAGCATTTCCCGATAATAATAACTTCCTGTTTGCCAAATTACCTGTGCGTTAGTTTTTCCAATCAGATCGAGATTTGCCAATACGCTTTCGTTCAGCATGCGGGCGCCTAAACTTCCACCAATTAACAGAACTATAGGCTTTTCAGGAACCAATTTAAAATACTGGTAAGCTTCCTGTTTATCAACTATATCTCCAATCAAATTCTTACGAATTGGATTACCGGTAAACACAATTTTTTCGGCAGGGAAATACTTCTCCATGTTCGGATAAGCTACACAAATCTTTTTCACCCTGGCCGACAACAATTTGTTAGTCACACCGGCGTACGAATTTTGCTCCTGAAGTACTGCCGGAACCCCTTTACGAACAGCAGCCTTCAAAACTGGGCCACTGGCAAATCCTCCAACTCCAATAGCTACATCAGGCTTAAAATCAGCAACTATTTTATTTGCCTTTTGCATACTTCTGAATAAACTCCAGAAGAAAGTAAGCATCTTTAGCGACAGTTTACGCGGAAATCCAACAACCGGTAACCCAACAATAGGGTAACCAGCTGCGGGAACGCGTTCCATTTCCATTTTTCCCAACGCACCTACAAATAATATATCGGCTTCAGGGAAACGGTCCCTTATTTCGTTGGCAATGGAAACAGCCGGGAAAATATGCCCGCCGGTTCCTCCTCCGCTAATTATCACTTTAAGTTTCTTCATATTAAAACTCCTGATCTTGTGGTTGCTGTTTTTCTTTATTTTGTATTTCCTTTTTTTCAGCTTCACTTATTTCTTCAGACGTAACTGGTTGTTCTGACTGACCTACCTCAACCTGTTGCAATTCGGCCATCCGCTTTTGATTATCAGCGCTTACCGCTAAAATAACCCCAAATGCCGCCGCAGTGAACAACATCGACGATCCACCCATACTAACCCAGGGAAGAGGCTGACCAGTCACGGGGACTGCACCAACAGAAACAGCCATATTTATAAAAGCCTGAAATGTCATCAATAAAATTAGGCCGGTGACTGTGAAAGCCGGGAACGTCCGGTCGCATCGCCGGACAATGATTACTCCACGAAATAGCAGAACTATGTAAAGCAACAGTAAAAACACACCACCAATAAAACCATATTCTTCAATATATATGGCATAAATAAAATCGTTATATCCAGCCTCCATATAATTGCTCACTTCTCCATTACCAGGTCCTTTCCCCAAAACCCCACCTTCAAAAATGGCCAAACGGGCATATTCTTCCTGTTTCATTCCTGTTACTTCCTTTTTTGCCGATCCCGAAAGAAAAGTTTCAATGCGACTTTTAACGGTATGTACACGGCCAAAACTATCAGGAAAAAAGTCGGCAGAAAAATAGATTAGTATTACAAGAACGGCACCTATACCAATGAGCGAGGCGATGTATTTAAATGCCACCCGGGCAATTAACATTAGAACGATAATTGTAAAAAATATAAGAGCGGCTGTTGAGAAGTTGCTCAAGAAAATAAGTAAACAAATAATACCAGCAACACCTGTAACCCAATAGAAGGCGCTTTTGAGTTCTTCCTCGGTACGCTGTGCTTTCGACAACAAACGCGCCGCATACATTACCAATGATATTTTGGCCAATTCGGCAGGTTGGAAACTAAAGAACGGCAATGTAAGCGAACGGGAAGTTTCCTTATCGCCACCTGTAATTTTATACTGAATAAATGCTAAAATCAGAGTAAAAATGGTGATACCTATCAAGACTGGCGATATTTTAAAATAAACAGAAACAGGGATCACATTCACTACAAAAAGCATAATACCAAAACCAGCAAGGATGAAAATAACCTGCCGGATAAGGTAATACATAGTGTTTCCATGTGCCTCGCGATACGCAAGTTTACCCGTTGCGCTATACACAATCACCAGCGAAATTAACGAAAGGAAGATCAAAATGACCCAAAGCGTTAAGTCGCCTTTGAATATTTTAGCCAATCTGCCTGCCATTTTTATAACTCCCTTACTACCTGTTTAAATTGACGGCCACGGTCTTCATAATTTTCAAATAAATCGAAACTGGCACACGCGGGCGAAAGCAATACGGCGTCGCCGCTTTTTGCCAGGAAATAGGCCGAACGTACTGCGTCGGCCATTGATTGTGTT
Organism: uncultured Prolixibacteraceae bacterium; assembly: GCA_937915865.1. Taxonomy (GTDB): domain Bacteria; phylum Bacteroidota; class Bacteroidia; order Bacteroidales; family Prolixibacteraceae; genus Aquipluma. Next base: position 24,042 of record CALGIG010000072.1, on the reverse strand, counting down.
TCAACAATTTCAACCCCTACATTTTTAAACGCTTCCTTTATTTTGGAATTATCGACACCCAAACAAACAATAGCTTTCACCTTTGCCTTTACTAAGTCATATAATTCTGAATAATCGTTGCCTTTGTCAATACCACCAACAATCCAGACAGTAGGTTGAGCCATACTTTCGAGTGCATACCAGGCCGAATTGATGTTCGTAGCTTTTGAATCGTTGATAAATTCAATGCCATGTACCTTCAAAAAACGTTCGAGGCGGTGTTCAACACCAGTAAAGTCTGACAGACTTTCCCGAATATTTTCATTACGAATGTTTGCTGTCTTCCCGGAAATTCCGGCAGCCATAGAATTGTAAGTGTTGTGGTTACCCTGAAGTGCAATATCTAAAATCGACATAGTAAAAATATTTTGTTCCCAGTTAATAATCAGATTGTTGTCAATAATTCCAGCGCCTTCGGCTGGCGGAGTTCCTAATGTAAAAGGGATGCAGTGCCCACCCAGTTTCCGAACCGACATTTCGTGTTTCAGAACAGGATCGTCGCTGCACCAAACGAAATAGTCGTTTGCAGTCTGGTTTTGTGCTATCCTGAATTTAGAATCAATATAGTTCTGCATTTTATATTCGTAGCGATCCAGGTGATCAGGAGTTATATTCAGTAATACAGCTACATCAGCCTTAAATTCATACATCCCATCCAACTGAAAGCTGCTTAACTCAATTATATAGTAATCAAATTCTTTTTCAGCAACCTGCCAGGCCATGCTTTGCCCAACATTTCCGGCCAAGCCAACATTCAGACCAGCCTTCTGAAATATATGGTAAGTAAGCAAGGTAGTTGTGGTTTTACCGTTACTTCCTGTAATACATATCTTTTTAGCTTTAGTATACCGACCGGCAAATTCAATCTCCGAAATAACCGGTATCCCCTGAGCCTTCAAAAGTTTTATCAGAGGTGCTTTATCCGGAATACCCGGACTTTTTATGACCAAATCAGCATTTACTATTTTGCCCTCAGAATGGTTGCCCTCTTCGAAATCGAACCCACGTTCAATCAGTTCATTTCTATACTTTTCTTTAATAGAGCCTTTGTCTGACACAAAAACATCAAAACCCTGTTTCCGGGCCAGGATAGCAGCACCAACACCACTTTCGGCAGCACCTAATATGACAACACGTTTATTCATTTTTATCATTTTTCTATCAGGTGAGAAGAAAAAACCTTCTCAATTCCTCTTTTCTTTTTACCGCATTTTCAATGTAACAATAGTCAAAACAGCAAGGATAATTCCAATAATCCAAAACCGTGTGACAATCTTGGCCTCAGGAATACCTTGTTTCTGGAAATGGTGATGAATGGGGCTCATCAAAAAAATCCTCTTCCCCACACCATACCTTCGTTTTGTATATTTGAAATAATACACCTGCAACATAACCGACAGAGTTTCGACTACGAAAATTCCACACAAAATAGGAATCAGGAATTCCTTGCGAATAATGATGGCAAATACGGCAAGAATTCCGCCAAGAGCCAAACTTCCGGTGTCGCCCATAAAAACCTGTGCGGGATATGAATTATACCACAAAAAACCAACTGTAGCCCCAATAAATGCTGAAATAAATATGGTTAGCTCTCCAAGATTAGGTATATACATGATATTGAGGTAATCAGCATAAATAACGTTACCACTGACATAAGCAAGGATTCCCAAAGTAGCCCCGCTGATTGCAGAGGTTCCCGTTGCAAGCCCGTCAATCCCATCGGTAAGGTTGGCTGCGTTTGAAACAGCAGTAATAATGAAAATGATAATCAGGCCGTAAACTATCCATCCCCATTTTTTAGCGCTATCGCCAAGGAACGAAACAAACCATGTATAGCTAAATTCATGATTCTTAATAAACGGAATAGTAGTCCGGGTTGATTTCACTGGTTTGGTAACATGTTGTAAACGTTTCTGCCCTGTAATACTATCGGTAACCATTTCTTTTACAAAGAAACCATTAGAATCGACAACACGCTGACGGACAACCACATCATCAGAAAAATAAAGAGTACAGGCTACAATAACACCTAACGAAACCTGCCCTAATATTTTAAATTTTCCGGCCAGGCCTTCTTTGTCTTTCAGGAAAACTTTAATATAGTCGTCGGCAAAACCAATAAGGCCCAGCCATACTGTAGTTACAAGCATCAGAATAATGTAAACATTATTAAGCCGGGCAAACAAAAGAGTTGGTATTACAATCGACGAAAGAATAATAATTCCACCCATCGTGGGCGTACCTTTTTTAGCCAACTGACCTTCAAGTCCCAAATCACGAATTTCTTCACCAATTTGTTTGCGCTGCAAAAAACGAATCAGTTTCTTCCCAAATCCAACGGTTATTAATAACGATACAATGATTGCGGCACCAGAGCGAAACGAGATATATTGAAGCATCCCTAACCCGGGAATATCCCAATCTTTTAAAAACTGATACAAATGATAAAACATAGCTCTACTTTTTTAAACATTTCCAAAAATCTCGTTAATCACTTCCTTATCGTCAAAATGATATTTAATCCCCTTAATCTCCTGGTAATCTTCGTGCCCCTTTCCGGCAACCAAAACAATATCGCCTGAACGCGCCAGCATACATGCTGTTTTAATGGCTTCCTTCCGGTTTACAATAGATAAAACTTTGTGCTTTTGATGGGCTTCAACGCCAACTTCCATATCAGCAAGTATTTGTTCTGGTTCTTCCGAACGAGGGTTATCCGAGGTTAAAATCACTTTGTCGCTAAGTTTCACAGCTTCAGCAGCCATTTTAGGCCGTTTGGTTTTATCGCGGTCGCCACCTGCTCCAATTACTGTGATTACCTGTTCGTTGCCTGTACGTATTTCAGTAATTCCTGAAAGCACATTTTGAATGGCATCTGGCGTATGGGCATAATCAACTACTGCATATTTTCCTTCTGGAGACCGAATAATTTCGAATCTTCCTGAAACTGGCCTCAATTCGCTCAAAATCCTTAACATTTCGTCTCTGTCGGCTCCCAAAAGAAGTGCTGCTCCTATAACAGCCAGAAGATTGCTTGCATTGAAAACACCGGTAAAATGGGTCCAAACTTCACTTCCATCAATACTGAGCAACATTCCATCAAAATGTTTCTCAAGTATTTTACAGTGAAAATTAGCCAATGAGCGCAACGAATAAGTTTGTTTCAGCGCCCTGGTATTTTGAAGCATAACCATGCCATTTTTATCATCGAGATTTGTCAAAGCAAAAGCAGTATCCGACAAATTATCGAAGAATTTCTTTTTGGCCTTCAGGTACTCAGCAAAAGTGAGGTGATAATCGAGATGATCGTGGGTAAGGTTGGTGAAAATTCCCCCATCGAACTGTATTCCACTAATGCGGTCCTGATCAATGGCATGTGAACTCACTTCCATAAAACAGTACTCACAACCAGCCTCAACCATTTTAGCCATCAATTCCTGAATTTGCAGTGCATCGGGAGTTGTATGCGTAGCCTGAAATTCTTCTTCGCCCACATAATATTTTATTGTTGAAATCAGGCCAACTTTGTAACCAAGCAAACTGAATGTTTTGTATAGAAGTGTTGCAATAGTTGTTTTTCCGTTTGTACCGGTTACCCCGGCCACTTTCAGATTAGCCGATGGATGATTAAACCATGCCGAAGCAATTTTTCCAAAATTGAACTGTGTATGATTAATTCTCGCAACAACAATTCCTGACGGAACATTTTCCGGCATAATCTCGCAAACTACCGCAACAGCTCCTTGTTCAATAGCCTTTGTAACGAAAAGATGCCCATCAACGTGCGTACCTTTCACGGCAACAAACACATCTCCCTGTTTTACCTTACGCGAGTCGAATTGTATCCCTCCAACCAAAATTCCTAAATCGCCAATCGATTCACAAATTTCAATTCCAGCCAATATTTCGGTTAATTGCTTCATTGCTGTTTCTTTTTAGTTTGAGCTGTTGTTTTCTTCGTCGTTGTTGGTTTAGCAGCAGGTTTATTCTTTTTATCCTGGGCAGCTTTCTGTGCGGCTACTTTGGCCTTCCATTTTTTTACTGCTTCAGGACTTGGTTTTGCTTTTGCAGCAGAGCCTGTTTTTAATTTTGATGCAGGGGCTGTTTTCCCTGTTGTTTTTTTGGCTGTATCTGATTTTTGCTTCTGTGTAACTTCGGTTTTTGCTTTTACCTGGTCAACCTGGGTCAATGGAGGTTCATCTGTCTCCGGTTCAGGCTGTGCGGGCATCGAAGCTGCTACCATAACGGTATCGTTTTTAGCCATACTATCGCGCTTCACAATTTGCAAATCGTCAAATCCCAGATCAAGCGAAATAACATCTCCTTTCACAAAAGGCGAACCCGCCATTGGCGATTGACGATATACACGACCGAAACCTTTACTCTCAACCTTCAATCCATCCTTTTCAAGAAAATACACAGCATCGTTGGCTCCCATACCTACAACGTCGGGTACAATCCCCGGAGTATCATTAACACCACTCACAAATACAGTCATCGAATCAGCCGATACAGCAACATGATCGGAAGTTAAATTCTGAATCTGTGTATTGAATCCTAAATCTCTCGACAACATCATAACATCATCCTTCAAACCAGGTTTCACCTGAGGGACTTCGTTATAAGGTGGAATTGAATCTTTTGCCGGATCGAGGTACGCCGCATAAACCTTGTCGGCTATACTCCTGAAAACCGGTCCGGCAACAGAACCGCCATATACCGATTGCCCCTTAGGCCCAACAATAACAACAATACATGTATACAGCGGATTATCAGCAGGGAAGTACCCACAGAATGAAGCCTGATAACGTTTGGCTCCTCCAACGGTATATCCTTTGTCTTCATTAGCAATTACTGCCGTACCTGTCTTTCCGGCAATCGTATAATATGGATTTTTCAAATTTTTTGCAGTACCTCTGATACATACACCTTTCAACATATCCTGTGCTTTATGAAGTGTATTCTTCGAACAGATTAAAGGGTTAAGTACTTCAGTTGAGAATTTTCTTACAGGAATACCATCCTCTCTTACCTCCTCAATAAATTTTGGCTTAACCATTACTCCATTGTTTGCCACCGCATTGTAAAAAGTAAGTGTTTGAATTGGAGCTATTTTTATCTCGTAACCGTGTGCAATCCACGCCAGCGAAGGGCCCCACCAATCGGGGTCGGTAGGATATTTAATGCGCGGCACAGCTTCTCCGAGGAAACCAAGACCAAGTGGTTTATTTAATCCGAAACTGTAAATACGATCAATAAAATCCTTTTCTTTACCCTCATAATATTTACAAATAATTTTAGCTGTACCAATATTTGAAGAAAGTTCAAATGTCCTTTTCAAACTGATTAGCCCATGGCCTCCATGATCGTAATCACTGTCTTTCATCTTTTGTCCTTTATATTCCCATAAACCACGACCAGTATCAACTAGCTCCGATGTATCTGCATAGCCTGCATCCATCGCTGCGATGAGCGACATTAGTTTAAAAGTTGAACCTGGTTCGCTACAACCGGCATGACCAAAAGCAAAATTGTATGTTTCGCCATAAGTCCCGTCTTTTTTCAAACCCATATTGGCAATAGCCTTAATATTTCCGGTTTTTACCTCCATTACTATGGCAGTTCCCCAGTCGGCCTGGGTAAGTTCCATCTGTTTTCCCAAAGCAGTTTGCGCATAATCCTGAAGGTTAACATTTAAAGTGGTAATTACGTCTTTCCCTTCCTTCGGGTCAACAATGGGTATATTTGTCCAATTTCCTGAAATATTTCTTTTCAATGCCAATCCGTTTACCCCGGCCAAATAGCTTTCTGCCAAACCTTCAACTCCGGTAAAGCCAACATTACCATGCACTCCGCCAAACGCACCTTTGTTTAAAACACCTATTGTACGGCTGGCCAAATCGCCATGAGGAAGAATGCGTTTGTTTTCGGTTACGACAATTATTCCAGAACCAAAAAAACTTTTAGACATGGTTTTCAGAAGTTTAAATTCCTGGTATTGGTTGTGGTCCATTTTCTCAGGATTGACCAGGAACCAACGATTTTTTTTGGCATAAGCAGTTTGCAACCTGTTTCTGAATTCATCTTTCGAAAAGCCAAAGAAATTTGAAAGTTCGGCAACCATGTTTTCCGATTCTTTAGAAAAAATTTCCAGGATACGAGGAGCCTGCAAATCCATACGAATTTCGTAGTAGGGAACTGATGTTGAAAGAATACTACCATCGTCGGCACAAATATTACCGCGCTTGGCCCAAATCTCTGTAGTATTACTGCGCAGGTCTTTACCAATTTCAACCCATTTTTGGGTATCGACGTTCTGAATAATGAGAATCCGGGCTACAATAACTAGTCCGAATATGGCAATCGCAAAATAAACGATTCCAAATCGTAAGGTTATGGCTTTCCTGATTTCCATTATTTAGTCTCCATTTTTTTCACTTTGATCCGTTTGGGTGGTTCAACCGGTTCAATCAAATCAATTTTTCGTTCCACAACCCTTCTCGAAACCTCTGAAGGACGGTTGATATACATTAATTCAGTTTCGTGAATCACCGATTCCGATTTATATTCTTTCAGCGAATCACGAACCATTTCCATCTGTTTAATTGTTTTTTCGGTAATGTATTTATTGGTAATCAAACCAATACCAAGTAGCGCCAGGAAAATAAAAAAAGGAATTTGCTTGGTAACCTGCTTGCTCGACAATACGCTGCCAACAAGGATACTTTTTATCCAAGTAAACGAAAACCACTTTCTTTTATTTACCTTTTCTTCTGTCATGCCTTCTTTTCTGCGATTCTTAATTTTGCACTTCTGGCTCTTGGATTCCGTTCTATTTCATCTTCAGTTGGAACAATTACCTTCCGATTAACAGCAACAAGCGGGGTATCAATATTCCCATAGAAATCTTTTTCCTGTTTTCCTGAAAAATCGCCAGATTTAATAATGTTTTTCACCATCCGGTCTTCGAGCGAATGATAAGTGATGACAACAAGCCGGCCTCCAGGTTTTAATAACTGGATGCTTTGTTCTAAAAAATCGCAAAGTACTTCCATCTCCTTGTTTGTCTCAATGCGTAATGCCTGAAAGACTTTGGCCAAGTATTTACTTTCCTGAAGTTTTGGCACACAAGGAGTTATAGCTTCTTTAAACTGAGAGATAGATTTAACAGGCGACATATCGCGCGCTTGAACCAGTTGACGGGCCAAACGTCCAGCATTATCAATTTCGCCAAATTCCTTGAAAATTGTCCGCAGCTGATCTTCCGGGTAAGTATTGACAATATCGGCTGCACTCTGAGCAGCATTTCGGTTCATCCGCATATCCAAATCGCCATCAAACCTGAACGAGAAACCCCTTTCTGCCACATCGAAATCATGCGACGACACGCCAAGATCAGCTAAAATACCATCAACCTTATCGACATTATAATACCTGAGAAAATTGCGGATATATCTGAAATTGTGCCGAATAAAAAAGAAACGCTCATCGTTAATAATGTTTGCAGCGGCATCTTCATCCTGATCAAATGCGTAAAGCCGTCCCAATCTCAATCGGCTAAAAATCTCACGAGAATGGCCACCTCCACCAAAGGTAACATCGACATAATCGCCATTCTCTTTGATGTCCAGGCCATCGACGCTTTCTGTCAACAAAACCGGTATGTGATATTCTGTATTCATACATCAGGGTCTTCGCCACCAAATTTTTCATCAAAATCATCTTCCACAGCTGGCAGTGTATCGACATATTTCTTATACTCAGCAACATCCCAAATTCTCATTCGTTCGCATTGTCCGGTAAACATTACTTGTTTCACGATACCAACAGCATTCAGGAATTGAGCGGGGACAGTAAACCTGCAATTTTCAGGGACAGCAATTACTCGGCACCTACGCAGGAACGAGTCAAGCATTTTACTGTGCTGAGGGTTATTTAAATTCAATTTTGATCTGATTTTTGACACTTGCTTTTCCCATTCGCTCATAATGTAGACATTTAAACACTTCTCATGTTTATCGAGCTGGATGGCCAATTGACCACCAGAGACGCTGCCTCCCATCAGATTCTTAAAATCAGCAGGTAACACAACACGTCCTTTCTCATCGAAAGTTGCTTCTATTTCGCCTGAAAAAAACGACATCCTGAGTGTTTAAGTTCTACATGTAAAAGTAATATTTTTCAAAACAAACTCGTCTTTTTAAGTCTTTTCTAGTCAAAACCAGTCACTATACTTAACAATAAAAATGTTTAAAACTTGTTAATAACTTGTTAGCATCCTAACTTTCTTCTTCTGCCAGGGCTAATTTCACTATACATTTTAGTTACTAACAATTTTAAACAATAGTTAATAAAATAAATTACACGGGACAAAAGTAATGATACCACCTCAGAAATGGAGCAAAAAAAAACAAATGTTGAAAAGTTTTTAAACTTACTTATTTTACAGGGCATTCAAGGCCTCAATGTCAAGAAATTAATTAAAAGCGCCATCAATACGTATATATTTTTTAATTTCGGCGGTCGTTTAAAGCACACAACACGCATGGATGCTGAAAATCAAGAATATTTAAAACGAATTGATATTCGTGAGCTGTTTGAAAAGAAAAATCCCGGATTGGCCAAGAAAATTCCCGGATTTGTATATCGATATATTAACAGAGTAATGCACATTGAAGAAATAAACGATATACTTAAAGAACATGGTGATGAGCGGGGAATTGATTTTGCCCGTAGTATGGTTAATTATTTCAACGTTCATGAAACAATAAACGGAATAGAAAACATTCCACAATCGGGAAGGTTTATTTTTGCGAGCAACCACCCTCTTGGAGGATTTGATGCACTATTAATTTTGTGCAATATTGACCGGGTTTTAGGAGAAACAAAAACGCTTGTAAACGATGTTTTAATGAGTATTCCCCAGCTAAAGCCAATTTTCGTTCCATTAAACAAACATGGTGGTCATAGTAAAGATGTCATAAAACAAATACACGAAGTTTATTCATCGTCAAACCAAATCCTTATTTTCCCCTCAGGATTTGCTTCGCGTAAAATTAAAGGAGTAATTCAGGATTTTGACTGGAAGAAACATTTTATTGCTAAATCAATTGAATACCAACGAGATATTATTCCAATCCACGTTAGTGGAAAAAATACTGATTTCTTTTACAACCTGGCAAATTTCAGGGTATTTTTCAGGTTAAAATGGAATCTTGAAATGTTCTTTTTGTCAGACGAATTCTTCAAACAAAAAAATCAAAGTTTCACTATAACATTTGGCAAACCAATACCTTACACTACTTTTGACAAAAGTAAAACACTCGACCAGTGGGCTACCGAAGTCAGAGAAACAGTGTATAAATTACCAAAAGAATACCAACAATAACATTAGTTGTGTCAGAAAGACATTTCTGATAGATTTTTTTTAGTTTTGTACCGCTAAAAATCAGAGATAAAAGTATGAAGGAGATTATTGCCCCAGTGTCTAAAGAGGTCCTTCTGGCCGAATTAACACCGGACAAATTGTTAAGGAAAACAAATAAGGCAGACAACGAAATATATATTGTAACTCATCTTGATTCGCCCAATGTAATGCGAGAAATAGGCAGAGTCAGAGAAATTACATTCAGAGATGCCGGCGGTGGAACCGGTGAAGAACTTGATATTGATTTTTACGATACTTGCGACGACCCCTACAAACAACTCATCGTTTGGGACCCGCAGGCACTTGAAATTATTGGTGGATATCGTTATATTTTATGCAATAACCTTCCAATCGATCAGCATGGAGTTGTTCAACTTGCCACCACTCACTTGTTCAGGTTCTCCGATCGATTTATAAAAGAATATCTTCCATACACCCTCGAACTGGGTCGTTCGTTTGTTCAGCCACATTACCAATCGAGCAAAGCAGGAGCAAAAGCCCTTTTTGCTCTCGATAACCTTTGGGACGGACTTGGAGCCTTAATTGTAGACCATCCTGAAATGAAATATTTCTTTGGAAAAGTAACCATGTATACTCATTTCCATACCAAAGCCCGTAACCTGATTATGTATTTCTTCCATAAATATTTTAAAGATGTCGAAGACCTGGTTACACCGATAGAACCTCTTGATTTGGGAATCGATTACGAAGAAATGCTTAGAATTTTTGATGGTGGCTCTTACAAAGAAGATTACAGAATACTCTCGCAAAAAGTTCGCGAATTGGGCGAAAATATTCCTCCGTTGATCAATTCGTACATGAACCTCAGTCCATCGATGAAAACCTTTGGCACTGTAATTAATCACGAATTTGGAGGTGTTGAAGAGACCGGGATTATAGTTACAATCTCAGATATTTATGAAGCAAAAACCGACAGGCATATCGAAACATATATAAGGTCGAAGGCCACCCAGGACTGGCCATTGCCTGAATAACATAAAACCATGTCATACTACAGCGAACACGAAAAATTCCATGTGGCAGTCGACTCTATCATTTTTGGATATGATGAAGGAGGACGCGAATTAAAATTATTGTTGCTCAAAAGGAATTTTCAACCAGCTATGGGTGAATGGTCACTAATGGGAGGTTTCTTAACGAAAGATGAGTCGATTGACGAAGCTGCTAAACGTATACTACTTCAACTTACGGGTCTTTCAAATGTTTATATGGAACAGCTCTATTCGTTCGGAGAAATTAATCGTGATCCGGGCGACCGCATTATTTCAGTTGCCTATTTTGCATTGATCAAGATTAACGACTCGGACCTCGAATTGGTAAGAAACCACGGAGCGACCTGGGTTCCTATTTCTTCGCTGCCGCAACTCATTTTCGACCACGACCAAATGGTTGAACGTGCGATGAAAAAACTTCAGGTAAGGGCACGTACACAACCAATTGGTTTTGAATTATTGCCCCAAAAATTTACAATTCCTCAGTTACAGGGGCTTTATGAGGCGATATACAATAAACCACTCGACAAACGAAATTTCCGCCGGAAACTTTTGGCGATGGACCTTCTGGAAAAGTTAGAAGAAAAAGAAAAAGAATCATCAAGAAAAGGCGCCTGGTATTACCGTTTCGATGCAAAAAAATACGAAGACTTATTGAAGCGAGGATTTAACTTCGAACTCTAAACACTACCGGACTCTCGTGTTGTAAAACTGGTTTTCCATAGAAATATTTGAACTTTTCACGCCCGTGTTCACCAGGTCTGATGCCCAGAATTTCCCTGTTAATTGAATTGGATTACTAAAGTCCTCTCTATCAGAAAGCATTAAGAAAATTTTGAATTTTAAAGGAGTATCTTCTCTGGAGTAAACATACTTTCGAGCGCTGTGTTCGTTATATTCAGCCTTTTCAGTAAATAAACTAATTTTCTGGTACGGCCTTCCCGAATTATCTATAATTGTTGAACAAACCAGATAACTATCCCGAACAATCATTGTTTGCGGAGGTATGAATGTAACTTTTTCCTGTTTGGATATTGTCCCCTCAAAAGAAGTAATTGACTTTACTGAATTATTGGGATTCACTTTGAATTCCAACGCACCACCTTTAATTGTCGCTTCATCAGTCCAAAGAGTATAGCTTTGATCGTTAATAATTAAAGCGCATTTCGACCAATCAATATACAAAGGCTTATCTTTTTTATTAAAAACATCGAGATGAATTGGGCCACCCTGCCCACTAAACGAATAGACAACTTTAACTTCGGAATTTTCGTTATAAAACTGGAATTTATCATTTTGAGGAAGGTCGCCAGAAAGAGTAACTATCTGGTAAATTTCACATGAAGAAAAGAGCAGCAGCAATAAAATGGCCAAAGGGAATATCGACAGTTTTTTCATCAGGAGACAATTTGTTTTTATTGTGAAACAACAAACACCTTGCCAAACGACCAGCAGCGTTTAGAAAAAAGACTGTGTCATTTCACATAAAGTTCTTTCGGCGTAATTGTAATGCTTTTTCTATTAGTAAGCCCTTCCGTCTTTCCCTTCAACGTAATTGATGAATGAAGTATTTACCACTTTATTTCCTCCCGGGGTTGGATAATTTCCGGTAAAATACCAATCGCCGGTGTCGTTCGGGCATGCTTCATGCAAATTTTCAATAGTCTGATAGATGATTTCCACCTCAGCCTTGCAACCTTCAGGTTTCAGCAATTGCGCTATTTTTGCCGAAACTTCTTCAGCTTTGAACTGACGATATATTTCTTTTACATAATTCACAATTTCTTCTTTCGGAAGGTTTTCCTGTTCTTTACATTTACTATAAACATCATCAATTACACTTTGCTCACCTCTTTCTTTCAGCAATTCGATTGTTGCATTAAATGCAATGAATTTTTCGAGCACTGCCATATCAATTCCATAGCAGTCGGGATAACGAATCTGCGGCGCTGAGGAAACAACGATAATCTTTTTGGGATTCAGCCTATCGAGAATTTTAATGATACTCTTTTTCAACGTAGTTCCACGAACAATGGAGTCGTCGATAATTACCAACGTATCGTTTTCTTTTATAATGCCGTAAGTAACATCATAAACATGGGCCACCATATCGTCACGACTAGCATCGTCAGCAATAAAAGTCCGAAGCTTAACGTCCTTAATAGCCAGTTTCTCAACCCGCGGCTCTACCGACAAGATTGTTTCCATTTCTTCGTTGGTAATACTGCCGTTGCGTTCCTTCAATTGTTTTATTTTCCAATCGACACAATATTGACGAACGCCTTGAACCAATCCATAAAATGCTGTTTCTGAAGTATTTGGAATATATGAAAAAACTGTATTTTCAATATCGTAATTAATCGATTTTAAGATAGCAGATGAAAGCAAGCGCCCCAATGTTTTTCTTTCCTGATAAATATCCTTATCGCTGCCGCGCGAGAAATAAATACGCTCGAAAGAACAGGAACGGCGAGCATGAGGTACACGAATCATCTTGTTATAAACAGATCCGTCTTTCTTTACAATCAGTGCTTCGCCCGGTTTTATTTCATTAACCGAATCAACCTTCACGTTCATAACTGTTTGAATGACCGGACGTTCAGAAGCTACAACAACTATTTCATCGTCGTAATAATAAAAAGCCGGGCGTATTCCCCACGGGTCGCGCATCACAAACGCATCGCCATGACCAACCATGCCGGCAATAGCATAACCGCCATCCCAGTCTTTGCTCGAATTTTCGAGTACTTTCTGAATGTCGATATCTTTCTCGATAAGTGGGGAAATCTGACGATTTGAAAACCCTTCATTTTTATATTGACGGAAAAGTAACTGATTTTCTTCGTCGAGGAAGTGACCAACTTTTTCAAGAATAGTTACAGTGTCGGTATAAGCTTTGGGGTGCTGCCCGAGAGATATTAATTTTCTGAACAGCTCGTCGGTATTTGTCAGGTTGAAATTACCAGCCAAAACCAACGTACGCGATTTCCAGTTGTTCTGGCGCATCACCGGATGTACAAATTCAATACTGTTGCGGCCAAAAGTGCCATAACGAAGGTGCCCTAAATATACTTCGCCCGAATATGGCACATTTTCGTAAATCCATTTAATATCTGCATCTTCAGGCATATTTTTTTCAGCCTTTTTAATGCTTTTGGCAACTTTATCAAATACAAATTTTATTGGATTTTCTTCGGTTGTACGACGACGGGTAATATATTCCTGACCTGGATTTAATTCCATCTTCACGTTAACAATACCTGCACCGTCCTGGCCACGGTTGTGTTGTTTTTCCATCAACAAATACAACTTATTCAAGCCATATTGCCATGTACCATATTTTTCCTTGTAATACTCAAGTGGCTTACGTAAACGTATCAATGCAATCCCACACTCATGTTTAATCAATTCGCTCATTGTTGTTCTTCGCTTTGTTCTACACTTTCAGGATATAACTCGGGAAATCGGATCATGTCTTTCACAATAAAGGCATTAGGATATTTTGAAGCGATATAGGCCTTTGTTTTTAAAGCCTCACTTTTATTTCTAAAATCGCCAATACGAACTTTGAAGTTAGGTGTTTGAAACAGCATGTAACTGGCAATATCAGGGAAAACAAGGTTGAACTCGTTTCTAACCCGGGCCGCTTTTTCGCGCGCCTTTGTGTCCGAACTGAAGAATATTTCCAGCCGAAAACCGTCAGTTCCATTCCGTTTTTGATTGATTTGACTGTGACGTAAAAGCATATCGGTAATGCGGGAATCCTGCTTAATCTGAACTTTCCCGAGAAACTCTTCCAGTCTGGCCGACTGTAAATATGCAGAGTTTGTTCCAAGTGTATCTATCTGAGCATTACTCACCGAACTGAAAAAAACAACCAGAAAGATTACACCAAGCAAATGCCTCATACGATCAGTTTTTTGAGTGAGCAAATATAAGACTTTAATAAAACACACATTCATATTTTTTTCAATTCAAACGAAAGCCTTTCATCAAAATCGTCTATTAATATACTGGAAGTCTATCCTTTAAAGTGCTTTGAGCCGTCAATTGATTTTAAAAAAACAAACAAGCTTCTGCTTCTTTTTCTCCGAATGTTAATTTTTCGTTTTCACTTTTCCCCGATAAGCCCATAATTCCGGGTTATTAGCTATTCATTTCAAATTCCCCCATTCCGGATTCCTTTTTCCGAGTTCCGGTATTCTTGCTTATTCCTGAAAAATAGTGAAATTTGCAACCTCAAATAATATATGGTGAAATGTACTCATCCCAAGGCAGATAAATCTGCCTTTTCCCCTCTTTATGCCTAGAGAGAGACAGAACATCGAAGATGCGACGGGGTGAGCCAGAAATAATGAGGTTGAAAAACCTATAATTTAAATTGCTTTGGAAAAGAAAAAGTTATTTATTGAAACGTATGGTTGCCAAATGAATGTTGCTGACAGCGAGGTTGTGGCTGCTATTTTACAGGATAAAAGTTTTGAGCCCGTTGAAAGCGCGGAAGGAGCTGACGCCATTTTCCTGAATACTTGTTCGGTGCGCGACAATGCAGAGCAACGCATCTGGGGACGGCTCGACCATATTAAAGGCTTGAAGAAAAAAAATAAAAAATTAATTGTTGGTGTGCTTGGTTGTATGGCCGAGCGTGTTGGCGACCAGCTACTCGCCCACCCTGCCGTTGATTTGGTAGCCGGCCCAGATGCTTACCGCGATCTTCCTTTCCTGATCGACAAAGCAGAAGGCAGAACAGGCGCCATCAATGTGGAGCTTTCGGAGAATGAAACCTACGATAAAATCACGCCTGTCCGTATCGGCGAAAAGACACTTTCAGGATTTGTGAGCATCACCCGCGGATGTAACAACTTTTGTACATACTGCATTGTGCCTTACACCCGTGGCCGCGAACGCAGCCGCGACCCACAGGATATTGTAAATGAAGTGCGCGACCTGGCCTCCAAAGGCTATCGCGAAGTAACCTTGCTCGGACAAAACGTAAATTCGTACAAATGGCTTCCTGAAAGCGAACGCAAACCTGTTCGTTTCTGGGATTTGCTGGAGATGGTGGCCGCTGTCGACCCATTGGTGCGCATAAGGTTCACCACTTCACACCCCAAAGACATGTCGGACAAGGTGATGAAGTCAATAGCAAAACATCCGAACTTATGTCGGCACATTCATTTACCACTGCAATCAGGCAGTTCGCGCATACTGAAACTAATGAACCGCAAATACGATCGTGAGTGGTATCTCGACCGTATCCGCGCTATCCGAGAGATTATCCCCGATTGTGGATTGAGCACCGACGTGTTCTGCGGATTCTGTACCGAAACATTGGAAGACCACCAGGAAACCTTATCGCTGATGGAGGAAGTGAAATTCGATATGGCCTTCATGTTTAAATACTCCGAACGCCCCGGAACTTATGCACACAAACATTTGGCCGACGATGTACCTGAAGAGGAAAAACTACGTCGTCTGGATGAAATCATCAAACTGCACAACCGCGTTTCACACGAAAGCAACAAGCGCGACATTGGCAAAACTTTTGAAGTGCTGGTGGAAGGAACGTCGAAAAAGAGCAAAGACGAACTGTTCGGACGTACCTCGCAAAACAAGGTAGTAGTTTTTCCGGCGAAGAATTACCAGAAAGGCGACTACGTTCATGTGAAGATTTTGCGCTGCACACAAACCACGCTGATAGGCGAAGCGGAGTAGAAGGCCCCTCTCCAACCTCTCCCCGAGGGGAAGAGGCGAAAAAACATTATTTTTGAATGCATTACAAACAAACTCATGCGGCTTTCTTTCTCTCCCCCTTCGGGGGAGTTGGAGGGGGCTTCTATAGGAGGCTTCTTATGGGCAAATTAATTGACGATTTCAACGGGTACCGCGAGAAAATGAACGAGAAAATTCTGGCGGCTGACAATAAAGTGATGAAACGCATTTACAGCGTTGACACGCTAACCTACCAGGATGGTGCATTAAGTGCCAGAACCAAGGAGATGCTTGGATTGGCCACTTCGATGGTGCTGCGTTGCGACGATTGTGTAAAGTATCATCTGGGGAAATGCCATGAACTAGGCGTTACAACAGCCGAAGTATTCGAGATTTTCTCGGTTGCAAATTTGGTGGGTGGAACCATCGTGATTCCACATACCCGCAGAGCAGTGGAATATTGGGAAGAATTGATGGAGCAATAAGAAAATTGCTGTTAGAAAACAGCTTATCAGTTAACAAGATACAAGACCAGACCTAACAGGTTTTGAAAACCTGTTAGGTCTGAAAAAAACCGCAACAATTCTTACGGATACAATTCCGGGTTCAGGAAAGGAATAAAAGCCATTTGAACGGCTGGCAGATACAACGATTTTCGGGTGATGACATCGTTGGTTAACAGTCCGACAGCGCCGTTTTGCTGTTTCGAATTAGTTTTGGCAAACACCACATCGTCGGCATCGCCCAATTCCATTCCACCGTGAACCAATTCTGCTACTTTGGGAGGAAGAAAAAAGCTGGCGGTTCGTGCTTTCCCGATTCGCTCGCCATTGCTGATTACCATCCACGCAAAAGCCATGAGTCCGGTTGTGGTATCTTCTACCCCACCTTCCAAACCAGCATAATAATCGTAGTCCGGATACAGGTTAATAGCTTTCATCACTCGGTTCGAGGCGCCTTTCAGCGTTTCTATTTCGCTCATGGGCTGGTCGGAAACACCACTGGGAACAGAAACACCAGTCACTTCAAATTCTTCATTTAGAAAAGGTTTCAGACCATCGTTTACAGCTTCAATTTTTACGGGATTTTGGGAGGCAACGAGTATACGTATCATAACAATTCAGATTTCAGGATTGGAGCGTGCAAATTACTACAAAGGAGACAAAGTAAAAGCACAAAGCCAATTTTTAGTTGTCACAATCCGGCAAATCGTTGACCCAAAGTTGGTGATTTGAAAATCTATAATCCCGAATGGGATTGAATGTTAATCACCGGCTGCGAAACCGTCGGAGCATAATCCACAAAATATTGAACCCCAAGCTGGCATTCAACATTACCAACTCACAATCAACTGATTAACACCAGTCATCATCAATATTTATCCCTAAACGGGCAGGCAAAAAGCTTTAGTGTTTGACTTATTCATGTTTGCTATTTACCAAAAGAACCCAGCCTTGTTTGTGTTTCAATATGAACACTTCCGCCTTTTTCAGGTTTAAAGGCATAACAATTTCTTCAGATAGAAGCCAAACAATTTTTATAATTTAGCCTGTCGAAACCAAACAAACAACAAATGATTATCAGACAAGCAATAGAAGCCGATGCTCCGAGCATTGTTGAATTTCAGCTGGCAATGGCCTGGGAAACGGAGAAACTCAAACTCGATGAGCCAACTGTAATAAAAGGCGTTGCTGCTGTTTTTGCCGATCCCTCGAAAGGGGCTTATTATGTGGCTGAAACCGACGCGAAAGTTGTTGGGTCGCTGCTAACTACTTTTGAATGGAGCGACTGGCGCAACGGGACTGTTCTGTGGATTCAATCGGTGTATGTTCGCCCGGAGTACCGAAAGCGGAGCATTTTTAGCAAACTGTATAAACACATTCAAAAAATGGTTGTTGATAATTATAACCTGCGTGGTATCCGCCTGTATGCCGACAAAACAAACATACCGGCACATGGCGTTTACGAACACCTGGGTATGACTGCCGAACATTACCAAATGTATGAGTGGATGAAATAAACGAGTTGCGGGTTGCGAGATGAGCCTTGCGAGTCAACTGCCCGTTTCAACCCGAAACAAAAAAAACAAAACGATCATGATAAAAAAACCTATCTCGCCGGAAGTTCGTCAGCAATTGATTTTCGCGCAGCGCGAAGAGATTACTGAGTTCCACATTTACAGCAAATTGGCCGAGCAAACCAAAGATACTGAAAACCAAAAAGTACTGAAACAAATTGCAGCAGATGAGTTAAAACACTATAAACTTTGGAGCGCTTACACCAACAAGGAAGTGGAGCCAAGCCAATGGGAAGTGCGAAAATATTACTGGATTTCGAAAATATTCGGGCTGACTTTTGGGTTGAAGCTGATGGAGAAAGGCGAAGAGAAAGCACAAATCAATTACGATTTAATTGCTACGGAAGTGCCCGAAGCCAAAGAAGTTTCGGACGATGAGAACATGCATGAAAAGGAACTGCTCGAATTAATCGAAGAAGAACACCTTAAATACATGGGTTCGATTGTACTGGGATTGAATGATGCACTGGTTGAAATTTTAGGGACACTGGCTGGTTTAACTTTTGCACTTCAGAATACCAAACTGGTAGCTTTGGCCGGAATTGTAACCGGAATTGCCGGGGCGCTGTCGATGTCGTCGTCGGAATACCTGTCGAACAAAGCTGAAGGGAAAGAAGACCTGGCTATCAAATCGTCGATTTTTACCGGAATTGCTTATGTGATTGCTGTGATTTTTCTGGTTGCACCTTACCTGATTTTTGCCTCGCCGTTTATTGCTTTACTCGTGGCGCTGGCAGACTCAATACTGGTCGTTTTTCTGTTTACCTACTACATATCGGTGGCCAACGACCAGCCGTTCCGTAAGCGTTTTACTGAAATGGTGGTATTGAGTACCGTCGTTGGGCTCATCTCGTTTGGGTTGGGTTATTTGGTAAGGATATTGTTTGGGATAAATGTATAGAAAAGAAAGCCCCACCCAAAACCTCCCCAAAAGGGAGGGCTTAAAAAACACGCAATGAACAAAGTCATTCAAAATAAAAACAAGCTTGTTCGCCCAGACCACGATTCAATTGAAATCAATGGAGAAAAGAGCAACAAAAATAGCAGTTCTTTCTCCCCTCCCTCGGAGAGGTTAGGGGGCAGCTCCATAAGAAAACTCATCCTACAGGGTGAGCACCAGACTCAAGATTTTAAGTATTGCATCAGCGATTCGAAGAAAATTGCGCGATCGCTAGTGGCGTTTGCCAATACCGATGGCGGACGTTTGCTCATTGGCGTAAAAGACAATGGCCGCATTGCCGGTGTCCGTTCCGAAGAAGAATATTACATGGTTGAATCGGCTGCAAAAATTTACTCCAATCCGCCCATCGACTTCACTACGCACCAGCATACCATCGATGGCAAAACCATTTTGGAAGTAATTATTGAACCAAGCACAAAAAAACCACATTTTGCTAAAGACGACGATGGAAAATGGTGGGCTTATTTTCGCAAAGACGACGAAAACAAACTGGCCAGCAAGGTAATGATCGAAGTGTGGAGGGCTAACAACAGCACAAAAGGTATCCTGATCAATTATTCGGACAACGAAAAGATTTTGCTCGATTATCTTGAAAAGAACGAGAAGATTTCGGTAAGCAAATATTCCAGGATAGCCCATTTGAGCTACAAAAAAGCAGAGCAAATCATCATCAATTTCCGTTCACTCAATATCCTGAAAGATCATTTCAGCGAAGGCCGGACTGATTACGCTATTAATGAAGAGTTTGACAGGGCGGAGTGGGAAAATCACGGTGCCCTCAAAAAATAATTTTGACAATATGTACTTATTTTGACTTTGACACATTCGAAAAACCCGGCTGTTTTTACCTTGAACCCTAAAAGGAACAGTCAGATTTTTCTCCTGGTTCCCTTTTAGAACAGGGGTAAAACAGGAGAAAAATCATGCAACATGTTTAATCTGTCAAAGTAGAATTATCATGACTTCATAGAATATTGCGTAGTTTTTCGATTAAAATCAAAATTTTTTCGTTTCAGAAGTAAGTTTATTCTAATTTTTACAAACTTTTAACCGATTTATTGCATCCGACAAATCGTTTCGGTTATTTTTACCATTGAAGAATTAACGTTTTTATTCATTAACCAAAACCAACACGAATGAACATCAAAATACTGATTGTTGCAGGTTTATTAGCAGCAAGCCTACAGTTGTTTGCCCAGGAAAACTACAAGACCGTTTCGAAAATCGATTCGACCAAAATCTACACTGGCGGACAAAAATACGAGGTGAAAACTTTCCCCCAAACCTTCAAATCGAAAAAACCCAGAAACGTCATCATGATGATTGGTGACGGAATGGGAGTAGCCCATGTTTTTGCCGGATTAACAGCCAATGGCGGCCACCTTTTCCTTGAAAACTTCAAGCAAGTAGGTTTCTCCAAAACACAATCGGCCAGTAACTACATTACCGATTCAGCAGCCGGAGGAACAGCACTTTCTTCCGGATATAAAACTTACAACGGGGCCATTGGCGTGAATACCGACACCATTCCTCAAAAAACAGTATTGGAAATGGCCGAAGCTAAGGGTTTGGCAACCGGTTTGGTTTCTACATCGGCAATAACGCACGCAACGCCAGCATCGTACATTGCCCACCAGGGAAGCCGCGGAAGTTATGAAGATATTGCTGCCGACTTTCTGAAAACCGACATCGATGTATTTATTGGTGGAGGATACAAACATTTTGCTGTACGAAAAGACCAACGAGACTTAACCAAAGACCTTCAGACTAAAGGCTACCAGGTTTTGCGTAACCCCGAAGATATTTACAAGGTAAAATCGGGCAAACTGGCTGGCTTAACTGCCGACGAACATAACGAAGTTTATCCGAAACGAAAAATGGACCTTCCGTTATCGACACAAACAGCATTGAATATTCTTACGCAAAATAAAAAAGGATTTTTTATCATGATTGAAGGCTCGCAAATTGACTGGGGTGCACACCAAAACAATACCATTTATGTTGTAAACGAAATGCTCGACTTCGACCGTGCCATTGGCAAAGCCCTCGAATTTGCAGCCAAAGATGGTGAAACACTGATTATTGTTACCGCTGACCACGAAACCGGAGGGTTGGCATTGACTGGTGGCGACATGAAAACAGGCATGGTTAAAGGAGCTTTTTCAACTGGCGACCATACAGCTGTTATGGTTCCTGTTTTTGCTTATGGCCCGGGGGCCGAAAACTTTGCCGGAATCCAGGAAAACACCGATATTCCAAAGAAAATAATGAGTTTGCTAGGTCTTTAGGCTACAATTGACACTCATTTTTCAGAAAACTCTGGACGAAAACATTGCTTTCGTCCAGAGTTTTTTATTTTTACACAGTTACTATCAACTTAAAAGCAATTTATGCACAGCACGCTCGATGTTCTTGACCATGTAAGGCTTAATTTTTCGCCTTCGGGACTGCTTTTCCTGAATATTGCCCTTTCGTTTATCATGTTTGGAATTGCACTGGACATAAAAGTCGGGAATTTCGAAAACCTTATCCGTCACCCCAAGCCAGCCATTGTTGGCTTTATAAGTCAAACTTTTTTATTGCCTGCATTTACTTTTTTTCTGGTTCTTTTAATGAACCCAACACCAACCATAGCCTTGGGAATGATATTGGTAGCGGCTTGTCCGGGCGGAAATATTTCCAATTTCATCAGTTCGATGGCCCGCGCCAATGTAGCGCTGGCTGTTAGTTTAACTGCCATATCAACTTCGGTAGCAGTATTTTTTACACCATTTAATTTTGCATTTTGGGGCAGTTTGTACATTAAATTTTACAACGCACACAATGCCGAAGGACTATTGCGTCCGTTAATTATCGACAAATACCAAATGTTTCAGACCGTTTTTATCCTCCTGGGCATCCCGGTAATTATAGGGCTTTTTGTTGCCAGGAAATTTCCGGCATTTACGCAAAAAATAAAAAAACCAATTAATCGTGGGTCTCTCGTATTTTTTGTGATCATGGTAGTGGCCATGCTGTCGGCAAACTCTTCACAATTTTTGTCATACGTTCACCTGGTATTCATTTTTGTACTTCTACAGAACGGGGTTGCCATGACAACCGGCTATTTCTTCGGACGAATAAACAACCTTACACAAACCGATCAACGTACCCTTGCCATCGAAACCGGAATTCATAATTCGGGACTAGCCCTGGCCCTAATTTTCAACCCTAAAATATTCCCGCCCGAAATGGAATTAGGCGGGATGGCAATAATAGCAGCGTGGTGGGGAATCTGGCACATCATTAGTGGAATGGGAGTTGCATATTATTGGTCGAAAAAACCCGTTATTGCCTGACAATGAAGAACACATCGGTTGGATACGAATTACTCAGGACTTATGTGCGCTTTGCATTCTGGCTTTCGCACCGTAAAATTGTAGTCAGCGGAAAAGAAAATATTCAGAAAGGAAAGCCTATAATTTTTGCACCAAACCACCAGAATGCGCTGATGGACCCATTGGCCTTGGTTTGCACCAATAAACTACAAACCGTATGGCTTGCAAGGGCCGACATTTTCAAATCAAAAACCACACGGTCAATTTTAAATTTCCTGAAAGTATGGCCAGTTTACCGGATACGCGACGGGAAAGAAAATCTATCGAACAATGAAGAAATTTTTGCTAAAGTAAACCAACTGTTAGAAAAAAAACAAAGCGTGGCGCTTTTCCCTGAAGCAGCACATTCGGGACGACGACAGATGCTGCCTCATAAAAAAGCAATTCCCCGAATTGCGCTCGAAGCTGAAGGAAAGAACAATTTCAAACTTGAGCTACAAATCATACCGGTAGGAATAACATACAGCCATTACTGGAATTTCGACAGGACACTACTCGTTCAATATGGCGAGCCTGTTTCTATCGAAAATTTCTGGTTCGACTACGAAATGAGTCCTCAAAAAGCCATGATGGATTTGCGCGACTTGATTCATGAAAAACTTTATCCGCTAGTTATCGAAATCAGAAGTCAGAAATATTATAATGAATATGAGACGATGAGGCTATTGGCCGGGAAAGCGGCATCAAGAAAGAAATTTTTTCATAAAGGAAAGGCGCTTCAGCAGTTTAAAGCTGAAAAAGAATTGATTGAAAAACTTGAGGCTTTTGAAACCGAATCACCTGAAGGGTTTAGCCAATTGATTGATTACGTACATCAATACGAAGACAATCTGAAAACAGCCAAATGTACAGACAGGCAGGTTGAAAATGCACGAAAAGCCAGTAAACTTGCCACGCCATTTAAAATCTTGCTTGCTTTAATATCATTACCTGTATTCACTTACGGATTTTTGCTCAACGCAATTCCGTTCTATATTCCGCGGGCTTTAGTGATGCGAAAAATAAAAGACAAAATATTCACCAGTTCGTTCAATTACGTACTGGGGCTCATCATTTTCCCAATTTTCTACCTGATTATTTATCTTATCCTGTTTCACCCCAGATTTTCAACATCAATTTCCTTAACGCTAATCATCCTCATACCACTACTGGGCAAGGTAGCTTATTGGTTACTTCAGTTTTACCGGAATTTGATTCACGAATGCCGATATTTGTTTTGGAGCAAAAGAAACAAGTTGAAACTGGATATATTGATAGAAAAGAGGTGGATATTGGTAGAACTGATTCTTGAAAAGGTGAATTTTTAAAAAAAATGCAGAAAATATTATGCAGGAAACATAAACACCACGTTTAGATTTATTACTTTTGGCTTCGCAAAAATAAGCGGGAGTAGCTCAGTGGTAGAGCATCAGCTTCCCAAGCTGAGGGTCGCGGGT
>CALGIG010000071.1 GCA_937915865.1 uncultured Prolixibacteraceae bacterium | reverse complement strand
AGTCAAAATGGAAATAATCCTAATTCTGGCTAAATGAAGTCCGACAGGCTCCTAGAAAGACGGATATTTTACTCCAAGTGATCTTTTCTTCTTTGGTTCCCCTGATTCCAAGGCATGAGATGGCAAGCAAGCCAAAGCTCACCAGTTTTGTCCAGACAGGATGAGAGAACAGACCTGTATTTCTCTGGAAATTCAGTAATATTTTGTCAATGACGGGCAATGTTGCGCCCTGTTCTGCCAGAAATTCATAACAAAACCAATAGATGTGAATGATCAGGATTAGAATGCTGACACCCCGTATCAATTCAATTATTTTGGCAAGGCTTCGAACATCGTCTTCATTTTGCATAGCTTATAGTTTTCGTTTTCTTTTTCTCTTTCGCTTCATTCTTCGGATAAAGGCTTCCTCTTCAGGATTCTCACCACGGCTTTCCATATTCAATAACCCGAATAAATTTTCAAGGGTTGAATCTGAAGCAAAGGTGGATTGAGGCAGTGTAAATTCAGGCGACTTTCCCTGTTCTGAGCTGTGTTTTTCTTCGTTAAATCTTTGCTCGAAAGCATTGGCCGAAAAGTCTTCTCCCAGACGTGAACCATTGAAAACGAACTTCTGCCGGTGGTCGATAAAGGTCACACCATAAATGCGCTCTGAATCGTTCTCGCGGAATAAAACTGAAATCTGGTTTTTCAAAAGTTGCTTTTCAAAATCTGTTCTGCTTTTGCAGGATTCCAGTGCCTTTTCGATAATTGCTTTTGGGTTTTTTTTGAGGTCATAGGTTTTGATAACCTCTTTCGATTTTTCAATCCGCTTCTGAATGGCATCATTCCCAGCTTGTTTGCCAAACTTTGACGATTTAATAGGTGTTCCGAGGACTTCACCTTTTTCGTTTAGCGCAGCGTAAACAATTCCAGAGTACAATTTTCCACGGTGTTCTCCTTTCACTTCAGCCACATGCACGTTATAAACGGAAAGCAAAGCCTTGTATTCGTTGAATGATTGAAAGTGCCAGGTTTGTGATGCTACCCGGACAACATTGGCGATTTGCTGCTTGATGTTGCCTTTCTTCAGATCAATTGCTTTTAACGAATAACCTTCTGCTTTTTGCTTTTCATTGGCAGGGACCAGTCCGTATTTTTGTTCCAAATCATGGCAAATCCGCATGGATAAACGGTGCTGAAAATTGTCCCGGATCATCTTCCCGGTTTCATCCACCTTGACTGAAACAATGTGGACATGGTGTCGGTCGATGTCTTCGTGCTTGTAAACAACAAAAGGCTGATTCCCGTAGCCCAGCTTTTGCATGTATTCTTCAGCAATTTGCGCCAACTGTTCATCGCTTAATTTGTCTTTTGGGTCAGGGTTTAGAGAGATGTGGATAACAGGATTCTTTGTTCTTTGGTTGGCCAGTAAATAAGGTTCGAATGAACCTGTGCAAATCCCAATGCTGAAGTTACCATCCATCGGTTCAACCATATTGTTGGTGAAAATCACCTTGGCGCAACCGGCATTTACTTTCTGATGGTTGTATGCCAGGGCACTGTACAGCGAACTTCCAGAACTTATTTTTGCAACCATTTTTCCTCAAATTCGTGGGTTAAGTCTATCACCTGCTTGTTTATTGCCACCAGTTCCAGAGTTGCTTTTTCCAGTTGGCCTAAAAATACCAGTGCTTTTTTCTCCGAAAAATTGTTCTTGATGGCTTTGGTTACCTGGTTATAATTCACGCCGATTGCCCGGAACTGGCCATAAAAGTTGGTCAGACGCATGTAAAAATCAGATGTCCCTTTGTCAATTTTCACCACTTTCACCTGCTTTTCAAACAGGCAGACCATGATAAAATGAGCTTTGATTTTCATTCCTGAAGCTTCGAACAGCGATAAAAACCGGGCATTGTCTTCATCGTTCAGGTTAATCGAGTAACGGTGGATGCACGGGTCTGCTTTCTGCTTCCGTCCGCCTTTGTGTTTTTGTCTGTTTTCGCTTGTCATTGGCTTCTGTTTTATGGCTTTACACGTTTACAAAAATGCTTATCAAAAATCACCGACTTCGGAGGGTGATTTTCCCCATCGGGGCAAGTGGTTTTCAGGCACTGAAAACGTTTTGAGGACCTCAAAACACAACTTGCCGTGTGCCTGTGCACACTCTTTTAGCGTTGGTGATTTTTAATGCTTGCTGTCGCATCGTTTCTGCTCATTTCTCAATTCAAATTTTTACTGCTGGCAAAGGTATGGGGAGTGGTTTAATTGGTAAGTATCCCGAAAAACGCCAAAAGCAGACAGTTGACGCCAAACAGTGCCAGCCACTTTTAAAGCTGAGTTTCCGATGGGTTTTATCCCTTCATTTGCTAGCGCAAAACCTTGATTAGTGGAATGAAACAGCGAATATTCAGGCGAACAGATAAGGAGTTATTCTCTCTTTTAATTGAGAAATGCAGCGTTCAGGAACTTATTGATTTAACTATTCGATGACTGCAATAATTGAAATTCGGTTCGCTGAAGTATTTAAACGTTGGAACGCTTAAACAATTAAATGTTAAAACAGACATTTAATCGGTTGCTCTGATATTTAATTGATTAGCCAATGGAATGATTAGTCGAAAGGACAAACGAAAGAACGATAACATGATTAACCAATAAAATAAACAACATGGAAAAGGAAACATTATTTATTGCCTTCAGCACTCAAAAAGGAGGCGTGGGCAAATCGGCTTTTACCATTTTAATGTCGAGCTATCTGCATTATGTGTTGGGCTTGGAAATTGCGGTCGTGGATTGCGATTATCCGCAGCACAGCATTGCTGAAATGCGTCAGCGCGATATGGAACAGGTAATGAAGGACAACTATTACAAGCAAATGGCTTATGACCAGTTTACCTCGCTAAAACGAAAAGCTTACCCGGTTGAAAAGAGTTTGCCGGAAAATGCCATTGCAACTGCCGAAAAATTGATAGACAAAGCGGCCAATCAACCGGACATTATCTTTTTCGATCTTCCGGGAACGCTGAACAGCAAGGGTGTTGTAAAGACACTGGCCGGAATGGATTATATCTTTTCTCCGGTCAGCGCCGACAGGGTGGTACTGGAGAGCACCTTAAAATTTGCCTCCATGCTGAATGAAAACCTGGTAAGTGTGGGGAAAAGCAACATCAAAGGGCTTTACCTGATCTGGAACATGGTGGACGGACGGGAGAAAAGCGAACTCTACGAGGTTTATGAAAATGTAATTGGAGAACTTGGTCTGAATATCCTGAAAACCTTTGTTCCCGATTCGAAACGTTTCCGGCGCGAACTTACATCAGGGCACAAGCCTGTTTTTCGTTCTACTTTATTCCCGGCTCATGTCACTTTACTGAAAGGCAGTAACCTCGATGTATTGGCTGCCGAAATTCTACAAACGATAAAACAGTAAAATCATGGCACGGAAACAATATAACCCGGAAGAGATTGACGAAGCTTATTTGATCTCCACCATTCAGAACGGCCAACAAGGCACAGAGCTTAAAGTTGAAAAAACTACGAGTAAGCCAAAGGCTAAAAAATCGGAAGTTTCTTCCAGCTACTTGTCCGTTTTCATCCGGCAAACAGACAGTAAGGCGCGGTTTGGCAAACATGTTCCCATCCGGCAGGAATACCACGAACGGATTCTAAAGATTGTGCGTGTGATCGGCAATGACGAAATCTCAATTTTTGATTACATCGACAATGTGCTGAGCCAGCATTTTGAAGACTTTCAGGAGGACATCGTCAAACTGTATAACGAAAAAAATAAGGACATTTTTTAACCCCAAAACAGTTTGACATGGCTGAATTTATTCTAATTACCGCAATACTGGTTCTTATCATCCTTTTGCTGAAAGGATGGCGTAAAACCGGAACAGCCTCCGTTGAAAGAGAAAATACACGAGAGAAAAACATACCGGAAGGAATTATTGGCAAAAGTACGTTTGTACTGATTGCTGGGAAAAGTTCTGTATCAGAATCCGATTCATCGGGCAAAATGGATATTGAAGTTCCGCTGGAATATGAGCCGGATATAAGTTCTATTGAAGAACTGGAAGAATTGGAACAACTTGGGCTTCCTGTGGAATCTTTTTCCGACCTGACCTTCGAAGAAATGATGGAAGTAGTTAATGAGGTTGGCAGCGTAAAACCTCAAAATCCGGATAGAGCTGGCAAACTGCTTCACGAAAACGACAATACTCATTGGGTGGAGCAGATGGCTTTCTCGTCTCCGGCTTATCAAAAACGGATTGTGGAGCTGATTGATTTATATTTGGGAAAGTTGGGGCAAAATGAGGCTAAACAGGTGTCCCGAAATGATCTGGAGAGTTTTGATATTGAGGAGTTTATTAAATGATTTTCCAAATAATTAGACTTTCGAAAGCAGCTCTCTCCACTCATTCGGAAAAATCTCATTTTTAAAATATTTATGTGCTAGTATTCTTAAAAAAGGAAAGCCAGCTTCATCTGTTCTATAATTTATTTTGTCAAATACTCTTGTCATTGTCTTTTCTTTTAAATCCTCGAAAGAATTTGCCTGAGAAAAAGGACCCTCAATATAATATTCTTCATCCATGTGTCTTTCAAACATGACCTGCTCAATATCAAATTCTTTTAGGTTTGGATGAGCTATTTGCAAATGCATATTCTCGTCAATATGTTTTTTAAAATTTTCATATATATCTTTTGCATTAAATATTGCTAATAACTCAAACAGAATTGCAATAAGTATAGAAGAATCATCAATATATTCTTGGGGTTTGGAATTTGTACTTACATACTCAATTAACAAATTTATCCGGTTATATCCTTCAGGAAATCTCCCACGTTGCTTTTTTATTACAATTAATCCAGTAATTACACCGAAAATATAAGAAGCTATAAAATCAACATCCCTTTGTCTCCAAGTTGATTTATCAACAAAGAATAGGAATAACTGAAGAATAGGAATAGAATGATTATCTAGCAATGGACGAAAAAAACCCGGATTATTTTTAATCAGTGTGATTATTTTGTCTTTTTGTCGATTGTGTATTTCCCTATACGCATCTGATTTTTTATCAAAATTTGGAAAATAAAGCCGTAAGTTGCAATAATAAATCAAGTCTCCAATGTACTCGAAACAACGCAGCGGATAACCAATAGCTTCAAAATTAACTCCATTTTCGGCGTATAACCCGTCTTCAATTGTTGCTACATTAAAAGTTTTTGAAAAATAGGAGTTTAATATTCTATATTGAGTCTTTAAGAGTTTTCTAAACTCGTTTAATACACTTTGTTTTTTTTCAAATTTATTTTCTAGCACCCAAGCCCATGTTCTTAAAACGATATAATTAGAACATTCTTTTGCAGCAATTAAATTGTCATTTTCTTTGCTGTAATGGAAAATGATCGATGAGATTAAGTTCAGCGTTGCAAATAATTTCTTAAATGCTCTGCCTTTTATAGATGAAACTTTATTAAATTGAATTTCAATAAGTTGTTTCAAATCACTAAAATCATTGTCTGCTGCATCAAGGAATGCAAGAGTTCTCTTAAATAATCTATTACTCTCAGGATCAGATAATAAATATTCGCTAAACAAATATTTACTAAAAAGGTCAGTCAGGTAATAGATATCCCATCTTTCAAACTCCCCTGGTTTAAATTCTGTAGTAATGAAACCTTCAAATGTCGGTCGGATATTCGGTTTGAGTATTCCATTATGCACAACAGTAATCTTTAATGGAAGACGATTAAATTCCGGAATTGAACTATCATTAAACGCAGTAAATTTAGCCTCTCGTATCGATTCCAAAACTCCGTCAGGAATAGCAAAATTCTTGTCCGTAATGTCTCTATCTTTATATCCCTTTAATTCGAAATACCATCTATATTTTATACCATCTTTACCTTTACCTATTGCGATAATATCTTTGCCATATTGGGATTGTCCCTTTGCTTCTTTCGCTGTTTGAATGATATGAAATCCCATAACATTTAAAAGAATTGGAAATAATGAATCCAACTCATTATCTTCTTTTAAGCTACTTAGGTATTCCTGAACAATAATGTTATTTGAACTGCTCATTTTCTAAAATCTTTTTAACTTCATCAAAATAGCCTTTACTCCAATCCTTTGACAATTCGGCACTTTGTTCCCAATCAAAATGCTCAGGTTCAATAAAACAACGTCTTGGCAATGAGAAGCTTGATCCAATTTTCGCTAATTTTGAAATATCATCTTTACCTTCCATTTTCCACCCACCACCTTTTAACAAATGAACCGTACTAACGAAATCTAAAAAGCTATTGTTTCCTTTTGATACTTTCTGCATCATGTTACTCCAACCACGAACATAACTCTTGTTGAATTCAACAAATATCTCATTATGAGTATATCTTGGATTTAATTCCTTAATACCAAACTTGACTCTAGAGTGGGATTCAAAAAAATCATTCATATATTTTTCAACTCTTTCAAAGATTATTTTGTTCTCAGGATCATTCAAGTCTAGCTCATCTTTCAAAACTTCAGTCAGACCACCTCCGTAATTTTCAGAATATTCTTCCAGTTTACAAATGAAAGCCTCTTTTACGAATTTAGAACTACTTGATAATAAAGGCAGTAGGCAAGGAATAGACGATTTTGGTTCTCGATAACTTATTAAAACAGAGACCCAAAGCTTATATTGGCAAATTGGTGCCAGCGAGAGAATATCAAAATCAAACGAGTAGCTTCCATCTAATGGCGTAATATCGTTAAAAATATCAAAACCAATAAACCGATAATACGCTTTATTTTGGATTAACAGATCAACAAGTAATTCATCAAATTCCTTTTTTTGTCTCTCTAAAAATTTATGTAAAGATGAGTTCAGTTTTTTTGAAATCTCTTCAAACCGGCAATTCTCTGCCAAGGCAAATAGTACTCGTTTAAAAAAACTAGGACTTTCGGAATTCCATAAAATATGATTTATTAGAGCTAAATACTCTTTGATTTGAAAATGAGGCTGGTTTATGGCCGTTACTATCAATCCGTATAGTTTATCTGTTTGATTATCTATGTATCGACATTGTATTAATATATATCGAATAAGATTGGGATTGTTAATGGAAACAAGTTCCTCTAAGTGTTGAATGCATCTGTTTTTAAAGTCTGATTCTTCTGAAAGATTAGACGAGTTTAGAACAGCAAACAGCAATTTCGACTGGTGAATTAAGATTTCGGAATCTATTTTATAAACTTTTTTGTATATTGTTAAGAATAATTCTGCATCTACTTCAGTTATGTTTTTTGAATTTGAAAGTCCACAAATTATTGGCACTGTAAAGATTATGTCTGATACACGTAAGCTTAAATGTTCCTCGTAATAACTAATACCAAGTTTCTCGTAAAGTCCTGTAACCAGCGGAGTCATCAAATCAACATCAAAATCTTTTAGTTTTACCAAATGTTTAAAGCAACGCATTCCAAAAGAACTATCTTCATATACTTTGTTCCGGATTCCACTTAATAGACGGCCTAACGGTAAATTGTAATCATCCTCTTTTTTAGTCCATTTAATAAGTTGCTGTGCATTATTACAAAATAGATCAACTTTAATTTTAATCCATTGAATGGCAACACTGTATCCTGCATAGAACAAATGTATTTCTTCCTTTAAATCTTTAAGATTCAAAGATTCGATGTAACTGGAAAAAGTTTCTTTGTAGGTATCATTTGCTTCAATAATTGCCACTGTCCATAACTCCCGTTCCAATTTTGAAAAACCCTGTACATGTTTATTACTATTGAAATCCTTTTTAATTCTGGCTAAGACTTGAGTATAGGAAATAAAATCCTCATTTAACTTGACATCCAACTGTTCCTTATATTTTGCAAAGAACTTAAAAGCAAATTTGAGGTTATCGGCGACTGTATTTTGGCTGAGGATCTTTTCTAAACGCAGCAGACCTATATCTATACCTTCTATTTCTGGCAGAAATGTTAAAGTTTTATTTTCAAGGCTATAAGTTACGATAAGATCAAGATTAGAATCCAGTTTTTTGTTTTGTCTTAATTCTTCTTTTATGCTTCTAATAATAGTCATCAATCGATATTTTGTCTC
Source organism: uncultured Prolixibacteraceae bacterium (assembly GCA_937915865.1). Classification (GTDB taxonomy): domain Bacteria; phylum Bacteroidota; class Bacteroidia; order Bacteroidales; family Prolixibacteraceae; genus Aquipluma. The sequence goes on along the minus strand of CALGIG010000071.1, from coordinate 105,813 downwards.
TTATAAAAATAGTCATAATTATTTGTATTTATAAAGCATTTTAGCCTAATCCAGTCTACTTGTAACGAGCGCTTCATTTCATGGTGTCAGAGCGGTGAAATCGCGTTAAATATTTTATATATTTTTCTTTTTTTGCGCCAAACGCAGACACACACTTCCACATACTCCACTTTTTATTTTTCAGTGATTTAAGCCTTTAGATTTGGTTCCAGGCAGGAAAAAGTCTGCCCCAGTATGAACCAAATTCTGAAAAATATGAAGGAAAAAGATTACGGGTAAAGCCCCGTCCTACCTCGTGGTTTTCACCACATCATCCCAAGAGATTTCATTAAAATTAGTAAAAACCGCTTCCTATAGTTTCCAACTGGGAAGCAAAAACAACATCATTATGGCAAAAATCAATTCATTAAAATCCATATTTACCTTGTTCTTTTCATTTTGGGTATTGGCCTTGTTTGCACAGGGTGACGGCTCTGCCGGAATCACCGAAGCCACCAGCATGGTCACCTCGTATTTCGACCCTGCAACCAAGCTAATCTACGCCATCGGTGCCATTGTAGGCTTAATCGGCGGCGTGAAAGTGTATTCGAAGTTTTCGAGCGGTGACCCCGATACCGGAAAAACTGCAGCCGCCTGGTTCGGTGCCTGTATTTTCCTGATTGTTGCTGCCACCATCCTTCGTTCATTCTTCCTGTAAAAACATGGCAGAATATTTCATCAACAAAGGGGTGAACAAACCAGCAGAATTTAAGGGACTGCAAAGCCAGTACTTGTTCATTTTTGCCGGCGGGCTGCTTGGTGCTTTCGTGGTTTTCATCATTATGTACCTGGCTGGGATAAACCAGTGGGTTTGCATTTTCACCGGAAAGGCTTTGGCTTTTCTTGTCGTATGGCTGACATTTTCCCTTAACCAGAAATTTGGCCGGTTCGGATTAATGAAGCTCCAGGCAACCCGGACTTTCCCACGCAGGATCATCAACCGGAAAAGTGTTCTCCGGCTGTTCGCCCCAAAAAGAAAGGGGGCAGTATGAGAAGCATTTTAAAGACCGCCACCCTTGAAAGTAAGTTCCCTTTGCTGTCCGTTGAACAAGGCTGTATCATCAGCAAGGACGCTGACATTACCGTTGTTTTTCAGGTTAGGCTGCCGGAATTGTTTACCGTAACTTCGGAAGAATACGAAGCCATTCATTCGGTCTGGAACAAGGCTATTAAAGTTTTGCCCGATTATTCCATTGTTCACAAACAGGACTGGTATATCAGGGAAAATTACCAGCATGAAAAGCAGAATCAGGATTTAAGCTTTCTGAGTTCCTCTTTCGAACGCCATTTTAACGAACGGCCATATTTAAACCACACCTGCTACCTGTTCCTGACAAAGACAACCAAAGAACGGAGCAGGCAGCAAAGTACCTTTAGTTCGCTGGGACGGGGCACCCTTCTGCCGAAAGAGATAAAGAATAAGGAATTAGTTTTGCGGTTCGTGGAAGCGGTGAACCAGTTTGAACAAATCATGAACGACTGTGATTTTATGAGACTCTCGCGGCTTACACCCGAACAAATTACCGGAACGGAAAAGGAACCGGGAATTGTGGAGAAGTATTTCTCGCTTTCTCAGGAACAAACTGCCTGTTTGCAGGACATCACCCTGAATCCGGGAGAAATGAAAATCGGGGACAACTCCCTGGTGCTTCATACCCTTTCGGACTTGGATGACCTGCCCGCGAAAGTGAACACCGAAAGCCGGTACGAGAGACTTTCGACTGACCGTAGCAGTTGCCTGCTTTCATACGCTTCGCCGGTTGGCTTGTTGTTGTCGTGCAACCACATTTACAACCAGTACATTTTTATCGACGACCATTCGGCCAACCTTTCCCGCTTTGAAAAGATGGCCCGGAACATGCACTCGCTTTCGAGGTACAGCCGTGCAAACCAGATTAATAAACAATGGCTGGAAGAGTACCTGAACGAAGCACACAGCAAAGGGCTGGTTTCTGTGCGGGCGCATTTTAATGTACTGGCATGGAGCGACAGACCGGAAGAACTACGGCAGGTTAAAAATGATGCTGGTTCCCAGATCGCGCTGATGGAATGCAAGCCGCGTTACAACACCGTGGATGTCCCGACACTGTTTTGGGCGGGCATTCCCGGCAATGCGGCCGACTTCCCTTCCGAAGAATCGTTTTACACGTTCTCAGAACAAGCCTTATGCTTCTTTACCGGAGAAACCAATTACCGGGATTCCTTATCGCCTGTCGGGATAAAAATGGTTGATCGGCTCACTGGAAAACCACTGCATCTCGATATTTCCGATTTGCCCATGAAAAAAGGGATAATCACCAACCGGAACAAGTTCATCCTTGGACCTTCGGGAAGCGGAAAATCCTTTTTCACCAACCACATGGTCAGGCAATATTACGAGCAGGGAACACATGTACTTCTGGTGGATACCGGGAACAGCTACAAAGGATTGTGTGATTTGATCCATTACAAAACACGGGGCGAAGACGGCGTATATTTTACCTACACCGAAGACAACCCGATTGCGTTTAATCCATTCTATACCGACGACGGAGTGTTTGACATTGAAAAAAAGGAGAGCATCAAAACGCTGATCCTTACCCTCTGGAAAAACGAGGAAGAAGCGCCCTCGCGTTCAGAGGAGGTGGCTTTGTCGAATGCGGTGAGCCAGTATATCGAACGATTGAATCAGGATGGCGCGATAGCTCCGTCGTTTAATACTTTCTATGAATTCGTCCGGGATGAGTATTCCGAATTACTCCAACAGAAAAAAGTACGCGAGAAGGATTTTGACATTGCCAATTTCCTGAATGTATTGGAACCTTATTATCGTGGTGGCGAGTATGATTACCTGCTGAATTCGGACAAACAAATGGATTTGCTCAACAAGCGCTTCATCGTTTTCGAGTTGGATCAAATTAAAGACCACAAAATCCTGTTTCCTATTGTAACGATCATCATTATGGAAGCTTTTATCAACAAAATGAGACGATTAAAAGGTATCCGCAAGATGATATTAATTGAGGAAGCGTGGAAAGCGATTGCCAAAGAAGGGATGGCGGAGTACATCAAATACCTGTTTAAAACGGTTCGAAAATTCTTTGGCGAAGCGATTGTGGTTACTCAGGAGGTCGATGATATTATCGCCTCAGAAATCGTCAAGGAAAGCATCATCAACAACTCCGATTGTAAAATCCTGCTCGATCAGCGCAAATACATGAATAAGTTTGGCTCTATCCAGGAACTGCTTGGATTGACCGAAAAAGAAAAATCGCAGATTCTTTCCATCAACCTGGCCAACCATCCCCGGAGAAAATATAAAGAGGTTTGGATTGGGTTGGGAGGGGTGCAGTCTGCGGTTTATGCCACCGAAGTTTCTTTGGAAGAGTATTACACTTATACCACCGAAGAAACCGAAAAACTGGAACTCGTCCGGCTAACCGAAAAGCTGGATGGGAATATTGAACAAGCCATCAAACAACTGGCTGCCAGCAAGCGAAACGCTTAATCATTCACATTCAAAATTAGTAACATGAAAACAATACTATTTATAGCCGGGCTGCTCGTTATGCTCGGTACATTGAACCTGAGAGCGCAATTTGTGGTGACCGACCCGGTTAACCTTGTCCAAAGTATTGTCAATACCGCCAACGAAATTGTACAAACATCAAACACGGTTTCCAACGTGATCAAGAATTTTCAGGAAGTAAAAAAGGTGTATGAGCAAGGTAAGGAATATTACGATGCTTTAAAAGCCGTGAACAACCTGGTAAAGGATGCCCGTAAAGTTCAGGAAACCATCCTGATGGTTGGCGAGATTGCGGATATCTACATCAATTCCTATCAATTGATGATTCAGGATGAAAACTTCTCACTGGAAGAATTGGGAGCCATTGCTTTTGGCTATACCAAACTACTGGAAGAAAGCAGCAACCTGTTGCTCGACCTGAAAGGGATTGTTAATGCCAGTTCGCTTTCAATGACCGATAAGGAACGTCTGGATGTCATTGACGGCGTTTATACATCTGTTCAGCGTTACAGGAACCTGGTGCGCTACTATACCAACAAGAACCTTTCCGTTTCTTACCTGAGAGCTCAACGAAAAGGCGATGCACAGCGGATGCTGGCACTATATGGCAATGCTGACGAAAGGTACTGGTGATGGATTTCGATAACCTACATCAGATTCTCCGCAGCCTGTATGTGGAGATGATGCCTTTATGCAGCGAAATGGCTGGGGTGGCAAAAGGGATAGCCGGTCTGGGAGCGCTGCTATTTGTGGCTAGCCGCGTTTGGCAGTCGCTTGCCCGGACTGAACCGATTGACGTTTATCCACTTTTGCGCCCTTTTGCCATTGGCTTTTGCATCATGTTCTTTCCTTCTATTGTTTTGGGGACAATCAACATGGTGCTAAGCCCGGTGGTAAAAGGAACCAACCAGATGCTCCAGTCGCAGACTTTTGACATGCAAAAATACCGTGACTTAAAGGAGCAACTGGAAACCGAGGCCATGAAACGAAACCCGGAAACAGCCTTTCTGGTGAGCGATGAAGAGTTCGACAAAAAGCTGGATGAACTGGGCTGGAGCCCTTCCGATTTGGCTACCATGTCGGGAATGTACATTGAGCGGGGCATGTACAACATGAAACGGAGCATCCGTGATTTCTTCCGGGAGATTCTGGAATTGCTGTTTCAGGCTGCTGCTTTGGTTATTGATACCATCCGCACGTTCTTCCTGATTGTGCTTTCCATTCTTGGCCCCATTGCCTTTGCCATCAGTGTTTATGACGGATTCCAATCCACCATGACACAATGGTTCTCGCGGTATGTCTCGGTTTATCTCTGGCTCCCGGTTTCCGACCTGTTCAGTTCCATCCTGGCCCGGATTCAGGTGCTGATGTTACAGAATGATATTGACAAGCTTCAGGCAGATCCGAGCTATTCCGTAGATGCCTCCAACGGGGTGTATATCGTGTTTATGGTTATCGGCATTATTGGGTATTTCACCATCCCAACGGTGGCCAACTGGATTATCATGGCCGGAGGAATGGGCAATTACGGGAAGAACGTAAGTTCGTCGGCAAGCCAGGCAGGTTCTGTGGCCGCGGGTGTGGCCGGTGCTTCAGCCGGGAATATCTCAGGGAAACTTTTAAAGAAATAAAAAGGAAACAACTATGGAATTTAAATCATTAAAAAATATCGAAACGAGTTTCAGGCAGATTCGCTTTTTCGGGATTGTTTTTGTCATTCTGTGTGCAGGCATTACCGGCTATTCGGTTTTCAGCGCCTATCGGTTCGCCGAAAAGCAACGGCAGAAAATCTATGTTCTGGACAAAGGGAAATCCTTAATTCTTGCCCTTTCACAGGAATTGTCGCAGAACCGCCCGGTGGAGGCACGGGAACATATCCGGCGTTTTCATGAATTGTTTTTCACGCTTTCGCCAGATAAAAACGCTATTGAATCCAACATCAACCGGGCGATGTTCCTGGCAGACAAAAGCGTTTATACCTACTACAAGGATTTAGTAGAAAAAGGGTATTTCAACCGGATTATCTCGGGGAATATCAATCAAACCCTTCAGGTCGATAGTGTTGTGGTTGACTTTCGAAATTATCCTTATCTGGCATCTACTTATGCCAGGCAGGTTATCATCCGCGAAAGCAACATTACAGAGCGGAGCCTGGTTACCACCTGCGACCTGATTAATTCAGTGCGAAGTGATAACAATCCGCATGGCTTCACGATTGAGAATTTTACTGTGAAGGAGAACAGGGACATTCAAACCATCAACCGGTAGCCATGAGCGAAAAAATCAACAAAACCAGCCAGGCGCTGGATAATACCATCCGAAAAGCATGTGAACGGATTCCGCAAAAGAAACGCAAACCTGTTGTGTTCGGACTATGCTTTCTTTTTATTACGGTTTTTTCAGTCATGCTTTGGGATTCCTTCACTAATCAGGTACGGAAAGTGCCTGAAATCAAGCATATCAAATCGCTTGATTTACCGCAGGACAGTTTAATTCAAAAACTTAAAGATGTGATTCATGGACAAAAACAATAAAACTCTACTGAAACCGCAGCATAAGCAACAGCTAAAAAAGTATGCTGTTTTTGCATTGATGTTCGCGGTTTGTGGCGCAAGCCTCTGGCTTATTTTCAGGCCTTCCGAAAAAAGTATTGAAGCGAAGGGGGCAACGGGTTTAAATACAGAACTGCCGATGCCCAGGGAAAGCAAGCTGATAAAAGACAAAATCAGCGCTTTTGAACAGGAAAAACTTTTGGAAGAGAAGCCCGTTCGTTCGCTGGACCAGTTCTCGGCTATTGTCGGGAAGCATGAGCCCGCAAAGTTTGATTTATCGATTAGTGATAATAAATCAGATAAGCGAACATTTGCTGAAAAGTATTCTGGCACAAAACAGCCCGCAAAAGCAATGCAGCATTCGGCATCTGCGTACCAAGGGATAAATCAAACACTCGGTGATTTTTACGAAAAACCGAAGGAAGATTCCGAAACAGAAAAGCTGAAAAAGGAAGTCGAAGACTTAAAAAATCAGCTTGCTCATCAAGAACAGCCAGACCGGATGTCTGAACAGCTAAAGCTGATGGAGAAGTCGTATCAACTGGCATCCAAATATTTGCCGGAGCCATCCAATTCGCAAACAACAAAAGAAGTTTCAGAAACAAAAACTTCGTTACCAGTTGGAAAGACAAAACAACAGGTAGTATCCAAAGCAGTTAAGACAGTATCTGATCATACAGTTTCGTCATTGAAACAGCATATCAGTGATTCTGCGTTTGTCAGTCAGGTTTCTCAACCCCGAAATCTCTCATTTATAACCGGAGGAAATGAAAGCAAACAGAAAGACCGGAATACGATTTGGGCTTGTGTGAATAGTACCCAAACGCTGGTTAACGGACAAAATGTAAAACTTCGCCTCCTCGAACCGGTGGAAACCGGAGAAATGGAACTTCCCGTGAATTCGTTGATAACCGGAATAGCTCAGATTCAGGGCGAACGACTCCAAATCGTTGTGCAATCGCTGGAAAATAGTGGTACTATCCTGCCGGTTCAATTAATTGCTTTTGATGTTGACGGGCAGCAGGGTTTGTTTATTCCCGGCTCTGTGGAAACAACAACACTAAAGGAAATCACAGCTTCCATGGGGCGCGATGCCGGAACAAGCATCAGCATTACGCAGGGTACAACTGCTGGTCAACAACTGGCCGCCGATGTCGGGCGAAGCCTCATCCAGGGAACATCGCAGTATATCTCAAAGAAGCTGCGGACAGCCAAAGTAACCCTAAAATCCGGGCACCGCTTGCTATTGATGCCATCCAATTAAAATTCAATTGTTTAATCTTAAAAATCATCAAAATGAAACCTATAATTTTCGTCATACTTTTTATATCAACGCTCACTCTTTCTGCACAAAATGATCACACCAAAGTTATCCCAGAAAACAATGTAATTTCCTCTTATTGTCTGGACGTAACCTATGATAAAACTGTTCACCTGATTTTTCCATCAGGAATTGCCTACATTGATTTGGGCTCACCCAATATCATTGCCGGAAAAGCTGAAGGTGCTGAAAATGTAGTCAGGGTTAAAGCAGCCGTAAAAGGTTTTAAAGAAGAGACCAATTTCTCGGTAATTACTAATGAAGGCAGTTTCTATTCTTTCATTGTGAGCTATTCGGACAATCCAGAAAAGCTGAATATTGAAATGAACGATTTTCTTCATCCAGAAAAGTCAGGCAATCTGCCTGAAAATTCGATGCAGATACATCTTTCTGAATTAGGCAATGAGTCCCCAAAGACCGTTCAAATGGTTATGGAGAAAATTTACAAAACCAGCAGAAAGAAGAACAAACTTAGGGAAAGTAACCAGTTTGGGATTGAGTTTTCGCTCCGAGGTATTTTCTGTTATAGCGATCTGCTATTCTTTCACACTGAAATCAAAAACACCTCTGATATTCCTTTCGATGTTGACTTTCTCGTGTTCAAAATTGTCGATAAAAAGGTAGTCAAACGTACGGCAATTCAGGAAACCATCATCGAACCAGTTCGGGCTTACAATTACCTGACTTCAGTAAAAGGAAAGGAATCTGAAGGCACTGTTTTTGCATTTCCAAAATTTACCATTCCTGATAAAAAACTACTGGTTGTTGAACTATTCGAAAAGAACGGTGGTAGGCATCAGCGGTTTATTGTCAAAAATGGAGATTTGGTAAACGCGCGGACAATTGAACGATTGTGATAGTTTCTATTCTTGTATTGTATTCAAAGGGAAACATGAAAGGCAGCTTAGTGTTGCCTTTTATGTTTCAAGTTCAGTGACAATCAAAAAATATCCTCCATCATGTTTCTTCTTGTCAAAATATTTCATTATTCTTTTTTCACTTATTTCTGAGCCAATCTTATGAGCTACAGACCATTCATCTGAGCATGGGTAAATTATTGGTTTAATCAAATTATTCGACTTTTCTTTACGTTTCACCTCCCATCTCCATTTCGGGAGATGCTCATTCTTATAATCTTCAAAATCCCATAATTCTATCAGCTCAGTCTCGTTCTCTTGAGTATAAAATTCTGCTGTTTCCACCAATATGTGATACAAATAAATTCTTGATTCCTTAATTATTTTATTGGGAAAGTTATTGAATCCCATTTTTTTCCATATTTTCTCAGAACTCGCAGGAGCACAAAATAATTGAGCAACTAACACTCCATCTTTAATAAATTTGTCAAAACTACGTTGTAATAATAATTTACCAATTCCCTTTTTTCTCTCACTAGGTTTGACCTCAGCAATTTCTATATTGACAATGTAGTCAGAGTAGTAAAATGTAAGAAAACCAATCGCAACATCATCTTTGGTAATGACTATGATCCGGTTTTTTCGAAATGAATTCTCAATCGTATCTATTTGACAGAAAAAACCTTCATTGGACGAACGATCTTCCTTTTGGAGCCATTCCCTTATTTCATTGAGGTGTTGTAATGTAGGACTACACAATACATCCAAATTCATAATTCAAGAATTTTCATTAGTTCAAAAATAATGATAATTAAGTAATACCTAAGCTCTCAACACCCCGCTAAAACACTGGCTTTATTCCTTTTTCCGTTTCTAGTTAATCCAAAATTCTCATCCAACCCTATGCGGATTCTTGAGGTGAGTGAGTTTTGTTGTTCGTTACTGACATTTTCAAAATTGTTATTATCATTTTTCTTTTTCATCGCCGATTCGTTTAACGTTATGCGTCTTTCCATCGGGTCGGTCGTTGTTGTTTTGGTGGCTGAAAAAGGTCGTGTTTGGGTATGCAGGTTTTTTGTAGAAAATACTATCCGACAAAGGAGCATGGAGATTTTCTGCAAAACCGCAGGCTTGAACTTGCTCACCCTCAAAACACGGATTTACCTTTGTCATCAAAACAGCAACACCAGACGGAAAGGCCAGATTTTAAATAAGTACAATGGAGAAAGAAGAACTTTTATATGGGTGATCGGAGAGATTAGCAACCCATTTTGCAAAAAGGGCAGTGAGACATTTTCCAAAAAATCTTAATGGTGCGCAGGCAAAGGCAAGTGTAACGATTGAATGAGCGAGTCAACCCGTTTAGGGTGATTTAGCGAAATGAAAGAGTTACTCTTGAGCGGGAACCGAAAGCTCCTGAATGCAGGGAGAGAGGAACGAAAGACCGGAAAGAAGGGGCTGAAGGGATGGGGCAAAATGTCATTAAACGTTTTCTAAAATCCTGGGCGGTGGCAAAAACAAGTGTGGATGTAGAATGAAAAGTAGCGAGGTCTGTCCGAAAGCAGGGCGAGTGAAGTGAAATGAAGCATTTACTCTTGTGCGCGGTGTTGAAGGTTACTGAATGGAAGAAATGTTCCGAACGGGTTCGGAAAAATATATGTAATAAAGTTACCGGAAGCACAGGAACTTTATTTGAGAATCTTGATGGCGTGAGCAAGGCAAGTGTAACGATTGAATGAGCGGGTCAACCCGCTTAGGGTGAATTAGCGAAATAAAGGAGTTACTCTTGCGCGGGAACTGGAAGCTCCTGAATGTAGAGAATGAGAACCGAAAGACCGGAATGAAGGGGCTGGAGGGATCGGAACATTGAATTTATTTCTATGAAAAAAGAAATGCATTGCTTGTTCTTTGAATGTCTAAGATATGAATCCGGACAAATACAGCCACTTTCAGTCAGTTTATCTTCTATTTTCCAATATATCAATACATTCCATAGGTTTGTTAAAGCTAAAACAACAAAATCAATATTTCTGGTTTCAGCTTTATTATACCATGGGGGAAAAGCAAAGCAAAAATATAGAAGAGGCAACCGAAAGAGTAAAAAGTAGAATACCCCTGGAAAAACTACGTCTTGTTCCCAAATACAAGGATTTGTCTGTTGAAGATTATGAACAGCTTATTAAAGATGCAGAAACCATTGCTCTTTTGATCTTGAAAGCCCTCTTTTTGAAGAAATAACACGAGATTCTGGTTCAAAATTTGTTGCAAAATTCTATCTTCGATTTAACTCAATATATTATTGCAATGAGTGATTTAAGCCTATTTAAACAGTTTGCTCCTCAGGCTCCAAAGCAATTTCAGGAGGGGAATAATGCGGTTGTTTATACTCGAGTATCGTCAGCAGAACAGGAAGACAATACCAGTCTGGCATCACAGAAGAAACATTGCGAGATATATGCAGATCGAAGAGGCCTGAATGTGGTTGGATATTTTGGCGGAACTTATGAGTCTGCTAAAACAGATGATAGGAAAGAGTTTAACCGGATGCTGACCTTCGTAAAACGTACAAAGAACATCAATTATGTGATAGTTTATTCGTATGAACGTTTTTCACGCTCTGGCATTAACGGGGCTTCTATTGCAGAAGATCTATTAAAAAAATATGGGGTTATGACCTTGGCTGCAACACAGGAACTTGACCCGAGAACCCCAGCAGGTTCTTTTCAGCAGAAGATATTGTTCCTATTTGGGCAAATGGACAATGAGTTAAGGCGGGATAAGGTAATTACAGGAATGAAGGAACATCTTTTGAATGGGTATTGGGTGTGGCGAATACCATTTGGATACAAGGATTTAAATAAAGGGAAGGCTAATCAGCGTAATCTGGTGGTTAATGAACAAGGAAAGCTATTGAAAAGTGCGTTTGAATTGAAAGTTTACAAGAAGTTCTCTAATGCAGAAATTTCGAGACATTTGTTCCGCAAGGGACTAAATATTAACGAAAAACGGCTGAATGAGATATTCTTAAATCCCTTTTATTGTGGGCTTCTTACGAGTAAAATGATACCTGGTCAGGTCATAGAAGGGAGGCACGAACCATTAGTTTCAAAAGAACTGTTTTTGGCGGTACACAATATCAGGGAGGAAAAGAGAAGTCAGGGTTTTGTGCACGACAAAGAAAATGACAACCTACCTCTGAAAATTTTTACTCAATGTGATAAATGCAAACAACCTCTAACAGGATACTTAGTCAAAAAGAAAGGACTGTATTATTACAAATGCAGCACCAAAGGATGCAAAGTAAACCGAAGTGCGAAAGCAATGCATGATTTATTTCGGGACCTATTGAAATGTTTTCAAATAGGAAAGGATGAGTTTGAAATAGTCAGAATTCAGTTAGAGGAGCAAATGAATGTTTTCTTTGCATCCAGTTTTAAAGATACCAGAGTATTAAAAAGTAACTTGGCTGAGGTTAAAAAGAAATTGGAGGCTATTGAGGAAAGATTTGTCATTGGAGAGATTGACCGTAATCTTTACGATAAATTCAGACCCAAATATGAAAAGGAATGTTTTGAGATTGAACGGGAATTGAATAAGAGTGACGGATATTTCTCGAACCTCAAAAAAGTGATTGACTTTGCTGTTAAAGTATGCTGTAATCCGTTGATAATGTGGAATGATTTGGATTTTAATGGCAAGCAGGTATTTCAAAGTTTGCTATTTCCTGAAGGAATTATCTATAATCGAGAATTCGATCAATATCGAACCACGAGAGTGAACACTTTTTTCTCAGCAATCCCGCAACTGAAGCGGGTTTTGGAACAAAATAAAAGCGGATGTTTTGTCAATATTGACGAAACATCCGCTTTGGTGCCCAGAACAAGGGCATGTTTTGGAATGTTATTAAGCTTAAATTCAGTTTGTTATCGAGTCTTGATTTTTTTTGGTCTCGATTTTGTCACTGCAATGAATTGAAGAACGATTTCAATATTCCAAAGATATAAAATGTTCAGATTTGATACAAAAAAATAGTTTCACTCATCCAGCCAATCCGCGATCGGACAGATTTAACCAGTTTTTATTATTTTCGAAAACAGATGTAAACTATTTATCTGTTTATACGAGACTATTTGCAGGCTCCATTTTTGATGCTTTCTAATAGCTTAATTATAAAGATTAACAAATAAATAGCCTGACCCCGAATGTCTGAAAATCTTTTTATTGCTGCTTTTCGGAAAAGGCAATAGTATTAACAACTGAATATTAACCGCAAAAAAATACGTTCTGACTATCTGCGTAAGGAGAAAAATTTATGAACATAACGTGAATCTCGAATCGTTCTGGTGGCCAGGTTTGAAAGATTTAATATTTAAGTTTTTTTATATCCTTCTTGATTCTACGATAAATGCAATCTTTACTTGAACAGAGCGTGCAAACATGCTTCCTGAATTTTACCTTTTCTCCAATTCCAATAATGCCACTTACTGATTTCAGGGGAGACATCAGGGCCGAATCCGACAGCGATATTCCACAAACATTTTCAGGAAACAATGAAAATAGCTTATGCTGATCGGCTACCGGCCATTGACAGTACCCTGGACTATATCGATTGGTCAATAACTCATTTGTTAATTCCATCTCTTTCTTTAACCGAGACTGAAGCAAATCACAGGCGGCCTCGGTAATCATACTTCCCATAATATCCAAAATGTATCCCAAAATGGGATCTTCGCCGTATAGTAACCTGGAAGATTCTTCACTAATAGTTTTGCCTGCTGTACAAACATAAAATGCTGCTCGTTCTGTCCCCTTTAATTCTTTGCAGACAGCTTTGCCTACATCAAACTGATGTCCGTCTGCATGTACCGTAAAGTTTTGTTGGTTAATTTGTAAGTTATGTTTTTTCATAAGTGTATATTTTTTAACTGATTTCAAAAAGTACCCCAAACACCTGATTTCTCAATGTCGGCTTCGAGGTTTTGGAACTGGTCAGAACCTGATTTTTCAGCAATAATAATAATCTCACTTTGTTCTTTTTCCGGGCAAGGTTCTGAATGGTACCCCGACAGTGTATAGTTGAACAGCACCCAGCCGCTGGTGGTACAGATATGTCCTTTGGCCCGGATGATGGACGGATTTGCGGCAAAAACAGTTTTTAAAGCTTCCGGAGCAAAAATCCGGTCGGCTTCAAATTGAAAGGCCTGCTCCCTAAAGTTCCCGTCGGTCAGGTGATGTGCCGGGATAAAATAGGTTTTTGAATTCGGTTCTTTCGTTTTTTCCTCCGGATCAGGTGGGTTTAAAACCGCGATGGTCACTTTTGTGCCAACAAAACAGGAATGCTTATCGGGAAATGCCAATTTGAACCTGGTTACCAGTTCATCCTGCTGCCCGGGAGAATCCAGCAGGTCGCATTTACTAAAAACAATCCTGTCCGACATCCTGATTTGAGCGCTGCATATCGGAATTCGCCGGAATTTAGGGTTGTCTGTACCGGTAATGTCCACCATGCAAATAACCGGCATTAAACTGAGTTGCGGGATTAGCCCAACCATTTCAGAAACCATTTCAATACCACCCAATCCGCTGGGTTCGATGATGATCCGGTCAAATTTTTTGGTTTCAACGATCTTTTCAAGGTTTTCTTTCAGGTAGATTTTGGCCGAACAGCAGATGCACCCGCCCAAAATATCGAAAACCGAGCCGGTGACTGATTTGGATTGCAGGGTTTGCCCGTCGATGGGCACTTTCCCGAATTCGTTCACCACGATGGCCCAGCATTCCTCTGGTCGTTTTTGCTCTAAAAGCCGTATGATTGCCGTAGTTTTCCCTGAACCGAGGAACCCGGAAATGATATTTACCGGAATTTTTTCCATAAGAATAAAAAAGCTGGACAATGGGTTGCCCGGCTTCAAAGATAAACTATTTTACAATCCGTATTCGGCCGGGATGAATTTGCTTTGATCGATAAGCGGCATCATCATCTCCACAAAATCGCTTTCATTTTCGGGAATGCTGTTTAATTCATCGCGAAGGATCGGGAGATAACCGGTTTCCAGTTCTGAAAGTTTCATTTTCCCTGACCGGAGAACCTCTTCAATAATATCCAGGGCTGCCAAAGCGCCATTCCGAGCATTAGCCACATACGAATCGCCTTTTACCAATTCTTTCGATATACGAATCACATTTTCCGGCGAAAGGATCAACGCCTGCGGGTCGGTATAAACATCGGAAGCAACCAGTAATTGTTGCAAAATATGGCTGGGAACTGTTCCGGCTATTAAAGCCTGATTTATCAGCCGCGCATCGTATTCGAGTTGCTCCATATAAGCTGTCGGGGCCATACCTGAAAGCAATTTAATGTTCTGCACCGATTCATTACTCCACAAATCACAACAGGCAGAGGCAATATTGCCGATTGGACTGAGGTGTGCACAGGCGGCAGTTTTCCCCTCCATCGAAATCGGGATTCCGGTAATGGCTTTCAGGAACGGGCCTTCGTAACCGCAATCTTTATCAGGGCCAATGGCGCCTTCTTCCATGGCGACAATCGAACGAACCACCGAAATTACGCGCACCAAAGCAGCAAATACCCGCGGAATGTATTTTTTTTCGGCCAGGACCATGGCCGTATTGGCAAATCCGCAGGCAGAATCACCGGCAGCAATTTTGTTATACTTAATGGCCAGAGATACGATTTTTTTCCACAGAAACTGCATATCCCTCACTCCAAGAACGGCCAAAGCAAAAACAACTCCTTTAACGTCACACATCATCAACGCTTCGTCCGAAACTTCTTTTCCGCCGGTACTCTCTATTGAAAGTAAGTCACCGCCTTCAATCATCCCTTGCTCAAATAGTTCCATCATCGGCTCTAAATATGCCGAAGTTCGTTGTTTGGCCGGGCGCTCAAATTCGCGCAGGTCGTTAGGTGTCAGGCGGATTTCTGAAGCAAGGCCATATTTTTGGTAATAGTCTTCACAAATCTCATTCATGATCTTAACAATCCCGATTCCAATCTTTGGAGTTTTGGTCATTTCAAGCAGCGTTTCCAGTTCCAGGACAACACCTTTCGAGTTCAGCTCAAGAGCGCGTTCAAGGGCGCCTTCGGTAATTTCGCGGTAGTGGCCGTACACTTCAGAAAGAGTATTTTCATTGATACTCATTACCGGGAGGGTAAAATTCAATTCGGCATAAACCTGTCCGCCCCCGATTTCAAGTCCCCGCCTCGTCTTTACCGGATTGGGGGCAATCCCGAACATCAGGTCTTCAGGATTGGTTATTACTAAACTTTTATACTTCACATTACTGTTTTTTAATGTATTACTAAATTTGTTGTTGCTATAACACTGGGCAAACAACCCCATTTTGCCATATTTTTATGGCAATTAGGTTAATTTATAATCCGTAGTTAATTTACTAAGAGGCCAGTTTGTTCAGGTGTTCCACCACGCCTTGTGGATCTGGAGCGTAGAAATCGGCTCCTATCTTTTTACAGAAATCGTTGTTAACCGGTGCTCCGCCAATAAAAACTTTTGCATCAGGAATCTGTGCTTTGATGTCGGATACAATCTCTCCCATATAAACCATCGTGGTGGTCAGCAGGGCCGATAAAGCCACAACTGCTCCCGGGTTGTTACTCAGGGCCTCAAGGTATCTTGTCGAAGGAACATCAACGCCAAGATCGATAACTGTCCAACCTGCTCCTTCCACCATCATGGCTACCAGGTTTTTACCGATGTCGTGCAAATCGCCTTTAACGGTTCCGATAATAAACGTGCCCTTTGTTTTAATTTCGCCGGAAGTGAAAAATGGTTTGAGCTGGGTCATCGAAGCGCCCATAGCTTTGGCCGACATGAGCATTTGAGGTACGAAAATCTTGTTTTCGGAGAATTTTTTACCCACCCGGTCCATAGCAGGAACCAATGCACTTTCAAGTATTTGCTGGGGACCAACACCGGACTCCAACGCTTTTACTGTAAGTTCGAGGGCGCCATCCATGCCTCGAAGCTGGGGCGGAAACGGTGATTTCAAATCCACTTTCCCTAGTTCGACGGCTTCGAGTAGTTCTTCGAGTAATTCTTCCATAATGTATTGGTATTATTTAATTTTAAGGTTTATGATCTATGTACATGACAAAAATTTGAATATATCGATATCATCTTGAAAGAAAGCGTTTAAAAGGACAGTTGCAATATAAGTTAGTCCATATTTGAATAAACTTTTAGCCTTATTTCCATGCTTCTTTATCGGGATTGGTTTGATATATCTGTGCAAATAATCACCAACCAGATATGCCCAGGTAAAAGCAACGATCACCAGTGCAAATAGTTTTTCAATTCTTTCTATTTCGGTCAAGTGGGTATCTTCAATATTGAACCCGCTTGTTTTCAGTGCTCTGAACGCTGTTTCAATTTGCCAGCGCTCTTTATATAACTCCAGCGCACTGTCTGGCTTGTTGAATGAGATAACAATCTGCAATTCAGGTTTTCCGTCTTTGTCTTTTCCTTTTGATGCAGAGAGATAACACAGTTGATTGTTCAGATAAACAATCCGGTGATTCACCCGGCAACCATTCATTGGCAAATCGGTAAACAACCAACTGGCTTTGACTTGCTTGCCATTGTGAGGTTGCATAACCCAAAAGTTTTCGCGAATGCGGATATAGTATCGAATCCGGTTATCATTCAGGTATTTGATCCATCTTTCTCCTACAAACTCCCGATCTGCGGTCAAACAATCCAGCGATGCAGTACCAAAAAGGCGGATAAACCGCTCAATCAATTCAATGCGTTCACTGGTATTTGAATTGCCAAATTTTGGCAACAACTTAAACAACAGAGGAAAAGCAACTCCGTGATAAACAACTGCAATCACCAATACATTGATATTCTGCTGCCCAAACTTCCAATTCGTGCGGTCCATAGCTAAGCGAAAAGGAGGTTTATTTGGTAATAACCTAAATATCAACCTTGCAATCAAATCTGTATCCAGAAGATAACCTGCCATAAACCGTTGTATTCTCCTCAGGGACGAACTGGTACTGGCATTGCAATCGAATGCTGTAGCTAACTTCTCAAAACCAACTGTTTGCACTTTACACAGCGCACTGATCATTAAAACAAAGAACTTAACACGTGCTAGATTCCAACCTGATTGCTCATGGAAAATGGAAACTAATTCACTACTTTTAGACTCTACTCTGGGTGTCATTATTCTTACTTCGAAGTGTGGTAATTTCTTGTAAGATACTGATATTCAGAGTTTTAAACAAATATTTTAACACTTATTTTGCTGATAATCAACCATTTATTTTTTTGTCATGTACTAACATGACTGTCCACTTAAAATAAGCTGAGTGACAGTTGTTTACAATCAAGTTCTTTGACATCTTTGTAATCTGTATTTGCAAGTAGTTCATTTATAGGCGTTTTGTCCAGTAGGGATATGCCAATTACCTGTAATATTTCGTAGGTTGACCGCTCTATTTTCAGTTCGTTTCCAACGATAGCTACCAAGCAATACGTAATAATGGCACTATAAATTTGAATACGGACAGCGTTCTCTGAAGTTCCCCAAAAGGATTTTATCTTCAGGTGTTGTTTGATCCATTTGAAAAAAAGTTCTATCTGCCAACGGTTTTTGTATAGCAATGCTACCTGATCGGATGTGACCTGAAAATTATTGGTTAGAAAAACGAAAGTCCGTTTGGTTTCCTTATCGTAAAACTTGACTCTTCTCAGTTTCACAGGATACTGCTTGGATACATAAAAGCCTTTCAGTTTGCCAATCTGATCACATAAAACTCCGGTGCTTTTGTCAATCTTCAAGGAATACATCCGGTTAAATTTGAGGTTTGATTTTGCCCGTATGACGAAAAAAGCGGAATGAACAGTTATCTTATAGAGTCTGGTGTAATCCACATATCCTCTATCAAAAATATAGAATGCATTCTGCTCATAGACCAGATAATCCATTGCCTTCATATCATTCATCGTGGCAGGTGTAATATGCACAAAGGCTGGAATTTGAGTTGTTATATCAAAAAGAGTATGAAGTTTTATCCCAGCTTTGGTTTTACGAAAGGTCGCCCACCAGAATACACTCAGACACAGGTCAATGGTTGATGAGTCAAAAGCATAGATTTTGCCTTTAATCTCAAAATCATTGTTGGCCTTTTTTTTCCTGGCAATAGCGATAAGATGATAAGCAAACGCCTCAAATATTTTGCTGTTTCTGGTTTCATTGGCTTTTGCCAAATTACTTCTTGTAACGCTTATGCCGAAGCCCAGATGATAAGATTTACTGCTATGTGCATCCAGAGCAACAATCAAATCCCGAAGACTATCCCGATTGGTGAGTTGACCGAAAAGCATACAGAGTAGCTGGTTCCAGCACGAAAAATGTTTAACGTACTTATTGCCATCATACTTTTCGACAAAACGATCGAAAATCCGCTGAGGTAAAAACTCAACGATCTGGGCGAAAACATATTTCCCTTGATTCATAGTCAGTGGTTTTTCCAACTAACCTAATCAATTCAAATCGTCACGCTACTCAAACTCTTGCAAAATATAGATTATCAATGATTTCAAAGAACGTATTTATTTTTTTAATGGACACTCATGATGTACTAAGGTTTATGATACAAAAATAGGTTTAGACAGAAACGAAATCTACATCAATTTTTACTAGTTTTGATGCGATATTCACATTTCGTGTGCTTTTCGTTCAATAATTACCACTATGTCGGCCCAGTTCGAACAAATCATTTTAAACGAAGACGAATCCTTTTTCATTGGGATTTTTCAGGATAACCTGGAGAAAAGTACATGGCATTATCACAATAACTACGAAATCAGTTTCATTACCGAAGGTTCAGGGAAACGGATTGTTGCCGATTCAATAGAAGATTTTCAGCCAGGTGATTTGGTATTTCTGGGGAAGAATCTGCCTCATGTGTGGATTGCTGATAAGGGACAAGGAATATGGTCAAACCGTACCCTTGAAATGGTCTTCCTTCAGTTTACCGAAAAAGTATTGTGTTCTCAGTTGCTTGCCCTTCCAGAATTTTGTCATGTTGCGAAAGCCCTTTCCTTATCGGAACAGGGCATTCAGATTATGGGCCAAACACTCAACGAAGTGAGCGAGCTGATGCTTCAGATGCCCTATCTAAAAGGCTTTGAGCGAATGCTGCATTTTTTTAAGATGATGGACATTATCGGGAAGAGTGATTCTTTAGTCAGTTTGGCAAGTAAAGAATATTTAATCACGAGATTCTCTTCACAGAATAAGCGGATAGCAACTATTCACGAGTATTTAATGAACAATTACCGGGAGGAAATTGATTTGGAAAGGCTGTCCGAAATGGTCAATATGGCAGAAGGGTCGCTCTGTCGCTTTTTTAAACAAAATATGGGATTGACTATTTTTGAATACCTGAACAAGATCAAAGTGGAATTTGCCTGCAAACTGTTGATGGACCCGAGCCTGAGTATTCTGGATGCTTGCCTCGATAGTGGTTTTAACAATTTGAGTCATTTCAATAAACAGTTCAGAAAAATAACTGGAGTTACTCCAACAGAATATCGGAAACGGTTTAAAGGGTTGTGATAAATTCTGAAATTTCAAATTCATGTCCAGGTTTACCTTCAATGCAATGGCAAAAATAGCAGTCTGGGGTATTATGTAACCAAAGGAGACAAAGTTTATTTATTTAATAACTTCGTTCCATAAAACTGTATTGTTCCGTTAACCTGAAAGTCCCATCCCAATTCCTCCGGAACGAAGATTTTCATCCCTAAATTGCTGGCGTGAAAAGGGTACATCGAAAGAGGAGTAACGTCACAATTGCAGAAAATCAGATGCATGGCGGTATTGCCAACAAGGATCACTTTTTGCAAACCGACTTCGTGTTCTTTCAGCATCAATTCAATCATTGTTCCTATTGATAAACGGATTATCCGGGTCATTTCAGAAGCATGTCCATCCAGGCAGGCCTGTATCCTCGAAATCAAATCAGCCCCGAATTTAACCTGCGGGTTCAGCATGGTTTCAAAGACCAGCACTTTTGACGAGGACAAGTCGATCAATTGGGCTACCACCGTGGTTGTCCCCAGGTCGACCGCAATTCCGAAGCCTTTTTGCGGATGAAAGTCAAATTCGCTCTCGTCGGCCAGGATTAGGTGATTAAACTGCTCAATTTCAAGCGTAATATCAACGGTGCACTGACTGAAACGAGCTAGTCGCCGGTCGAATGGCAGGCTCAGTTGTTCAATCTTCCGAAGGTGATTTTCTGTTGTTTTAATTTCTCCCCAAATAACTCTGACTTTACATTTGCCACAGGTCCCTTTTCCCCGCATTGAAACTCAATCCCGAACTCGTGAAGTACAAACAGGGCGATACGGCGGATGTAATCATTTAACGTACTTTTGCTCTGCCCGCGTAAAGTAACCTGTTGTTCCAGCTTGCGGACAACTTTTCCAAAATCAGGAACAAACACAATAACCTGCTCAATGATCTGTTATAAACAATTAACAATCGGAGGGATTTAAGTGCCCACTAGTGTGTCCAGATAAATAATTACGAGATTATCTGCCCTCCTTGTCACTGAATTTGGATGCTTTATCGTCTCTTAAATAGAAATGGTAAAAGCAGATGAACAGAAAGACATCAAATAAAAGAACGGTGAAAGTGCCCTCCACCTTCACCGCCAATTGTTTTAACAAGTAGTAAAACTTTAACTAAAACATGACAAAGTTATGAAAAAAGTAAAAGCACATTATTTTGCATCCTTGATCTTGCTATTTTTTTGTTCAAGTTATTTGTTTTGGACCTGTAAAAAGGATCCAGCACCCGAACCTATTCCCGAACCGTGGGAAGGTGGGATAGAGCTGCCACCGCGAAGTGTGATCGCTGTTGATTTTTCTCCCATGTCCGGCTCGTGGCTTTATGGCGGGCTTCAAGGCGACTATTCTTTAACAGGTCGGGTCAATGCCTACAAAAATATTATAGCGGGAATGGTTGATCTTGGCGTTAACGCACTGATGGATGATGCTTTTGATGAACAACGGGACAAGGACAACATGGCTGCCATTGCGCAAGCGGTCCGGGAATATAACCAGGAGCATGATGCAAAATTCTCCTGGTTTATCCTGGCAGAGCCTTTTAATTCTAGTACCGGTGTTTTTGATAATTTTTGGGGCGTCGAAGCCCTGAAGCAGTATGGACATGGTCCGGATTACGCCACAAAGAATGGTAAACCAATATTTGCTGTGTGGAACGGAGGCGCTTCTCAGGCAACTGCGGGTCAATATATTAATGATCTGCTCACGCCACTAAAGTCAGCGGGGTTTGACCCCTATTTTCTATATGAGAGTGGGCTTTATCCGAACACGATCGCGAATAACGTCAGAATTATGCGACAGGCCGGATACGATGTAAATTTTTATGTTTTTGGGACTGATTCTTCACAAGCGAATATTGATCGGACGCTCACCTTGCAGGACGCAATGGGCCAGTATGGAGCTACTGTATTTCCAGGTGTCTCACCAGCCTATTGGCAGGTCTGCGGCAGAGACAGGAGTAATTACATAGAACATGAGGGTAGTAAAGGACTGTTCAGGTTCTGGAATGCGTTGCTTCCGCCGAATGGAGTGCTCAAAGACAAGGATATGGTCTTTCTGACTGAGTATTCAGACTTGAGTGAAGATCATCATCTGGTGCCTCAAGTTCAGATTCCACCTGCGCCTTACGGGGGGTCTGTCGCGTATGTTGTTCCCGGCGGATTTAACGGGAACACGGACATGCCGATATGGACACACCGCGGCTTTCGGGAGGCCCAGAAACGACTGATTAAGTCTTACCGACTTGGCGAAGTTCAACCGATCGTAAAAGATAAAATCTTCTACAGTTACCGGCAACATCCCAAAGATTTACCGGCTCCCACAGGATGTGAATGCGTTGAAGCCGGGACTCCTATTACAGGGATTGAAAACGCTAAAGATGAGGTCTATCTGACCACGGAGTTGACAGCTCCAGCTACCCTGACAGTGAACCTGGGCGGTGTTCAGATCGGTTCGTGGGACCTTAATGCCGGTGTCAGTCACGTAGAAGCGCCCTGGGGCGCCAACCGGGGACAGCCCCAAATCATCCTTACCCGCGCGGGTGAGACGGTCTTATCAGCGACAGGAGCCCTTTCTATCACGAATACTCCGCTGGCCTATGACGGGGAAGGCACGCGCAATTTTGGCACTTATGCTGACTTTGTTGAGGGTAATTAAACAATGGAAAAATACCGCGAAGATTATATTTATAATTGGAAACTGAACGACGGAAGCGTCCGGATACTGGCTGACAATTTTGAAGAAGGCATTAACCACACCGTCAACCGCAGAGTCGAGATGAGGCTCAACATACCGACGCAGATTAGAAAGGATGCACCTATAAAAGTCATAGAGATATGGCACAAGCAGAATGTAATTTTGTCTAAACAGAAACCAAATATCATTTTGGAGCAGGCTCAAACCAAACTTTTCAATTTTAAAAAGCGATAAAATGTGTAAGTTAGATAAATGTAAGCAGATCAGGAAAATCATGCTTATCACGTTGCTACTATGGGCAAATATACTTTCAGCCCAAACGATGCGGCAGCCCGAATGGATAAAAGACCTCATTGTTTATGAAATTTCCACAAAAAATTTCACTTCTCCCAAAGGGCAGGGAACAGGGACATTTCAATCGACAAAAGAAAGAGTCCCCTACCTCGCAGACCTTGGGATTAACGGGGTTTGGCTGGCCGGATCCAGCTGGGCCGATAATGGCCATTTTTATGGGATATGGACGCAATATGCCTGCATTCGCCCAGATAGTATTGAGCCTACTTTAGGGACACCGTCAGACTTCAGATCGCTTGTGGATGAATTCCATAAGTACAAGATCAAAGTATTCCTCGATGTGATTACACACGGAGTTATGAATGAAAGTCCCCTGATTCACGAACATCCCGAATGGTTCAAAGGGGGGTCCTGGGGAATGACCGATTACGACTGGTCTGGCAATCATGACGACCTGGACGCCTGGTGGGTGCAAACCCATGTGGATTATGTGTTAAAGTATGGCGTTGATGGTTTCCGACTGGATGTGGATATATACCGTCCTGATCTGTGGAGGGAAATCAAGAAACGGTGTGCTGATGCCGGCCACCCGATTGTTGTTTTTCTGGAATGGGACAGGCGCAATGAAAGTGTGTGCGATTTCTTTCAGCGCATGGAAAGACTTAGCGAGCTTCTGGAAGAAGGTGTGAATTCCGACAAGACAATCCTTTCCAATACAGCATTATTCTTCAACAACAAATTTCAAAACAGGAATGACTTCACCGTCCTCATCCATTACCAGGACGGGACAGTGGAGGAAGGCTCCACACTTCGTGATGGCAAACTGAGTGTTACCAAACTGGCGGAGCCCGAGATCCCGGTGGACATTGAAAAAAGCAAACAAGACAAGAATTATCGGAATATTGAATTGCTTGTCGAAAACATTGATACAACCAAGCATATTACAAACATAGATGTCATCCCTAGAAGTTATAGGTTAGATGTAAAATGGACCTTTGGTAGCGACGGTCAACTGTATAGCGCGATCAATACCGGAGAAAGCATGCGTCTGTACCTGGAGCCATTTGTCCCCGATCTGCATTATTATTCCGTTGATCTCAGCGACCACGATGAAGGCTGGGAGAACTTTCCCAAAGAACAAAATCCTTATGTGGCGGAAGGAAGCCGTTGTTTGTTTGGATACAGTTGCCTTTTTACCCCGGCGATTCCTTTATTTATGAGCGGAGAGGAATTTGATGCAAAATTCAGTCCCAATCCCAAACTCACCCCTGACCTTTATGGCAAAGGAACCCCGGGAGATGGCACCTGGCTTTATGGTGCGATCATCGACTGGGAACAGCTCAATCAGAAAGAGCAACGGGATATGTTACAGGATGTCAAAAGGATGATTTCAATTAGAAAAGAAGAGGCCGATATCTTTCATGCCTATCTGAATGATACTTTGCCGGATCTGTTTGAACTGCAATACGAAAGTTCGATAAAAATACCTGTGCCTTTTGCTATGCAAAACACGAAAAAAATCATTATTGTGGCAGGCAACAACACCAATCAGGACGTGAAATGCAAAATAAAAATGCCATTGCAGCATACGGGGATAAACCCGGATAAAACCTATACCATACACGACCTTTGGAATGACAGGAAGTGGAAAATTAAAGGAAAGGAATTGGAGGCGTTTCAGTTTGAAATTAAAAGAGACAAGGTTTCAGGCGGTGGAATTTCGGTTTTTAAGATTTTAAAATGAGGATCATCACAATAATGCATTCCTATTTCAAAATCTCATTATTTATCCGAAAGAACATATTTTTCTTATCACTCTTGAATAAATTACGGATGAATCCCCAAACATTTGGATTCAACCTGAGTGCTTCTTATTCAGAATTATATAGTAAAATACTTTACAGTCCCAACATATTCAGATACTCATTTTTGTGAAGACCCAAATACAAAAATACTTTACCCTTCAGAATATGAAATAAGGGCCAACGCACTGGTTGAAGCTCGCCGTCTAATTGGAGGAGTGAAAATCGAGAAGATAAAGGCGATGGATTTTTAAAAAAAGAAGAAGTAGATACCCGGGAATAGTGGAAATACCTTTCTGCCATTTTCACGGAAAAATTCAATACAGACTAATATTTTTTAATTAACCTAAAAATTTTGATCATGAAAAAAGTTTACATTTTTGTCTTATTGATTTGTAGTATAAGTTTGATATGCCTCAAATCCACTCAAGCCCAGGAAGGCTTTGAAAACTATGATGACGGCGCAGTCCCTGGTTTTATTACCGATGTAAGTGCCAGTGGTAATACGGCAGTTGAAGTGACTTCTGAAGATAAATGGTCAGGAAGCAAGTCTTTGGTTATGACGGACGATTCCCTCTCTGCAGCTGCCGATCCCTATTTCGCGATCAATCTCAAAGAACCTGACAATGGGATTGCTACGTTTAGTTTTGATGTTAAGGTTCCGAGTCCTTTATGGTTTCACATTGTTGTTCTGGATTCGGTTGGGCGAAGAGGGCCGGATTTAGTTTTCCTCGGACTATATGGCGCGTTAGGCGAAACCTTTTTTGGCGGTGCCATAAAAACAGATGAAGGTACCAATATGCAATTTCCCGTGGATAGTTGGTTTCATGTAGAAATAAATATGAAGACAGGAAGCGCTTACGATCATACCTGTTCAATCAAATTACAGAAGTTGGAAGGAGATAACCCCATAAGCTACACAAGAAGTTCTTTCCGGTTTCACCTGAACCCTTATGTTGCAAATGGGGACAGTGTTTTTAACGGTTCCCTGAAAAAAGCCAAAATCTTCTTCCTGGCAGACGATAATACTCCAAACAGGGGAAGTGGTAATATTTATATCGATAATTTGTCAGTTCCACAAAGCACGATAACTACTGGTATTGAAGAAGCTGATCAATTGAAATGCCAGATTTATCCAAACCCCTCAACTGGTTCTCTAACGATTATTTCTCCTTCGCGGCTAGATCATATCCAGATTTTCAACATTGATGGGAAAGCAATGTTGAAAAAAGATAATGTGAACCCGAACCAATTCTTCAATTTATCTGGTCTTTCAAATGGGATTTATTTTGTCAAAATGTCGACAAAAGAAGGGACGTCGACGCAAAAATTGATTTTAAATAAGTAGTTCATTATTTAAAAACGGGGGATGCCGATTTTCACAAATCTTGGACATTCTCCCATGTTTCTGTCTCTCAAAGTTATAAAATAAAAGTCTTTTCTGAACGGTGGTTTGTAATTGTTTAGTGAACCATCATTCTCCTTTAATCGCAAACAATAAAAAAGCGGATCAGCAGTCGTGTACTCCAATCCAATGGAAGCCAGCAATTCATTAATTTCTTTATAGAACGGAATAGTATATCTTACTGCGTGCACTATCCGAAAGATAGTAAGCCTATTAAAAACAAGGGCATAGGGAAATTAGTTTTTAAATGCTTTAGATTTATTTTTTGAGATTATCTGCCCTCCCTGTCACTTAATTTGGATGCCTTAGCGTCTTTTAAATAGAAACCTTAAAAGCAAATGAACAGAAAGACATCAAATGGAAGAACGGCGAAAGTGCCCATTACCTTCACCGTCAATTGCTTTAACAAGTAGGAAAAATTTAGGGAGGATAGACGATAGATTAAACTTACTGGAACCTTGATAATTGGGGAAATTATCTGCGGGTTCACTACTAATCCAAACACTGCTAAAAATTAAAAAAAAAAAATGTTGCAGAACTATTGGATTGGAGCAAAATAAATGGTTAAAAATTAACGAAGTATTATGATTTAAATACATCAAAATGAAAAAAATGCAAAAGAAAAGGTTAGTTTTTGTTTTATTATTTTTCTTCTCAGGTTTAATAGCCTACGCCTCAGAAATAAAGCTTGTGTCTCCTGCTAATAACATAGCTGTTGAGGTTATTTTAAAAGAAAAAATCTATTATTCTGTTTTCTTCAGAAATGAGAGGGTTCTCAACGCCTCACCATTAAGTCTTTCTCTGGAGAACACAACTTTGGGAAAAGATCCAAAGATGCTGGACTTTTCCGAGAATGCAGTTGACACAACCATTCGGCCTGTTTGGGGTAGCCGACATGAAGTAAATGATAATTATAACCAGTTGACTATTAATTTTGCAGGAAATTACTCGGTGGAATTTAGGGCTTACGACAATGGAATCGCTTACCGGTTTGTGACCCGGTTAAAAGAAAAACAGGTGATTGTGAAAAATGAGCAAGTGGAATTTCGTTTCAATGCCGATGCATCAGCCTGGGTTCTTGATGAACCAAATTATGAGACAAACTATATGTTTGTCTCCCTTAATGCCGATTCGATACAAAGGCGGGGTATTGGAAGGAGAATGCATAAAATCTGCCTGCCTGTTATCGTGCAAGCAACGCCAAACGTAAAAGTTGCGATTACCGAAGCTGATCTGTTCGATTATCCGAGTTTATTTCTTGATCGGGGAAATGATGTTGAAAACAATTTTTCAGGCTCCTTTGAAAAATATGTTTTAACTGCTAAGAGAGGAGGATACAATAACTATTTACGGAATCCGGATAAGGAGGCAGATTACATAGCTAAAACGAACGGCTCCCGAGAGTATCCATGGCGTTTATTGGTGATTAGCGATGATGACCGGACTTTTGCTGATTGTGATTTGGTATATCAGCTTTCCAGACCATGCAAGTTACCGAAAACTGATTGGATTAAGCCAGGTAAAGTAGCGTGGGAATGGTGGCATGACTATGCGGTTGAAGGGCAGGATTTGAAGGGCGGGGTAAATACTCAAACCTACTTGTACCATATAGATTTCGCTGCCAATTATGGACTGGAATATATCTTGATTGACGCAGGCTTGACCGATAAGGACGACCTTACCTTATTAAATCCGGAGGTTGACCTAAAAAAAATTGTTGATTATGGTTCATCGAAAGGGGTTAAGGTGATTGTATGGGTGCCAGGACATTCTCTTTACGAACAACTGAATAAGGCACTCGATTTGTTCGCTTCGTATGGTGTTGCAGGGATCAAGGCCGATTTTTTTTATCGGGAAGACCAGACCGGAATACAAATTTACGAGAACATTGCACGGGCCGCGGCTGAAAGGAAAATGCTTGTTGACTTCCATGGTTGTACAAAACCAACAGGTTTATCAAGGGCTTACCCGAATGTGATTAATTGGGAAGCTGTGGCAGGAAATGAATGGAATAAAATCAATGTAGACAAGGCTACAGTGGCCCATAAAGTATTACTCCCATTTGCCCGTGGGTTACAGGGGCCGATGGATTACACTCCTGGAGGAATGCGTAACTTGCAATCAGGACACAACCAGCGCATGACTTTACCTTGCGTTCATGGAACACGATGCAATGAAATCTCCCTGTATGTTCTTTACAATGAACCTCTGAAAATGTTATGTGATGCTCCTTCTGTTTATGAACACGAACCTGAAATTACGAAGTTCATCGCTAAAATTCCGACCACCTGGGACGAAACAAAAGTGTTGGAGGCGAAATTTGGAGAATACCTCGTTGAAGCGCGGAAGACTGGCAATACCTGGTATGTAGCTGGTATGACAGGAAAACAACCACAGCAAGCTACCATTGATTTCTCTTTTTTGGGTGATGGAAATTATACTGCCCAAATTTTAAAAGACGGTCCGAATTCTGATCGTATCGGAACGGATTATCTTTTTGAAAATGTACCAGTTAATAAAGATTCAAATTTTGCAGTTAAAATGGCACATGGAGGCGGATTTGTCATGAGAATTACGCGATGAAAGATTTACAGACCATTTAAACTAAAAACTATTATGAATTTATTAGAAATATCCTGGTTTACCGGGCAACAATGATTTTAAATAAAAATTGCATATGAAAAATATAAGTCTTATGTGTTGTATAAAATTGAAAATAAAAGCTGTCATAATATCTACATTTATTTTGTCGTCAGTATTTGGTCAAACCATTGTAAAGGTTCCAGGTGGGACTATCTATAATGTAACTATCCGCGACAGCAGTTTCAACTTTGATCGAGCTTGTTATTCTATTTTTATACCAGAAGGGATAGGGAAAATCCGGGGTTCCTTTATCCATCAACATGGATGCACAGCAGAGGGCAGAGGAGTTGCTACTGCTTACGATGTGCAATATCAATCCTTTGCAAAAAAATGGGGATTGGCTGTAGTTGGCCCGGACCTGTATCCCAAACCTGGTTCGAATTGTTTTGACTGGCGGGATCCTGTTGAGGACGGTTCAGGGCCGTCTCTTTTCGCAGCGCTCGAAACGATTGGAAAAATTTCCAAACATCCGGAACTTGCCAGTGCCCCTTTCTTGCTGTGGGGCCACTCGGGTGGTGGCTATTGGGTGCTGTCTATGCTGGATAAATTTCCTGAACGAATTATGGCTATCGTAGCCTACTCGCCGGCTTTCGATCCCCAGTTCGTCTATTCAGAAGCAGCCACAAAGATTCCACTGTTGATAAGACATGCTGGATCGAAGGACATTATTAATTGTTGGGAAACAGCTCTGCACACGTTTTCGAAGTTACGTAGCATGGGCGGACTGGTAAGCTTGGCTTACAATGCTGGTCAGACGCACAATTTTACCTATCTGAGGAACATGGTAATACCTTTTTTTGAATCGGTACTGAAACAGCGCCTTTCCACAGATGGTTCAAATGTTCTGAAAGATATGGATCAGGCAAAAGCATGGCTTTGCGATACTACCACCAACTGCAAACCACAAATCTATAATGCGGCTCTGTTCCAAGGAAACCCGCAAAACAAATCATGGCTGCCGGATTCGGCCTGTGCCGCGAAGTTCAGTGAATATATCGCCACAGCTAAAGTAAAAGATGTTACACCTCCCCCTTCTCCCAAAAACGCAAAATTTGAAAAAAGAGGCGACACTTTAACAATCAACTGGACTGCTGATGCCGACATTGAATCAGGCATCCAGTGTTTTAATTTTTACAGGAATGGGAAGTTGTTCATGCAATACCCGCCGTACGGGAATTTTCAGTCGTACGATACCAACTGCGATGACGCTGTTCCCGTTGTTCCACCTCCTATGTCGGTAAAGTTGTTGGGGATTGGAATAAGCGCAAAGGACTCAATATCGCTTACAACTGTCAACAGGGTTGGGCTGGAATCTGCAAAAACACAAATAAGTTTTAAATGAAGATCAAAATCAATAAACCATGGTAGCTATGTATCACCTTCGAATAGTATTTTTGGCTTTGTCATCTTATCGGGCCTGCGGCTTGTCGCTTAGCCGCCAGCAGAAAAAATGATCAAAGTGACTGTAGCCCGCGATGAAACAAACTGCGATTATAAAAGATGAGAACACGGAATATTTACCTTGTCTGTAACCAAAAATTTCGAACCACAGTACATGGATGCCGGATATATTACATAACGCAGTAAGCCCGGAAATGATGTCTCCTGTTGTAGAAGACTCTGCTATCCTGCATGCGGGGCGTGTGAAGATTGATGGCAAAACCATGAAGCATCGAGGGTTACTCAGGTGTTCGATAACTGCCGAATTATTTGGTTCCCGATTATGAAAACGTTTGCATAATCGGGAACCGAGTTATCGTGAACATCAGGGAAAACTAGTACAGCAAAAATATGAGCAATAAACCTATAGAAGACCCTGGTATCATTTTAATTTGGGGCGGAAAACATTGATATCAATTATAGAAACGCACTTGAACCTAAAAATTAGATCGAATTCACGTTAAGGTATGCTTTTTCGTTGTGATTCCATGTAGTTCGTAGCTATGTTGCGGGAGTGCCTTTAAGAAAATTGATGTGCTGGTATGCCTGAGCGTTGCCACCCAAATAACCCATTTGGCGAATCACTTCTATAATTGGACCTATCAAATGTCCTTCTTTTATAATCTTGCATCTAATGTAATTCTACTACTTGTTTATATCCATCTCCCTTATTTTGCGAAGTTGGCGCATTTGGTCAAAAAATTGTTCTTCGCTCATTTCTTTACAGAGCTTTAACACGAATCATCTTTTGATTTCGTTGGCTGCGGTAAACCCCCTAAGATGATTTTAATCTTTTCAGAAACTGTTTAAATTTCATTTATGAATTCTGTTAAGCATTAGTTTTATCATTGCAAGTTGGATCATAGCTTCACTTGTATTAGTATTGTATTCAAAATCTTTACTGAGCCTTCTGTAGCTTTCAAACCAAGCAAACGTTCTTTCTATAACCCACCTTTTGGGTATTACGGCAAATTTTGGAGAATCGTCTTTTCTCAGTACGATGTCAAGAATCCAGCCATAAGCAGTTTTGGTCTTCTCTACGAGTTCACCTCTATAACCGCCATCGGCAACAATCTTGACAAGCCTGTCGAAACGATATCTCAATAAGGCAATTACATCAGCGGCACCCTTGCTGTCATGTACATTTGCAGCATGAACAACCACGGCAAGCAATAGCCCCATGGAATCTGTGATAATATGACGCTTACGTCCTTTGATCCTTTTGCCTCCATCAATCCCGCGGCAATCACCTCCAATACGGGTGGTTTTAACGGATTGACTATCAATGCAAGCTAAGCTTGGAGATACTTGCCTCCCAGCTTTCTTGCGAACTTTATCACGAAGCAATTCATGAATAAGTTCAATAGTGCCATCGTTCTTCCATTTCGAGAAGTAGTAGTAAACTAGTTCCCATTTTGGAAAACAATGTGGCAGCATACGCCACTGGCAGCCTGTTTTAAGCAGATAGAAGATGCCATTAAGTATTTCACGCAGGGAGTGCTTCCTCTTGCGTTTATTGCGTAAAATGCCATCTAAAAAGAGCCATTGGCTATCAGTAAGGTTGGTTGGATAATGAGTCATGTATCTGTAAGTAGTTGGTACTCTTAAAGATACGACAATTTACTTAACCAATCAACTGATAGTCAATATATTATACAATCATTTTCTAAAATTTAAACAGTTTCTCAAATTAATCTTTAATATTGTGAGAATTTTATCATCATATTTTTATGGAGGAATGGAACTGGGATAATATTAAATCAGGGGATAAACAGGCATTTCGTTTGCTTTTTGATGATTATTATTCACCTTTATGCCAGTATGCAAATTCATTAATTAACAATTTAGAGCTTTCGCAAGATATTGTTAGTGATTGTTTTATAAGGATTTGGGAGAGAAAGGAGTCCATTCAGATTAAATCTTCTCTCAAATATTATCTCTTGGTTTCTGTTCGAAATGCCATTTACACTTATTTGCAGTCTCCAGAAAGTCGAAAAGTTGATATCAATACCGTTGTCGAACGTTTGGAGAATATCGCGGTTGACGAGTATAACCTTGAGAAGGAAGAAACCATTCGTCGTGTTTACCGGTTGATCGAGGAACTACCGAATCAACAAAAAAAAATTTTGGAACTGGCTGTCTTTAGGGGCAAGACTTATAAGGAAATTGCTGAAATACTGGAAATATCTGTTAATACGGTCAATACACAAATGTGCCGCGCTTACCGGTTTCTACGCGAACGGTTAAACAGGAACGAGCTCCTTTTATGGTTCTTTTTCAAAAAAAATTGAAATTATTTATCTTTTTCCTGTCACTGGATTTTGATGTATTAGCGTCTTTAAAGTAGAAACGATAATACAGATGAACGGAATGGACAAGAATAGGGTTTGGGATTTGTGCGTCAAAAAGGTCAATGACGAACTGGATGCAAATGAAGAAAAGGAATTTGAGAAGATAAAAGGTTACAAGGAAACCCAAAAAGCACTACGTCAGGTAAAACTCATTCGCATTAAGTCCTCTAATAGTTTTCTCATTCAAAAAATCGATAAAGAGAAAAACTGGAAACACATAAATCGTCAAATAAGCCAATTCCGGCAGGTAAGGAACTTTCTTATGAATTTTTCAAAATATGCCGCTATATTTCTGATTGCCCTTTTGGTCGGAGTGATGGTACCTAAATTATTCACACCGGAATCACAGGAAACAAAAAACAGGATTGAATTGGAAAGAGGACAGATGGGAAAAATAACCTTGTCAGACGGAACACAGGTTTGGCTCAACTCCGGCACCATATTCGAATACCCTACAACGTTTGATAACAAAGAAAGGTCAGTAACGCTAATCGGGGAAGCGCAGTTTAAGGTTACGCACAACGATAAAGTTCCTTTCGAGGTCAAGACGAAAACAGGGATTATCAAGGTGTATGGGACAACTTTTGATGTGTCAGCTTATAAAGACGACCCTGACTTGACTGTAACTCTTATTGAAGGTGTGGTGACAGTAGAAAAAAGCAATGGCAATTACCTGGCAACCCTGAAACCGTCAGAGCAACTTCGCATCAACAAACATAGCGGCCAAACAACTATCCAGCAAGTCAATACCGATTTCTACAGCAGTTGGATTGACGGGAAAATATACCTTAACAGAACTAAGCTTTCTGAATTAGTAATTATGCTGGAGAGGTGGTATAATGTTAATATTCAACTCGTTGGAGATAAGGTTGGCGATATTGAAGTCTCCGGGACTATTTCAAAGGGAAAATCGCTTAATCCATTCCTTAAAATCCTGGAACGCATGTACGGCGTGAAATGTGAATTGAAAGCATATAACAACAAAAAAGACGAAATAATAATATCTAAAAACTAAAAAAACTAGCTGCCTATGATTTATTTACTGAAACCAAAAGATTAACTAAAGAACGGTGAAAGTGCCCTCCACTCTCACCGCCAATTGCTTTCACTTGTAGTAAAACTTTAATTAAAACATGACAAAGTTATGAAAAAAAACAACAAGGACTGTTGCCTGTCATGGCAATGGCAAAATTTTTTATTGACAATGAAGCTTATAGTAATTTTTATTTTGGTAGGGTTAGTTTCCGCTCATGCGACAGAAACATACTCCCAAACGACCCATCTTGATCTGAATATGAAGAATGCTTCACTCAAGTCAATTCTAAGCGCAATTGAAGAAAAAACAGAGTTTAACTTCTTTTTTAAGGCTGACGAAATCGAAGAATTGAAAAATCTGACAATTGAAACAAAGCAGGCGTCTATTTCAGAGATATTAAACTACCTTTTGAAAGACAATGGCTTTGAATATGAAATTTTTGATCGGTATATCTTAATCCAGAAAAAGGGAGGAAATCAATCTGTTTCTCAATTAGTGCAACAACAACGAAGCGTATCGGGAAAAGTTACCGACTCTTCTGGCGCACCTTTGCCAGGCGTGACCGTACTCATTAAAGGCACTACGCAAGGAATTATTACAGATACCAACGGTAATTATTCGTTGACCAACGTGGCAAGGGATGCAACGCTAATATTTTCTTTTGTGGGCATGAAAACACAGGAGATTCCCACATCCGGGAAAACCAGCATTAATGTGGTTATGCAGGAAGAAACAGTTGGACTTGAAGAAGTTGTGGCTGTTGGCTACGGTACACAACGAAAAGGAAATGTTACAGGGGCAATTTCTACCGTTAAATCAAATGATTTGACTGTCGCCCCTGTTGCCAGCCCGACGAATGCTCTGGCTGGACGCCTTCCTGGTCTGATCTCTGTACAATCAAGTGGGCAACCGGGATATGATGCGGCGTCATTAAGTATCCGGGGTTTTGGTAACGCATTGGTAATTGTTGATGGAGTTGAATCCAGTCTTAATTCAATTGATCCAAACCAAATTGAATCTATTTCCATCTTAAAAGATGGTTCGGCCTCAATTTACGGTTCGCGCGCAGGGAATGGCGTAATATTGGTGACGACAAAGCGGGGTACGGTGCAAAAACCGACTATAACCTTGAATTCGTCCTATACATTACAAGGAATAACAACAGTCCCAAAGCCTTGCAATGCCGGTCAGTATGCCGAATTGGTCAGGGAAGCCTGGTTGCAATCCGGCCAGCCGGCAGAAAACGCTCCGTTTACTGAGGAAGCTATTCAGAAATATTATCAAGGCGGGGATCCGTTGTACCCTAATACCGATTGGTATAATGAACTAGTCAGACCCTGGGCCCCTCAGCAACAGCATAATTTATCGGTACAAGGAGGAAGCGACAAAATTAAATATTATGGGCTCGTTGGTTATTTGGATCAGGGGGTCATGTTTAAAAATGATGGTGGAAACTATCGCCGCTATAATTTTCAGTCAAATATTGATGCAAAAATTTTGGATAATTTGTCTTTACAACTGACCTTATCAAGTATTGTTGAAGACATTAACTATCCGCATGCCAACTATGATAAAGGAAGCGGGGAAAGCGCATGGCTTTATTTCTGGTCAACTCTCCCTATTTATCCGGCACATTTTCCCGATCCCACGAAATTGCCCTTTACCGGTTCTGTGCCGGGAGGTCTGGCTTCAACCAACAGGTCAATCTATGGATACAATGACACGGATAAGCAAAACCTTAAGGGATCCCTCGCCTTAAATTATTCCGTTAAAGCAATTAAAGGTCTTTCGGCAAAAGCGTTCGTCAACTATGACAGAAACTATTCAACCAATAAAGCATTCTCCAAACCTGTTAAATTTTACACGTATGATCCGGAAAGTCAAATATATACTTTTTCTGCAGCCGTAGGAAGCCAGGCGTTCCTTGACATGAGCGATTCTAAAGATCTGACGCTTACCGGACAGTTATCTTTGCATTATGATAACACGCTTGGTAAAGACCACCATATCACGGCCCTCGCGCTTTACGAATTTATAAATTACAAGGGCGATTGGTTTAGCGCCCACCGGCAGAATTTCTTGACTACCGCAATTGACCAACTGTTTGCAGGGAGTACCAATGGCATGTCTAATAATGGAAGCGCCAGTGAAATGGGTCGGGCAAGTTATGTGGGAAGGCTAAATTATTCTTACCAGAATAAATATTTGATTGAGACAATCCTGCGAGCTGACGCGTCAGCCAAGTTCCCCAAAGATAGCCGATGGGGTTATTTCCCGAGCGTATCGCTTGGATGGCGGGTTTCAGAAGAAAATTTCATGAAAAGTTTCAGTTCCCTCTCAGATTTAAAGCTAAGGGCTGCTTTCGGGGAAGCTGGTAACGACAACATAGGTAATTTTCAATATTTGGCAGGGTACCAATTCGACTATTTTTCCTACTTACTCGGCTCAGGCTCCCAAAAAGGATTAGGGTCAAAAGGTTTAGCCAATCCTTATTTAACATGGGAAAAAATGAAACTGTACAATGTTGGTCTTGATTTCTCATTTTTTAACCGGAAGTTGTACGGGGAAGGTGATGTGTTCTACCGTGAACGCGACGGAATTATGGCAACCCGGCTTCTCTCGATGCCTTCGACATTCGGTGCGACTTTACCTCCCGAAAATATCAACAGCCAGAATAACAGAGGTTTTGAGTTGAAATTGGGGACGGCCGGAAACAAGCGCGATTTGTCCTGGGATGTCAGCGGAAACATTTCCTGGTCGAGGGCTAAATGGGGTCATTTTGAAGAACCCGCT
The DNA here is from genome assembly GCA_937915865.1 of uncultured Prolixibacteraceae bacterium. Taxonomy (GTDB): domain Bacteria; phylum Bacteroidota; class Bacteroidia; order Bacteroidales; family Prolixibacteraceae; genus Aquipluma. Next base: position 69,454 of record CALGIG010000071.1, on the reverse strand, counting down.
TATACAGATTCCGACCAGGTACGAATCTACCAGAGATCAGGTAGATGGACTGATCTTAATTTTGGATATTTATCGGACGGTCTGTTTACCTCTCAGGCAGAAATCGATGCGTTGCCTTTTAATCAGGACAATTTAGGTAACACGACGCTTAAACCTGGAGATATCCGTTACAAGGACGTTAACAATGACGGAAAACTGGATTGGAGAGATATGGTTGAAATCGGGAAAGGAACAATGCCCCACTGGATGGTCGGGGCTAGTGTCAATTTGAGGTATAAGAATTTCGACCTTTCTGCTCTTTTGCAAGGTGCATTTGGATACTACACTTACATTAAATACTATACTGGCGACCTGAAGAGTAGTAACCCGAGCAACTTTGCTACTTATGTATATAAATCCCGCTGGACGGAACAAAACAATAATCGAAATGCCTCGATTCCACGATTGGGTTCATACGGCTCCCCCAATAGTTCTTATTATTCGGATTTTTATCTGAAAAAAGCCGGATATATGCGCTTAAAAGTATTTTCGCTGGGGTACTCAATTCCAGAACGATATTTGCAGCGAATCAACATGAAACAGGTAAGGATTTATTTGTCAGGTACTAATTTATTGACTTTTGACAAACTGAAGAAATATAACCTTGACCCTGAAGCGCCCTCATTTGAATCCGGTACGTATTACCCTCAGCAAAAAACAATCTCGTTGGGGGTTAACGTGTCCCTTTAAAAGTTGTTAACAACTAAAAAATATTGAACATGAAAAAACTTATTTATATTTTTATGATTGGTTTGATATCGTTGACATCCTGCGTTAATGATATTTTACAAAAGGAACCACTGGATATTATTGGCGACAATATGCTCTGGAATGACCAGGCATTGCTGGATGCTTATCTGACAGATGTTTACACCAATATGTATATTTTACAAAACGAAACACCGGCATCGGCATTTGACAACTGGGCATCCAGCATGGACTGGAACGGTCCGTTTATTGTGAATGAACTAGCCGATGAGGCAACCCGTAACTGGATTTACGGTCAATCGCAAGCAAAAATGAACGGCATACAAATTGGCGGTGGTGTCTTGGAATGGTGGGAGTATTCCTACCAGGCCATCCGGAAACTGAACGAGGTTATAGAGCGGCTTCCTGAATCGCAAATCGATGAAGGCTTTAAGAAATCAAAAGTAGCGGAAGCCCGGTTTTTAAGGGCTTACAATTATTTTTCCATGGTGAAACGTTACGGGGGTGTGCCGCTCATTACCAAAGTGCAGGATATTAATGCTTCTGATGAGGAATTGTATCGCGCCAGGGATAAGGAACAGGTAATATATGACTTTGTTTTGTCGGAGATGGATGCGATTGTCAACGATCTTCCTGAACGGGCAGCCACCGAACTTGGGAGGCCATCCAAATATGCTGCACTGGCCTTAAAATGCAGGGCTGCCCTTTATGCCGGGAGCATCGCCCAGTTTGGGACGGTACAGCTAAACGGTATCCTTGGCATTGATGCCTCCAAAGCGAACGGATATTACCAGCAAGCTTACGATGCCGCTAAAGCGATTATGAATAGCGGTAGCTACGCGCTTTATAATCAGGATGCTGATAAGGTTACCAATTTTAAGAATGTCTTTCTTGTTAAAAACAACCCTGAAATCATTTGGGCGCAGAGACATGATTACAATCAACCGTCCCAGGGTGGCAATGGTTGGGTATGGGATTTCTTCCAATGTCCGAAGCCACATGCCTGGGGGGCAGGGAACCAGAACGCGCCTTACCTGGAAATGGCTGAGGAATATGAACATGTGGACGGCTCCACAGGGAAACTGGATATAAGCGCTATTCAACAAGGTTTATGGACCATGGACGAACTTTGGGGCAATAAAGACCCACGTTTCTATGCGACCATCTATATGCAGGATACACCCTGGCAGGGCGGTAAGGTTGATTTTTATAATGGTCTTTTATTGCCAGATGGTTCTATTTTGCCAGATGGTTCTTACAACGGTATTTTAGCAAAGGGATCTCAGTCTTCTAGTCCCGGCCCGGGTACCGGGTTTGGGGTTATGAAACTTTTGGAAGAAAGTCACAGCAATATGGGAGAACGGGCAACCTCAGGAACGGACTGGCCAATCTTCCGTTATGCCGAAATTATGCTCGATTATGCCGAAGCGGCTTTCGAACTCGGAAAAACCGGAGACGCTTTAGATGCCGTAAATCAAATAAGGGCAAGGGCCGGGATTGCCTTATTAGGTTCGATTGATCGCGAGAAAATACGTCATGAGAGAAAAGTTGAACTTGCCTTTGAAGGGCAACGTTACTGGGACCTTCGGAGATGGCGCACAGCAGTCAGTGAACTTACGGTAAACCGGTCAGGCTTACGTTATATTCTGGATTTCACTACCGGAAAGTATAAATTACAGGTGGTTAAAAATTATGATGGGGCTAATTCGAATCCAGTATTTTACAACTATAATTATTATTTTCCCATAACAACAGCGCGCACTGGAAATAATCCAAATTTGGTAGAAAATCCGGGTTATTGATATATTTTTTAGTCGATCGGAAAAAAACTGAAGCTATCAATGGTTACTACCATAAAATAGCTTCAGTTCCTTCCTTATTATTATGCTTTTTAAGTTCTAGACGTAATATCGCAAAATTGAGTTAGGTAAGCTTTTTAGGTTCCTTTTATTCGTATAGCGACAAGGTGTCTGGGGTGTGGTATGTTGATATTCCAGCAAGACCTAAACAAGGGCATTATTCTGTGATTCAAGATCAGCTTGAATTGTTTATTCCCAGCTTATAATTTAAATTTTTATTTTCCTGCTGAGGTCGGGGAATTTAACTTATAATTTTATTAAAATGGAAAAACTGAAAGAAGCACTGGTTTCATTTTTTATTCTGTCGCTTCTATTTGGAGCCTGTGTCAAAAAGAATGAAAAAAATGAAAGGAAAGACTTTGCAGAGATAGTTTATAAGGCTCTTAAAGAGGGACAGAAAAAAATCGACATTCCAAAAGGAACATATTATATGTTTACCGAAGATATTAAACCTTTGACCCTTGATAGTCTTAAAGATATCGAGATTAACGCAAACGGATCAGAGGTGATAACTATGCGTCCGTCGCGAGCCATCCAGATTTCAAATTGCGAGAATGTCAAGATATCCGGCTTCAGCATCGATTGTGACACCCTACCTTTCACACAAGGGAAAATAGTTGCAATAGATTCTGTCAAACGCATGTGGTGGGAAGTTGAAATAATGGGTGGCTATCCGTTAGGAAGACTTGGGAGTGTTTTGCCTGGATTTGTACAAATTTTTGATCCGAATACCAATCAGCTGAAGAAGAATCTTTATACCTATTTCACGGGGATTTGGGATAAAATTGAAAAAGTTGGGGAAAGGAGATTCCGATTTGAAAAAAAGCAATACAATCCGGATTCAAATGAAGCTTTAGGCGATTTGGTAGTTATCGGACTTAATTATGAAGGCACCAAACCCCATACAATCGTCACATCCCGGTCAAAAAATATTCAGTTTGAAGATGTGACCATTTATTCGGGCAATTTTGTCGGATTTTACGAACTTGAGTGTGAGAAGAATTCCTATAACCGTTGCAAGGTAATAAAAAAACTGGATGATCCGAAGGTCTCTTATCCAAGGCTCGTCTCAATTAACAGGGATGCCATTAACAGCAGGAGCGCCAAAATAGGACCAAAAATCACTAATTGCACTCTTATGGACAATGGCGACGACGATATTGCAATACACACCACTTTTTATAAAGTTCTAAACAACAAAGGTGATATAATAGACCTTGCAGCACGTTTTCCGGGAATACAAATGGCACCAGGTAATATGCTGAGATTTGTCAGTTATGATGGAAGAGTTATTGGTGATGCCAAAGTGCTTAAAATTGAACAGATATCAGATTATCCGCAGGCAAAACATAAGAGGCTAACTGAAAAGCTTTCAAAAATGTATGAAAAATCGTCTATATATGGAAGCGAAACACCTTTCATAACCCGCTTAACACTCGATCGCAAACTAACTGTTGCTACCGGTGATGTTGTTTATTCGCTCGATATGAGCGGTTCGGGATTTGTTGTAAAGAATAATAAAATTGGAAACACCCGAGCACGTGGTTTGCTTATAAAATCTTCTGATGGTATTATTTCAGACAACGAAATCACCGGATGTGAACTGTGCGGGATCAGCATCGCCCCGGAATTCTGGTTTATGGAAGCAGGACTTGCAAGAAACCTGATAATCGAGAATAATACCATAAAGGATTGCATGTTCGCTAATTCCAATTATGGTATTGAGCAGGCCGCTCCCCTTTCGGTAATTTTTACCAATGGTAAAAACCAGATTGCACCGTCAGGAGGATTTAAAAATATTATAATTAAAAATAATAATATCGAAAACAGCACAATACCGGCAATAATCGTCACATCTGCAGACAGCGTGCAGATTACCGGGAATCAAATTACCATCAGTAAGGCCATCGTCAGAGCACATGGAGAAAAATATGGTATTAACAATAAAAAGCCCATCTATACAAAAAATGTGGACCATCTTGTAATTGAGGGTAATAATATAAAATAATATGAAAATAAATGAGCTTATTCTTTTAATGCTGTTTTCAGTAATTAGTATTGTAACTCATGCGTCGGACGTGAAATTAACATCACCTGATGGGAATATTACCGCAGAGATTATCCTCAGGGAGAAAATTTATTACACTGTTCTCTTCAAAAACGAAAGGGTTTTGGAAGCCTCCCCGATCAGCTTAACGATCGGAGACCGGGTGCTTGGGGCGAATCCGGAACTGGTCAGTTCGAACACAGGAACGACAGACACTTCTCTGGCAACTGTTTGGGGTAGCCGGAAAAAAATCCGGGATTATTACAACCAGCTAACCCTGAATTTTAACGGGGATTTTTCTGTGGAGTTCCGGGCGTATAACACCGGCATAGCGTACCGTTTTGTTACCCGTCTGAAAGATAAACAGGTGACGGTGAAAACCGAAGAAGTGGCGTTTCATTTCAAATTTGGCGTATCAGCATGGATGCTCGATTCCAAAAGTTATGAAACCAATTTCAAGCATGTTCCCCTGGATGTTCAGGATACTCATCATTTTGATAACGTGATGGATAAAATATACCTTCCGGTAATTGTTGAACCCACAGCCAACGTGAAGGTACTAATTACCGAAGCCGGGCTTTATGATTATCCCAGTTTGTTTCTCGATCGTGGCAATGACTACGAGAATAATTTGAAAGGAACATTTGAGAAATATGCTTTAACGACCAAAACCGGCGGGTTCAGCAACTATTCGCAGATTGCTGACCAGCAGGCCGGCTACATTGCTGTTACCAATGGCTCACGCGAATACCCGTGGCGTTTGCTGGTCATCAGTGACGACGACCGAACCTTTCCCGATTGTGACCTGGTTTACCAGCTTTCCAAACCCTGTGAGTTAAAGGAAACAGATTGGATCAAACCCGGGAAGGCAGCCTGGGAATGGTGGCATGACTACGTGGTGGAAGGCCAAAATTTCAGAGGTGGCGTAAATACCCAAACGTACCTTTATCACATCGACTTTGCCGCGAAATATGGTTTGGAATACCTCCTGATCGACTGGCTATGGACTGATAAATACGACCTTACGCTCGTTAACCCAGAAGTGGACATTAAGCGGATCACTGATTATGCCAAATCGAAAGGAGTGAAAGTAATGGTTTGGTGCCCGGGGCACTCGCTTTATCGTAACCTTGACGGCGCACTGAATTTTTTTGCCTCGCTTGGAATTGCAGGGGTGAAGGCTGATTTCTTTGGAAGGGAAGATCAGACCGGAATACGGATGTATGAAGAAATTGCGAAAGCAGCAGCCGCCCGCAAAATGCTGGTCGACTTTCACGGGGCGGCAAAGCCAACGGGGCTTTCAAGGACTTATCCGAACGTGATCAACATTGAAGCGGTTGCCGGCAATGAATGGAACAAGCTTTCGGACGACAAGGTTACACTTTCCCATAAAGTGATCCTTCCCTTTACGCGGGGATTGCTCGGGCCGATGGATTTTACTCCGGGAGGCATGCGTAACCTGCAGTCCGGTCACAACCTGCGGTTTACCTTGCCGGTGGTACATGGTTCCCGGTGCAACGAAATGGCTTTGTTCGTAGTTTACAACGAACCCCTGAAAATGGTATGTGATGCCCCTTCTGTGTATGAAAGGGAACCGGAGGTGATCCGCTTTATATCCAAAATACCCACCGTGTGGGACGATACGAAAGTGCTTGAAGCCCGGTTTGGAGAGTACCTGGTGGAAGCACGGCAAACCGGAGGGAACTGGTACGTGGCCGGGTTAAACGGTGAAACAGCAAGGGAAGTCATAATTGACTGTTCATTTCTCGGTGAGGGTAGTTTCGATGCCCGGATATTGAGAGACGGCCCCAACGCCGACCGTATAGGAACAGACTATGAGTTTGAAGACAAGAAAATAACTAAATGCTCAAAGCTGAAATTGAATATGGTTGAAGGCGGAGGGTTTGTTGTAAAAATTAGTAATGCACATTAAAAATACATAAAAGATGAAATCAACTTTAAATCGCCGGCATTTTTTAACTACATTAGGAACAGGAGTAATAGCTTCCCAGGTTATTCCGTTACAAGCGTTTTCGTCAACCGGGATCAGTTCTGATTATACAGGTGAAGCGCCTGAATTATGGATCGACCCCCGTTTTTTCAGCCATAAGAAAAAGCCGTGGCGTAAAGTGCACCTTGATTTTCACAATTCAAAGTATATTCCCAAAATCGGGAACAAATTCAATGCCAATGAATGGGGTGATCAATTAGTTACCGGGAATCTTGACAGTATAGTTGTTTTTGCCAAAGATATGTACGGTTATTTTTATTACCCCAGTAAATATGGCCCGGTTCACCCCGGTCTGTCGTTCGATTTGCTCGGAGAACAGGTCAAAGCCTGTCGCGAACGTAATATTGCTGTATATGGTTATTATTGCGCTTCTTGGGACAATTACCTGGCCGACACGCATCCGGAATGGAATATGCGCAAACGCGACGGCTCTGATTACCGGCCTAAGCCGGGTGAAATTCCGGGATGGACGGCTTTGTGCCTGGGAAACAAAGATTTTGTTGACTTGGTGGAGAAACACATTCGGGAATTTGTTTCCCATTATGATCTTGACGGCGCATGGCTGGATATGGCCTCACCTATTGCACCTGAATGTTATTGCGATTCATGTATGCGCCAAATCATAGCTTCGGGAAAAGACCCATACGATAAGGAAGCACAACGAGAAAATATGAACAAAAATTTTCTTGATTTTCATCGCCGGATGAAGGAGTTGGTACACGAGATAAAACCTTCATGCCAGGTCGATTTTAATGATGGAGGAGTGGGTGAGCTGAGTGAACGAGCTGGTTTTCTCGATAATATCGATGTTGAAGCTTTGCCAACTACTCCGATGTGGGGCTATTGGTATGCCCCGCTCCAGATCAGGTACCAGCGTAATTTTGGATTGCCTGTTTATGGAGTGACGGGCCGTTTTGCATTATCCTGGGCCGATTTTGGCGGCCTGAAACTTCCCCAGCAGCTTGACGTTGAACTGGCCAGTCTGGTTGCCAATGCGGCCCGTTGCGATGTAGGCGACCAAATGCCTCCCGATGGACAATTGGATGCGGCAGTGTATTATGTCCTGGGAAAATCATTCGGACGGATAAAAAAACTGGAACCGTGGCTTGATCAGGCGGCGCCGGTTACCGAAGCGGCGCTTCTGATCCCGGATGTGCCCCTGTCAACTGTGAGAGACACCTTCGTTATGGGCGTTGTCAAGCTGATGATTGAGTTGAAGCTTCAGTTCGATTTGGTTGGGCCTGGCCAGGATTGGGAACGTTACAACCTGGTGGTAATTCCCGATGAATTCATGCCCGATCAGGGTACTGTTGAAAGGCTGAATCGCTATATTGAGAAAGGCGGTTCGGTCATTGCCTGCCACAATGGAGGGCTTCAATCTGAAATCAAACAATCGTGGCTCGAACGTTACGGGATGCAGTATTACGGGCAATCGCCATACAAACCAGCCTATTTTGTAACCAGCAACAATTTCGTCAACGACATGCCTGGTTATGCTTATGCATTGTATGACGGGGCTTCGCAGTGGAAAGTCCGGCATCCGGCTAAATCATCGGCTACGCTTGGAGAACCGCTTTTCCAAAGGAGCGCTGAACATTATACGAGTCACGCGCAATCTCCGTTTGACCACACGACCGAATACTCGGCGCTGGCAGTGAGTGGCAAAGTAGGCTTTGCCGCATTTCCTGTGGGCGAAAGTTATTACAATGCGGGATACTGGATTTACCGGACTGCATTTCAAAAGTTGGTTAATGAGGTTTACCCGGCAAGACTGGTTGAAACAAATGCTCCGCTCAATACTGAAATTACGGTTACATACCAGCCTGCCGATCAGGAGTTGCGCCGTCCGGAACGTTACATGGTACATTTGGTCAACTGGTCGCCAACCCGAAAAACGCCTCCTCATCCGGTGGTGCATGATGACCCTGTTGCGTTGACCGATATCCGGGTGAAGCTCAACATTCCGATGCGAAATGTCTCCGTTTTAGCCGCTGTGTCAGGAGAAAAACTTAAACAACGACAGGTTGGCAATGGGATCGAGGTGACTATACCCCGGATTTTAATAAGCGAAATCGTTTGTTTTGAACTCACCTAAGACAAGAAAATAAAAATGAAACATACAATTTTAATCATTCTCGCTTTTTTCCTTTTCATTACAGGTTCATACGGGAAAACTGTATTTCCTTCGTACGGGAAGATCGTACTTCCTTCGGTGTTTGCCGATAATATGGTTCTCCAGCAAAATTCGGAAGTTGCCATCTGGGGTTGGTCTGATCCAGCCGAAACTGTAAAAATTGTAGCCAGTTGGAACAGCTCCGATATTGTATAAAAAAAATTCTAAAAAATAATTTTAAAACAATCGATATGACAAAAAAAGCTATATTACAGGAAGACATTAACTTTTTTCGTGAAAACGGGTATTTAGTCGTCCGGGGCTTAATATCCAATGAAATGGTTGTCGGGTATCAGGGAATTTACGACGATTTTATTTCCGGGAAAATTGATGTCGGAAATAGCAGGAGAGATTTAAAAGGGTCGGATGATAAAGCGGCGAAAGAGAGTATCACGCAGATTATGATTCCCTCAAAATATTTGCCGATTCTCCGCGATTCAGAATATTATCAGAAGGTTACGGCGATTGGTCATCAACTCATGGGAAATGATCTTGAGATTGACTTTGATATGCTGATCAATAAACCTCCGTACAGTAATTCCCCGACGCCATGGCACCAGGATTGCGCCTATTGGATCGATATGCCCGACAAAAGAGCATTAAGTGCCTGGATGCCTTTAGATCATGCAACTATTGATAACGGGTGCATGTGGTATGTGCCTGGTTCCCATCTTCAGCCGATGAGAGAACATACTTCAACTGCTAAAAACGGGGCCCTGATTTGTGATGGGAACGAATCGGAAGGAGTGTATGTTGAACTTGAACCAGGATCGGTAGTGATACACCATGGGGCAACCGTTCATTACAGCCGCGGAAATACCACCGGTTCACATCGCAGGGCAATGATAATAAACATGAGGCCAAAGCAAATGATTAATTATGAGAGGGAACGTGGATTTGATCATACCGGGGAAAATAAGGTAAGGAATAAGGGTGAAAAGTAATCTAAAAAAAAGAAGCAGAATTACTAAAAGCCTGACTATTGCGCTAATACTTTATAAATCACTGATGCAATCAAATGAAAAAAATATATAGCATTGCTTTTGTTGCCGTTTTGGGCGGGTTCCTGTTTGGATACGATACAGCCGTGATCTCGGGAGCGGTTGAATCGTTGAATCGATATTTCATCGTCCCGATGGGGCTTCCGGAGAAAGCGGCCAATGCCCTGCTGGGATTTATTGTAGCCTGCGCGCTGATCGGCTGCGTGATAGGAAGCACATTAGGCGGATATTTCAGCCGGAAGTTCGGGCGGAAGCGTTCGTTGTTGATGGCAGCCTTGTTGTTTCTGGTTTCAAGCCTCGGTTCGGCCATCCCGGAAATGGGAATCATCCCCTCGGGGGGTAAAGCGGTGATGTTTTCGTTCATCATTTTCCGGATGATGGGAGGAACCGGTATCGGGCTTGCGTCGGTACTCTCGCCGATGTATATCGCGGAGGTTTCACCGGCCGGCATTAGAGGCAGACTAGTGTCGTGGAACCAGTTGGCTGTCACGCTGGGCATACTGATCGTGTATATCGTGAATTACCGCATCGCCCTCGCGGGCGATGAAGCCTGGGATACAGTTACAGGCTGGCGGTGGATGTTTGCCTCGATGGCCTTCCCCGCGTTCCTGTTTTTTGTATTGCTCTGGTTTGTTCCCGAAAGCCCCCGGTGGCTGGCGCTTTCAGGAAAAAAGGAAAAGGCGCTTGACATCCTTTCCCGTTTAAACGGACAGGAAGGTGCAAAAAAGGAGTTCGACGAAATTAAATCGTCGCTGGAACACCACCATTCCGGTAAACTGCTTTCGTTCGGAAAGAAAGTGCTGATTATCGGGATACTTCTATCGGTCTTTCAGCAACTTACCGGCATCCAGGTAATGATGTATTACGCCCCTGAAATTATCCGCAACATGGGAAGCAATGCCGATTCGTCGATGTTCCGGGCCATCCTTGTAGGGGCGGTGAACGTGCTGTTTACCATTATCGCCATTTACACCGTTGACAGGGCTGGCCGTAAACCTCTGCTGTTGGCCGGCTCAGCTTTGATGACCGTTTTCATGTTTATCCTGGGTTTTGCCTTTTTTACCAACCACATGGGAATTGTATCGCTGATAGCTGTTTTGGGGTTCGTAGCAGCTTTTGCCTTTTCATGGGGCCCCGTTACCTGGGTGTTACTGTCGGAAATTTTCCCGAATGCCATTCGCGGCAAGGCAATGGCAGTAGCCGTGGCCGTGCAGTGGATCATGAATTACGTGGCTTCGTCCACTTTCCCCTTGCTTGACCGGAACGCCTGGCTGGTGGAAAAGTTCAATCATTCCCTGTCGTTCTGGATATTCGGGAGCATGGCCCTGCTATCCTTCATTTTCGTATGGAAGATGGTACCTGAAACCAAAGGAAAAACCCTGGAACAAATGGAAGAAACATGGAAAACGAATCTATTGGAAAACGAATAAAAATAAACAACATGAACGGATATGAAAGAACAATGGCGGCCTTGAAAGGCGAACCGCACGACCGGGTCCCGGTTATGCTGCACAATTTCATGCTGGCAGCCAGGGAGATCAACGTGTCGATGCAAGAATTCAGGGAAAATCCCAAAATAATAGCGAAGGCCTTTATCCATGCAATAGAGAAATATGGGTACGACGGCATCCTGGTTGACGTGGATACCGTTACCCTGGCCGGCAGCCTGGGGGTATCTGTCGATTTCCCGGAAGATGAGCCTGCCAGGCCGCTTCGCGGGATGTTGGGTTCATTGGAAGATGTAAAGAAGCTAAAGCCTCCAAAGGTCGAAAATTACAGGTACGTTCAAAACTGGCTCGAAGCGGTGCGTTTGCTGAGAGGGCATTTTGGAAACGAAATACTGGTCAGGGGCAACTGCGACCAGTCGCCGTTTTCGCTGGCCAGCATGGTACGGGGAACCGATGCACTGATGCTGGATTTGTACATGGCCGAACCGGCGCGACTGGCCGAACTGCTGGATTACTGCACAGATGCCACCTGCCAGTTTATCCGGTTGATGGCGCAGGCGGACGCGCACATGGTATCGAACGGCGACAGCGTGGCCGGGCCTGCCATGATTTCGCCCGAACAATATGAAGAATTTGCTTTGCCTTATGAAAAAAAGGTCGTTGACGAAGCCCATAAACAGGGATTACCTTACGCGTTGCACATTTGCGGCAACACCGACCTGATACTGGAACTGATGCTGAAAACCGGCGCGGATGCTTTTGAGATCGACTACAAAACCGATAGCCATAAAGCTTTCAGTATCTTGCACGATCATGCAACTTTTATCGGGAACATCGACCCCAGCGGCGTCATCGCACTGGGATCGCCGGAACTGGTAAGGCGAAAGACAAACGAACTGCTGGAGGTATTCAGCAAAACAAACCGTTTCATTCTAAATGCGGGATGTGCTATTCCACCGACTACGCCCGAAGAAAACATCTTCGCCCTTATAGAATCAGCAAGGAAATTTTGAAAATAGGAGCGAATGCCTGTTTCCCTGATCCGCAAGGGCTCGTTGAGCATTTGAATCAATCTAAGTCTGCTTAACTATAAAAACAAGAAAGGATGCAAATATCAGTTGGACAGTGGTGTAAAAACATTCTTGGTTTGCCGGAAAGGGTTGCTATTCCAATAATGACAAACCCGGGTATTGAATTTACCGGGGCGACGGTATTTGAAGCAGTCACTAATGGCAGTGAACATGCCCGGGCGATTAGGTCGTTGCACCAGAATTATAATTCTGCCGCAGTGACCATGATTATGGACCTGACTGTGGAAGCAGAAGCCTTCGGGTGCAGTATCAGGTTTGAAAAGGATGAAATTCCGACAGTCAAAGAAAGATTGGTCAACAGTATTCAAGAAATGAATGGAATAGCTGTTCCAGAGATTTCTTCTTCAAAAAGGGTACGGGAATATCTTAAAGCAGCGGAATTGACGATGAAAGACATCACCGATGTTCCTGTATTCCCCGGATGTATCGGCCCATTTTCCCTGGCAGGCAGGTTGTTGGATATGACAGAGATAATGACAGCAATTTTTACAGACCCGGATATGGTACACGCAACGTTGAAGAAATGCACGCATTTTATCAGGGATTATATCCGGGCCTATAAATCAATAGGGGCCGACGGTATTATCGTGGCAGAACCAGCCGCGGGTTTGCTGGGAGAGGAAGAGTGCAACATTTACTCATCCGCTTATATTAAAGGAATAGTTGACGAATTACAGGATGATAATTTTCTGATAGTCTTACACAATTGCGGTCATAATGGACAACTTTCCCGGTCTATGGTATCGACCGGTGCAGCAGCTCTTCATTTTGGTAATGCCGCTGATATGAAAACGGTTCTAAAACAGGTTCCCAGCCATATCCTGGTGATGGGCAATCTGGATCCGGTTGATATATTACAGAGAGGTATGCCCGAATATGTAAGGCACAAAACGGCTGAACTTCTGGAAGTTACCAGGGATTATCCAAATTTCATCTTATCTTCAGGGTGCGATTTGCCACCGGGTGTCCCTCCTAAAAATATTTATGCCTTTTTTGAAGCATTGAATGAATTTAATGCCGCAACCCATACGATATGAAAAAACATATTATCCATTTATTGCCACTGGGAAAAGTACTGGAAGTCAACGATCAAACGCCGTTAATTGATGTGTTGCATGAATATGGCGTGGAGTTTCCCTGCGGGGGAAAAGGGACCTGCGGAAAATGTAAGGTCAGGCTTTTGGACGGCGAAATAAAAATCACCGATGCCCACCGGCAGAAGATCGAACAGCTTGGCCTTTCTCCAGAATGGAGGCTGGCGTGTTTTAGCCGTTGTACCGGCGATATTACCCTCGAAATCGAACAATTCAACCACCTGATCCTGGCCGACGAGAGCGAATTTGACTTTCACCCGCAAAAAGGCTTCGGAATTGCGGTCGACCTGGGGACAACCACGGTGGTAGCCCAATTGATCGACTTGTCGTCGGCAAAAGTGCTGGCCGTTGAAACCATGCTGAACCCGCAGGTTAAATTCGGGGCTGACCTGATTTCCAGGATTCAGGCTTGCCTGGACGGGCAGGCAACCGAAATGACCCGGATGATTCGCTCATCGATCGGGGCAATGATTAATCTGATGCTGAAAAAACACCCGGTTGACATCCGGAAAGTAGTCCTGGTTGGCAATACCGCCATGCAACTTATTTTCAGCGATTGCGATGTAACCCCGCTGTCAGCATACCCGTTCCAAACCAACAACCTGGGAATAAAAACCTTTGAACCTCAAGAATTAGGATGGAACTTTCAGGTGATCGAAAAGGTGCATTTTTATCCTTCGATTGGAAGTTTTGTTGGCAGCGACATACTGGCAGGTATTGCTGCAACCGGGCTTCACCAAAAAGAAGATTATACCGCTTTAATTGATCTGGGAACCAACGGAGAAATTGTGGTTGGTAACAAAAACCGGATTGTGTGTGCTTCGACGGCGGCCGGCCCGGCATTTGAAGGGGCCAATATTTCGGTAGGAATGCGCGCCGTTACCGGGGCAATTTCATCATTAAATCTGGTTGACGGGAATATTGTGCCCAGTGTGATCGGGAATGCCTCTCCCAAAGGAATTTGCGGGAGCGCGCTGATCGATGCTGTGGCCATCCTACGGAAGCTGGAACGGGTAGGTATGTTCGGCGAAATTAATTCGGGTGAGGGGCAAATTTCCATCGCTGGAAAAGTAAACCTGACTCAAAAGGATATTAACGAATTTCAACTGGCCAAAGCTGCCATCGCAGTAGGACTGACCATTCTTGCAAACTATCTTTCAATACGGGTTGCCGACATACAGACCATTTACATTGCCGGCGGGTTCGGTAATTACATCAGCATCGAAAACGTGGTGGCTACCGGAATGATAAGAAGCGAAGGGGAAAAAATTCACAAAATGGGAAATACGGCACTGATCGGGGCTAAGATGTTTCTGTTTTCCGGTTCGCAACTCAGAACAGAAATTCTGGGAAAAACCACGCACATCAACCTGGAAGGCAATCCCAATTTTCAGGATATTTATGTTGGCGAAATGATATTATAGGTGGATTGACAATAAGAATAATTGAATGGTTTTACTATGATTCAAACAAATAAGTTTCAAAAAATAAAGACATGAATAACTTCTTTTTATCACTTATCCTGATTTTTATTGCCGGGATATTCCAAGGTACGTATGGTTTGGGTATGAAAAAATTCTCCCCCTTTTCATGGGAAGCATTCTGGGTTTTATTTTCCGTAACAGGGATGCTTATCATTCCGCTTTTGTGGTCTTCAATCGCAGTAACAGGAACTATGAAGGCAATCGGGGGTACCGGTACTAATATTATTGCAGGGTCGATGCTTTTCGGGGCTTTATGGGGTATCGGCTCCATCCTGTTCGGGCTGGCAATAACTTATATAGGCATTTCGCTGACCTATGGAATTACAATGGGATTGGCAGCCATTATGGGAGCAGTTGTCCCGCTACTCAGAATTGAGAATGTGACCAAACTTCCGGCATTTCCCTTTATCATGGCAGGTATTATTATTATGCTTTCCGGGATAATTGTAATAACCCTGGCCGGAATTATGCGCGACAGGCAGATGAAAGGAAAGAAAAATGTTTCATCTGATATCAAAACCGGGAAATACTTTTGGTTCGGAGTGTTTTTCTCCATTGCCAACGGGATTGCCGCGGCTTTACTGAATGTTGGATTCATTTATGCCCAACCCCTGGTAAAAGCAGCAGCAGATATGGGTAATAAAATTCAGAATGCCAGCCTTGTCGCCTGGGTGGTAGTCCTCTGGGGAGGATTTCTTGTAAATGGCGGATACGCTACGTATCTTTTGTATAAGAACAAGTCATACGGTACTTTAACTCAAAGGGGTGCCGAAAGAGGCTATTTATCTGCTGTTATCACATCAATCCTCTGGTTTGCCGCCCTTGGTATCTACGGACAGGGGGCAGCCCTCATGGGCAGTCTTGGCCCTGCAGCCGGGTGGACCATGTTTCTCGCACTTTCTTTAATCGTAAGCACCATATGGGGGTTGATATCAGGTGAATGGAGGGGCATATCGGGACCAAAAAAAATATTGATCACAGGGAATGTCATTCTCATTGTATCATGGATAATCCTCGGATATGCAAACAGTCTTATGAATTAATCATATCAAAGTAAATAATTAAAATTCAATGATTATGACACATAAAGAGCGATTTTTTGCCACAATTGAAAGAAAGCCTGTGGACAGGCCCTCATCATGGCTGGGACTTCCACATCCTGATTCAATACCGGCCCTTTTCCAACATTTCAGAGTCACGGGAATGAATCATCTAAAAGCTATTTTGGACGATGATATTTTCCCCGTGGAGATGCCGTACCACTCTCCGACCTCTGAAGCCATTTATACCGCTTTCCCGTTTGCGAAAAAGGGAGATTATAACCCAGATCACAGAACATTGAATTCTCCGGGTTTTTTTGAAAATATCAACGATTTGTCAATGGTCGATAAATTCGACTGGCCCGACCCTTCAAAATACATAAGCAGGGATGAATGCAAAATAATCTGTAAAAATGCTCCGAAAAACATGGCTATCACCGGAATAATCTGGTCGGCTCATTTTCAGGACGTACTTGCTGCTTTTGGTATGGAGAATGCACTTATTCAGATGCTGATGGCTCCTGAAATGTTCAAAGCGGTAACGAAAAGGATTGTTGATTTTTACCTTAAAGCAAATGAGATTTTTTTCGAAGCAACAAAAGGATATCTCGATGCAGTGCTTATAGGAAATGACTTCGGCGCGCAAACCGGCCCGATAGCATCGCCTGAGGCTATAAGAGAATTTGTCATTCCAGGAGCCAGGCAGTTCGTGGAGCAGGCACACAGCTACGGACTTAAAGTAATCCATCATTCATGCGGATCAATATTTGAAATTATTCCTGATCTTATTGATATCGGGGTTGATGCAATCCATCCCATCCAGGCAACAGCGGCAAACATGGATGCAAGAACACTAAAAGAAAATTTCGGGAACAAAGTTTCGTTTGTCGGCGGAGTAGATGTGCAGCATCTCTTAGTTAAAGGATCTCCTGCTGAAATAAAGGCTAAAGTGTATGAACTGAGAAATTTGTTCCCCACAGGTCTTGTTTTCTCTCCCAGCCATGAGGCTATTCTTCCGGATATTCCGCCTGCAAATATAGAGATATTGTTCAACGCTTTAAAAGAATAAAATCGTCCTTTGGACCTTGGCACTTTATTCCAAATTTTACAAACTAAGATTGATTAATTCTAATTTAACCGGTTCACCATGAATAGTAAAGAACGATTTTTAGCCATGCTGCATGGCAACCCTGTTGACAGAGTCCCTGTATTTCCCCTCCTGATGTTTTTTGCCCAGAAAAGGCTGGGAATCAGCTATAAGACATTTGCCACTGATGGTAAAGCCATGGCTGAAGCACAACTGAATATCAGGCAAAAATTTAATATTGATGCTATCACAGCCTGCTCCGATGCTTTCAGGATAACAGCCGACCTGGGAGCCGATATGGCTTATCCGGATAACGCCCCACCTTATGCGGCTTCGCCACTGGTAAAAAATGAAACAGATTTCAAAGGTTTGAAGATGCCCGATTTCGACCATCCCAAATCACGAATGAATGACCGGGTGAAGGGAGTCCGTGAAATGGTCGAGGCAGCAGGTGACGAATGCATGGTGTTTGGGTGGGTAGATATGCCGTTTGCCGAGGCCTGCTCCGTTTGCGGGGTTTCAGAATTTATGATGATACTTTTTGAAAATCCGCTCCTGGCCCACCAAATCTTGTCATTTCTGACAGAAATCGTCATTCAGTTTAGCTTAAGACAACTGGAAGCCGGCGCTCCCATGATCGGAGCCGGCGATGCCGCAGCATCCCTGATTTCAAAAGAATTGTTTGATGAATTCGCATTGCCTTATGAACAAAGGGTATGCTCTGCTATTCATGAGAAAGGGGGATTGGTAAAGTTGCACATCTGCGGTAACACCTCTCACTTGATGGAAAGTATGGTAAAATCCGGAGCCGACCTGTTTAACGTCGACCATTTGGTCAATTTATCCGAAGCCCGGCAGGTATATGAGAAGAACCAATTGTGCTACAAAGGAAACCTTGATCCTGTATCAGACATATTAATGGCTTCGCCCGAAAGTTGTGAAAAAAAGGCAATCGAATGCCTGAAACTCACTGAAGGTTCCCGGTATATGTTAAGTGCCGGATGTGAAATCCCTTCCGGTACTCCTGATGAAACATTTGAAGCTTTTTGCAATGCACCGCGAAAAGGTATTAATTAGGCCCTATTTGTTTTAAAAATAATACTCTTTGGCTCATGCCTTTCAGGCAAACGTTAGGAATTGACAAGTCTCACGTTTGTTTCACATTAAACACTTCGTAAGAATGAGATTTAAAAGATATTGTAAAGCGCTTCTGCTTGAGAACGATCCAGCGCTAATCGAAGCATATAAAAAAGTGCATGCCCCAGGTGCTGCATGGCCTGAAATTACCCGGGGAATGAAAGAAATAGGCATTCTGGATATGGAGATCTATATTCATGGGAATCGATTATTTATGATCATGGATACGGTGGCGGACTTTGATCATGACCAGGCTATGAAGGAGCTTGCAGCCAAACCGCGGCAAAGCGAATGGGAGTCATTTGTGTCGCGTTTCCAGGTAACCACCAAAGACGCGAATGCAAAGGAGAAGTGGCAGTTAATGGAACGTATTTACGAATTGGATCAAAAGGAGGTGTTCGATGCAAACGAAGGGCAACAAAAAGAGCGTTAGCAGGAAAAGGAGCCGCTTCCTCGGCAAAACGGGCATTTCCTGTCCCCCAGTAATTTACGGGACCAGCTTCCTTGGCAATTTGTACCGCGAACTTTCAGAGAATGAAAAACTGGCCTTGATGGCTGAATGGTTTAAGGTAAGCGACGGGCATGTACTGATTGACAGTGCAGGAAAATATGGAGCCGGTCTTGCCCTGGAGGTGATCGGACGGGGGTTGGAAAAACTGGGGATTGAGCCCGGGCAAATTACCATCAGCAATAAACTTGGATGGTTCCGGGTGCCGCTTGTGACTAAGGAGCCAACTTTTGAACCCGGAGCCTGGGCAAACTTAAAATATGATGCCGTTCAGAAAATCAGTTATGACGGGATTCTGGAGTGTTGGGAACAAGGCTGTGAGTTGCTTGGTGGAAAATTCAAGCCTGATTTAGTTTCAGTGCACGATCCGGACGAATATTTAGCTGCTTCATTGAACCAGGAAGAACGGGTTTCGCGAATGAATGATATTCTCGGCGCTTACCAGGCATTGTTTGAGTTAAAAGAAAAGGGCGAAGTAAAAGGTGTGGGCATCGGCTCGAAAGATTGGCTGGTGATCAAAGAGTTGTATCAGCACGTTAAATTTGACTGGGTCATGTTTGCCAATAAATTCACGCTTTATCATCATCCGAAAACCATTCTGGAATTTATGGACCAATTAAATCAGGATGGAGTAGGCATTATCAATTCGGCCATTTTTAATGCCGGTTTTATCACGGGCGGCGAGTATTTCGATTACCGGAAAACTGACCCGGATCACCCGGATGACAAACATCTTTTTGAATGGAGGGAAAAATTTTTTTCCGTTTGTGAAAAATACAAAGTTGAGCCGGGCCATGCCTGTCTGAAGTTTGCGCTTTCTGCCCCTCAGGTGAATGCTGTGGCTTTAAACCCAAGCAAACCTAAAAGAATGGCGCATAACCAGTGGGTTATTGCCAATGAGTTGCCAACCGCATTTTGGGATGAGTTGAAAAAGAATGGGATTATCGATTCTGAATATCCGTATTTATAAAACCGTAAGCCTATGATTATCGATACGCACCATCATTTTTGGAATTACAATCCGGTTGATTTTGACTGGATTGATGACGACATGGCTTCCATCCGGCGGAGTTTTTTACCCCGTGATCTGCAGGAAACGATTGCCGGGACAGAGGTTGGAGGAGTGGTTTCTGTGCAGGCGCGTCAAATAGTAGAAGAAACGGATTGGCTTCTGAAACTGGCATCAGAAAATGAATTTATCAAAGGAGTTGTCGGGTGGGTCCCGCTTGCCAATGAAAATATTCGGGAAATACTGGATCGATATAGTCAAAACACGTGGCTAAAAGCAGTTCGTCATGTTATTCAGGGAGAGCCTGATCCAGAGTTTATTTTAGGTGAGCAATTTAACCGCGGAATATCCTTGCTAAAAAATTACAGTTTAGCGTATGACATCCTGATTTTCGAGCATCAATTGCTTAACACTATTCGCTTTGTAGATCGGCATCCCAACCAGCAATTCGTGCTGGACCATATTGCAAAACCAAAAATAAAGATTAATGAGATAGCCGAGTGGGAAAAAAACATTAAGGAATTTGCAAAGCGTGAAAATGTGTGTTGCAAAATCAGTGGAATGGTCACGGAAGGAGATTTCACAAGCTGGACAGAAAAACAGCTTCAGCCTTATTTTGAGGTGGTTTTGGAGGCTTTTGGCCCGTCACGATTACTGTTCGGCTCAGACTGGCCGGTCTGTTTAGTGGCTGTCAGGTACATTGAATGGTTGAATCTGGTCAAAAAAAACATATCCGGGCTTAGCGCTTTTGAGCAGGAACAAATCTTTGGAAGGAATGCTATCCGGGTTTACAATCTATAAAATATCGGGAAACAAAAATTTAGCACGAGGGAACAATGAAAGCAATAGAAATAAGAGAACCGGGAGAGATGAGTTTGGTTGACAGGGAACTGCCCAACCCGGGAAAAGAGGATGTGTTGTTGAGAATCGTTTATGTCGGATTTTGCGGTTCGGATTTGAGCACCTACCTGGGTAAAAATCCGCTGGTCCAGTACCCCAGGGTTCCGGGGCATGAAATTTCAGCAGTGATAGAAAAAGTTGGGAATGATGTTCCGGGTCATTATAGAATCGGCCAAAAGGCAACGGTTGTTCCGTACACTAATTGCGGGCAGTGCTCTTCGTGTCGGCAAAAAAAGTTTAATGCCTGTCGCTATAACCAGACTCTTGGTGTACAGAGAGATGGGGCAATGTCAGAATACATTGCTGTTCCGTGGCAAAAGGTTTTGGTTGACGATGACCTTTCAGCGTTTCAGTTGGTTCTGGTTGAGCCGATGACGGTTGGCTTTCACGCTGTGGATAATGGAAAAGTAACTGATCTGGATACGGTTCTGGTTTTTGGTTGCGGCATGATCGGGAGCGGAGCCATTGTCAGGGCAAGTTTGCGCGGAGCTACGGTGATCGCAGTCGATATTGATAAAGCAAAGCTGGAAACTGCAAAAAAGCTGGGTGCACACCACGTTATCAATTCAAAACTTGAAAAGCTTCATGAGAAGCTTGAGAAGCTGACAAACGGCAATGGCCCGTCAGTAGTGATTGAAGCAGCAGGAAGCCCAGTAACTTATAAAGCTGCAATTGACGAGGTCGCTTTTTGTGGAAGAGTTGTTTGTATTGGCTATGCAAAAGACGAAGTCCTTTTTCCAACCAAACTCTGGGTGCAAAAAGAACTGGAAATTATGGGCTCGCGAAACGCCAATCCTTCTGATTTTGAATCTGTAATCAAATATCTGAAGAACAGTCAACTCGATGAGCGTATTTTGATCTCCAAAATTGTAGAACCGGAGGATGCACCGGATGCGATGCGGGACTGGTCTCAAAATACAGGCGAAATCTTAAAAATTTTGGTAAAGTTCTGAAAATGGGTTAATATCGGATATAATGCCATCAATTAAATTTAAAGATCATACTCCTCAAAACAACTGCTACTGTTTTTGTGGGAATTCTTTTCTTATCAATGGGATGTATTTATCTATGATTGAAAACAAGGATAGGCTATCAACCAACAAAAAATAAAAATAAAAAAACAACAATCATGAAGCACGAATTATTACAAAAATTATCAGAGTATGTAGAGTTTGGCAAGATAAACCAGTCATCGCCGTACCCGCCGCAAATGAAGGGAGAGTTAGGTGCAGATGAGCTGACCCGCCAGTTGCTGGATGCAGGAGTAGAAGCGCAGGAAATCCTGACTTCAGGATTGATGCCGGGAATGGAACGAATCGGTCTTAAGTTTCGGGCCAACCAGGTATTTGTACCGCAGGTGTTAATGTCAGCAAAAGCGATGAATGCAGCAATGATCCACCTGAAACCATATTTTGCCTCGGGAGCGGCCAAACAAAAAGGGACCTTCATTATAGGTACAGTTATGGGAGACCTTCACGACATAGGTAAAAACCTGGTAGCGATGATGGTGGAAGGCAATGGGTATAAAGTTATAGACCTGGGTACAGACGTGAATTCCGAAAAGTTTATCACGGCAGTCAGGGAAAATCCGGATGCGGTAGTTGGATTGTCTGCCTTGCTGACAACCACGATGGTCAACATGGAAAAAATCACCAAAGAGATCAAAGAGGCTGTTCCGGGAACCTTGGTTGCCATTGGAGGCGCTCCGGTAAACGAAGACTTTTGTAAAAAGATAGGTGCGGATGCTTATTCTTCGGACCCGCAGGGCGTTGTGGAATTCTTAAACAGTAAAGTAGCGTAAAAGATGAACGGATTGTCGATTATAATGAAAGCGTTTAGGTTAGAAGAAACTGAACGTACCCCGTGGGTGCCTTTTGTCGGGGTGCATGGCGGAAAGCTGATCGGGGCAGATGCTGAATTGTATTTAAAATCAACCCAACTCATTGTTGAAGGGGTCAGTAAGGCGGTAGAACTGTACCGGCCGGACGGAATTCCGGTTATCTTCGACCTGCAGGTTGAGGCCGAGATATTGGGATGTAAACTGGTCTGGAGTAAGGAAAATCCCCCGGCAGTGGTCTCACACCCGCTTTCGGAAGGAGTAGAACTGAACTCGTTGAGATTGCCCCGGAAAACAGATGGCCGCTTCCCGGTTGTTTTGGATGCAGCGGAAAAGTTGCGAAAGAAATTCCCTGACCTGGCCTTATACGGGTTAATTACCGGACCGTTCACCCTTGCGCTCCACCTGTTAGGGACCGATATTTTTATGAAAATGTTTGAAGAGCCGGATTATGTGCTGGAGGTGATGGAATTTTGCACACAGGTGGGCGTTAAATACAGCAGGATGCTTCTGGATGCAGGTTGCGATGTAATTGCAGTGGTTGATCCGATGACCAGCCAGATTGATCCGCAGTCTTTCGAGATTTTTGTCAGTCCTTATGCACGGCAGATATTCAACTATGTTCGATCCTCCGGAAAATACAGTTCATTTTTTGTATGCGGACATGCCCAGCAAAATATCGGGGTGATGTGTGATTGTCGCCCGGACAACATATCAATTGACGAAAATATTCCGCTTGATTACGTGAAGCAGATTGCTCTTTCAAAGAGGATCAGCTTTGGCGGCAATCTTAAGCTGACCAGTGTGCTGTTGCTGGGCGACGAGCAGGATTCCAAAAAAGAGGCGGTAAGTTGTCTTGATTCAGGAGGTAATAAGGGATTTATATTGGCCCCCGGATGCGATTTGCCTATGGATACCCCGGTAGAGAATCTTCAGGCAGTAACGGATCTGGTATATGATGAATATCTTCAGCAGGTAGCACGGGAGATGAAACACAGTTCGTCGCTTCAACCCCTGAATCTTGATACACATTGGAAGAAAGGCAAAGTAGTCGTTGATATCATTACCCTGGATTCAGGCTCCTGCGCCCCCTGTCAGTATATGGTGGAAGCAGTTAAACAAGCTTCAACAGCATTCGGTGATAAAGTCATAGTAAACGAGCACAAGATAAAAGACATCGATGGTATCCGGATGATGAAAGCATTGGGTGTTCAGAATGTTCCTACGACCTGTATCAACGGTCAAATCTCTTTTATCAGCCAGATTCCCCAACGCAGGGAACTGGAGAAAGCCATTGAAAAGGCTATGACATTGAATTGAGAAAATCAGGGCTTTAAGAATAAACCTTAAGAAAAAACCTCAAAAATAAAACAATGAGTATTCCGCTGCATTTGATTACCGGATTTTTAGGAAGTGGAAAGACTACTTTTCTGATGCATTACCTGGATACCTTTTCCAAAGGTCGAAAGATCGGGGTGATTCAGAACGAGTTTTCTTCCGCGGGAATGGATGGTAAAATTATTCGCAGCCATGAGGGAACCTACCGGTTGCTGGAGATCAATAACGGTTCGGTCTTTTGTGTTTGTTTGCTGGGTAGTTTTATCGATTCACTGGCAGCTTTTGTCACAGACAGTTCACCTGACGAGGTCATCATGGAGGCCTCCGGTATGTCGGACCCCGTCAGTCTGGGTCAGATCTTTCAGTCCGGCAAGCTCAGGGACAAAGTTTACCTGGGACATTGCTGGACTGTTGTCGATGCCCGGAACTTTGACAAACTGGCTTTTCTGCGTTCGCGCCTGGAGCACCAGTTACGCATAGCAGACACTGTAATTATTAACAAGTATGATTTAGCAGCCAGGGGGCAGGTTGTATCAGTTACAAACTCAGTTAAGAAGCTCAATCCATATGCCAGGATAGAGACAGGTTCATTTGCCCGGATCAGCTTTACAGGGGAGAAACAAGCTTTCAAATATTTACCGGAAATGGAAAATACGGAAAGTTGCAGGCCTGATTTGCAATCGGTCGTAATAAAAAGCAGCCGGTTAATAAATCTTGAACGATTAGTGGATTTTATCGATTCAATAAAAGACAGTTTCATTCGGTGCAAAGGTTATGTGAATATAACGGGAAACAGAAAAATGGCAGTCCAGGGGAGTTTTGATTATGTCACGGTTGATCAGGTAGATTGGTTCCCGGGAGTCACAGAACTGGTTGGGATAGGCAAGTCTGAAGAAAAAAACTATTTGGAACTATTTGAAAGCTATTGTAATCCATGATAAGGGAATTTAATTTCAAATTTGATGAACTGGTAATCGATTACAAAAAAATTGAATCGATATTAGGATATACCAGCGGGCAACTACCGCCGCCGTTTAATTATTATCTGGAAGAGGCGTTAACAGAAGCTAAATGTCTGGCTGATATCCGGGGATGCTACCGGGTTATGGATGATCCTGTGATTTTGGAAAAGGAGAATAAAATACTGATCAATGATGAGGTGTTTGAAGTGGGAAAAACATTGTGCAAGGAAATGCGTGGGTCAGAACGGCTGGCATTTTTTATTTGTACGGCAGGCAGCGTGATCAGTCAGAAATCAGAAACCCTTCTCCATGGAGACGACCCCGTGCTCGGTTATGTCTATGATGTGCTAGGCAGCAGTATCGTAGAAGCGGCAGGTGACCGGTTACAATCTATTTTGGAACAGAAGGTAGAAAGCAAACAGGAAAAAATAACAAACCGGTATAGCCCGGGATATTGTCAGTGGCCGGTTTGGGATCAACACAAATTGTTTTCCCTTTTTCAGGGGAGTACGAGTGGTGTGTCGCTCACAGCATCAGCATTGATGACACCTGTCAAATCGATAAGTGGGGTAATTGGGATAGGGAAGGGTGTAAGATACCGGGAATATACTTGTACGCTTTGTTCAGGTAAAGCATGCATATACCGGAAAATAAGAGACGGCATGCAAATACCACTGGTTTAACTCTTTCATTAATTGTGATTGATGCATATTTTAAAAACTAATGTCAATAGTGGATAAAGATGTATTTCTATATGGTCTGGTTTATGAATGCCCCTACAAACGGAGGGAGCAAGATTGTCCGTTTAGAGAAATAGAATCCCGGTCATTCGGCGAGAAAGCAGAAATGAATAATAAGTGGGATCAGTTGAGAAAGGAAGCAGCCTCGGAACATCTGGTTGAATGTATTTCAAAAAGGTTTTCCTGAAATTATTATTGAAAAAGCAGAGTATTGAGTTTTTGACATTGTTTGGTTTTGGTTCAAGTAAATCTTCCCTTTGGTTAAGAAAAAAGGAAGGTTGCCCGGGAGTGTTTCGATGCTCCCGGGTTTAACCATTTCTGTAAAATTCTTACAGAATTGGTTTTTATCAATTGAAATGATTTGAAAATGAAATAAAAAATTGAACGGTTACAGAATCCGGTGGATGGGTTTAAAATATTAACCGGCCTTAAACTGAGGCCCAACTATTAACTGTTTAATTTTAGCTATGGAAACAATTAATCAAAAGGCGTGTGATTTAAAAAATGGATTACCCGGAGAGAATGAAATTGTCGGAAAGTCTCCGGATAGGATGGAATGTGTTCTTGTTCCGGGCGCAGTGGTTCTGTGCTCAATGTTCAACCGGGCATTTCACAACAGCGTACAGGGGTTTATCTCTTATTTTGCGGTTAAATTCACTTTTAACAGGATATTGCATTTTAGTTGAACCCCCTGAGATTTAGTTTGCCGTGAATATAAACTACACCCCGGAACAAACAGTTGAAGTGTTGAAGAACAATTTACAGGAGCTTGGTTGTGACGGAACCAGCGACCTGCCGGTTATTGAAAAAGCCATCGGGTTCTGTTCTTCAGCACTTTTGGAATTACGGGAATACGTCAGCAGGCATGACTTTGAAACACGGGAAGAAGAAATCAACTTCTTTAAAGTTATCAAACCGTATGTTCTCGGAGAATACCTGTACTTCTCCAAACTATTCGAGATAGAAACCAGGCGGCCGGTCACAACGGCAAGGGACCAGAAGAAATATTTAAAAAAGATGATTTCACAGGCACAGCAATTTTTTAATGAAAACCCGGAGTCGTACCAATATTACCGGAGCGGGTCAACACATTTCGACGAGAAGTGTTTTGTCCGGGCAAAAACAATAAACTGCCTGAATGCGCATCATTTTGTTGTGGACCCGTCCTTTTCAACCAGCCATGACTATACATTGGCTGCCATAAAGGCCAATGAAAAAATCATTGTATACTGCAAAACTGAAATCAAGCAATTGGAAGAGCTTGAAAGGGCTACTGATCTGCAAAAACTGTTAAAGAAGGCGAATCTCAATTTCAGGTGGACCGGCAGTAAAACCGACCTGATGGAAATGATCTACGGGGTCCGTGACACAGGCGCCATTAATAACGGGAAAGTGGAAATCAAAGATTTGGTCAAAGGGTACGAGATTTTCTTTAACATCAGGCTCCCCAGGTTTTACCATACGTTTTCCGAGATGAAAGAGCGTAGCAACCGTACAAGTTTCCTGGACCTGATGAAAAAGTGCCTGATCAAAAGGATGGACGAAAGCGATGAGAAATGAGAACAATAAGGATATAAGCCGAAATTATAAACAGGAATACAAGCTATTGGAAATAATCTAACGAATCAAATTTTAAAAGATCATGTAGAGTGTTTAGAAAATAAGGACATATTAAAATTATAAGAGCGTTGGCTTTTATTCTTGTACCGGAAAATCGTCAAATATGTACACCACAGGAATATAAGTGAACAGCCTGTGTATTGCGTGGGCTGTGCTTATTTGTGGTGTGGGTGTTTGACGATACCTCTGGTACGAATAACGTGCAGTTCACGTTTCTTTTTGTATTCCGGTATGTGAACATCTTCTATCCAAAACGTATAAACCACTATGTATCAAACCGAAAAAAACAATAGAAATGCCGATCTGGTCAGTGCATTTCTCCGATGCCCGTTTGACGAACCGGTTGCTGATTGCCCGTTTATCCAGGCTTACCAGCTCAATAATCCGGAAGAACAAATCAGGATATTAAACTCGCTTTCTGAGCCGGAATTGGAACAGCTCCGCTCCCATCACCGGACATGCATCGCTTTACGGAGGGCTGATTTCCTGATCAATGGAGATTCACAAAAAAGATAAGATTTTTTACAATCCAATTCCTAAATCAAAAAAACAGCGTCTGAGTTGTAAAAAAATCAGGCCGGAGTCCGGGTCAACGTTGGTTCAAAACTTAAATGAAGGCTTCAATTTTGGGACAGATCAAAATGTACCAATTTAAATTTAATTATTATGCCTTCAGAAATTATTACCACCGACGACCTTCGGGAATTTAAACTCGAATTATTCTCCGAACTGAAAAGACTGCTTGACGAGCGCCAGGGACAACCCGCAAAAAAATGGTTAAAATCCTGTGAAGTCCGTAAAATGCTGGGTATTTCCCCCGGAACGCTTCAGAACATGCGCATTAACGGAACCATCCCGTTTACCAAGATGGGCGGGATCTTGTTTTATGATTCCGCTGAAATCCTGAAAATCCTGGAATCGGGCAAACAAAAAGATCGTTTTAACTTTTCAGCCCGGCGATGAATTATATCCGGCATTTGAACGGATTTTTTGAACGTTTGGCCGAAGATGAGCGCCTGTCTTCCTATCACATCAGCCTGTATATTGCCCTGTTTCAGCATTGGAACGCCAACCGGTTCAGCGACCAGTTTACTATTTCCCGAACGGAAGTGATGCAACTGGCCCGGATCGGTTCTGCCAATACCTATGCCCGTTGCATGAAAGAATTGGCAGAATGGGGCTATATTACTTACCAGCCTTCTTCCAATTTGCATTCAGGTAGCAAAGTTACCTGTATCAGATTTGATATTAGAAACGATACTGGTGGGAATACTGCGTCTGGTACCGGTATTAAATGTGATACTTCAACTGATACCACAAGCAATACAGGAAGAGATACCGGTATTTCAGGCGATCTTAAAAGTGATACAGGAGCTAATACGACAAGAGATACCGGTATCAAAACTGATACAGCAACGGATACCACAGCCGATACCGGTATCATTGCCAGTACTAATAATGATACCGGAAGAAGTATCGCAAGCGGTAAAAACGATCCTGCCGGTATTGAATCTGATACCGGAACTGATACAGCAAGTGATACACTTCTTATAAACATTACAAACAGGAATAAACAGAAAGAAGAATCTTCCAAAAGAAATTCTAAAGAAAAGGTTGAAGAAAAACCCATAGAAAAATATGGAGAAAGAAAAAATCCCAAAGATCTTTCAAACGAAAAATTTCAAATCCCCGAAATTGAACTGATCACTCATTTTTTTGAACAGAACCGGTCTTCACCCGGTGAAGCGCAAAAGTTTTACACCCGTTACCAGTCATCGGGCTGGAAAACCGGGGATATGAAAGCCATTGTTTTCTGGCAGGCCCTTGCCCGGAAATGGATTGAAAACAATCAAAACAACAAAACAGATGAACGAAAACATAATCAAAACAGGACCGGCAAACTTAGTGTCACGGTCAACAAAAATTACGATGAACCCTTATGAGCAGATTGCCGATTTTAAGGGTGGAATATTCAATTTCAGCTTTTCAACCAGTGTGCAATGGATGGAAGAACGAGGCAAAATCCTGTTTGGGGACCATTTCTCCATTTACCCGGACGATTTGGAATTGATCTACAAGCTGCTGGTTTATGCCATCGGCGATAAGGAAAACGCAGAAAGACAGGGAATTAGTCTTCGAAAAGGATTACTTGCCTGTGGACCAGTCGGTTGCGGAAAATCATGCTTGCTAAAGCTGATCAGCTATTTCTTTCCCAGGGAAACACAGTATCAAATCAAACCCACGCGGGAGATCAGCTTTGAATTCGAGAAAGACGGATTCTCCGTGATAAACCTTTATAGCAAAGGTTCATTCTTCAGGTACGGCGAAAGGTTTCTACCCAAAGCATATTGTTTTGACGATCTGGGTCTTGAACAAACGCCCAAATATTACGGAAACGATTGTAATGTGATGGCCGAAATCCTTTTGGCCCGGTACGATCTGTTTGTTTCCCGACGGATGATGACCCACATTACTACGAACCTTTCAGCCTCCGAACTGGAATCCATTTATGGGAACCGCGTCCGCAGCCGGATGCGTGAGATGTTTAACCTGGTGGCTTTTGACAGGGAATCCAAAGACAAAAGACGTTAAAAAGCCTGTTCGAAAGGTATGCTGCGGCCTGTTCGCGCTTTGGCTCTGCCTGGCGCGAACAAGCCTTGATCCAATTGTGGAAGATTGGCCCCGTCCGGTTCAAAGATCAATCCTTGTCCTTTCCTGACCGGATTGCCTTTCCCCTTACAAGGCCACACTTCCTGTTTTTGCAGGTTTTAATTTTTTTTTCCATTTAAGAAGTTCTGTTAGATACTTTCCTCAGTCATCCAGGCACATTCGCTTCACTTCGCTTTACCCGCTCCCTAATCCCGTTCGCTGCACTCACCGGAACCGGTCGCTAAGTTCAGCTTGTTCAGCTCATAAGCCGGGTTGTACCGCGCGGCAAGAGAAGCCCGGTTAACTTTGGCTTCGCTTTGTTAACGGGCTACACATACCTTTCCCGGCCCGCATTTCAATAGCTTTTGACAGGTAATCTTTTCTTAAGCAGGTGACCAATCATGTCAAAATCAAAAAGAAAAGCCAAGTTAGCCGGACTCCTCGCAAACCCAGCCTTAATAAATGCGCAAGGCCAAAGCAAGTGTCCCGCTCTTTTAAACATTTGCAGAATCACTCTTATCAATTTTTGGCTTTGATTTCGCGGTCCAGACTTGCACATTCGCCCCGTCCGTCACCTTTCCGGCTTTCTTTTTATTTTTTTGACTGTTTTTTCTTTTTCTTTTCGAAATATTTTTTCCGGGTCAAATTGAAATAAACCCTGTCAGGGTTTATTGAAAAATCACTTTCCCAGAAACTTTTCCAATCAAATCAATCCATAACGAACTAAATTTTAGTCGGATAGTTGCTGGGATATTAAAAAAAACATACCCGGAGTCCGGTTCAACGTTGGCTTTTACCAATTTTTCCTATCCCATTTTTGCACGGT
This sequence comes from uncultured Prolixibacteraceae bacterium, assembly GCA_937915865.1. Lineage (GTDB taxonomy): Bacteria > Bacteroidota > Bacteroidia > Bacteroidales > Prolixibacteraceae > Aquipluma. The sequence continues at coordinate 38,846 of CALGIG010000071.1, read as the reverse complement.
GATCAGGCCCGACTACCGAACCGAGATCATACAATTTTTAATTAAAACGAAAAACCATGTTTGGAATCAATCAAATCAGCTGGGGACAATTTTCAGGTTTTATCCTTTCAATCCTGCTTTTGTGGTACCTGTCAGTTATCCTGTTGGCTTTTGTCCGGCAAAAAGGCAAACGGAAAACACTTTTTGAAGACGATTCGTTTACCCCTGTTTTTGCCGAATCCCTTCAACCGATTGTGGTCTCCTCAAAAGATTATTCATCCGAATTGATCCCGGTCCGTCTATCTGAAGACATTGTCCTGCCAGCTTCGCTTTATGAAGAAACAGGGATTGATGAGGGTTATTCCATCGACGCTTTTTCCAAACCCGGTCATCCGGAACTGCCAAAAATCCTGGAGAACGTTCAGGTTCAGTCATAAATCAATCTCAATTATTCATTCTTAAAAACTCAAAGTCCCATGAAAACAAAAGTTCAGTGTTTTTTCCAACGGGCGCGAGCCTTTTTTGCATTACTCGTTCTGGGTATTGCCCAAACGATGGCACAGTCTGCTGCCGGTATTGACCAGGCCACCTCCGAAGTCAGCTCGTATGTCGATCCGGTCTCCAACCTGATTATTGCCATCGGTGCCGTTGTCGGTTTGATCGGCGGCGTACGTGTTTATATAAAGTGGCAAAGCGGCGACCAGGATACACAGAAAGCCATTATGGGTTGGTTCGGGGCCTGCTTATTCCTGATCCTGGTTGGCGTGGTGATCAAAGCATTCTTTGTGTAATGCAAGCCTACCCAATCAAAAAAGTGGATACCCGGTTGTACATCAAAGGGCTTTCCGGCCCTTTGGTTTTCCGGGCGCTGTACGGCATTATTGCCACCTTTCTGCTGTTCTCCGCGCTTTACGTACTGGCCGGTGTTTTTCCTGCCGTTTTGATCGGAGTCCCTGCCTTTTTCGGTTACCTGTATCGCTTGAATACTATTCAAAAGAAATATGGGCCGGAAGGTTGGGGCAAGAAGCAGACCGCCCGGAAACTACCTCAGTTTATCAGCTGCAAACGACGAATCCTTCAAACGTTTTCTAAATGAAATTCAAAAATGAAGATCAAAAACCTTGAAACAGTCCTTCCGATACTGGGATTCAATGGAGACGTTCAGGTATCCAACAGCCTGGATCTGACCATCGGCTTTCGCCTTCAATTGCCGGAAGTACTCTCGTGCAGTACAGAGCAGATCTACATGCTGCACGATACCTTTCAGCGGATGCTGGGCCTTTTGCCAGCCGGAAGCTTTATCCATAAACAGGATTTCTTCCTGGTTAATGAATTCCATCCCAAAGAATCGGAATTGCAATCAAAGTCGACCAGAGCAAAAGCCAGCCTGAATGAATCTTATTTGGAGCATTTCGATGGAAGGCATTATTTGAAACATGAGTGCTGTTTTTACATCAGTTTGCTCAATAAAGGCCTTCTAAAAAGCTACTTGGAATCCGCATTGATCTTCTCCCGGAAAGAGCGCAACCTTGAGAAATTGCAGTACGACAAGATCAACGAACTGAAAGGAAATGTGATGGCGATCTTTCAGCAAAACGGGATCCTCTGTAAACCCATCACCAAAAAAGAAGCCATTGGATATGAACATTCCCTGGGGATGATTGAACGCTTTTTGAGCCTGAACTTTACCGAAAATCACCCGGCATTGGGCGGAATCGATTTTCGGGACCGGCTCAAAGTAATGGATCAATTCGTGGAAATCCTGAGTTTAAGCGACTATTCCCACGTACCGGCAGAACTTCGCCCGGTATCGGAGCACCCGCAAACGGGACTGCCGGTATCGCTGGTTTATCCGTTAAGCTATCATCTGCCGTTTTCACATGTCACCAACCAGTTTATTTACATTCCCGATCAGCAGGAGATCAAAGCCTACCTGGAAGGAAGTTATAAGAAGATATTCAGCCTGTCCAAGTTCTCTTCAGAGAACAAAGTCAACGCAGGGCTGATTGAATCTTTTCTGGACCAGGTGCAGACTTCAGGAGAAAAGATCGTGAAAACACACTTTAACGTGATGCTTTTTGATTCTTCGCTGAAAGATTTAAAACAACACAAAAGCGAAACATCATCTGCATTTGCGCTCATGAACTGTTTCCCGTACCAGCACACCCACGATCTGCCGATGCTGTTTTTCTCGTGCGTTCCATTCTCGACACAACTGCCTGAAACCGAACTTTTCATTACCCAGGTTCCACAAGCTTGCTGCCTGACCAACTTCGAAGGAGAACTGAAAAACAGCGAATCGGATTTTGTGATCCGGCTGTCAGACAGGTTGGAAGGTTGCCCTGTGAAGATCGACATCTCGGACGAGCCCATGCACAAGCATTTGATCCATAACCGGAACAAAATCATTATCGGCGGATCAGGTTCCGGAAAATCTTTTTTCACCAACCATTTATTGCGACAATACGCTGAAAGTGAAAACTGCCACATTGTATTGCTGGATGTAGGCCGAAGCTACGAACTGCTGACCCGGTATTTGGATGAACGGCTAAAAGCACTGGGTGGAGCCATGATGGTAGAGTTTACCACAGAGAATCCCATCTCATTCAATCCCTTTATCCTGGAAGGAGAATTGGATATTGAGCGCAAGCAAACCATCCTGTCGGTGATCTATACCATTTACAAAGAAAACCTTTCCGAGATGGAGAAAGATGTGATTGCCCATTCGGTGACTGCTTTTTTCGAGTCCATCCAAACAGATGAATTAGGCTTCCTGTTGGAACGATCATTTAACGGATATTACAAATTCTGCCAGAGCTACATTCCAAATCTGGTTAAAGAACAATCCATCCAGTTTAACGCCAATGAGTTTTTCTTTATCCTGGGTAAGTACTATCGGGGAGGCGAATACGACTATTTGCTGAACAAGCAGATGGATACCGATGAGTTTTTCCATTGCCCTTTTATTGTCTTCGAATTGGACAACATCAAGGACCATGCTACGATTTTTCCGGTTGCCACGCTGATTATTATAGACATTTTCATGCAGAAGATGAGACGCTTAAAGGGTGTTCGAAAAGTCATCTGCATCGAGGAAGCGTGGAAAGCTATTGCTACTCCTCAGATGGCCAGCTACATCAAATACTTTTACAAAACCATCCGCAAGTTCTTTGGTGAGGCAATGGTCGTTACGCAGGAAGTGGATGATGTGATTTCTTCGCCGGTGATCCGCGATGCGATTATCAACAATGCTGATACAAGAATCCTGCTTGACATGAGTAAATTCCGGAACAAGTTCCAGGGCATCAGCGACACCCTTGGGCTTTCAGGGTTCCAGAAAGAGCAAATCCTTTCGATCAACAAAAACCTTCCGGCAGACCGCAAACTCAAGGAAGTGTTTATCGGGCTTGGAAGTTACTCGCAGGTTTACGCCCTGGAAGTCAGTAAACCGGAATACTACTGCTATACCTCTGAACAAAGCGAAAAGGAACTGATCCTGAAAAAGCTACAGGAGAACCGGGATCAATCCTTTGTCGAAATACTTCAATCCATGTAAAACATCAACAATTACAACCATGAAAACAAAAGCGACATTTTTTATCACTCTGGTCATCACTTTTCTCAGCATTCTGCCCAACAGCAACTCTTTTGCTCAAGCCCCGGTGACCGATGTGGGGGCAGGCATTCAGCGGGAAGCCTTGTGGGAACAGGAAAAGGGCATCCTTTCTGAAATCAATTGGTACAACGTACTGATCAAAGTTCTGAATGGCGACATAAAGGGACTGACCCAGGAACTGGTAGGCATTGACAAGAAAAAGCTGGAAAGCCTTCAAAAAGTCAGTTACCTGATCAAGGATTACAAGCGAATCAAGCAGACCAAGGAAATGCTGGATAAGATCATTTACATCTACACGACCAAACTTCCTTTATTGGTTCAGGACGAAAACTTCACCACCCGTCAGGCTGCGGTGATTGTCGAGTCTTTTGACCTGGTACTGGACGACAGCCGACAACTGGTCACTTCCATTTTGAACACCATCGTAGAAGACGACCTGTTTATGATGGATGACAAACAACGGTACGACACGATCAACGGTATTTATACGGACGTAAAAAAGCACTACGGAACCATTTGTTACCTCTATAATAAGCTGGCCTGGGCTTCCTACCAACGGAGTTTCAATACCGGGCAAATAGAAAAGTTCGCCTTTTACTACACGCTCTACGATTAGAATATTCCCAACCAAAGAAACAACAGAAACAAAAAGCAAAACCCATGAAAACACTACTTTTCATACTCCTCCTTCCTTTGGCAGCGCTGCTGTCGGGGAAGGAACTCCAAGCCCAAATCTTTGACATCAAACCGTGGAGCGGCACTTATCCCGATATGCAGGGAACTTATCCGCTTTCTTTTATGGCTTTTAAAGGTTGGTTAATCCCGGTTCCCCATGTGTTTATCCGCACCTGGCCGACGCACTACTACATCGAAGTGGATGCTGCTTTGGTTTACGACACCGAAGAATACGCCGGAATGCTGAAAACCAACCTGCTGAAGATTATCGAGAAGCTGATCGAAAAATCGCAGATGCAGAAAAGACAGGAGGAAACCAGCCAGATTAAAAGCAATACAGAAATGCAGCGCGACATTGAGAAGAAGATCTTTGATGCAGAGTCTGACCAGTTGCCCGATGTGTACAGCATTGCCTCCGGTTTCATCCGGCTATATCTGAGTATAGAGGGCCTGGACAAACTGCCCAACTGCAAATGGCTCAAACAAACTTACCAGAAAGAAGCTGATGAGCTGCTGACCCGGTTTATTTCGGTAAACCTCTTTATGACCGATCATGGCAAGAAGCTGGAAGCTTTTTCAGAAATCCGCGGCGAGCTAAATAAGCAAATCGGCGAGACAGATTACACCTACCGGAAAGTGCTTCACCTCCAGGCATTCAATGCCAACATCCCGCAATCCTACGCTTTCCTTAAAGAATAAAACGGATTGACTATTCTATTATTGACGATTTAACTATTTACAATTTACCACTCGTCCCAAGTTCCTCCCCTTCGGGGAGGCCAGGAGGGGCTTATAATTCTAAAATTATGCTTTTACAAGTAATGAGTACCCAAAGTTTTTTCCATTTTACCGATGTACTGGTACAGGGAGGACTTGACAATGCACAACTATTGACTGGCATGGCACGCGCCATTGGTGGCATCGCCGCTTTTCTGTACATCTCCAAACGCATCTATGAACAACTGATTGCTGATAATCCGATATCCCTTTTGCCCCTGTTACGTCCCTTTGCGCTGGTGTTAGTCATTACCTTCTGGGCTCCGTTTGTCCAACTGCTGATGGTCCCCACCAAAGGGCTGACCAAACTCTCGGAAGCTATTTATGCCGATAAGAAACACATTGTAGCTGCCAAACTGGAAGAAAAGCAGGATGCAATCCTGGCTGTCGATTTGCCCTCCTTTCAGGAGAACCAGGAAAAGGAAGCCTCGCTGTGGGACAAAGGGGTCAACCTGCTATTGACCACTTACAACATTGTTTCCGGCAGGGCTTTGCAGCACCAGATTAACTTCTACTTTATGGATTCAGTCCGGCAACTTCTGGAATCCTTTTTCGAGGCCTTGGTTTACCTGATAGCCTTCCTTCGGACAGTCTTTTGTGTGCTGCTGATCATCTTCGGACCGCTGGTTTTTGCCATCTCTATTTTTGATGGCTTCCAGGAGAACTACCTGCAATGGATCGCCCGGTTTGTGAACGTGAACCTGTACCTGCCCATCGCATTGATTGTCCTTTCACTGGTTCAGGAAGTGCTGATTTATGTACTTGATCAGGAGATTGCATTAACCAAAGCCTCATTGATCTATCAGCCCTCGCTGTACTATGTTTCCAACATGGTGGTGCCGGTCTGTGGCATCGTTGGATTGGTGATGGTTCCCAAAATCGCCTCATGGATCATCTCAGCATCTGGTACCGGAAGCGGCGGCGGGAGATTGGTCAGAACGGTAGCCACGATGTTGATCACCAAAGGGGCCATGAAATAGCTTCAAAATATCCAATACTGAATAACCAATATTCAATATCGAGGGATTCAATTCCAATAACTCATCAATAATCAATCAAAAATCATCAATAATAAATGAACAAGATATTTGATATACAGCGCAAATTCCGGTTTACCGTCTATGTTCTTTTAACGGTCAGTTTGCTGCTGATCGGGTTCAGCGCCTTTGTTTTTATCCGGTCACTGAACCTGGTTGAGCGGTCGCGCCAGAAAATCTATGTGTTGGACAACGGCAAGTCCCTGCTTTTGGCCCTTCGTGCCGACATTACCGACAACCGTCAGGCGGAGGCCAGAGACCATGTTAAACGCTTTCATGAGTTGTTTTTCACGATGGAACCCGACAAGCAGTACATCGAAAACAATGCCAAAGAAGCCCTCTATCTGGCGGATGGTTCGGCCATGAAACAATACCAGTCCTACAAGGAAAACAACGTCTATAACCAGGTCATTGCCTCTGACATCAGCATGACCCTGCTAACCGATTCAGTGCAGATCGACTTTTCCGCTTACCCCTACCAGTTCCGGTTTTTCGGTCGGCAAAAGATTGTCCGTAAATCCAACATCACCATCCGCAACCTGGAAACTTCAGGAAGGCTTCGCAACATCTCCAGGACGGACAACAACCCGCACGGGCTGATGATCGAGGACTGGCTGATTACCGACAATAAAGACTTGGAAACACTCAAACGGAAATCATTTTAACATTTTAAGGCCCTTGTTATGAAAATCATTTACAAAAAAAGCGAGGAAGGGCAGGATAAGCCCACAGAAGAAAAAGAAACCCGTCTTTCCCGGTTAATCAAAAAACTGGACACACAGGACGAAAGAATGGACCCGGAAAAACGCAAACGCAAGTGGATGTACATTCTGGCCCTGTTGTTCTTCCTGTACCTGGTTTCCTTCCTGGCGCCAACACCTGAACTGGATCACCGGGCCATTGACCGGCAGGAAGCAAATGGAAAGAACGCCTCTGTTTCTTCGCCCGCTGCTGAAACTCAAAAGCCTCTGACCTTTGATATGCCTGTCGATTCATTTGAAAACATTTTAAAAAAGAACATTCATGAAATGAGCTATGACTCGCTACATATTCAAAGAAAATAAAGACATTCTATCCTGGCGAATTCCATCCGTTGGGACTTTGTTTGAAAAATAAAGGCTAATACGAAAATTATACAATAACATTTGAAAAAATACACAGATGAAAGCATACCTAAAAAGAAATAAACCGCTGTTATTCCTTCCCTTGGTTATGATCCCCTTTATTGTCCTGATCTTTTACATTTTGGGAGGAGGAACGAAAAAGGAAAAGGAAGAAGAACAACAAAAACAACAGCAAACGGCGAAAGGAGCCAATTACACCCTGCCGGATGCGGATAAAAGTGTCACGATTTACGACAAGATGGACAACTATTCCTCGAAAAAGGAGGTGACCACCAGTCATGATTATAACATTGGCGGAGAAGCTGATTCGTTGCCAACGGAAGAAAATCCTGAAAAAGAGACACTATCCGAAGAACGTTTGCTATCTGGTAAACGAAACCTTTATAAAAGCGATCCGGTTCCGGAAATGGAACAGGAACCATCGGTTGACCTGCTGGCACATATCCGGCAAAAAGAACAAACTGTTCGGGAAGATTTGGTGAACAGCCGGTCCAAATCAGAAGAAAAACCAATAACCGGGAACTATGAATCTGACCAGCAGTCAGGCACCAGAAAAGAAACAGTCGGCAGAAAAATACCAATAGAATTTCCGGTTACCGGTATTGAAGAACTGGACAAGGTATTCCGGCAGAACAGCAATCTTGCCAAACAGAACGATTCTTTGAGTTCCTGTTTGAAAGAATTAACGGCTAAGAACGAAAAGCTGGAAGCTGAAAAGAACAAACATTCTACCCTGGAGAAAAGCGGAAAGTCCGGCTTTAAACCCAAAGATACGGCTGTCCCGGTTATTGAAGCCGAAGTTTATGAGACGACTACTGTTTTGACAGGCAACCGGGTAAAGCTTCGCCTGTTGGAAGAAGCCTGGCTGAACGGGGTAAAAATCCCGGCCAACACGTTCCTGTACGGAACCTGTGAAGTCAGCAACGAACGTCTTCAGATCGAAGTGCTGCAAATTCCGGTTGGTGAAAAATTTGTCCCGGTAGCGATTACCGTTTGTGATCTGGATGGACTGCCAGGCCTGTATGTTCCTGACAACGCTTCACGAAAAGTTGCCAAAGAAGTAGGCAGCAGCGCCAATACTTCTTCCATGTTCGGGGTAAGCAACAATCCTTTGACTTATATGGGAATGCAGGCTGCGGATCGTACTGCACAATCTTTACTGAAGATGATTCGCATCAAAAAAGTCACCATCAAGAAAAATACCCTTGTCTATTTAGTCAACAAAACCAAATAATCAGAAAACTCAATTTTAAATAAACACAACACCCATGAAATCAATTATCGTTATCATTTTTAGCGTTTTGGCAGTGCATCTTTCTGCCAGTGCCCAGCAGGTTCAAACAACAACTTCAGATAAGGTTCCTGCAACCACAAATATTTTAAAAGTGTCGGACACGAAGACAAGCCACCTTGTATGTCCTGATAAAGTCAGCTATGTTCAGGCGGGGGATTATTCGCTGGTTCAGGCCGAAGTCGTTCCCGAACTTTCCAACCTGGTTCGGGTCAAAGCTGCCCAGCCTTTTGAAAGACCTACGTCGCTGACGATAGTTTGTGCCGATCACATTTACTCCTTTGAACTGACCTACGGTAACGATGCCCCGATTACTTACCCGATAGAAAGTTTTGAGTCACAACAGGCCATGACCTTTTCCGGCAAGCTGATGCCCGATTATTTGTTAAAAGACCTTTGCGATCAGGTTCTGGAAAAGCACCGGCACCAGTTTCATAAACGAAAGACAAAAAAAGACGGGATTGAAGTTCGATTGAATTCGATCAGCCTGAAAAACGATGCGCTCTTCTTTGAGCTTCAGGTGACCAACAAAACCAACATGGCTTACGATGTGGAAAGTTTTAATTTTTGGATCACCGACAAGAAGAAGGCCAAAGCCACCAATGTGCAGGAATACCAGGTTTTCCCTCAGTACCAGCGCAACAAGGTTCAGCGCATTCCGGGAGAGGTGACCATCCGCGAAGTGTTTGTAATGGAAAAAATGACTATCCCGGATCAGCGCATCCTGCGAATTGAGTTGGGCGAAAAAGCTCTGGGCAACACGGGTCGGAAACTCAGCTTTAACCTGAAAAACAAAGACATCCTCAAAGCCCGAAAACTATAATTCCAAAGAAAATACTCAAGACTCTGGTATTCTGACATTCTAATCTTCCGACAATGGAACACGAATCACACGAACTGGTCAAATTGCACGAAGGGTTTCGGTTTTTCAGCTATGTACTTCTTTTTACTTCGCTGTACCTGACCCAACTGGATTATTTCATTCAGAAAGGAATTCAAATACCTGCTTTTCATCCGATAATTGAAAAGATGCAGAACCTGAAATTCCTTGCCAGCGTTTATCCCTCCAAGGTCGTTTGCCTGGTTTTCCTGGCCATTACCTGCATCGGGACCAAAGCGCATAAAGACCGGGAACTGATGGTGTCAACTATTGTCGGACAAACAATCGCAGGGTTAATACTTTATTGGGGAAGCTTGATTGTATTCAAATCGTTCCCGACAGTTTATTTAGGTCTGACCTTTGCCGGTTTTGTTTTGCTGAACATTGGCTTTGACAATATCTCCAAATTGATCAACGTCAATTTGATGAAAGACCGGTTCAATGTGGAGAATGAAAGCTTTCCGCAAGAGGAAATACTGAAAGTCAATGAATATTCAGTGAATCTGCCAACGGTTTATCTTTATAAAGGCGACGAGCATCAGGGCTGGATCAATATTGTTAATCCGTTTAGGGCAACGATGGTGATTGGCACTCCTGGCTCCGGAAAGTCTTTTTCAGTCGTGCTGCCATTTATCCGGCAGCATCTGAAAAAAGGTTTTTCGATGTGCGTGTATGATTTCAAGTACCCTGACCTTTCTTTGGTTACCTACAACCATTTTCTGCAAGCAAGAAAAAGGGGTAAGCTTTCTAAATCTGCCAGTTTCTATGTGATCAACTTTGAGAATATCCAGAAATCATTCCGGTGCAATCCGCTGGCTCCGGAGTGGATGGAAAGCCCGATTGATGCTTTTGAGTCTTCACGAACGATCCTGTATAACCTGAATAGGGAATGGATACGCCAGCAGGGAGAGTTTTTCTCGGAAAGCGCCGTTTCCTTTTTCGCGGCCGTCATCTGGTTTTTAAAAAAGTACCAGGACGGAAAATTCTGCACATTGCCTCATGCTATTGAATTGCTGCAAATGGATTACGACGATTTGTTTGCTATCATGGAACAGGAAAAAGATGTGGCGAACATCATTAACCCGTTTATCAGTGCCCACAAACGCGGGGCCAGGGAGCAGTTGGAAGGACAGTTGGGAAGCTTAAAGATTGCCATCTCGAAGATCATCAGTCCCGAGATTTACTGGATATGTTCGGGCAACGATTTTTCGCTTGACATCAATAATCAGAAGCAACCTAAAATCATTTGTTTGGCTAACAACCCGCTTCGGGTGGAAATGTATGGTGCTGTTTTGTCACTTTACATTACCCGGATGCTGAAAGTGATCAACAAGAAGGGACAGCAACCTTCATCATTGATCTTTGACGAGTTGCCGACGATCTATTTCCGCGGACTCGATACGTTGATTGCCACAGCCCGGAGCAACCAGATTTCCACATTGCTGGGAGTACAAACCATTGACCAGTTGATCCGTGATTACGGGAAAGAGCAGGCTAATGCTATCACCAGCAATATTGGTAACGTTTTATGCGGCCAGGCAGCGGGGGAGACAGCCAAATTTATCCAGAACAGGATGGGTAAAATCCTTCAGGAACGTCAATCGCTTAACATCAACCGGAATGTTCAATCGGCAACGTTCTCCACACAACTGGATTTTCTGGTACCTGAAGGCAAGATTGCCACTTTGCCGCAAGGGTATATGGTCGGACAGGTGGCTGACAACTACGGCGAGGCCGTCGGCCAAAAGAACTTCAATTGCCTGATCCGAATCAACATGAAAGCACAACGGGAAGAAGACGCCAGTTATGTAGCCATTCCGGATTTCTATAAGTTCGATAACGTACCTGATGTACTTGAACGCAACCGGATCCGGATACAGAACGACATCCGCAGAATAGCCAACCAGAGACCGGACCCGGATCAAAGGGAAAAGCCTGGTTCAAATATGCAACAGCACGAAAGTCCCGATAAAAACCCGAACAATACTCTGTCCAGAAATCTGAAACCTAATCAAAAGCTTAACCAAGAATCAAATCGAAAAACAACCAACAAGTCAAAATCAAAAAAGTAATCGTACCATGATTGAAAACACCACATACTTTAAATGCAGGCCATCACAACTGATCAACCTGCAAACCTTTTTACTGACCATTCTTTCAATACCAATTGTGGTACTATTAAAGATCATGCTGGAAGAACAACAGGTCAGCTCAATCCTTCCTGAAAAGCTGGCATTTCATGTGGATAGGCTCCCGATCTACCTTTCGGTATATGTCCTGATCAATTTGTTTTGGCAAATCCTAAAGGTCTGGTGTATTCGATATGAAATCGATCCTGAGCAGCTTCGATACTCATCAGGAGTGATACTCCGAAAACATGAGTTTGTAGAAAACTACAGGATCAAGGATTTTTTAATTGAAAAGCCTTTGATCTACCGGATGTTTGGGCTGGGAAACCTGACCATTTACACCTCTGACAAAACAACGCCCATTCTGCACCTATATGCCATCCGAAAGCCTGAAGAAAAGTACCAAATACTGCGTGGACTGGTAGAAATCAGCCGAAAAGAAAAGCGCGTTTACGAAATTGATTAGCAACAAATCAATTGCTGATAATGCAAAGCAGAAATAACAACCATTAGTATTAACCATGTAAATTTTCAAAGCTATGGAACAACAACAAAGTACACGAATGTCAATGGACCAGGTTCCGTTTGACAAGCTCGAAAAAGTTGGTATCAAAGCCGACCTGATCAAACAGATGGAAAAACAGGAAATGACCGATTTTCTGAACGGGTTCCGTTCGGATAAACTCTACACGGTCAAAGCGCAGATCGGAAATGAAGAGTATAAAATCCCGGCAAAAATCCGCTTGCAAAGCAAGGAAGACGGATCGGTTGACATCAGAATCCACCCCATTCAACGGTTAAATGTCCCGGACGAATATATGGGCCACAAATTTACCAAAGAAGAGAAGGGCGCTTTATTGAACGACAGAAACCTGGGTAAAACGGTGGAACTTACTGGCAGAGATGGGAAAAAGGATAATTATTACCTGGCCATCGATCCCAAAACCAATGAACTGATCCCGCTTCGGACCAAAATGATCCAGGTACCGGAAAAGATCAAGGGGGTAACCCTTTCATCGGAGCAAAAAGAAAAACTGGCTTCCGGACAAAAAGTAGTTGTTGACGGAATGATGGGAAAAAATGAGAAAAAATTCTCAGCCACACTTCAGGTTGATGCTGCCGGACGGAACATCAGTTTTTCGCAGTTCAAGCAGGAGAAATCGGAAGATTTAAAAACCGATGCCAAACAGTCGGAAAAACAAGGGGCCAGGCAAAAGGTTCATTAAGTAGATAACAGGTCTCGTTTTCAAAACCGGAAGGGGAAATGCTGAATTCAGGTTTCCCTTTCTTTATGGCAAAAGTTGAAAAAATAACGATGAAAGTTCAAAGCGAAAAAGCAAAAAGTCAGGGAGAAACTCTTATTCAAAGTGGGGAATGCAAGTTGTGTTTTTATGGCCTTAAAAACCTTTCAGCTTGTTCCGGCTTTCGCCGGAAGACCATTCCCCCGATAGTTGAATGACTCCCCACTTTGAACATTAAATCAGGTACAAAACACAAATGCGGCCCAGAATTTCTGACAAGGAAAAACGCAAAATAGTTGTCAAACTATTGATGAGCAGGGATGAAAAGCAAAAACTTGAGTCTTTGGTCAAACAGGGAAAGTATGCCTGCATGAGTGATTACATGCGGAACAAGATATTTGATCAATCCAAACGAAAAGTGATCTCGCTGGATGATCAGACGAAGGAACAACTAAAAAGCATGGATTATGAACTGAATAAAATAGGCGTGAACCTGAACCAGCTTTCCAAGCGCATGAATTCATTTTCGGGGTACAATGTCAGCGACAATGACCGGCAACTTTTAAAACAGGCTTTTGAGATGATGCGGTATTGCCTGATCACCCTTCAGAGTCTTCTGCGCTGATTTTCTTTCACAGAACAGTCAAAGTCTAAAATCGTGATCATTAAAATCCACCAGGCTTGCAGCACAAAAAACGCGATGTTTTACAATGAGCGGAAAGTTGAACGGCATTATGCAACATTCTTCCAAAGCAAAAACACACCGGAAATTAATCCATTTCTGGGAGATAAGAATGCCCGATACGGTATTTTCAAAGAAATTGAAGACCGGAATACGCGGGTTCGAAAGCCCGGGTTGCACATATCGGTTAACCCGACAGTCAGCGATTTGGTCCGTTTAGGGGATGCCGGCATCAGAACTGAGATTAGCAACCTGATGAAACATTTGGGCTACAGGAATCAACCATATTTGGTCTATAAACATGCTGATCTGGAGCGGGTGCATTTTCATATTGTGTCCACCCGTATTGATTGTGATACCGGTAAGAAGATCACTGACAGTTATGAAAAAGAAAAAACACAACGATTCATCAAAGACCTGGAGCAGAAATACCAACTGACTAAGGACGAACCACAAGAAAAACTCAATTACCGGTTTTCCGGGTCCAGCAAAAATCTGAAGCAAAATCTGGAAAATTTATTCGGTCAACTCAATAGCATGGAGTTTATCACCTCCAAAGAAATGTATGATCAGGCGCTGAAGTTGTTTAATGTGGAGGTACGAAAGACAGGGCGTGGATATTCAGTTTTTGTAACAGATGAAAATGGAAATCCGGTCAGGCATCCGGTGAGAATGAGAGATTTTGACGAGAAACCGAAGTTTTATTTGGGCAACACTTTGAGCTTAAGTCGGGAGGAGGACTTATATCGCAGAGTTTGGTTTCCCGGGAACTTCAAAAAAGAATTGCTGAAATCACTGTTCTACCAGCTAAAAAATGATCGTTACGAACAGAATGTCGGGCTGCATAAACGAAAAAGTTTAAAGTCTGGAAAGGGGAAAAGAAATCGATATTGAACTTGATGTAAATTCAATGTCATTGGAAGATTCTAAATGCTCTCTGGTCATTCATGTATTATCAGCCTAATAACTTGTGAGTTTAAATTTTCGGCAGAAGTGATATTCAGTCGAGGGTAGGCAACAGCCATAGAGAATTATGAATATCTTTGGAATTATGAAACTGATTGAACAAATACAAAAAGGCGAAAGCAAAACGCTTGAATTAAAAGAAGCGTTGCCTAAAAATGAAAATATTGCCAAAACAGTCATTGCTTTCTCCAATACAAGCGGAGGTAAACTGATCATTGGCGTAAATGACAACCGGGAAATTACAGGTATAAACGACAACGAGTTGTTTGATGTACAGGATAGTATTGCCTCTGTTATTGCGGACAATTGTTCCCCGGGAATCATGCCTGAAATTTACAGCGTGAATGTTGAAGGCAAATTGCTGTTGGTTATTGAAATCGTTAGGGGCAATCTGAAGCCATACTTTTTGAAAAGCCAGGGCAAAGCAGAGGGGACTTACATTCGTATCGGAGCAACCAACCGCCTTGCTGATTTGGATATGATTGCCGAACTGGAACGTCAAAAACGGCACGTTAGTTTTGACGAAGAAATCTGTTTCGACGTCGCACTTGACCAGCTTGATATTTCTCCTGTGCTACTGCGGTTTGAGAATATTGGGAAGCCGCTAAATGAGGATAAACTAAGAAACCTGAAGCTGATTAAAACCGAAAATGGTAAGAATTATCCCACCAACGCACTGGTGATCCTGCTTGGTATATTTCCCCATTGTACCGTAAAGTGCGCCCGGTTTAAGGGAAATACGATGGACATTTTTATCGACAAAAAGGAGTATGGAGGCGACATTTTTTCCATCCTTGAGAATACCCAAAGTTTCGTATTAAACCACATCAACCTGAAAGCTGAAATAGAAGGATTATACCGAAAGGAAACGTATGAAATTCCAGTGGTGGCCCTGCGCGAATCTTTGGTCAACGCCCTAATTCTCAGGGACTACGTGAACCAGGGGCGGGATGTTAAGGTAGGAATTTACGATGATATTGTAAACATCGTGTCTCCAGGCTGTTTACCAAGTAACATTACCATTGAAGATGTCTTTAACGGACGTAGCGAAGCGCGGAATCGGGTAATCGCCCATGTTTTTAAAGAACTGGGACTGATTGAACAATGGGGAAGCGGAATAAACCGGATTATCAATGCCTGCGAGGAACAGGGGTTGCAAGCTCCTAAAATTGAAGAGAAGAACGACTTTTTTGATGTGGAGATTATACGCCCGCAAACGATTACGGACAACAAGCCGGAGGAAACCGTCGGAAAACCGTCGGAAAACCGTCGGATACCGTCGGATTGCAATGAGCAGGAAAGGGCGATATTGGAATACATCTTCGGAAATGGCTCAATAAAGTCAAAACAAGTTGGAGAAATCCTGAACATTAAAGAAAGCCGGACCAGAGAGTTGCTTAGGGTAATGGTGGAAAAGAAACTCATTGAAAAATACGGCCAAGGCAGAAGTACTTTCTACACGATTGTGGAAAAGAAGGGAAAAGATTGAGTTAGTTGAAAGACAGATATGAAACTCACAGAAAAACAGATAGAGGAAATTGCCGACAACCTGGATTGTGGGATGAGATGTTTCTATAACTTCAAAACGGGCGAGATTAAAACATTACTCAATTTTGACAACTGGATTGGGGCCGACGAGGAACCATGGGAAGAAGAATCGAAGGAGATTGATGAAAATTGGGATGATTATTTTGAGTTTACAGGATTTGAGGCCCATGAATCTTTTCGGATAATGGTCGATTTTGCAGAGCGTATTGATGACACGAAACTACGAGATCAATTGATAAATGCGTTAAACAGGCCAAAACCGTTTCGAAACTTTAAATGGCAAATTGATAATTCAGGAGAGTACCGGCAACAGTGGTTTGACTATAAAAAAATGCGCTATGTCCAGTGGGTTAAAGAGCAGATTGATTTAAACGAGC
The DNA here is from genome assembly GCA_937915865.1 of uncultured Prolixibacteraceae bacterium. GTDB lineage: Bacteria > Bacteroidota > Bacteroidia > Bacteroidales > Prolixibacteraceae > Aquipluma. The sequence continues at coordinate 22,524 of CALGIG010000071.1, read as the reverse complement.
AGGATTTTAATGAATAACGTGGATTTAGAAAAAGAGGTTAAAAGGCTGGTACATTCAAATCGTTACGAAAAAGGATATGTTTGTGCTGTAGATGTGCTTTTGCAACTGGGCTACCTTACTAAAGATGATTACGAAGACTGGCGGTTTGGACGCATTGACTATCTTGAGAAAGTATGCAAAGTAAACCTGGGGAAACTGACTTTTATTAACAAACTGATTGGAAAGTACTCGTCCGAATTGGATTTAAAAAGCTCCTGGACTGCTTATAATCAATTCGGGAAAGGGATAAAACGCCGGTTGCAGTTTAGTAAATCAGGAAATAAATCAATTGAGGATAAATATGCAACTCATTATATTGATACAAAACGGATTAAGGAGTTAAAAGAAAAAAGCGAGCATGTATAAAAACGAACAAATGATAAAATTAGCGGACGTATATCAACACAAGAACGGGAAAAAGAAAATCAAGTTTTTTGAATTAGGCCTCTATGATTTATTAAAGGTAAAACTGGGGTTCCGGTACACTAAAATAAACGGGAAAGGATATTACTTAAAAGAAAACAATGGGATATATGAAACTACTTATTTTCATCATTTGGGAGATAGTTTTAGAAAGTTTATAGAAGAAGAATTCGAAAATCTTGAAATATCAAAAGAAATTGATTTTAAGGATTTTATGGAGGAGTATTATAAAAAAGGGCCGATTCGGAACGGGAACTATGCAAGAGATTATTTAAGTGAGGATTTTGTACTTTCACCAGAGAACCTTAATTTGATTCTTTTAAAAATAGACCCATATTACAGCCGTAGGATCAGGAGGCAAGAGATGTTGTCATTCCTTAGAAATGAAGGGTTTACAGAATCAATAGATAAGGTTGGAAATTTCTATAAAAATTGTCCGATTCATTACAAGAGGATTGCAAATGACATTTTTTTAATTTTCAACAATCCGTTTCAGAACGAAAAGCATGATAGTACAAACTTTGACTTTTGGAAAATCAGATCATCTTCGGAGAGAGACTTTCTAGCGAAAACAACAACAAGTCAAACGCTTATAATTCCCGGTTTTCACCTTGACAGGGATATCGAATTATACGAAAAAGAAAAGGTGTCTGTGAATAAAGGTATAACAGATTAAATTCTGGTTTGCCTGGGAAATATTTTTACATCAAATTTTATCAAACGGGGTAATTATTAGCCCCTTTGTTTAAATTATAAGTAATGCCAGGAACATTTCTTTTCTGGCATAGATCAATTAATAAAACCGGAAAATGACAAACTGATAAAGACTGCATGGCATTAGGGAAATTGCCTGAATATGAATCCGTAAAGTAAAATATTGAAAAATTGGTTCTATCGTTTTCTGGTCAATAAGTAGTTAAATGGCAGGCCTTTAGTTTCCTCATAGTCCTTTCACCCAACTTTTCACCCAACTTCTGTTTGTTTTTCACCCAACTATTATTTTTCTTCTCTTTGTCAAAGGATTATTAGAAGTTAGGTGATTTGTTACACTCAAATTTCTGACAAAGTTATTTACGCTTCCCGGAACGGTAAAGGGGCGATTGCTTCTCCCGATGCCTCATGGCAACCGTCCTTCGGATGCGTTCATTTTTTTGCTTTCTCACTAATGTTATATAAATCCAATTCACTAAATGTAAAAAAGGTTGCAAAAAACTGACATGCACCCCGTTGACCTTATCCGGGACAGCTCAATGGTGGTACGCCAGAAATTTAAGTTTAACGGCGTGCCAGACAGGTCCTTTGGTTGCCAAAGGATGCCAAAAATAAGTCCGAAAGGCATCGGCAAAATCAAATGAAAGATTCAAACGGATGGGAAGTTGTTTCCACCTATTCAACCCGGGAAGCTGTGGCAGACGGCTTTCTTGTAAAAGTTGACAGCAAAGCTTCCGAGGAAGCAGGTATTAAATTTCCGGTTTACCTAACCCGTGCAGTTTGGGACAAGTACGTTGAAGTTCCCAAAGGAATGGAGGAGCTTCAAAATCTTTCCGGTAGACTTTGGGATGTGCTGTATATGTTTGCTTTTCATGCCCGGAATGTTTCTTCCAATTATTTACAGTTTGATTTTATCAGCTACCTTCCAGATGAAAGCAATTGGGAGCCCAACGAGAAGTTGGAAACTCCGGAAAATCGGTTTAACCGGTTGGTTACACTTAAAGCTGTGATTCAGGCACAGGATTTCGACGATCCGTCACCAGCCATTTTCATCATGAAGCCGGATGAAGATTAGTGCATACGATCAAACAATTTTTTCATCAAAATTAAAGGAGGTATAAGCAATGAAATATAAAGATGATCCAAGACAGATTGCAGTCCGTTATCCCTGTAATTGTTCAAAGTGTCAAACTAGCCTGTCCAAAGGGGCGTTAGCCTATTACTGGCCTCGAACGAGGACTTTGTTGTGCTGTGGTTGCGGAGAACCGGAATACCGGAGTTTTCTTTCATCTGCGGCAGATGAAGACGTTTATGACGGGAAAGGGAATCCCTTTTGAACTACCTGGGCCTTTTCGCCCCTTTTTTGTTCGTTTTCAATCGATTAACAGAAAACCAGAGATTGTTGTAAGGTGTTGTGTTACACTCAAATTTCTGACAAAGTTATTTACGCTTCCCGGAACGGTAAAGGGGCGGTTGCTTCTCCCGATGCCTCATGGCAACCGTCCTTCGGCTGCGTTCATTTTTTTGCTTTTTCACCAATCTTGTATAAATCTGATTCAGTAAATGCAAAAGAGGTAGCAAAAAACTGACATGCACCCCGTTGACCTGATCCGGGACAGCTCAATGGTGGTACGCCAAAAATTTAAGTTTAACGGCGTGCCAGACAAGTCCTTAGTTAATTGAAGGATGCCAAAATAAGTCCGAAAGGCATCGGCGCTTTCCCATGAATACTTCGTTCGACATTTATGAAATGGTCACCAACCTGATTATTGAACGCCTTGAAAAAGGCGTTATCCCTTGGCAGATGCCCTGGAAAGCTGAAACAGGTTTGCCTCAGAACATGGTTCACAAAAAGGTGTACAAAGGTTTTAACTTCTGGCTGCTGCTCACCGTGGCCGATAAGTTCGGTTCTCCATTCTTTCTTACCTTTAACCAGGTTAAAGAATTAGGCGGCCATATCCTGAAAGGAGAAAAAGGTTTCCCGGTGGTATTCTGGAAAATACTCGATAAAGAAGAAAAAGACGGAAGTATCGACCATTTCCCGTTTCTTCGGTATTATACCGTTTTCAACCTGAAGCAAACCGAAGGAATTGATAAAAGTAAAATCCCAGCAACAGAAGCTCATGACCACGATTTTGACCCAATCAGCCAGGCTGAACAATTAATCGAATTCTGGTCTGATTGTCCTGAAATCAGGTTGAACCAGTCCCACGCCTTTTATTCACCTTCCGAAGATTATATCGGGATGCCCAATCCACGGACCTTTTTTAAGGATGAACAGTTTTACGCCGTTCTTTTCCACGAAGCAACGCATAATGCCGCAACCGTGATAATGCCGCACCGGATTTGCTAAGTACTGAATTACATACTTTTCCGGTGCGGACATTCTGCATAATTTATAAGTTTTCAAGAAAACTTAGTAGTTCGTCATTCGGTTTAAAGCGGCCAGGCTTAATAGAGGGTGGGGACATTTTTTCCAGGGCCTTTTCTTTTAATTCCATATCTGCATGGATATAAACCTGAGTTGTTTCTATGGATTCATGTCCGAGCCAAAGGGCGATCACTGCCTGGTCTATGCCATGATGGAGCAGGTCCATTGCCGTACTGTGACGCAGGACGTGTGGGCTAATCCGTTTCCCAATCAGGGAAGGACAGGATTTAGATGCTGTTTTTATATGCCGTTTTACCAAATGTTCAAGGGCATCCCTGCTCATTTTATTCCCACGCAAAGTTGGGAAAAGTGGATCATGGCCGGAACCGCATCGTTCTTTCAACCAGTTTTTCATGACCAAAACAGTTTCACGCCTGAATGGTGTTGCCCGCTGCTTCCGCCCTTTCCCTTCACAGCGAACATGGGCCCCTGTTTCAAGGACAACGTCACAACATTGTAAATTAATAAGTTCCGACGCTCTTAATCCAGTTTGTAAAGCGATTGTAAGGATTGTATGATCACGGCGGCCGATCCATGTTGAGCAATCCGGTGCATTCATTAAAGCCTGCATTTCCTGCATGTTTAGAAACTCAATATTGCGCCTGATATAGCGTTTGCCCGGCATGCTCAGTATTCTCTGGCAGTGAAACATATAAGCTGGTTCATGGATTGCGACAAACCGAAAGAAAGAACGGATGGCTGCAAGCCTTGTATTCCTGCTTCTTGCACTGTTATTCCGGATGTTCTCAATATCGTCCAGGAATACGCCGATCATTTCAGCATCAAGATCATCAATACTCAACGCAATTGGTGATTTCCCGGTCTTTTCACCGGCAAACTTTAGAAGCAATCTGAATGTATCACGGTAACTGGCGACTGTATGAGGACTGGCCTCCATCTGAGAGTAAAGTTTGTCGGTAAAAAATTTCTGGACCAGTGAAGGAAGGGTCGCGGCATTCATAATTTTACCTCCTTTCCGATATAATTATCAATACGTTGCGAAGCCAATGCCAGTAGTTCGGGAACGGCCTCGATATACCAATAGGTATGGGCAATGCTTTTATGCCCTAAATAGTTGACCAGTTTAAGCATTTCCTTATCGACATCTTTGCCTTCCTTGTACCAGTTTATCATGACTTTGGCAGCAAATGTATGCCGCAGGTCATGAATACGTGGACCAACACCATGTTTGTAGAAACGTTGCTTGGCACGAAGACCAATCCTTTGACAAACCACTGCAAAATTATACCGGACAGCGCAATCGGTCAAACGGATGCCTTCATCAGAAACAAAAAATGGTTCAGGGACATGCCCTAAAAGCCTGTCCCGTTTTCTGGTATATTCTTTCAAATGGTTTTTTGTGCTCTCTGTAACAGGTAATATCCGGTCTTTCCCATTTTTACCGTTGCGCAATATGATAATACCGCTATGCAGGTCCACATCCTTGTTATTTAGAGAAATAGCCTCACTAATCCGCAATCCGGTTACAGAAACAAGCCCAAAGAATGCGGGATAAGTGATTTCACGCAACCCATTTTTTGATGACAAAAGAGCAGCTGTTTCAATTATACCTCTGATCTGATCATCAGTATAGATATACGGCTGTTTTCGGCTGCAGTGACTGGGAATCAAAGTTTGGGGTGGAACCTCATGAAGTGGATCCATACTGTGTAGCCAGGAGGCAAATACCCTCACTATCCCCAAACGTCTGCCCCATGTATACTGGGATGCCTTTCCAAAAACCTGTTTCCACTGTAAAAACAGGTCAATTGTAATATGTGTCTCATTTTTCTGTTCCAGAAAAGAAATAAATCGTTTCAAAACACGCTCTGATGTGCTCAGGTCATAACCCAGATGGCGCCGTATTTCCAAATAATGCTGTAACTTCAGTGGAAGACTCATGATGCACCTCCTTTCTTCAAAGGCCAGGACAGTGCAATAGTCCGTAACCCATTAATATCCTGACGGGCATATAGCAACGTTGTCTGGAATGAACGATGTCGCAATGTATTGCTTATTTCCTCTAGGCTTGCACCTTGTTGTACCAAATTGGTTGCAAGGCTATGTCTGAGGATATGACTTCCCGTATATTGTTTTGGTCTGGGAATGTTGGCTTTTTGCATCGCCTGTTTCAGGATACTATTTAAAATTTGTGCATCTTTGAAAGGTTTGTGTGGTGAATGAAGCCCTACGAATAAATGTCGGGATGTCGTTTTCCTCTCATACCTGACGTAATCTGCGATGGCTTCTCCAACATCCTGCAATAGCGGTATTTTATCATGATATCCGCCTTTCCCGCGAATAAGGATTTCTCCCTTACGCCAGTCGATATCACCAAGTTGGATCGCAATAACTTCTGGTGAACGCAGCCCCAGACGAGCCATGAGTAAAACCATAGCATAATCCCGTTTCGTGCTTTTGCAACGTGGTTGTACCCTGATCGCTTCAAGCAACCCTTCCACCTGGTCCGGCGTCAAATGATAAGGAATGCGCGCGGTGCATCTCACGGAAGCACTTGGGATTCCAAGTGCCAAGTTGGTCTCAATTTTTTCAGTTTGAAATAAAAACCGGAAGAAATTGCGCAAGATGGATGCAATTGATTTATCCCGTAGGGGCTGGGCTCGTCCTGTCAGATAGAGTAAGAAATTGGTGATATCATACCCAGTGATCTTCGACAGATCATCTAGGGTATCCCCAAACTTAAAATCCAGAAACCTATCTGCATATGAACAACAATTGTCAATGGTTCTTTCCGTTAGTCCACGTTGGCGGCTAAGATAAGTTCGATACTCCTCTTTGAGTTTTTCTCTTGATTGTGTTTTTAATGATTTCATCATTTTGCTTCCTTTTTAGTTAAAAGGGTAAAATGACTTAAAATCAGCATGTTTTCAAATGTTTTATAATTTTTGCTCAATTCATTCACAAGTAAAGATTATGCCGCATAACCGTAATGGGGAAACTCAAAAAGCTACACTTTCTCAATTCCATGCGGCATTATCACGGTTGCGGCATTATGGGTTTTATGCCGATATCGGCATAATTGTCACGGAGTCGGGCATATCAGCCGGACTGGCAGACATGAAAAGCTTCACGATTACAAATTCAATTCCCAGGATAGTTATGCACTGGAAGAACTTGTGGCCGAGATGGGAGCTGCCTACCTCTGCCATCTGACCGGTATCCAAATCGCCACCATTGATAACAGTGTAGCCTACATCAAAAGCTGGATCGGCAAATTTAAGGAAGACAAGAAGATGCTTTTAACGGCTTCATCTATGGCTCAAAAGGCAGTGGATTACATCCTGGAGCATCAGTCTTATCCGAACCCGCCAGCCAGTATCGCGCTGGTTGATCCATTGGCGGAGGCAGTTTAGCCTCCGCTTTTTTTTATCTCAAAAATTCACAATTCATTAAAAATTAAAGATTAAAAAGATGGAACAGTTTAAAAGTTTTTCCCAGTATATCCTGCAAATTGGTTACAAGTACGGTTTGCATTCGGTGTTTGACGATTTTTTAGAAATGGTGATCTGTTCTTTATCACTTGGAGCAAAAGAAGACCGCTACCATGAGATTGTCCGGAACTACGAAAAGCCGGATGCCTACCTGATGGCAGAAGCATTCGGATCATTGGTAATAGAGATGGATAATAATGGTGAAGGTTTGAAAGATGGTTTTGGTGACTTTTACATGGAGTGCCTCAGTCACGGGCATAACGGACATTTTTTACCCCGGAACCAATATGTGAAATGATGGCCAGGATATTAAACCCGGCAGGTTTTGGAGAACGGGTGGCCGATTGTTGTTGCGGGTCAGGACGGATGTTGTTGTCTGCCGCAAAAATAAAACGAAACGCATTATTCTTCGGGGCTGATATTGACCGGACCTGCGCTATGATGTGCGTGATTAACCTTTGCCTGAACGGGCTCTTGGGCGAAGTGTGCTGGATGGACACCTTGATGAACCGTTTTTATGCCGGATGGCGAATTGAACTTCACCCTGAACATGGAATTCCATATATCAGGGAAATAAAAGAATCAGAAAGCTACATGGTTTTAAGATTACCGGAAAAGAAACAAGAACTCGTTGACCATCAGATACCTGTGAAGAATGTAACTCAGCAGTTGCTGTTTGAATTTTAGGGGGCAGAAAAAGCCCCTTTTTGTTCGTTTTCAGTATTTTGAAAGGTAAAACCACTCCATTTAAAATTGCGGGCAAAGTTATTTACGCTTCCCGGAACGGTAAAGGGGCGGTCGCTTTTAAAAACAGCAAAAGCAACCGTCCTTCGGATGCGTTCATTCCGATTGCATCGGAATGACATGCACCCCGTTGACCTTATCCGGGATAGCTCAATGTCCGGTTACGCCGAAATTTTAACCGGCGTGCCAGATGCCATAAAAAAGCCACAGGGCAGTGGTGAAAAATCATGAATAATGCAGCAAAGAAAATCGATGCTGAAAGTGTTGAACAACCTAAAACTTCTTTGGAAGTAGTAAAGAAGGATGAAAAATCCGTTGTTGAAGTTCCTTCGCTGGAAAAGCGCATCCAGAAAGTGGAAGATTTGAGCATGCTCATTGAAAAGTGGCGCAAGCTGACCGAAACCCGCAGAAACCTTCAGACCTTTTCGTTGGGCGCTGATGGGATGGGAGCAACCGTATTTCTTCGGGACGCTTCCGGGAAAGAGTTTAAAACCTCCAATACCCCGGTTGTCTCTGCCGTGATGGAGGAGATCAAAACCACCCTGGATGAAAAGATCAAGGAGGTTGAAGATCAGATTAAATTCTGAAATTGAAAGAGGCGAAATGCCTCTTTTTTTGGTCGTTATACTGTAACCATCGGGAACGATGGTGATTGTAGCTCAAATGTTCATGTTTTCAAAGTTACAATGAATGGACTGTTCTATTTTTAATTAAATACCTTTATATTTGTGTAACGATTATTTTAGAGATATAAAATACTGATAATTAAATATTTTAAGAGATGACAAAAGCAGATGTTGTTAGCCAGGTCAGCGAAAATACAGGAGTTGAAAAAGCCACTGTGCAAAAAGCTCTTGAAGCTTTTATGGGAACAGTTAAAGAATCTTTAACTGAAGGAAGGAATGTTTCCCTTCGTGGATTCGGAAGTTTTATCGTTAAAAAAAGAGCGGAAAAAACTGCCCGCAATATTTCCAAAAATACGACAGTCATTGTTCCCGAACACTTTATCCCTTCTTTTAAACCGGCTGAAGCATTTGTGGTCCAGGTTAAAGAAAATGTAAAATAAGAGCATCTGGAAGCAAAGTATCCACCATGTTCCCTCATGCCAGGCGATACAAAAATGCCGCTCAACAGATAACATATTGATGCATCCAAAAAACATATTCAAAGAGAAATAGCTGGGTTAAAATGCAGTTAATCAGTGATTTCTGATGGCTGCAATTCAAGATCAGTCATTTGGATTCGATTTTGGCAAAGAGGAAAAGCGAATTAAAGACAAACAAAAAAAATAAATTAATGATATGCCAGATAAGCAAAAAACCGTAGCAGAATTGATCGTTTATTATAAAAAACAACGTCTGTCAAGCCTCCTGTTTGACACGCAGGAGACGGCCGATAAATTTGTAGAAGCGATAACACATTTTTTTAGTAAGAAAGGGATAAACGAAATTTCCTTTAAAGGAGAAATCAGGACAGTTTATATGCCTGAAAGCATTGTCGGAGAAATAAATGATTATGCCGAAGGAAATATCAAACCCATGGGAACTGTTTTGGAAATGATGAAGGTAATTGATGGCCTGAATTGAAAATATTCAACTGAAATTACATGCATGCCAACAGAAAAATGAAATGCAGATGGACTTTAGTGAGAAATTTCGTATTCTGTTCTTGAGCAAAATGTTGATGGTAAATATATTATATCATCTGAATAAATTCAGATGATAATAACATCAAGACGCAAAACTATCTCAGGACCGGTGCATCTTTTTTACCGATCCTGATTAAAAATGGTTGAACCCATTTTTCCAATTTTTTTTTATAAGTGACACAATTTGGTTTCCAGGATATCCATGTCTTCGGAAATTTTTTTGTCCAGCACCTTAGCATAAATCTGTGTAGTCTTCAATGAGGAATGACCGAGTAATTTAGAAACGGTTTCAATTGGAACCCCGTTGCTCAGGGTGACCGTTGTGGCAAACGTGTGGCGCGCAATGTGCATCGTAATATTCTTTTTAATGCTGCAGATATCCCCTAATTCTTTTAAATAACTGTTCATTTTCTGGTTAGTTAAAACCGGGAGCAGAAATCTCTTCCCGGTGTTTTTGGGATAGTCCTCATACCGTTTCAGGATTTCCTTTGCTTTCGGCAGAATTGGTATCCTGCACCTGTTATTGGTTTTTGAGCGGTCGATAATAATCCATTCTTTTCCATCCGGTTTTCGTTGGAGGTGAATGTCACAAAGTTTTGATATATCAGCAAATGAAAGCCCGGTATAGCAGGCAAAAACAAAAATATCCCGAACAACGGACAAACGTTCGATTTCAATTTTCTTTTCTTCAATCCGTTTCAGCTCATCCATGGAAAGGATTTCCCGGTGGGTTTCATCCAAACCTACTTTAAATTTTGAGTACGGGTTTTTATCGAGGTAATCCATCGAGACGGCCAGGTTCAAAACCCGTCTCAGGTGCTTGTGATAATTCCATGCCGTGTTTTGGACATTATTGAATTCTTCTTTGATAAAGATATCAAAAGCATCCAAAAATTTGTAATCAACACATTGAACAGGGACATCGGATTTTCTCAATTTCGATTCAATGAACCCGGCCAGGCGTTTCCTGGAGGATTTATAATGTTTATAGGTTTCCATTGAATAGCCTTTATTCAGCTTGGAAAGGATGCTATTCAGGTAGTAGTCAAAAATTGCCAGTATCCCTTTTGTATCTCCGGTATTCAACAACCTGTCTTTGATTGAATATACGTTAAAATCCTCGTTGGTTGACCTTAGCAGATTAAAAACATCCTGTATTTCGGTCCTGATTTTGTCCAACCGCTCATTTAAGACCCGGCTGCCCGGGATTTTTTCTTTGATCCTTTGTTTTGATTCGTCCCAATGGCCTTTGGTGGCATAAATCCCTGTGGAAAGTTCGACCCTTTGTTTTTTGAACGTAAACCTGACATAAATTGGCGATTTTCCTTCAACAGTTTCCCTGTTTTTCCGGAATAAAAAACTAATTACAACCTTCATAATTTACTTGTTTAACCATAAGTTAAAAAATGGTCTCGGCAACCATTAAAAATACCTCATTTTCAGCTTTGAAAAAAGCGCTAAAATGAGTCAAAGTGAACCAAATAAAATGGTTTGAATCAATTCGTTGCGTGATTTGCCGCGACCATGGGAGACACTGAAAGTTGTGGTCTCGATTTTGCCCCTTTAAATATGGCTTTTGATGAAGATTTTTGACATTTTGCTTCAAAATAAAAGCGCTTAAATCATTGAATTTAAGCGCTTTTGATACATTTTGGTATTTCTACCCGTGCCCAGAACAAGACTCGAACTTGCACACCGAAACCGGCACCAGCCCCTCAAGCTGGCGTGTCTACCAATTTCACCATCTGGGCCTTCAAAATTTGTGAGTGCAAAACTAAAAAAAAACTTAAAACAACCTCATTTATTAAAAGAATAATTTCAAACTTATTCTAACTTTGATCTTATGATTTATCCGTTTTTTTAAATCATATTGATTATAAACTATCTAACCATGAAGCGTTTATTAAGCCTTTTAGTAGTTTTTTTCTTATCTGTCCAATGTTTTGCCCAAAAAGAAACGAAAAACATAACTCATTATTTATTTCCTGAGTTTATTCATGGTAAAGTATTAATGAAAAAAGGTAAAGTTAATGAGGTCCAACTAAACTACAATTCCTTAACTGAAGAAATGATTTTCATTAGTAATGGGGTAAAATTAGCCCTTTCGCAACTTGATGCCGTGGATACAGTATTTGTTAATGGGAAAAAATTTGTTCCGATGAATGGAAAACTTTATGATTTGCTTTATCATGCGAGATATGATTTATTTGCTGAACACAAATGCAAACTTAATGATCCCGGTAAACCTGCCGGATATGGCACTTCTTCGCAATTAGGCGCTGCATCAACATATTCAAGCTATTTTTCAGGTAATAGGGTTTACGAAATGACATTGCCTGAAACTGTTGAAACTAATCCTTATACAATATATTATTTGAGGAAGGCTGGTAAGTTATACAAGTTTGTTAGTATAAAATTTCTTTTAAAAGAATTTCCTGAGAAGACAAATCTGGTTAAAAAGTTTATTCGTGAAAATAATATTTCTTACCATGATGAAGCAAGTTTAATCAAATTGGTTAAGTTTCTGGAATCTTGATAGATACGATCTGTTTAGTTTAAATACATATCGGCAAGATCAGCAAATGTATTTCTGTTTATCCATTTCTGCTCCCATGTATCATTGGTTATCTTTTCAATTCTACCTTTAAAATCCTGAAGTATTCCTTTTTCCGACGAAAACCGGACTGCCTCGTCGAATGATTTAAACATACTTGTAAAAAAAGATTCCTGTCTAATAATATGTTCGCCTGAAAAGGTAAGTGCAATTTCAATGTTAAAAAACATGATGTCAGCTAAAAGACTCGGGTCTGCTTCAAGAATCATTAGCTTTTTTATCCATTTTTGAGCAACCGACCTTCTCATTTTGGCTTTTCGGCCACCTACCGGATAGTACTCTTTACTTATCTGGAATCGACATTGTTCAATTAGTTCATTTTCGTTTGGGTTGAAGGCAAAGTCATAGTATTCTTTTACAACTTTAAAACGCTCATATAAATCTACAATTTGCTCTTCGAGTTGAGCTTTTGTTAGACTTTTCAGGTAATTTTTTAATTCTCGTTTACTCATAGAAACCAATCTATTCAGTTGAATGATATAAAAATAAAAAAGTTTGCCGGGTTATTGGTGATCAAACCATAATTCCCGGCAAACTTTTAATTCGTCTGTGGCTAAAAAATAGCTAGTTTTCCTAGGCTATATTCGTAAAAACATTCTGAATATCATCGTCTTCTTCGAGTTTGTCAATCAATTTTTCAATATCAACCAGTTGCTCTTCCGTAAATTCAACTGGCGTTGTTGGAATTCGTTGAAGGTTTGCTTTGGTCACTTCAATTTTCAGATTTTCCAACGCGTGCGAAAGAGTTCCAAAATTGGTATAATCACCATAAACATAAATTATATCTTCGTTCTCTTCAATTTCTTCAAGTCCGGCGTCAATTAGCTCTAGTTCAAGGTCTTCAATGTTCATGCCGTCCTTCTTCATAAATTCGAAAACGGCTTTTCGCGAAAACATGAATTCCAACGAGCCAGTTGGTACCATTGCACCTCCAGTTTTATTAAAGTACGATTTTACATTTGCTACAGTACGGGTCGGGTTATCGGTTGCCGATTCAGCAAAAATCAATACTCCGTGCGGACCTTTACCTTCGTAATTAATTTCAACAAAGGTCTCAGCGTCTTTGCCTGATGCACGTTTAATTGCCGCATCAATATTGTCTTTCGGCATGTTTTGTGCTTTCGCATTTTGGATGGCTGTGCGAAGCTTGGCATTCATTTCAGGATCAGGGACTCCTTCTTTGGCTGCAACTGTTATTGCTTTTGCCAGTTTCGGAAATATCCGTGACATTTTATCCCAACGTTTTTCTTTGGCTGCTCTTCGATATTCGAACGCTCTTCCCATATTAAATTATTTTAAGTTACAATTTGCTTCAGTTTTTTACGGCATAAAAGTACGAATTGCAATTCTTTTTCCGAAAGAGATAGCTAAAATAATTGAATAGCTTATTTTGACCTGCTTGTTAAGTAATTGGTATGGTATTACCAGATAGTGTTTAAACAGAATTTATAGTTGATAAAGTTTATTAAATTTGCTAAACTATTCGAGAAACTAAAACCATTTCCTGAAAAGTTTCTGTTCCAAAATTCTATTTTGGTATTTGAACACAAGAGAATTAGCTGTTTTTAGAATGATATATTAAAACCGAAGCATTTTATGGGGTTTGAAGAATTTGGATTAAATGAGAAGATACTGGATGCTATATCTTATATGAATTATGAGAAAGCTTCAGAAATTCAGGAACTTGCTATTCCTGCAATTCTTAGTGGTCGCGATTTACTGGCTTGTGCGCAAACCGGTACCGGAAAAACAGCCGCATTTATGCTCCCTATCCTCGATCATCTTTCTACCGAAGAAAACCATGATTTAAGTACTTTAATCATTGTGCCAACCAGGGAACTTGCAATTCAGATTAATCAACAGATCCAAGGTTTTTCGTATTTCCTGAATATAAATTCGGTGACGGTATATGGAGGACGTGAAGGAGCTGACTGGGATGCAGAATCGCGTGCATTAACATCAGGAACAAATATAATTGTTGCAACTCCAGGAAAATTGATTTCTCATCTTAATCTTGGATATGTCAAATTTGATAAAATAAAGCATTTAATTTTGGATGAAGCCGACCGCATGCTCGATATTGGTTTTTACGACGACATTTTGCGCATTTTGAGTTATATTCCTGAAGAACGGCAAACCTTAATGTTTTCAGCAACAATGCCGCCAAAAATTAAAGATTTGGCAGCTAAAATTCTTAAAAACCCTATTGAGGTAAGTACGGCCATTTCAAAACCCGCAGAAGGCGTTTTGCAGGCTGCTTACGTAGTTTATGAAAATCAAAAGATTCCGATAATTAGTAGTCTTATTGCTGATAAACGCGATCTGGATAGTATCCTGGTTTTTAGCTCAACCAAAAAGAAAGTATTCGAGATTGTAAAAAGCCTGAAAAAAGCTGGAAATACAACAGAAGGCATTTCGTCGGATTTGGAGCAAAAGGAGCGGGAAGAAGTGCTGATGCGGTTCCGTTCGAGAAGTACCAGAATTTTGGTTGCAACAGATGTTTTGAGCAGGGGAATCGACATCAAGGATATTAACCTGATTATCAATTTTGATGTGCCTTCGTCGGCAGAGGATTATGTGCATCGTGTTGGCCGAACAGCGCGGGCTGATAAAACTGGCATTGCAATCAGCCTGGTGAATGAGCATGATATGGAGCGGTTCGACCGGATTGAAAAACTCATTGAGATGGAAGTGCTCAAAATACCTGTTCCTCCCGAATTAGGCGAAGGCCCTGTTTATAAGGTTCGTCCAACCAGAAAGGGTGGCCGTTCCCGCGGAAAGCGTAACTTTTCTTCCGGTCGAAAGCCAAACAAAAGAGGAAATCGATCTTCAGTTTAAAACCCGTTTTCGAGATCAAATTAGCAGTCTGATTTATTTTTATTTTTTTTTCGTTTGGCATTTGTTAGTATTTTAAAAAAATATATTTTTGCCATACCAAACGGTCGGTTTATGAACGATTCAAAAGAACATATTGTATTGGTTGCCTCAAAACTGTTTCTTCAGAAAAGCTTTAAGGAAGTTACTATGAGCGAGTTGGTAAAAGCAACTGGTCTTTCGAAAGGAGCATTTTATCATTATTTCGTGAGTAAGGAGCAACTTTTCATGGAAGTGCTCGATTTCTTTTTTACCAGCGTGATGACACACAGGTATGAAAAGTATTCCAGAGAATCGTTCTATCAGTTTTATCATGATTACGCCAATGAGATTTATGAATATGGTAAAAAATACCTCGATCGGTTTGAACTTGATGAAAATGATTGTGATTTGTCTCAGAATTATTTTACGCTGGCCTTTGATGCCTTAAAACTTTTTCCGGAATTTAAAGAAAAAATGATCGCAGGATTAAAGCTGGAACTTGACATCTGGACTGAAGTAATTAAAAATGCACGAGAAAAGGGAGAAATTCAATGCTTGATGACCGACGAACAAATAGCCCGTACTTTTATAAACCTTAGCGATGGGATTGCCATGCACATGGTTATTAAAGGATCGACTATTATGGAAATGGTTCCTCCATTTATGGAACTATGGGATAAACTTTATGAGATGATGAAGGCCTAATTTTTTTTTGATCCTTGGCAAACCGGACGTCCGGTTTTATTTTTAAATGTTAACATACCGAATGTTCGGTTTAATTAAAAGACAAATGATACGAAAATTTACAGTATTGATTTTGTTCATGTTAGGTTTAACGCCCGTTCTTTTTTCGCAGGATGCTGTTGTTCGGCTTTCGCTTAAAGAGGCTTGCCTGATGGGTGTTGAGCAAAATATTAAGGTTCAGAATGCCTTACTCGATACCAAACGGATGAATGCTCAGATTCAGGAAACTCGCAGCCTGTTATTGCCTCAGATTGAAGGCTATAGCACGTTAAACTATTACTATTCGATCCCGAAAATGATCCTCCCCGGCGAAATATTTGGTCAAACCGGGTTGATACCTGTTCAGATTGGTACTAAGTATGATTTTAGTAATGGATTAAAAGCCAGCATGATGTTGTTTAATCAAAGTTATTTTACTTCGGTAAAGCTGGCCAGGCAAATGGAAAACCTTAGCAGTCTTTCAGTCCGTCAGCAAAAAGAGGAAGTTGTTTACCAGGTTACTCAAATCTATTATTTATGCCTGACTACAGCAAAGCAGATTGAATTTTTCAGTAAAAACCTTGAAAATTCGCACCGGATGGCCGAAGTTGCCAAACTTCAAAGCGATAATGGCATGATCCGTAAAATTGACTTTTCAAGGGTTTCGGTGAACGAAAGTAATATTCAAACACAGCTCGATAATCTTGAACAGCTTGAGCAACAGCAGCAACGAATTTTAAAGTACCTGGTTGGTATAAACAGCTACTGCCAAATTTTACTGACCGATTCGCTTGAATACACCGGGAAGGCTGAACCAACTATTCGTCCTGATTTTAATGACCGAACAGAGATTTTACTTATTAATAATCAAATTGATAATACGGCTCTTGCGCGAAAGGCCAACCAGCAGGCTTATTGGCCAACGCTTACCGGAATAGGACAGTATTACTACCAGGGACAACGCAATAGTTTCGATTACTTTAAAGGTGGAGATGATAAATTCTTTAAAGTTGGGTTGTTTGGTATATCGATCAGTATTCCGGTTTTTGATGGTTTCGAAAAAAGAAGCAAAACCCGGCAGTACGACATCCAACTCATGCAAATGAAAAACACGTTAGCCGATACAAAAGCCTATCTCACAAAAGAATATACCGATGCTGAAGGCCAATATCAAAGCAACCTGAAAGCCATTCAGCGGCAAACTGAAAATATAAAGGTTGCCGAAGCAAGTTATCAATCCAGTCTCCAGGGTTACCGCCAACAGGTCGTTTCACTTTCCGATCTTTTACTGTCGGAAAGCAGCTTAACCGAAGCCAGGCTTTCGTTTACCAATGCCTTGTTACAACTTAAAAATGCTGAATTGGACATCAAAAAAGCCAAGGGAGAGCTGCTTAATTTTTAAATATTTAATTCAAAAAGATATGAAACGGAGAAGAATATTTTTAACCTCAGCTATTTGCATCGTGATTGTGGCTTTGGTTGTGGTCAGGCTTGTTTCGAACAAACGAAGTATGGATGACCAGCTTAAACTTGTTTCAGCATTCAATACAATGGTTCCGGTAAACACCGATACAGTAAAACAGGCGCAGTTGCCGGTCGAATTCAGGGAAACCGGTAATTTCACGGCATTTCGCGAAATATCGCTTATCGCCGAAACCACAGGAAAAGTGCTTGTTCTTTCGGCTGTAAATGGCGATCATGTTCGTGCCGGACAGGAATTGGTTTCGGTTGAAAACAATGTGTTGAAGGCGCAGTGCGAACTGGCCAAATTTAGTTTGACGAAAGCCGAAAACGACATGAAACGCTTTGATGAACTATCGAAGGGCGATGCGGCCACCATTCAACAATACGAAGTTGCCCGGCAGTCCTACATGAATGCAAATTCGGCCTTGATTTCAGCTCGGAAGCAACTTGATGACACGTCAGTTAAAGCGCCTTTCCCGGGTATATTGGTAAAGCAATATGTCGAGAGAGGTTCGTTTCTGCAACCGGGCAGCCCGGTTTTCGATCTGGTTGAAATTGATAAGGTTAAGCTTATTCTGAAACTAACAACCGACGAGTTGTCGAAGATATACAAAGGACAGGCCGTGACCGTTCTTGCCGATCCTTTTCCTTCGGTTTCTTATGATGCAAAAATTAGTGCGATCATCGCCAAAGCCGACCAGTCGAAAAAGTATGATGTTGAAATTGAAGTTAATAACCATCGTGATAACGAAATTAAACCAGGAATGACTGGAACCGCCTTTCTTCGCGGTTGCAACAGTGCCCAGGCTTTGGTTATCCCGCGAAAAGCGCTGACCGGAAGCATTCAAAAACCTGAAGTTTTTGTGGTTAAAGGTGATGTGGTTTCTTTAAGAGAAATTACTGCTGAAGTATTCGACGATAAGCTGTTACGGATTACATCGGGCTTAAATGCCGGCGATGTGGTGGTGGTTTCGGGCCAGATTAACCTGGTCGATGGTTCGAAAATCACGTTGAACAAATAATAAATCAGGCCATGAATATTGCAAAAATAGCGGTTAACCGCCCTACGCTTGTCGTAGTTATCTTTACTGTTCTTATTTTTTTAGGGCTGGCAAGTTACAAAAGCCTCAATTACGAATTGTTCCCCAGTTTTACGTCGCCGGTATTTACGGTGATGACCATGTATCCCGGAGCATCGCCCGCCGAGGTCGAGAATAGCGTTACCCGGAAGCTGGAAGATGCGATCACTTCGGTCGAAAATCTCGACAATATCCGGTCATTTTCACAGGAAGGGGTGTCGATCATGGTGATTATGCTGAAACAAAAGGCCAATATTGATGTGGCGATCCAGGATGCACAACGCAAGGTGACAGCGGCAAAGAGCCAGTTACCGGTCGGGGTTTTGGAACCCATGGTCAGCAAAATCTCGATGAACGACATGCCTGTTCTGAACATCGGGGTAACCTCGAAGTTGTCGCCGACCGAGTTTTACGATTTTCTGAAATACCGGGTTCAGCCCGATCTGGCGCGGATAAATGGAGTGGGAGAGATATCGATCATTGGGGGCAACGAACGCGAAATACGTGTTAACCTCAATCCCCGTAAACTTGAAGCCTGCCATTTATCCTCGCTCCAGGTATTGCAGGCGATACAAACTTCGAACCTCGATTTTCCGACAGGAAAAATTAAAAATAACGAATCACAGCTGGTTATCAGGTTATCGGCTAAATTTAAGAGTATTCAGGATATTGCCCAGGTTATTGTGGCTGAAGGTGAAAACGGGTCGAAAATTAAACTGAAAGATGTTGCCGAGGTTCTGGATACAGAAAAAGAAACCACGATGCTGGCCAGGGTTAATGGCAAAAACTCGGTAGGGTTGAGCATCAAAAAGCAATCGGGAGCCAATACGGTTGAAGTTTGTCATTTAGTCAAGGATGAACTTTCTCGTATCGAAAATTCGAATAAAGCCTATAACCTGAAGTTTGAAGTGCCTTTCGATTCATCTGTCTTTACCGAAAAAGCAGCCAGTTCGGTGATGCACGATTTGCTTTATGCTGTAATCCTGGTGGCATTGGTTATGCTTGTTTTTTTGCATGGATTGCGCAATGCGTTTATTGTGATGATTTCGATACCCATTTCGCTTATTGTCTCGTTTCTGGGGATGTACTTGCTCAATTATTCCCTCAATATCATGACGTTAGTTGCTATGTCGCTTGTGATCGGGATATTGGTTGACGATGCCATTGTTGTACTCGAAAATATTTACCGTCATCTCGAAATGGGGAAAGACCGTGTTCAGGCGACGCTTGACGGACGAAGCGAAATAAGCTATACCGCCATTTCAATTACATTGGTTGATGTGGTTGTTTTCCTGCCCATTGGCTTGTCGAAAAGTCTGATTGCGCCTGTGTTGAGCCCTTTTGCGTTGGTTATTGTGGTTACCACGTTACTGAGTTTACTGGTTGCATTTACGGTTGTTCCGGTAATGACTTCACGTTTGGCAAAGTTGCAGTTTCTTAATCAGCAGAAACGATCAGACCGGTTTTTCCTTCGGTTCGAACATCTGGTCGATCTGTTTTCCGGCTTTTTGCATCGTGTTTTGCTCAAAGCACTTCGTTATAAATTAGTTACATTCCTTATTGTTTCAGCTTTGTTTATTGGTACTGTAGCGCTTATTCCGGCAGGTTTTGTTGGTTCCGAGGTTTTTAGCATGGGCGATTCGGGTGAGTTTATCATTCAGGTCGAACTCCCCAAAGATGCCACCTTGAAAGAAACTAACCTGAAAGTTATTGAAGTAGAGCATATTTTGTTTAAAATGCCTGAAGTGAAAACAGTTTTTACAACAGTAGGTTCAGCCAGTACCGGAATGCTTACCGGTGGGGTGCAAAGCAATGCGTACCGTGCCGAAATCAATGTAAAACTGATTGATAAGAAATTCAGGAATGTGACGGCCCAGGTTTATGCAAACCAGGTCAAGAACGAACTGAACCGCAAAGTTACCGGTGTAAAAGTGAAGACAGTGGTACTTAATCCTTTCTTTGGCGGAACG
Organism: uncultured Prolixibacteraceae bacterium; assembly: GCA_937915865.1. Lineage (GTDB taxonomy): Bacteria > Bacteroidota > Bacteroidia > Bacteroidales > Prolixibacteraceae > Aquipluma. The sequence continues at coordinate 2,370 of CALGIG010000071.1, read as the reverse complement.
GATGATAGCCCGATACAGGTGATTGTAAAATCGTCGAACCCCGATTCGTTGATCCGGTATGGCAACATCATCAAAAAGCTGATTGAAAAAACTCCGGGGACTAATGATGTGACATCATCGCTCGAAGATGCTGGTAACGAATTGGTTGTTCGTTTAGATAAAGAAAAAATGGCCGACTTGGGCTTGTCGCTCGAAACGGTTGGCCCGGTCATGTCAACGGCTTTTAGTGGCAATACCGATGCTAAATTTAACGATGGTTCGTATGAGTACGATATCAATGTGGTGTATGACGAGTTTAACCGCCAAAGTATGAACGATGTATCGAACCTCGAATTTGTAAATACCAGCGGTAAGCTGGTAAAGCTGGCCCAGTTTGCAACCATTTCGTTGGGGGCAGGTAGTTCAAGGCTCGAACGGTACGATCGTATTTCAAGCGTATCAGTCGAAGCACAGGCTCTTGGACGTTCAGCCGGCGATGTAGGCGATGATATAAAAAGTCAGATTGCAAAGATGTCGTTTCCTCCTGAAGTTTCAATAAGTTACGACAGCGACATGAAGATGCAGGATGATGCTTTCGGTAGCCTGGGTTTTGCTTTGTTGACAGCTATTTTCTTTGTTTACCTGATTATGGTTGCCTTGTACGAATCATACCTTTACCCGTTTGTTGTGTTGTTTTCCATTCCCCTTGCAATCATTGGGGCTATCCTGGCGCTTGCATTGACGGGTATAAACCTGAGCATATTTACTATTTTGGGAATCATCATGCTGGTAGGCCTGGTGGCCAAAAATGCCATCCTGGTTGTCGATTTTACCAATCACCTGAAAAAGAATGGTTACCGGGTAAACAGGGCTCTTTTAATGGCAACCCGCATCAGGCTGAGACCGGTTTTGATGACAACCTTATCGATGATTATCGGGTTACTGCCCATTGCATTGGCTTCGGGCGCTGCTTCGGAATGGAAAAACGGCATAGGTTGGGTGCTGATTGGCGGTTTAACCAGCTCCATGTTTTTAACGTTGGTCGTTGTTCCGGTGGTGTATTCGTTGCTGGAAAGCCTTAAAAACAAAGTTCAGCAATGGATGGTTGTCAGGACAGGAAAGAATTTTTCAGCTTACCCGAAATAATGGGGACTGAAGTTGTTATATATGTTTCACTGAACCCTTCAATGTAAACCGAAACAGCCTCTACGAGCATAGCCCCAACTCTCACCGCCTACGCGAATTTAGCCTGCGAAGAATCGCAGGTGATGTGGTTTTTAACTACATGATTCCTTTTACTTTTCTATTCGCGGTGAGAGGTTTTCCCCGTTAGTGTTTGCTATTGAGGCGGTTCACCCAATTGCGTTTTCGCGCTTTATTTCAGACAATTTGGAAGCATTTCTAAAAATCCCAAACAGTTGTTATAATTTAACTCGTAATAGTTTACTCCTAAATTAATTGTCTCATAATACCTCGTTTGGTTCTTTTTGTAATATTCCTCCGACGACATTTTCCAAAAATCGCGTCCTAATTTCTCTGTAATAAACCACTTTTCTATTAATCGGGCAGCTCTCCCGTTTCCATCCCGAAATGGGTGAATATGTGCAAATTTCAAATGAATTAAGGATGCAAAATAAAAGACTTCAATTTTATTGAGTTCAGATGAAATTAACTCATTTAAATCTTGGAAAAACATTTTCATTTCTTTCTCGACAAATTCAGGTTCAACAGCCATATATGCTAAACCTGACTTTCCAAATACCCCTACCTGTTCAGTACGATATTTTCCTCTTTTACTCCTTATCAATAATGTATTCGAAAATATTTTATGGCAATTCAATAAGTTTTTCTCATTCAGCTTGTTATTTTGTGCAAACTCATAAGCTTCAATCAAATCTTCAATTTCTTCAATCTCTTTTCCGACCTTGAATCTGTCCTTGTTCATTTCATAATTCATGTAAGAATTCAAATCGATACTGTTTCCTTCAATATTTGATGAGTAAACAGCTGAAGATTTTGTCAAGTACTCAAATCCACCCCGATTTTCTGAAAAATCATAATTCTCAATTAGCGTAGGTATCTCATATCCTATTGACTTAATATATGTGTCTAAATATTTACTTTCAGTTATTCTCATTTAGTCCAATTATTAAGCACAAATATACTTAATTTTAGTGTCAAATCCTTTTAGCACTGCGGTTCCAGAGTATTCCCGCCAACGGTTGGTACATGCTGTCTGGGCGGATTTCGGGGAGCGTTCCTGTCCGAAGCACACGGAACTGCAATGCGAGAATCCGCAGATGTCAAATCACCGAACCCCGCTCTGCAGTATGTACCGTGTGTGCGCCCTGCATGAGCAGTAGCGCACCTGCTGAAAGCTATTGAAAAAGT
>CALGIG010000070.1 GCA_937915865.1 uncultured Prolixibacteraceae bacterium | reverse complement strand
CAAGGAGAATTACGACCGCATCAAAGCCGAAGCCAGGCAAATTGTCGCCGACGAGCTGGAGCGGATTCGCAACGATGAAAACCTGCGCCATCTGTTGCCGAAACAGGAATAGGAATAAGCAATGGAGGTATCTTTTTTGGGGGGATACCTCCTTTGCTTATTTGCCCCTTGCTATGTCAATAGCTAATTGAACGCTTTGATCCAGATCTGATGCAGCTTCCTGTAATGCGTAATATATCAATAATAGGTCAGGTTGTAAATTAATATACCTTTCCAGCGCCTTGGAAGCAGGCAGTTTTATCATTTCTTTTGCTTTCCACTCAATAGCATCCACTCTTTTCATATCCTTATGTTTCCAGTCAGACGCAAATATTGCGTGTTGCTCGACTACCTCATACAACCTTTCATCTTGACAAAGCGTTCTATCTACTCCTTCGGGCATTTCTTTTAACTTCCTTTGAAATGTATAATTCATCACATAGTCATTAAAATCCCAATCTTTTGCCCAGGGAAAATATATATGATATTCAGGTCCAATAAATTCGTAACAATCCCTTATCTCATCTATTTTCTCTATGATACTTTGACTTAATAATGCTTGGATGCTGGGGTTATTTTCGTTGAATAAGACGAAATGCTTTTTAAGAAAGTTCGTCCATTCCTCCTCTGTATTATGACTGATGACAGGAAGTTTCTCTTTATCTTCTTGGTAAAACGGGTCGGTATCTTTTGAGCCGTAGCTATACCACATTGACCCGTTTCTCCAGTCTGGTTGCTTTCTCATAATAATCTCATGCAAGATTATAAGCGCTACCTCCATAAGTAAAAGTTCTTCATGGGCATGATGATAAAGATTGTTCCTTACAGTGTGGCAGAAAGCAAGTTGATATCTCTCTTCACCAGTAATAATATCCCTTTTCTCTGCTAATTTCAAAAGCGCGTCGAAACTTTTGAGGGCTTTTTCAAATTCTTTTTGTTCTTTTCGCCTTTCCTCTGCTGTAAAAGTGATATGCTTCACCAATGGTTTATTCTGAATAACGGACGATAACTGAAGTTCGATAAAGTTATCAAGCATAATTACTGCCAATCTTTTATACGGCAATTCTTCCTTAAGTGCATATTTGGCTGCTTCGGCCAACTGTATTTTCAATAAAACACTTTTTTTCATATCTATTCCTAATCATCCTTATTCCGAGGATGTATAGTTACAATTGATTGTTTTTTCTATTGTATTGTTTCAGCATATATCTATTTTTCTCCTTGTCTTTTTAACTCTCTAAACTTGACAGAATATTCAGTAGCAAGTTTCGGATTCTCCATCACAGTAATATTTTCTTCATTTCTAAATTCTGCATTATCTGACCAATTATATGAACCTGTAATGATAACCTGATTATCAATAACGCAAAATTTATCGTGCATGATCCCACCGCGTTCACTTCTTATTTTTACCGTATCGAATTGAGAGAAGTCAATTCCATGTTTTGCATTTACTCCGTCATTATAAATAACCAATTCTACTTTTACGCCCAGATTTTGCTTTTCCACCAATTTTTCAAATAGCCTTTCGTTTGTAAACCATGCCATTGCAACAGAAATAGAAACTCGCGATTTGTCTAATTCCGCTAATATTTGATTCTGAATATCAATAAAATGTGCATTATTCTTTATTTCTTGTTTCTGAACAATCTTTCCCCCAATAATGATGTAGTCTTCTTCAATTTTCTCAACAGCAAATCCTTCTTGAGATATTATATCATTAATTTGTTTGGCACATTCTTCTTTATTTTCTGATGAATTTATTATTGCCACCAACAAAGATCGAAGTTCAGGTTTTCCTGATAGTTTCCCTAATCTGTCCTTGACATATTCTGTGCGTGACATATTCCTGTCATTATTCGGCTTTTTCGGTAAACCTCCTTTGTCAAATTCATACAAATCTCTAAATCCAAAAGCATTAAATAATTTTACCAGATCAGGACCTTTTCTATATGGGTTGAGAACATTATCTCCCGTGATAAAAGGACTTAAATCATTTATTGCTACTGCTGGTAATTCCATATTAAAATTCATATTTTATTAGTGTTTGCAAAGTTATAAAACTTAATTTGTTCCTACCTTAAAATCAGCAAGATAATACCTTTTGAATTGGACGTTGAAGTATTTTCGACGCCACATCCGTCCAAATCGACGCCATAAGCTGCCATCAACCAAAAATACTCCTGTTATTCAAACGTTTACACATATTTTCGTTCCGCATTAATGGTAATGCGGAATAATTAAATCATTTTTCATCATGGAAGAAAAAGCTAAAAATGAAGACCCGAAAGTCCTTTTGACACAGGGCGAGGATGGTAAAATGAAAGCCATTGCCGGGGAAAGTAAGGACGGCAAACTGAAAACCGTCGATCCCACGAAAGAGAATGTAGGCAACTTTCTCAAAATCGACACGCGCGACAACGCGCTGGAAAATTTCTTTAAGAAGTTTTCTGAACAGCTTAAAAACCCGTCCCACACGGGTATCTACGCCGTGAGCGTCAAAGCCGTTGATAAGATGGCGGCTTTCTTCGACAAGATCGTTAAGATCGACCCCGCCGACAAGGTACTCGACCCGTACCGTATAACACCGGATGGTAAGATGCAGGAACAGTCGCAGGGAAAGTACCAACCGCTTGACCTGAACAGGCTCGACTGGAAAGAAGCCGATAAGCTGGGACTTTCCGGCCAGTCGTTGCAGGATGCTCTCAAAGCCATGTCTTACGGCCATAAGTCTCCCGGACTGATCGAGGTGCGCATGGAAATCGACGGCAAGGAGTTGCAGGCTAAAGCCCGCCTGTCATTTGAACAACAGCCCGACGGCACAATCAAAGTTCAAACACATCCTTTTCAGGAGAAGCCCGATTTTGAAAAGCCGCTTTTGGGTGTCCTGTTTACCCCCGACGAGCAAAAGCAACTCACCACTACCGGTCACGGCGGGCGTGTCTTTGAGTTGGAAATGACCCCCGGCGGTGAGAAAGTCCCTGCGCTCGTTTCGCTGGATAAAATCACCAACCGCATCGAGGCTGTTCCACTCTCCGAAATCCAAATCCCGAAAGTACTGAAAGGCGTGGAGCTTTCGGAAAAGCAACAGGAGGGGTTGAAAAACGGACAGGGGGTACTGGTTGAAAATATGGACAAGAAGCAACGCCCCGGTGAAGAACCCGGCGGAAAAATCACACGCATCGTCCAATACAACGCCGTGAATAAAAACTTCGATTTCCTGTTTACCCCCGAACAGCGCCAGCAGCACCAACAGGAACGGGCATCAAAAGCGGAGCAGAAAACAGGGCAGGACAATAACCAGCCGCTCAAAGCCCGAAAAGTTGGTGAAGTGTGGGTGCGTCCCGTACAGGGCGGTGTCGAATTGACCCGCGAACAGTTCAAAGACCTGTTGAATAACAAACCGGTCTTTGTTGAGGGTATGATCGACCAAACCAAACTGCCCAAGCAGGAGCAGGGAGCGAAGCAAACCGAAGCCACCGACCAAAAGGGGCAAAAGTACAACGCCTGGGTATGGCCGGATCAGGATGCCGGGCGCATCCGCCACACCAGCCTGCCACCCGAACAATGGAAAGAGGTGCAGGCCAAAAAGCAGGTGCAACCCGACGAAGGCTTCAAAACGCAGGTTGCAGTAAATAACGAAGGCAAAACCAACGAGGCGACCAAACAATCGACCGAGCCGCTGAAGAAAGGCCAAACGCAGCCTACCGAAACGCAGCAGGAAAAAAAGGATCAAAAGCAACAAGAGCAACAGCAATCATTTGCCAAGCCCAGAAAAAGCGTTGGGCATAAGCTGTAATCTAAGATTTATCAACCACTAAAAAAATCAACGATGAAAGTCATCATAGCAGAAAAACCAAGCGTAGCTCGTGATATTGCCGCTATCGTGGGTGCAACGTCGAAGAACGACGGATATATGGAGGGTAACGGCTGGACAGTTACCTGGGCGTTCGGTCACCTGATCGGACTGGCTATGCCCGAAACTTACGGGTTTACGAGTTTCAGGCGCGAAAACCTGCCCATACTTCCACAGGAATTTAGCCTGATTCCCCGCCAAGTCAAAGAGGGAAAAGAATATACGAACGATCCCCGCGTAATGAAGCAACTTAAAATCATCAAAGAGCTGTTCTCCAAAGCCGGGGGCATTGTCGTGGCCACCGATGCCGGGCGCGAGGGCGAATTGATCTTCCGCTACATATATAATTATGTAGGCTGTTCCCGCCCCTTCCAGCGGTTGTGGATCAGCAGCCTTACTGACAAGGCCATCAAAGAGGGTTTCCAGAACCTCAAACCCGGCAGTGATTACGACAACCTCTATTTATCGGCGAAAGCAAGAAGTCAAGCCGATTGGGTGGTCGGTATCAACGCCTCGCAAGCCCTGTCGATTGCTGCCAGTCGCGGATCGTGGTCGCTCGGCAGGGTACAAACCCCGACGCTGGGCATGATATGCACCCGTTATCTGGAGAACAAGGATTTCAAACCGCAAACGTACTTCAAATTAAAACTGCACACGGCAAAGGGCGCAACGGCGTTCACCGTTTTATCCGTGGATAAGTACGACAGCCGTTCTGTAGCCGATGACGTGCTGCAACAGGTGAAGGCTATCGGGACCGTCCGCATTACGGGAGTCGAAAAGAAAGAGGTGAAGCAGGAACCGCCTTTGCTTTATGACCTTACCACCTTGCAGAAAGAGGCCAACAGCAAGCACGGTTTTTCGGCGGAAAAGACGTTAGACATTGCCCAGGCGTTGTATGAGGGTAAGAAGATTTCCTATCCGCGTACCGGTAGCCGGTATATTTCCGCCGACGTGCTGGACGAAATACCGCACCTGATCTCCACATTGAAAAACCATCCCCGCTTCGGCGCTTACGCGGCGGGGATGGAGAATATCGTGTTAAACATCCGCTGCGTGGACGATAAGAAAGTAACCGACCACCATGCGCTTATCATCACCGGATATCCGGCGGACGGATTGACCGGTGACGAACGCACCATTTACGATATGATAGCCGGTCGGATGTTAGAATCATTCTCCAACCGTTGCACCAAAGAGAACACCACCGTTTCGCTTGACGCGGGCGGCGTACACTTTGCCGCAAAGGGCAGCGTCACGCTACTTCCCGGCTGGCGGTCTGTGTTCAACGCCACCGATGAAGAAGTGCTGGACGAGGATGTAATCACGCTGCCCGCACTCGCCGAAGGCGATACGTTTCCTGTCAGGGATATAGAAGCGTTGGAAAAGCAGACCAAGCCCCGCCCGTTGCATACCGAAGCGACGCTACTTTCGGCAATGGAATCAGCCGGTAAGGAATGCGAAAACGAGGATGAACGCGAGGCGATGAAAGACGCCGGTATCGGTACACCTGCTACCCGCGCCGCTATTATCGAAACCCTCTTTGCCCGCGAATACATTACCCGTGAGAAAAAAACGCTCGTTCCCACGAATAAAGGGCTGATAGTTTACCTTTCCGTGAAAGACAAGAAAATAGCTGATGTGACGATGACCGGCCAATGGGAGTTTGCCCTGGCTAAAATCGGACGCGGCGAAATGGATGCCGCCACGTTCCACCGTTCAATAGAAGTTTACGCTTCACAAATCACTATGGAACTGCTCGATATTCCGTTTGAACGCACCGACGACCGCCCTGGTTGCAGTTGTCCCAAGTGCAAGAACGGACAGGTCATATTCTTCCCAAAGGTTGCCAAGTGCAATAACGAGCATTGCGGACTAACTGTGTTTCGCAGCATTGCCAAAAAGGATTTGACCGACACGCAGCTCACTTCCCTTATGATGAACGGCGCAACGCCCATGATTAAAGGCTTTATAAGCAGCAATACGGGTAACACATTCGAGGCTACCGTCGCATTCGACGCAGAGTATAAAACCGTGTTCAAATTCCCCGATAACAAAAAGGACAATTGGAAAAAAGGTAAGACGAAGTAAATTCTTTACTTTTGCCACTGAAAGAATCTATGACTTGCTAATTAGGGATAATTGCTTGACATCGGATTTTTTTAGTGGTGGCGTCCGGGGCAAGGCTCCGGGCGCTTTTTCCTTTCCCTTCCATTTTTATTTACCACTAAAAAAATCAAAAAATGAAAGCAACAAATAAATCCACAACCGTGGAATTATCTTATTTCCGGCTCTCCCTACTTTCTCATCTGCGTGAATCGCACCCCGACAAAGCCGCCGACAGTCAGTTTATCGCCTCGCGCGGTGATGCAGCCGCCGAAGCATATAGCGACATTATCAAATTAGGCGGCTCACACGATGAAGCCGAAGAAGTCGCATCCCAAACCCTCTATGCAGGATTACATTTCTCCCCGTACCGTACCATTGTAAACATCCTGTGGAACGAGTTTACGGAAGAAATAGATCCTGCGCTGGCCGAAGGATTGGCAATGGAATTATTACCCCGCCTCTCTGTGGTAATAGAAAAATACACGTTGTCGGACGATTTCGCCGATAGTCAGGAATACAGCTTACTCTACACGGAACTGACGGGCGCAATCCAAACACTACTCGAAGATGGCCTTCAATAAGAAAGCCCGCCTTCGGGATAATATCGAGGCGATACGGTTAGCATTCAGCCTTGATAAAGAGGGGCGGCAGACGACACCTGCCGAACGGGAAATATTGAAAGCCTACTGCGGTTTCGGGGGCATCAAAGCCGTGTTGAATCCCGCCGACAAACCGGAAGACGTGCAGCATTGGACGAAAACCGACAGTGAATTGTTTCCACTGGTTTCGGAGTTGCACGGGGTACTGCGTAGCGGTTCGGAAAATACCGCCGAATACAACCGCTATGTTTCTTCATTGAAAAATTCGGTATTGTCCGCCTTTTATACCCCGCCCAAAGTGGTGGATGCACTGGCGGCGGCATTGAAGGAAAGCGGTATTGAGCCGGTGCGCCTGCTCGACCCCTCCGCCGGAACAGGCATCTTTTCCGATGCTGTCCGGCTGTTGAATCCGCGCTGTGAAACCACGCAATTTGAAAAAGATATGCTGACGGGTAAAATCCTTTCGCACCTGAATCCAACCGGAAACGTGCGGGTGGAAGGATTTGAAAACATTGAACCCCGCTACAACGGCTATTTCGACATAGTGGCCAGCAATATCCCGTTCGGGGATGTAAGGGTATTCGACCCTGCTTACAGTAATGCGAAAGACGATGCCCATCGGCAAGCCAATGGCACGATCCACAATTATTTCTTTATGAAAGGCGTCGATTGCGTCCGCGAAGGCGGGCTGGTAGCCTTTATCACCTCGCAGGGCGTGTTGAACGCCGAAGCCAACCGCCCCGTGCGTGAATGGCTGATGGAGCGGTGCGAACCGGTTTCCGCCGTCCGCTTCCCGAACAATCTTTTTACCGACCACGCCGGAACGGAAGTTGGCAGCGACCTGATCATCCTGCAACGAAAAACGCAGCTTGGCGGGTTTTCCCAAAGGCAGCAGGATTTTATTGATAGCCGGAAATTATCTAACGGCATTTCGGTTAATAACCTGTTCCAGACTTTCGACCGTGTCATCCACGATCATGTAAAAGTCGGAATCGACCCTTACGGCAAACCGGCAATGGAGTTTACCCACTCCGGCGGTGTGGGTGCTATTGCCGCCGAACTGCGCGGGATGTTGCGGGAAGATTTTTCCAGGCATCTGGATATTCAGCATTATCAGTCTCATGCACAGGAGATAGGGCCGCAGTCACAACCGCAGTCACAACCGCAGTCTTTGGCTACCAGGGAAATCAAGCCGCAACTTAACCCGGATGAATCCCGCTTTGCCGACGATCTCGACCCTTTTTGGCAAGCTATTGAAGACCATTGGTTCCCTGATGAAAAGGAGTTTTGGAATAAGGAAGAACAAACCGTAGCCAGAATACTACCAAAGGAAGACTATCAGGCCATAAAAAAAGGATCGACGCCTGAAATACAGGAACGGTCTCTCCAGCCGGGAATACAAACCTTGCTTAGCTTCGACTTTCCCGATCCGGTTCCTCCCACGGCGCAATCAAAAGAGCTGACTATGGAGGCGAAGGCGGTGGAACCGACATACAGCATTAATAACCAACCGCTCATATCGCTCTATGATTTGTTCGGGTTATCTGCCGAGGAACGTACCCAAGCCAATCCGCGACGTTCCAACCGTTCCCGTCGCCGGATGGAGATACCCCAACCCAATGCAAAGCAGGAATGGAAATCCTCAAAAAAAGAGGAAGACCATGCGCCATTGGATTGGAGAGAGAAATTAATGCTACAGTCCCGCCAAAAAGAACAGCAGGCAAAACAGGGGTCAACTGCTTCCCCGATAGCCGATGCCCAAAAGGAGGAACAGCTTGAAAGCCTTAAAAGGGAAATGGAACGGGAAGAACGTAGGAAGCCTGTCCCTTTTGTCCTGCCGGAACAGGGACTACCGAAGCATTATAAGGAAGGATCGCTGGTGACGAACGCCGACAACCGCATCGGTTATCTGCGCGATTCAGAGGGTTTCCGCCCTATGTTTCATCCGCTGGAGCTTTCGCCCCAGCAGCAAAAACGGGCATCGTTTTATATCGAAATCCGTGATACCTATCACCACCTTTACCTGAACGAAGCTGACACGCTGCGGGAAAACCCCGCCCTGCGCCAGATGCTCAACCGCCTGTACGACGATTTTACGAAAGAATTCGGAAACCTGAACGACCCCAAGAATCTTGACCTTATTAAAATGGACGCAGGAGGGCGGGAAATCCTCTCATTGGAGCGTTACCGCGAGGGCAAAGCGGTAAAGGCGGATATTTTCGAGCACCCGGTGGTATTCAATACCCAAGAGATCACCCATGCCGACAACGCCCGCGACACGCTGGCCGCTTCGCTCAACAAGCACGGGGCTGTTAATCTGGAGTACATGGCATCCCTGACAGGCGGAACGGAAGAAAACCTGCTGACAGAATTGAAAGGAAAGGTTTATTTCAATCCGCTGGTGGGCGGCTACGAGATCGCCGACAAGTTCATCGCCGGTAACGTCATTTCCAAAGCCGACGAGGTACAGCAGTTCATCGACCGGCATCCCGGCCATGAGGCAGCCCATGAATCGCTGGCAGTCTTGCGGGAAGCCACGCCAAAGCCTATCGACTTCGACGATTTGGATTTTAATTTCGGGGAACGGTGGATACCTACGGGCATTTATGCCGCATACGCTTCGTACCTTTTTGAAACGGACGTAAAGGTAGCATACGCCTCCAGCCGCGACGAGTTCAGCCTCAACGCCCGTTCACGCAACGCCAATATCACTGATAAATACGGCGTTCGCAGCGAAAACCGCCTGTTTGACGGGATAGCCCTGATGCGCCATGCCTTGCACGATACCACGCCCGACATTACCAAAACGATCATGGATGGCGACCGGGAAGTCAAAGTACCCGATGGGCAGGCGATCCAACTGGCCAACAGTAAAATCGACGAGATACGTAACAGCTTTTCGGACTGGCTCAGAGAACAGTCGCCGGAGTTTAAGGACAGGTTGGCCAGCCTCTATAACCGCACGTTCAACTGTTTCGTACGCCCGGAGTACGATGGCAGCCACCAAATTTTTCCGGGGCTTGACCTGAAAGCGCTCGGCATCGACGACTTGTATAAGAGCCAAAAAGACGCCGTCTGGATGCTTAAAACCAATGGCGGAGGCATCTGCGATCACGAAGTCGGGGCAGGTAAAACGCTGGTTATGTGTTGCGGGGCAATGGAAATGAAGCGGCTGGGACTGGCAAATAAACCGATGATTATCGCCCTGAAAGCCAACGTACACGAAATCGCACAAACTTTTTGCACCGCTTATCCGAATGCAAAGGTACTCTATCCGGGCAAGGAGGATTTTACTCCCGCTAAGCGTGCCCGTATCCTGGGTGAGATGAAAAACAATAATTGGGACGCCGTGATTTTGACGCATGAACAGTTCGGGATGATTCCACAATCCCCCGAAATCCAACGCGACATCTTACAGAAAGAGTTGGATAGCGTGGAAGAAAACCTGGAAGTATTGCGTAATCAGGGAAAAGAAGTTTCCAACTGGATGCTCAAAGGCTGTCAAAAGCGGCAGGCAAACCTTGAAGCCCGCCTGAAAGGGATTACCCACCAGATTGACAACCGAAAGGATGATGCCGTGGATTTCCGGTTGATGGGTATTGACCACCTGTTTGTCGATGAATCTCACAAATTTAAAAACCTCACCTTTACTACACGGCACGACCGTGTGGCAGGGCTGGGTAATTCCGATGGCTCACAACGGGCGCTCAATATGCTGTTTGCCCTGCGTACCATCCAGGATCGTACAGGCAAAGACCTTGGCGCAACGTTCCTTTCGGGTACGACCATTTCCAATTCGCTCACCGAATTGTATTTGCTTTTTAAGTATTTACGCCCGAAAGAACTGGAGCGGCAGGGAATTAACACCTTCGATGCATGGGCGGCTATCTTTGCCAAGAAAACCAAAGACTACGAGTTTTCGGTTACCAATCAGATCGTGCAGAAAGAGCGGTTCCGGTATTTTATCAAAGTACCCGAACTAGCAGCTTTTTACTCGGAAATTACGGACTTTCGCACGGCGAAGGACATCGGTATCGACCGACCGGAAAAGAACGAGATTTTGCACAATATTCCGCCCACGCCTGACCAGAAGGAGTTTATACAAAAACTCATGGCTTTTGCAAAAACGGGTGACGCTACCATTTTAGGACGGGAACCGCTTTCGGAAAGCGAAGAAAAAGCAAAGATGCTCATTGCTACGGACTACGCCCGTAAAATGAGCCTTGACATGCGCCTGATCGATCCGCAGAAGTACGGCGACCATATCGACAATAAAGCCAGCCATTGCGCTGCCGTCATTGCCGGTTACTACAAAACGTACAACCCGCAGAAAGGTACGCAGTTTGTCTTTTCCGACCTGGGAACCTACAAGCCCGATAGTTGGAATCCGTACAGCGAGATTAAAGACAAACTTGTTACGCAGTATGGTATCCTTCCCTCTGAAGTCAGGTTTATACAGGAAGCAGGAACGGAGAAATCGCGTAAGGCGATAATTAAGGACATGAACGAAGGTAAAATCCGTGTGTTGTTCGGCAGTACTGAAATGTTGGGAACGGGTGTAAACGCCCAGAAACGCTGTGTTGCCGTCCATCACTTAGACGCACCTTGGCGTCCAAGCGACCTGGAACAGCGCGACGGGAGGGCGATCCGTAAAGGTAACGAAGTGGCTAAATTACACGCGGATAACAAGGTTGATGTTGTGATTTATGCCGTTGAAAAGTCGCTGGATGCTTATAAATTCGGGTTGTTGCACAACAAACAGTTATTCATCAACCAGCTAAAAAATAACAACATGGGTAGCCGAACTATCGACGAGGGGAGCATGGACGAGAAAAGCGGCATGAATTTCTCTGAATATGTGGCAATCCTTTCCGGTAATACGGAACTGTTGGAAAAAGCGAGGCTGGAGAAAAAAATCGCATCGCTAGAAAGTGAACGGCAGGCGTTCGTGCGTAGCAAGTCCTCGACCCGCTACAAACTGGAGGGGATCATGCAGACTGTCGAAACCAACAAGGGCTTCATCGCCCGTATATCCAAAGACGTGGAAGCGTTTGGCGCCCGCGTGCAGACTGCGCCGGACGGGACGCGTCTTAATCCGATCAAATTAGACGGCTTTGCGGCGACCGACCCCGTGTCCGTCGGCAAGAAGCTGAACGAGATTGCTGACAAAGCGCGGACGCATGGCCTGTCGGAACCCATCGGCTCACTCTACGGTTTTACCCTGCTGGTGAAGTCGGAAACCACTGTAAAGGACGGCTTTGATTTGGTGCAGAACCGCTTCTTTATCAAAGGCGAGGGCGAGATTTTGTATAACTACAACCACGGACACATTGCCGTCGATCCGAAAACGGCGGCAGCCAATTTCCTGAACGCCCTTGACACCATGCCCGCCCTGCTGGAGAAGTATAAGGCGGACAATGAAAAGCTGATGAAAGACGTTCCCACACTCAAAACGGTGGTGGAAAGCCTCTGGAAGAAAGAGGACGAATTAAAGGGACTGAAATCAGAAATGGCCGTCATGGAGCGCAAGATTGAAGCATCCCTGAAACCTATTGAACAGGGCATCGGAATCATAGCCGGTATTCTAAAAGAGGACGAAAAATCGTTCCAAATGCCGGAAGGATTACGGGCAGCCAAAGAGGTCATGGGTGACAGGTTGGTTATCGCACGGCCTTCTTATGGTGCACCGCCGGAGCGAAAGGGTATCAAAATCTAACTGTAAGACCGTCGGATGTTATATTTCCAACGGTCTTACCTTCCCTCATGATGCCCAAATTATTATACAGTGTTTTTTTATTTAGTTATTTACTCTGTTTTCAACGGCGTAAATAATTCGATCAAATTTTCTTCGGGGTCTCGCAAATGAACCACTCGCATTCCCCAACCGGGCATATCGGTTGGTTGATTAATAAACTCAACACCTTTTGCCGAAAGTGTCTTGAAGGTTTCATCTACATTTTCAACTTCAAACGAAACCATCATTTTTTCTCTACAATCGGTCGGCTGACTTTTGTCCGTATTGCCAACAGCGGGTGACATAAGGTCAGACGTAAATATTGCCAATCCCTCAATACCTTCGGCTACTTTAAAACTTCCATAGCAGCTCTCAATATTAAAAACTGCCTCTAAACCAAGTTTTTCGGTATAAAACTTGAAACACGTTTCGTAGTCTTTGACTAATAACCTTACATTGCTGAATTTCATATCATATCATTTTATTAATTAACAATAACTGTGTTTCCATTTGCTGCTCTTTATGAACTCTTGCGAAAGTACGGATTAAAACCCACATCACTAATAGGTTTTTCCCTAAAGCGAAACCCGCGCCTGTCATCACGACGATGCGGGCTTCCGTTTAAAATGTATGAGCAAAGATAAAATCACAATTACGAAACATCCATGCCTTCGGGATCGCTTCCCGTATCTTCGGGGGCATCGCCCTTCGTATCTTTTCCTTTTTGGAAATTCGCCTTGATAAAGGCTTCCACATCGCTCTCCTTGTAAAAAGTTTTGTGATAGATCATTTGATAGGGTAATTCGCCTGATGAACGATAACGTTGTAATGTTCGCTTGCTAACGTTGAGCAGTTGGCAAACATCCTGATTATCCAACAGCCGTTCGCCCTCCAGCAACTTTTCTTTTATTGCCATTTTTTCCAAATGCCGTTCTATCCGGTCGAGACGTGCCATAAGACGTTCAAATCCTATTTGTATCCAGTATTTCAAATCGTCATTCATTCCCATTGCAGCTGATTTTTATTGAAAAGACAAAGGTCGGACGTTTATGAACGACTGATAACGAGGTCGGTATGACTTATTTTGAGAATTTTTGTAGGGTGATTATTTACAGTAATTTACCAGAATCTTTTCGCCTAGAAACCGAAGAAAAAATCGCGAAAAAGGTTGGCATAAACGAATTATAATCCCAAACACCCGATTTTGACCTAAATTAGCATCAAAATCGGGTATCAAGAGAAAAATACCGACCTCGGTATTTTTATTTTCTGCCCATACGACGGAGTAGAGCGTCTTTCAATTTATCAAGAAACGGTGTAGGAACATTGCGTATTTTCAAATCACCGAGAGTTCGCGAAAGGTTGCCATCCAATTGGATATTGAATACATTTTGGATGTAGTCATACAGTTGGGTAAGTGGTACATCTCCGAATGTTCCTGCACTATCCCAAGAAAAAATTTGTTCTTGTAATTCTGCTTTACTACCCATCCATGTCTTTTTGACGGCGGGAAAGCAGAAAGAGCCTATTTTTACCCCATTGTTATTCAGTAACTCTATTTCGTGCATCAGATAAGCAGAAAGCATATCATTCGCTAAAATCTTTGCTACCTTGAAATCGCAGTTGGTGGAAAATTTTGGGTCGAGCTCATAGTAAAAGGTTTCCAGGTATTGTTCGGTATCTACTCTACCGCGTAGGAAATAAAGGGAATCCATGTGGGTGGAGCCGGAGCGATAATAGCGCACAAAATCTAAACGTTTTGTTGTATACTCATTAATTGCATTTAGCTCTTTGTTTAAATATTCTTTTTGAGCATCAAATCCTGCTAACGGTCTATTCATCTCTATATTAAAAATTTTACGATAATAAATCAGTCGATAGCAAAACTTAGGCTTAATATCTTTAAAAAATAATATTTCCTCTTCTTCGTTTTTAAAAGTATAAATCAAAATAAATGTCTTCAATCGATTGAATGCCTCTCCAAGGACCTGAGAACCAGCTAAAGACCTTTTCAAAATGTTATCTTCAGAAGACTCTATTTGTTCAATTCTTGCATCAACCTCTTTTTTAAGATTGGCGATATATTTAATCATAGATTATTTATATAGGTCTTAGTTCTATTTTTTTTTTTCAATAAAGTCTTATTTTGATGATCATACTAAAATTTAGATCGTAAAAACAGAGGCAAATAAATCAGGTTGCAGTATTAGAAAAGAATAAAGTTGTTTCAAACAATCATTACGCTTTTGTGATGATTTTATTTCTGAAATATAAATTCAAACCTGAAAAATTTACCTCCATTAATTGGACGAATCATTTGTGTAAAATCAAGGATCTCTCTCAACTTATTTTAAACCATCTACCCACATTCTTGCAATATTCAGTATAATTCTTACCGTGTTTCTTTGCTAAATATTCTTCTTCAAGACGAACCTGTATCTGAATTATCCATACTGAGGCTACTAGAATAAGCAACGAAATTGCATTAGGCAGAATAAGAAATATGCCTACAAGAGTTATAAGCATACCCAAAAACACAGGGTTACGTGAAATAGAAAACAGACCTTTTGTTTTTAGTTCTGTTTTTGTCGAAAGGTCAATGCCTATACGCCACGAGTTACCCATCTGAACTTCTGCTATTACAATCCAGAGCAATGCGATGTGAATGAGTATAAATCCGATGTATTTAAGAACTGATACTTCCAACCATCTACCAGGCATAAGATGCTGATATACATCTGGAAATAGACTAGTCAACACGTTAAAAAATATTAGGAAGTTAATTAAAGTGAGTACTTTTCTTATGTAATCCTGCAATGAATCTGTGTTACTAAATACATATGCAATTATTCCAGTTTTACGCTTTACCCTTATTGTGGGATATATAAACACGGCAATGAAGTATACGACAAGAAACACTAGGATATATATTTTGTCTATCATGTTATTCAATTTTAGTATTGATTATAATTTGTTCCAAAAATCATGCTTTGAATTCCAGAATCAACCAAAAAACCAATGAGCTTTGGTTTTAGACCGGGAGTTATGTCATTTTGAGAGTTCTTGTTCATTTATTTTCTTAATATCCTAAGTGCATTAAAAATTGCGATTAGAGCAACCCCCATATCACCAAAAACGGCTTCCCACATAGTAGCAATCCCAAATACACCAAGAACTATGAAAATAAACTTCACACCCATTGCAAACAAGATATTCTGCCATACAATGTTTCTTGTCGTTTTTGCAACATTAAGAGCCATAGCAACTTTCGATGGAGAATCTGTCATCAACACTACATCAGCAATCTCGATTGCCGCATCGGAGCCAAGCGCTCCCATGGCAATTCCAACGTCAGCTCGCGCAATAACAGGAGCATCATTTATTCCGTCGCCGACGAAAGCCACTTTGCCATCTTTATTTTCTGCTATCAATTGCTCAATGTGTTTAACTTTATCCTCAGGTAGCAGTTCATAGTAATAACGGCTGATTCCTAACTTTTTTGCAAAAGCCTGAGCAGCATATTGATTATCGCCGGTTAGCATAACCGTTTGTATTTTTTTTGCTTTTAGTTTTTCTATGGCATCAAACGCATCGTCTTTCAAACTATCGGAAATAATAATATACCCCGCATAAATGCGATCAATAGCAACATGCACCACTGTTCCATCTACCTGACAAACTGGATGTTCAATCTTTTCCTTGTGCAATAGCTTATCATTGCCTGCAAGAATAATTTTGCCTTCGACGACTGCTTTAATGCCATATCCCGAAATCTCCTCCGTTTGGTTGATTCTGGCAGGGTCAATCTTTTTCGCATATCCCATGACAATAGATTGTGCGACCGGATGATTTGAGTTAACCTCAGCATAAGCAGCGTACTCTAAAATTTCTTCTTTAGTAAAACCGTTGGAGGTAACAACCTCTGCAACTTTAAATTCACCCTTTGTCAGAGTACCTGTTTTATCAAATACGACAGTTCTTACTCGGGTTAATGCATCCAGAAAATTAGAACCTTTCACAAGAATACCTTTACGCGATGCAAGACCAACACCACCAAAATACCCCAAGGGAATGCTGATAACCAAAGCACAGGGACAAGAAATAACCAACACAACCAATGCCCGATAAATCCAATCGTTAAATGTTTGGCCATTGAATAAAAGCGGTGGTAATATCGCCAGAAACAAAGCGCCGATAACCACTATCGGGGTGTAGTACCTTGCAAAAGTTGTAATGAATTTTTCCGTTTCTGCTTTTTGTGAAGTGGCATTCTCAACCATTTCAAGTATTCTTGATACAGATGACTCCCCAAATAATTTGTTGACTTTAATCGTAAGTACCCCGTTCTGATTGATCATCCCTGCCATCACCTCATCATTTTCTTTAACGCTTCTGGGGACACTTTCTCCGGTCAATGCAGCTGTATCAACAAACGACTTTCCTTCAAATATTATTCCGTCGAGTGGGATTTTCTCACCAGCCTTAACAATGATTGTATCACCAACCTTAACCTCTTCCGGAGAAACTTTTGTTATTCTTGTGCCAACCTTCAAGTTAGCGTAGTCTGGTCTGATTTCTAGTAGCGACTTGATTGATTTGCGAGAACGGCCAACTGCAATGTCCTGAAACAACTCTCCAGTAACGTAAAATAGCATGACTGCAACTGCTTCAGGCATTTGGTGAATAACAAAAGCTCCAAGTGTAGCTATCGCCATTAAAAACTGCTCATCAAAAAATCGTCCCTTAATTATATTTCTTAATGCAGAGCTTATCACCTTCCAACCTACAATGAGGTAGGCCGTAACATAAACAGCATATTCTGCTATTTCATACGGAGTATTGTGGAGCTTTTTTTCAAATACCAATCCAATAAGCAGCAACGTTAAGCCGACAATAGCTTTAATTATTGTCCATTTGTTTTCTGCAAGTTCGCTTTTTGAAACCAAAGTTTTCTCGTCGTCACTATCTTCTACTTCAACTTCAGGCTCTATCTCTTTTATTTGGGCTTTAACCTTTTCGATGTTGTCGGTATCGATAGTCATCGTGGAATTTGCAAAATTCACAGTTACGAATTTCACTTCATCAAGCTTTATTAGGTTATCTTCAATCTTTGATGCACAAGAAGCACAATCCAGATTTTTTAATTTGTACTTTTTCATATCCCAATTTATTTATGGTAAATTTTTTTCGACTTAATTTTCAGATATTTATCGTATTTAAATAGAGAATTAGAATTAAGTTTCATGCAAATAACTAAAATTAAAAATATTCAATGCAGAAATGAAATCCTAAACTCTCTATTGTCTAGAATATAATTCAGTCGATTCCCTTATAAACCTCTTTTTATTTGTCATTTAAAATCACTGGTGATTTTCCATCAGTAATAATGATTTTAGCATTTGGCGACTTCACCAAGTCCTTGGTAATATCAAGCGCTTTAAACTGAATTAGTTTATCGGTGAGCGATGAATTTAGTATATCCTGAGATTTTTTAATTGCTTCTGATTCTATCAATAACCGCTCCGATTCTTTCTTCTGCTTTTCAATGACAAAGTCAAGTGCTATTCGCTGTTTAGCAACTTCCAATTCAGCTTCCATCTTTTCCTTTTCGATCTGATAATTGAGATTTTTTCTTTGAATTCCCAAATCGATCTCTGTTTTTTTAGATACCTGTTCTGCGGTTAATTTTGATTGTATTGTCTTAGTTATTTCGTCAGGCAAGTCAATCTCCTTAATAAGAACCAAATCAACTGAGAAGCCGTACTTACCAATAGTCGTGATAAGTTTTTCCTTAATGGAATTTTCAATCTCGGCACGCTGAGTAATAAGTTCAATGGCATTATGGTTGAGTCCCTCCTGCCGCAACGCCGCAATGAGATTATTAATAATAAGAGTGTTCTGGTAATAGCCATTAAATTTCTTATAAATGCTTTGGACAGAATCGGGTACTAAATGATAAAGCAGGGTTAATTCTGAAGTTACTTCTATTCCTTCTTTGCTATGAAATCCAAGCTTTTTCGAATATTCAATAACTCTGGTATCAAAGCGTTCGATTCTGGTTCCCAAAATACCTCTGGCATATATACCGGGAGTCATAATATCTGGCTTAATTTTGCCATACTTTACTTTTAATCCGACTTCGCCGGGGCGAATAATAGCACAACTGCTTAGTAAAGCAGCTATTGCTACTGTCAAATAAACAAATTGTATTTTTCTCATGATCTTAATTTTTAGCAATAAGACAATCTAAATACTCTGTTATGTATTCTTTGATTCTAAATATTCAACAGTTTCACTTGTTGAAAGAGGATTGGTCACATTTCCTGTCCGTAAAAAGAAGATCGTTTGATTATTGTCTCTAAAGTAGATAGGCCGTTTTGATCTTTCAATTAATAGTGAACAAACATCCTTATTCTCAATTTCATGAAAGGAAACATGTATTTTGGTGCAGATATCTTTTCCAAAGGCATTTGATATAATTAGCATTAGCCTTTGTTCAAAACCATCTTTAGTCTTGGTTTTCAATGACCAGAAGTCATTCGCAATTCCCAAAATCTCACCATCATCATTAACTCCAATTAAAAGAACCCCGCCATCGCTATTTAAAAACCCGGCAATTGATTTCAATATTACATCCTCCAGATTTTTGTTCGTTTTTATCTGCCTATAATCGTACCGGAGAGATGATTTAAACTCAACTTTTGCGTTTTCTCCCTTTTCAATAAGAGTAATAATATCTGAGGTAGAGAGATCCTTAACTGAAATTCGTTTTTTCAAAAAGTAAAGTAAGGTACCTATTATGGTGCCTATTATCGAAATAATTAAATTCAATATTGGAATGTCAATATCATCAGGAAGTAAAAGTTGTTGATAAATATCGATTAAATTCTGCTGAAATGATATTTGATGACTAGAGAACTCATATTGGTAAACAGCCAATAGCACTGGAGAAAGTACAAGAAGAAAGATACCTCCTCCGGCAAGCTGCCAAATAAATAATCTTTTGAAATATGTTTTCATAATTGAGATATTACATGAAAATAAAGTTAAAACCTGGTGGGGTTTTATATTCCCACCAGTTCTAATTGAACCTTTAAACTATGGTAGTAGGCAATAGGGACACCACTTTCCTCGCATAACGTTGTAAGGTGTTATTTGAAAGCGATGTCCGTTGTGACATTGCCATAGCATTTTTGTTTTACAATTGCCATAAATTGAAGAAAGGCATTTCCCGTGATTCTTTTCTGCCAATTTACGCATGGAATCTATTCCAAAGGATTGGTTTCCAGCACAAACTGGGCACCAACTATTCCTGACTTTAATGCTAAAAGGTGTTGCAAGCCACTGGTGGCCACAATTGCATTCCCAAAGAAGTTTCACCTTATTATTTGTATAATAAGGTGATAAACATTTTCCTCCCTTGACAATAGCTATTTTGCGCATTTCAAGAATACCATCCATGAGTTCTAATCCTTATCGTCTAGTATGATTCCTTCACCTGTTTTTACACGGTATGCTTTTTCAACACTAGAAATATAAATTAGACCGTCACCTGGGTTTCCCGTACGACCTTGTTCTGAGATTATTTCAACTATCTTTTCCACATCTTTCTTATTGCATACAATTTCAATTTTAGCAACTTTACTGTTTGTTATTGAAAAATGGGTTGAGAGTGTTGATTCATCTCCTTTAAAACGTCCGGTACCTTCAGCTAATGAGACTGTTAAATTCGGATAACCGGCCTCTATTAATTGATTTAAAATAGAATTTACTTTAAAGGGCTTAACAAATGCTTTTATTGCTTTCATGTTATATTTTTTAAGACATGATGATAATTGTTTGATATTAAACTCATTAGGTTACTCTTCGCCGGTTTCACCTTTTTTCATTTCTGAAAGGAGATAATAGGCATTATTCATAGCTATCAACGAACCTTTTTTCAATGGTGAAAGCAGTTTTATTTCGACATAACCATCTTCCTGTTGTCCGGGAATAACTTCTAACGGACTAAATTTCCAGTTGTCTCCAACTTGTTCTGAGATAAAAACAAATGATTTTCCTTCTTCATTTACAAGAGCACCTTCAGGTAATGCATATACATAATCATTGCCTGTGGAAATTCTACCAGTAATATACATTCCAGAAATCAATAAGCCTTTTTTATTCTCAATTTCGGCATGGACATGTACCGCTTTCGGGTTTTGTTCAAAAGATTTACCCACTGCAAAAATGGTAGCCGACAAGATCTCACCAGAGAGGGACTCAATTGTGAATGCAACTTTCTGACCCACTTTAACCTTGTTAACGTCTTTCTCATAAACCATTAAATCTGCATGGATATGTTCGTTGTTTAGTACCTCAAACATTTGTTTCTGGGGATCAACATATTGTCCTATTTTTACATCGACTTTTTCAATAAATCCGTTAATCGGGCTAACCACTGGTACTTTCTCGTAAATAGCACCTTGATTTATTTTTGTAGGATCGAGTTTAAGCAATTTCAATTGGGCTTCAAGATTTTTTACCTCCCCCGCGAGAGAATAATAATCCGACTGAATTTTTTGCAAGTCTTTACCGGCACCAACTTGTCCTTCATATAGCGTTTTTTGTCTCTGGAAATCCTTTTCTGCATATTTCAGTTGGTTCCACGAATTCAAATAACGTGTCTGTAAGTTCAACAAATCCGGATGGCTCAAATAAGCCAGTATTTGTCCTTGTTTAACCTCTTTCCCTTCAAAGACCTCAATTGAAATAACGTTTGCCCCTATAATAGCTGTAACGGAGGCTTCATTCTGAGGCAATACCTCAAGTTGACCATTAGCTACAACGACACTTGAGAAATTCTGTTTTGACAGTGTATCTGTCTTAATTTCCAAGGCAGTAAACTGTTGCCTAGTCAATAATGCGCTAGTCGGGCCTCCTTCTGGAGTAGCATTAGCTGAGACTTCTTTGTCTGTAGTTGCAGTCGGTTTTTGGGTGCAGGATGCAAAGACAAGTACAAGGAATCCTGCTATAATAGCTATTTTCATGATTTTTACGGTTTTACTTATTATTTTAAAATTCATCTGCTTATTTTGAGGAGTTAATAAAATATTCAACTCTAAATCTGGAATCAAGATAGTTTCCATAAGCGTTCCAATAATTAAACTCAATTTCCATTGCATCCTTCACATTTTGCAGGAAACTGATATAATCAATCGCCCCTTCACGATAAGATGCAATCGCTCCGTTTTTCTGTTCTTTTGCAACAGGTAATGCAACATCACGGTAATATTTCCAAGTAGTTAGCCATTTTTTATATTCATCGTAAAGAATTTTATATCCAGCCATAACTTCAATTGTCTTTTGAGAATAATTTTCCCTTGCAATACTCCCTTCGAGCTTAGCCGACTGGGTTTTACCTAATTGCGAATTGAAAAAAAGTGGAATACTTATACCAAACTGATATTTATAATAACCTGATTGAGAACCAATTTTTTGGCTACCATATTCAGCAGTGAATTTGGGCAGATACCCAGATTTGATCAGTTTAAGGCGGGCATCAGCTAACTGCACTCGTTGTTGGTACAATTGTAGCTCCGGATGTTGGTAAGCTGAGTCTAAACGTAAATACTGCAAAACGCCTAACCCCTTTACAGAGGTATCATCAACGGTAAAGATTGTATCACTAACAAACCATAGATTTAATCTTTGGAGAGAAATTAAATAGTCTCTTTTTGATTTCTCTTTTTGAATACTGATCTGCTTCGCTTGATTTGATGCAGAAAGATACTCAAGCTTTGACGTTGCCTGGGTTTCATACCGTAATCTTGCGGCACGTTCAAAGTCTTTAAAAATTGAATCCAGTTGTAAGTATAACTGATATGTTTTTTTTGCACTATAAGTATTTCCCCAAGCTACACTTACTTCACGAGAAACTTCCAATTTTGTAAGGTTAAGATTTGTTTGAGAAATTGCCAATAATTTGTTTTGAACTCTTGATTTTGCACCAATACTTAAAATATCAAAGTCCTGTCTGACACCAACGGTTGTATATATGCCGTTATTCGATTTACCAAGTTCCTCGGCACCTGTCGAAAACTCGGTATTCCCAAAATCCCAAACTGTCTTTTTTAAAACCTGTTGATTCTTAACATCGAGTTGCGCAGCTTTTATCAACGGAAAATTACTTTTTGCCCTGTTGATTGCATTATCAAGTGATATCTGAGTTAAAGAATCCTTTTCCTGAGCCTGTGTCGTTGTGGAAACGAGAGATAGTCCGATACTTAAAAATAAGAAAATAATCAGCGGTGTGATTGTTGTATCCATCCGGCTTGCTCTTCTTCTTTCAGCTAATGATTCTACCAACGCATACAAAACTGGAATTACAACTAATGTGAGAAATGTAGCACTAAATAAACCACCGATTACAACTGTGGCAAGTGGACGTTGTACTTCCGCTCCAGCTGAACCAGAAATTGCCATAGGTAAAAATCCCAACATGGCTGCTGTCGCTGTAAGAAGGATCGGCCTCAATCTTTCTTGGGTCCCAATGGAAATTCGTTCCATCATATCATTGACACCTTCTGTTTTAAGCGAGTTGAAACGGCTGATAAGAACTAACCCATTTAAAACGGCAACTCCAAAAAGTACGATAAACCCAACTCCGGCTGATATACTAAATGGCATTCCCCGAAGCCATAGAAAATAAACACCTCCAATTGCTGCCAATGGTACAGCCATATATATCATAACCGTCTGAGGAAATGATTTTAAGGCAAAATATAACAGAATAAAAATGAGAGCCAAAGCTATCGGTAAAACAATTGATAAACGGTCTTTCGCCCGTTGAAGATTTTCAAACTCACCTCCGTAAGTGACGTAATAACCCGCTGGTAAATTGAGTTGTTTATCAAGCTTTTGTTGAATATCATTTACTACTGATTCAACGTCTCTTCCTCTTACATTTACTCCTACATAAATTCTCCTAAAAGTACCCTCTCTTGAAATTTGCATTGCACCAGGTTGAAAATTAATCTCTGCTAACTCTTTTATAGGCACTTGTTTACCATTAGGAAGGTCAACATATAAATTGCGCAAATCTTCAATGCTTTTACGGTGCTGTTCATCGAGTCGGATAACCATATCAAAGCGCTTTTCTCCTTCAAAGATTACCCCTGCACTACTGCCTGCAAAAGCTGCACTAACATACCTGTTAAGTTTGCTGATATCCAGACCGTATTGCGCTATCTTTTTCCGATCATATTGAACAGTCATTTGTGGCAACCCAGCTGTCCTTTCGAGAGTTACGTCCTCTGCACCAGGTATTTTGCTTATTATTTCAAGCATTTTTTCTCCTTTCTGCGAGAGTACATCTAAATCTTCTCCAAATAATTTCACTGCAACATCCTCCCGGACTCCGGTTAGAAGCTCATTAAAACGCAACTCTACAGGTTGACTGAAGGTGAAATTAAGGCCAGGGAGTTGTGATAGTTTTGATTTAATTTTTTCTATCAACTCTTCCTTTGATTTGGCAGATACCCATTTATTCATATCTTTTTCAAGAATGATAAAACTATCGGTATAATCAAATCCCATTGGATCAGTGGGTATATCGGCAACGCCTATTCGGGCACAAACCGTTTTTACTTCCGGGAAGTTTGCCATTATTATATTTTCTACTTCTTTTTCCCGCTTTATTGTTTCAGACAATGAGCTTCCGGGTCGAAGGAAAGCTTGCATAGCAATATCTCCTTCATTAAGACTTGGGACAAACTCGCCTCCCATGCGTGTAAAAACAAATACAGCACTTCCCAATAGCAACAAAGCGATAATTAAGACAGATTTCTTCCGTTTGAGTGCGAGAGTAAGAATTGGTTTGTATGCAGTATAAATTGCATTTAAAAATCTGTTACTGATTCTCTCAAGCAAATTCTCTAAACGAGCAAGCCAGCTGTTTTTATTTATTGTTGGTTTCATTACAATGGAAGAAATCATTGGAACATAGGTAAGACAAAGTAATATGGCCCCGATAACAGCAAACCCAAATGTGAATGCCATTGGACGGAACATCTTACCTTCAACGCCTGTAAGGAAAAGTATCGGAGCAAAAACAATCAGAATAATTAATTGGCCAAAAAATGCAGAATTCATCATGGTACTCGAAGCATGATAAGTAAGCTCATTCATTTGGGTTTTATCAAATTTGTTTTTCCCGGCTTTTATCCTTTTCTCAATTTCATGTACTGTTCCCTCAACTATAATAACTGCCCCATCAACGATGATCCCAAAGTCAATTGCACCAAGGCTCATTAAGTTTGCCCATACGTCAAAAACCTTCATTAGAATAAATGCGAACAATAGGGACAGAGGAATAACAGATGCAGTGACCAAGCCACCTCGTAAACTACCTAATAAGATAACCAAAACAAATATAACGATGAGGGCCCCTTCCATCAGGTTACGACTGACAGTACTGGTTGTACGTTCAATTAGGGCTGAACGATCGAGAAACGGAGCTATCTCCAGTCCTTTCGGTAAAGTCTTTTGTACTTCTTCAATCCTGTTTTTTACACTTTGTATGACTTCATTAGAGTTTTCTCCTTTTAGCATCAAAATCATGCCACCAACCGCTTCATGCCCTTCCTGAGTGAAAGCTCCATAGCGAACCTGGCTGCCAAAATGAACTTTCTCAGCTACGTCATTAATCAAAATGGGTACGCCATTGTCGTTTTTTATAACGATATTCTTTATGTCATCCAATGTTCGGGCCAAACCTTCTCCCCGAATAAAATTGGCCATGTGGCTCTTCTCAATATAGGCCCCGCCTGTATTGACATTATTATTTTCCAACGCTTCAAAAACTTCGGTCATTGAAACATTCATAGCATTCAATTTATCTGGGTTTAGCGCAATCTCATACTGCTTAATATTTCCGCCAAACGAGTTTACTTCAACAACGCCCGGAATTAATGCCATTTGTCGCTTTACAATCCAGTCTTGAATAGTACGTAGATCCATGGGAGAATAAATAGAGTCAAAACCCGGTTTGGGTTTTATTGTGTACTGAAAAATCTCCCCTAAACCAGTTGTAATAGGCCCCATAAATGGTTCTCCAAATTGACTCGGTATTTGGTCTTTTACTGCATTAAGTTTCTCCTGAACTACCTGCCTTGGCAAATAAGTCCCCATGTTATCTTTAAACACAATGGTAACGACAGAAAGACCAAAGCGAGATACGGATCTGATTTCTGTAACACCTGGTAAATTGGCCATAGCCAATTCCACAGGATAGGTAACAAATTGCTCTATATCTTCTGTCGAGAGATTTTGAGAAACTGTAATTACCTGCACCTGATTGTTTGTTATGTCAGGTGTTGAATCAAGATTTATTGTCTTTAAAGAATAAATGCCAATCCCTATCAGTGCCAGAAGGATAAGGCTCACTATAAATTTATTCTTTATAGAATATGCTATTATTTTATCTATCATAATAATTAAATTAATTTATTTTTATTGCTCAATGAAGAAGTGATAAATTCCTGCAACAATCTTTAAATCAAGATTAAACATGTCAGAATAATGAAATCCAATTTAATATTTCCTTAAGTTGGATTTTCTTCTTCATGTACATCTTTAATTTTCAAAATCATCTCTTTGCTTCATAATATTGATTGAATGTCTTTCTGTTTTTGAAATAAACGACCAAGGGATAACCTCGATTCTTTAATCCAATCAATGCGTCGGCCTTACAAATTGTATCACCTGAGAATGAGTCAAGAACAAATGCGTTTTGCCGAAAGCGGTTCGCAAAATGGTTAAAGCAGTCTTTGCTACAGAAGTAGTAAATCTTACCTTGATAATTTTTTCTAAAGCTTTCATGAATTTTCAAATTATTGCCATTCATGCAAACCAATTCGGGTGGTATCTCCTTACCATATAACGCATATTGTCTGTAAGTATATTTTGTATTGCACCAATAGGTGTAAAATACTAAGACTGAAACTGTAAACAGGATAAGTGTGCTGAAACTTATCAGCAATATTTTATTGAATTTCTTATTATCAGCAATCTGCCTATCCTGCAATTCCTTCTTTGTTAGTTTTCTTTTATTCATTTGATTAGAATATAAAGCATTAACAAGATCCTGACATTTCTATCAGGGGAAATAAAATAGCAAGAAGAAATTACAGTAAAGTAGGAGGACCCCTAAAGGATAGTACAGTTGAAAAATATTGTTTAACAATATTGAGATTCCAAATAACGTAAGTAGCTGATTCTACATTGCTGGTATACGAAAATGTGTTAAAAACAGAAATTAAAATCAAATTAGAATCTGGTTCAATCTTGATATTAAAGGTCTTTGAAGTAACCTTTTCAGTAATGATATTATTAAAAGCGTGACAATGCTTGTTAGCTTCATCTGAAGATTCACCAGGAACTTGGTTCGCGTTATTAACACTACTAAAATGATCGGTGGATAAATCAGAATGGTGATGGTGAGTAATTACAGAATGAAGTAATATTACCAGCCCAGCCAATAATATTGCGGTCATTCTCATATTTTTCCCAACACGATTCATAGAAATCCAATTAAAACTAAATTAACAACGACAAATGTAATAAAAAGTTTATGCAACTGAGTTGCAATGTTATTTATCGCAATTCGAACAAATGCCTTTCACTACCATACTAATATTTTCGAGAGAAAAATGAACGGGAAGATTTATTGCCGGAACGGGGATATCGTTCAGACAATAGGTCTGTTTGCATTTTTTACAAAAAAAATGGACATGAAGGTCCTCTGGATTGCATTGGCAGGTCTCACGGCATAAAGCATATTTTATTGACCCGCTACCATCATTAATGCTATGAATGAGCTTGTTTTCTTCAAAAGTTTTGAGTGTACGATACAACGTAACTTTATCTACTTTTTCGAATTTTTGTTCCAAGTCAGATAAGCTAATAGCGGCATTTTGTTCGCTAAAAACCTTCAAAACCAATTCGCGCATGGCGGTCGGTTTAATGTTCCGGTTTTCTAATTTAGATTCGTTTTCTTTCATAAATCAGGATGTATATGAAAACACACTTCTATAATATATTGAACCTTTTTTGCTTAATGCCATTCTGCTTTATTATAAGGCGTTTTTAATTATGATATAAAAAAGAGGGTGGAATATTACTATACATAGCAAGCGGATAGCCCGTCATCTAATTTTTCCTGTAACAAAAGTACGATAAAAGAAGAAATAGATTCGTTCGATTGAGTTGATAAAAGCAGTTTCTTTGTTTTAAGGTTTTGTCGCTGCTTGTCTGGACGAGTGAATAATCTTATGATGTATGTTTTCATTTTTTAGTTTTCTAAAGTTGAATAGACAAGGAAAACCCGCCTTGTTGCCCGTTGTAATAGGGATAAAAGGCGACGTTTTTGTTGTTAATTGAAAATACGCTATTAACCGAAGGATATATCCAATAGGCCAGTTTGGTACATAACATTCCAAGTCCTGCACCGAAAGCGATGTCGCTTACCCAGTGCTTGTTGTTATAGACCCTGAAAGCGCCCGTTCCAGCGGCGATTGTATAGCCTGCTATACCGAACCAAGAAGAAACGTCTTTATATTCCTGCCACAAAAATTCAGCACCCATGAAAGCAACTGCCGTATGTCCCGAAGGGAACGAGTTCGAGGCCGTCCTGTCAGGACGTTCTTCCCGTACCGTATATTTTAAGCTGTTTACAGATATGGCTGTGAACAGGGCGGATAATCCCAGAATAATAGTTCTGTCATTAAAGTTACTTTTCCCTTTTATTCCTGTCAAATTTAAGGCATATACGCTTGCGGCGGGAGCATATTGAATAATGTCGTCAATCTGAAATTTTTCAGGTTGATGGACGATTACTTCATGTCCTATGGCGTAGTTCAACATACGGTATTTAGGAGCAACTGATATTTCAATGGTTCCATATGTCATCAGGACGACAGGAATAATGACATGCGAGTATGATAATTTGGGTGTTTTTACCTGAATGCTATCGCCTGTTTCCCTGTTCGGTTGTTCATCTTTTTGGGCATTTGCCGCGCATGATGCAAAAATGGACAGGCAAAATATGGCAATAACACTCATCACTTTCTTTTTTAAAAACATTGTTGTTGTTTATTTCGGTTTTTCACAAACGAGAAACCGGATGTAATTATCAAACCATGCGTTTGAACGTTGCAGGTTCAAGTGCACAGAAATTTAACTATACAGCGTGTAGGGTAGTTACGAAGGCATGTAGGGTGGTGCGCGTAAGCCGTGGAATTGGCTTACTTCTGCGGATATATATAATAATAAGTGTTCCTCGTATTCGGGCTTGAGGTCTATCGTTTGCGCCGGATAAAGCAAGAAGTCTGCAATAAGGTAAAGAATGGGGAAGAATTGAATGTGGTCAGGGTTATTACTGGATGAAACGCTGCATTTTATTCCATTGTCTGTTTGAGGAATGACAAAATCAGTTTCGATAGTACATGACTTGCCTTGAGTCATATCATTTTCAGCATGGCCGGTATGCTCGTCATTAACCAAATTGTCTTTTTCGCAACGTTCCATTTTTATACAGGCTACGCCATCGTGATGATGATGCGGAACAATAGTCAGCACCAACAACATTAACACAGCCAATACAATGAATGATATGTGAAACTTCTTCTCCAACGCTATAAAATTAATGTTTATTTTGGATTCTCAGTGAATAGTATATATTTGACTGTAAACAAGCGTGTTAATTTGAGTTATTAAGGAAAAAAAGGAGGGTTAACACGCGAAGTTCCAAATTTTTGGTTTACTATTATACCACATGAACGCGGGAATACCCGGTCTGAAAAACGATCTTATTTATCCTGTTTTTGATAATCCACCTTCAAAAAACCGGACTCATAGACTTTGTTTCCTGTAATCTTCCATTTCGATTCTTTGGTTTGTTCTGGGAATAAGGGAATGCCCTTACCCAAAATTACAGGGACATAGCAAATTTGCATTTCATCGATTAAATCCGCTGTTAACAGCATTGAAATCAATTCACCGCCACCGACTAACCAAATGTCTTTACCGTCCTTGCTACGCAATTCAGAAATTGTTTCAATAATATTTTCCGTAATGAATTTGATTTTGTCTTTTTCACCCCAATTGTGGTGGGAAATAATATAAGTCATTTGTTCGGGGTACGGCCAAATTACATCCATATTCAGCAGTTCGCGGTACGTTCTGCCGCCCATGACAACCGTATCGACCGAAGCCAATAAGTTTTTGTAGCCGTAATCCGTTTTTTCAGGGTTCGGAAATCCGATAAGCCATTCCAGTCCGCCGTCAGGTTCAGCAATACGCCCATCGAGTGACGTTGCGATGTAAAGGATAATCTTTTTCATGTTCTCTTGTTTAACATGTTAAAACTTCCGAATCCGAGTTCGCCGTAACACACAAAAAAAAGCGTGGAGCTCACACTATTCCGACACGAGGTACTGGTTACCCTTTGAAAGAAACAGGCAAGCCCACGCCATACTTTCGTACAGAATGAACATTGCGCTATCAGCCTCTTTCAAATGAAAATTACCAGTTTTCGTATCGAGACGTTCAGCGAACGTTATGTCTATATATTAACGAGGCTATGCCCGCTATATTCTTTTTATCAATTGCAAAAATAGCGATGTTTTCTGAAATAGCCGGAAAAGAAAGGAGGAATTTAGACCTGACGAAATCTATCGGCAATATGCAGAAGAAGAAAATCAGCCAATTTAAAAAAAGGGAAAAACAGACTAAAAATATTGCGATTCATATATCTTTCGTACTTTTGTCGTCTAAGATCGTTCTTTGTGTATATTGTGAAAAATGACGAAAAAAGCAGAGACTCGCTCGTTTCTAAATCGTTACCTGTCAAGAATTTTATTTTTGTAATTTACTCATTTCTAATTGGAAAGAATAATTGCTGTGTCTTGCGACGTGCATTGATAAATTCTTTTGTATTCCACAAATGGCTGCCAATTCCTTTAGATATTCATTCATCTTTTGATTTGAATGCAACGGAAGTAGCTTCCCTTTATTTCTGTTTATTGGAAAGTTTTCGTATTTCTGCAGTATAGCTTTGGCCTGAGGTAATAATGGAATCCTGCAACGAATATCTGTTTTATCCCGATCAATAATGATCCATTTACCGCCATCATCACCCTGTTGGATATGGAATTTATTGAGTTTACTAAGTTCCGCATATCCAAGCCCTGTATAACAGGCAAAGACAAATACGTCCCGGACAATCTCCAACCTGTTTGTACTAACCTCTTTGTTTTTGATTCTTTCCAGCTCCAGGTTTGTCAAAAAATCACGGTGGGTTTCATTTCTTGTGACTTTAAATGAATTGTAAGGATTGAAAGAAATCTGGTTCATGGCTATGGCTGTATTCAATGCCTTCTTCAAATGCTTGTGATAGGTTAATGCAGTATTGGGTTTTAACCAGAGCCCTGTTTTTAAATAGAGGTCAAATGAATTCAGAAAGTTATAATCAATCTTTGATAATGGAACGTCATTTCGGCTAAATTTGGTTTTAAAAAAATCAGCCAATCGATCCCGAGTTGTTCTGTAATGCCTTAAAGTTCCTTCTGAATAATCATTGCCTACGCGGGCCTCTATATCTTTTATAATGCCATCAAGAACGTCCAACACACCTTTTTCATCACTTACTCCAAGTAATTTGTTTTTCACATCTAAAGCTGAGAAACTTTCACTTTTCGATTGCAATTGGTTGTACACATCCTGAACACGGGAAGTGATCTTATTCAATCGGGTGTTCAGAATCTTTGCTTCTTCTGTCCTACCAGCAATCTGCTGCTTTTCATCATTCCATAACTCCGGAATAACAAAAACGCCGGTAGATAATTCAAAGCGTTGGCTGTTAAACGTGCACCGGATATAAACCGGACACTTCCCGTCTGTACGGGCTTTTGATTTCTTTAAAGAAAAATTTACGGTAACTCTCATAACTCAACTCATTTTTAGGTTAAAAAATGGTCTCGTTTCTTTGCTTAAAGCTACCTGATTTGGGACTCATATACAAGCATCAAAACGAAACAAAATAATTCAAAATGAATTGATTATCAGAAAACTACATCAAAAACAGAGACCTAGACGACAGTTTTGGAGAACAGGTCTCGATATAGTCTCGTTTATTTTGTGATTTGGTGCATAATTTGACACCTTCCAGAAAATAAAAAAGCGCCTAAACCTTTGATTTAAGCGCTTTTAGTTTCAATTGGTCTTTCAATTTGTGACCCAGCTGGGGATTTAACCACCAAGGGTACTTATTTCAATATCAATATATTACCGTTTTTATTCCCTAAAAGGGGTACGATCTGGACACTAAGTTATTCTAATTCTGTCTGCCTTTGACAATCGCGTGTCTGCATCAATCTCAGGTTCAAATTTACAATTTATTTTTGGACAAACAAACATATTGAACATCAGTTTTTTATCTCAGGTGCAAGGTGCAAGCATACTTATATAGATATGCTTGCACCTTGCACCTGAATTGGCTTTAGCTCCAACAATAAATTTGAATGCAAAACTTAGTAGGATCAGTTTTAGTTAGTGCCAAACGCTTAAGTGCTGGTATGTGCTGTATAACAAGGAGAATTACAAGCTGTTAAAACGTACCTTTAATGAGATTGAAATTGTAACTGACAAAAAACGATGAGCGGCAAACTGAACCTGCCCGAATACGGCAAGAAACTGTTCACATAGCTGAGATAACCAGCGAAATTCGGCCCCAAATTGAGGCTGAACATAAGGTCTTAGTCCCTGAAACTGTCAGCAAAATTGTTTTTTCAGGAAGTATAGGTAAATACTGGATTCTGAAAATCCCGTACCAAAAAGAACTGACGCCAAGGCTGTTGGGCATTTAAGGTGTGTACTGGAACAAAACTCAGAAAACCTTTTTTGTACTACGACATGTGAATGTAAAAATGAAGATTGAGGCCTTGCTGGGTGTTGGCGAAATATTTCCGGCGAAATATTTTAGCCTTGAAACGGTTGTTTCGAACCCCAACACATTTATTGAGCTGAAGGAATATCGCGCTAACAAAAAATGGATGATACTGAATTGTCTGCCTGTGGCCTATTTGATTGAACAGGTTAAGCGTTAGGAAGGAAGTCGGTACAGCAATTAAACCGCCATCAAAACCCTGATGCGCTTACTGAAACGAAGCTGGTGCTGCATTTGGCCTGGATGTCGAAGCAAGGATTATCGGCGTCGAGCCTGGCGATGCTGGTAAATGCGTTGCTGTATTATTACCGCACGGTGTTGAAGCAGGATGCCTTTGAGATACGAATACCGCGACCTCGAAAAGAACACCATTTGTCTACGGTGCTGACGCGGGAAGAATGTCACCGGATTTTTAAATATGTTGATAATCCGAAGCACAAGTTATTGCTGCTGATTGGCTCTGGCGCGGGCTTGCGCCGGAGCCAGATTGTTTCGTTGAAATGGGCGGACATACTTTTCGACGAGCACCAGATACATGTTAAACAAGGCAAAGGAAAGAAAGACCGGATTGTGATGCTACCTTACTCGATTGTGGAGTATTTGAGGAATTACCGGCAATTGTACCCGAACGACGATTGGTTTTTTGAAGGGCAATACAAAGGCGAGGCTTTAAGTGTACGAACGGTGCAGTAAGTAATGGCCAACGCGGTTGCCAAAGCAGGGCTCGAAAAAGTAGCAACAGTACACAAGCTGAGGCACTCGTTTGCTACACATTTGCTGGAAAGTGGCACCGACCTAAGGTATATACAGCAATTGCTTGGACACGCGAGTATAAAAATAACAATGGGTTATACGCACATTATGCCGAAAGCCGAAAGGAAAATAATAAGTCCGCTGGACAGTTTGGCACAAAGTAATTTAACGTATAAAAATATAGAAAATAAATGATCAATAGTTTTGATTTTTGAACATAACTAATTAGTTTTAAACTGTTAAAACAAATAGGGTGAGCTAAGAAAAGGTAGCAGTTTCGAAAAAGTACTATAAACTCTCCGCTATTTACTAGTTGAACTAAACCGCATACGCGGTAAAATGAGCGATTGAGGTAATTTTAAGATGTTCATTTTAAAATTTACCATCATGAAAAAAAAGAATCACTTTTAGTAGAGAAGCTTATCAAAGAGATGGAGCTTCGGAACTACAGTCCACAATCGATCCGTAGCTACAGCGAGCAATTGATCCGACTCGAAACTCACTTACATCTTTCCCTTGACACAATTACAGTTCAACAGCTTAAAGAGTATCTGCATGGGCGTATTATCGGCGAAAAGATTTCGGTTCCGCTGGTTAATCAGACCATTAGCGCCTTCAAAATCTTACAGGTTGATGTATTGGGCAGAGAATGGGAACCTGTGAAAATCAGGCGACCACGCAAAGAGAAAAAGTTACCTGTTATTTTATCCCTTTGGGAAGTTGAAAAACTGATTGCTGTTACCCAAAACATTAAACACCGTGCTATACTTGCCTTGGCATATTCTGCCGGATTAAGACTACATGAAATCGTATTTATCAAGGCATCAGCCATTGATTCAGAAAGGATGCTGGTGCATGTGGTTCAGGGTAAAGGTAAGAAAGACCGGAATACCATTCTTTCGCCCAAAGCGCTTGATTTACTTCGGATTTATTATAAGATTCAACGGCCCGCAACTTTTTTGTTTGAGGCCCAGGGCAGAAAAGGGGTTAACCTTTCAGGCCGGACTTTAAATGCCATCGTTAAAAGCAATGCTGCCAAAGCCGGAATAAACAAAAAGATTTCTTTTCATACCCTTAGGCATTGTTTTGCAACTCATTTACTTGAACAGGGAGTCAATATCAGGCTGATACAAGAGTTTATGGGGCATAATTCGATCAAAACCACGTCGGGATATATACACCTGGCCAACATTCAGCATTCGGGCATCTGTTCTCCTTTGGATTCCATGGACATTTAAAATACCAGTCATGGAAAATAAAAAACAAGCGGTAGAACTGGCCGATATTTTCCGGGCTTATGGCCATGATTTTATGAAAACCCACAACCTTTGTCCCGACCAGATAAAAGCCTTTGATGCCATCATCAAATGCAGAACCGCAGCGTTGGGCGGCCATACTGACCAATGTGATCATTGTGGGCACATCAAGCCATCGTATAACTCTTGCCGAAACAGGCATTGCCCCAAATGTATGCTTACCCGTAAAATGCAATGGGTGGATAAACTGGCCGCCAACCTGCCCCCGGTAAAGCATTTTCATGTGGTGTTTACAATCCCTTCGTGCCTGTATTCGTTGTTCTACATTAATCAAAGCAAGGCATATAGTTTGTTGTTTAAAGCCGCAGGCCAGGCTTTGTTGCAATGTGCTGCAAATCCCGGGTTCCTGGGGGCACAGGCTGGAGCTGTTGGGGTATTGCACACCTGGGGGCAAACACTGGTTTACCATCCGCACATCCACATGATTGTACCGGCCGGGGGATTATCTGCTGACCAGATGGAATGGATTCCTTCTCCCCAAAAGTTCTTCCTCCCGGTAAAGGTTCTCAGTGGCTTGTTTAGGGGCATCTTGTGCCATTTGCTTGATCTGGCGATAGCCAATGGCCAGATTGCTTTACCCAACAACATCCCCGATTTTTCAATGCTGAAAAAACAGTGTTACCGGAAAAATTGGGTGGTATATTGTCAAAAACCTTTTGCCGGGGCGGAAAGCATTATCCGATACCTGGGAAACTATACCCACCGGGTAGCCATTTCAAACCACAGAATCAATGCGTTTGAAAATGGTAAAGTAACCTTCAGCTACAAAGATTATAAAACAGGTTCGAGCTGTAAAAGCCTGACTCTGGATGCTACGGAGTTTATTCGTCGTTTCATGCAACATGTTTTGCCTTGTGGCTTTTACAAAATCAGGTATTTTGGGATTCTGGCTCTTTGCAATTTAGCTTCAAAAATGGAAACTTGCTTTAACCTGATTGAAAAACACAGCTACCTGCCTGTATTGGTAGGGCTGAATGCAATGGAAGTGTGGCTGATGATTACCGGAAAGGACCTTTGCTGTTGCCCTGTATGCAAGATTGGCCTGATGAGAACAATATTTACCGCTCGGCCACTTGCTTTAAAAACAGGATAAGTTAAACCTGAAAATCGTTCTTTTCTTGCTGATTACACCAAACTGGCACTCTAAATGACCAGAACAGAGATGCTATGCACATTAAAAAACAAAATAAAACAAAAAAGCTCATGGGAAATATACCCGCTATACAATCTATCAGAAAAACAGCACCAAACTCAATAGAAAAACACCATACAATACCCATAGCTAAAGGCTCAGTTCAACTCGGTTGTATTCAATATTTCCCTCACATTCCAATTATTATTCTACTTAACAATTAGGTTATATCTTCGAATTAACCTAATTTTAGGGAAACATTAAATACAACGCTAAGACGTTAGCAACAAATTTAATATACTATGCTAAATAAATTAAATGCACATTTTATAGCAGATCTGTTTTATAGGCTAGACATTGCAGTAAGGACTGATTTAAGCAGAGGCATTATAGCTGATGAGAGAGATTATGTTTCGAGAATGGTTACACACATGAATTATCCTTTCGGGATTTTAACAAATGTGATTTTTAAAGATCTTTTAATAAAGTCAGAGTGGTTTGCTCAAGTAAATAGCAGTTCACTTGAACAAAAGTTTGGATGTGATTTTATGATTGTATTCGAAGTAAATAATCAGGTAAAAGTGGCTCTAATAGAAGCTAAATGGCCAAGAGTAATAATAAATCCAAACTATTGTTGGGATTATATTCAAAAATCAAACAAAATCTCACATTTTACTGATCAAATTAATAGACAATCAAATTGGACAAACCTAGCGTTTATTTGGGAAATGTTCTTTTATGAAGAAAGTCCTACTATTGAAAGTAATCCATTTGACAAATATGCTTCAACATGTATACCGCATTCTTTTGCCTTAGACGCTGTTAAATCAAATTCAAACCTGAGCAGTCTATGGGATAATAATGATTTGATCAATTTAATCCAAACGACGCAGTTGAACGGATATAATGGATCGAATGAAACAAATATATACACAATGGTTTTTAATTTATTAAGATGCAATTATGGCAAACCAATAGATATAAGTCCAAGTGATAGTTTTTTCTACTTAAAATCAAATGATAATGAGGAACAAATTCAAATACCAATACTCAAGTTTGATCAAGAGAATACGGATAAGAATTCTAATGTCGCATATAGCTTTATAAAAGAAAATGGATTGAAAATGTTTCAATATTTAAAGATTGAACAATTAAAAAAGAAATAAAATCAGATGCAAACACAACATGAGCAACAAATTTAAAAATGACAAACAACAGCTTATATCCTAGCACTTTATTTCATTTCACTGAAAAGAAATGGCTGTTTGACATCCTAAAAGAAACATTCAAGGTTTCCTACGCAAGAGAGACAATAAAAGCACCCAACAATGAACGTAAACTTGCTGTACCAATGGTGTCTTTCTGTGACATTAAGCTTGCAGAAATTAAATACTTTATTGAAAAAGATTATGGGAATTTTGGGATTGGATTAACAAAAGATTGGGCAAACAGGAACGGTTTAAATCCGGTTATGTATATAAATCGACATTGTGATTTAGCAGATAAATTAATTGATGGTCTTAATGGAATGTATGCTCAGATTAGTAAAATGAGCAATATTGATGACATAAAGAAAATGACGAAAAGCTATCACAACTTAATGAACATGTACCGATATGTAAAGAACTATGAGGGCGAGTTAATAAGAAAAGGAAACCTAGTTGATCCTAATTATCGGTTTGCGGATGAAAGAGAATGGAGATTTGTACCACCATTAGAAACACCTGGTGTAGAACCGTTTGTTGCAATATCAAACATTACTACAAAAAAACAGAAAGAAGAATATAACAAAAAGGTGGCTCATATTAAATTAACATTTGAACCTGATGACATAAAATATTTGTTTGTTGAAAACGAGAATGATATTTCAGAGTTGATAGATCATTTGGATTATGCCAAGAGTAAATATAGTAATGACATTAGAAGAAGACTAGCAAGCAGAATTTTAACAGTTGAACAAGTTCAGAATGACATATAGAAAATCTGTTGCTAACATCAGCTACCCGGCAAGTTCGGCAGCGGTGGTTTTCGGTGTGCATCTTTCCGCCCGGGCAGCTTTTCGGCTTGACAGGAAATAGCCCGCAATCCGCCCCTTCTATGTTGTAATCCAAATTTTTCATTCTTTATTTTTAAATTATTTTTCTAATATCCAGTCAGTTAGCTTTTTAAACCACTAAACCTTTGGGCAATACAGAGCCCGAGGGTTTCCCCTCTTGGTTTAATTATGCTGGGCAAAAGCCCAGCATAATTTCTAAACCTTCGGTGTAAAACTTCACCTTCGGGTTCCCCTCTTTTGTATCAAATACCGGTCTATAAAAACACCCTTCTATCAACGGACATGGTTCAACCAGCCGCATTTCTGTGTTCAATTTATTATAGATAAGAGCTGTGGCCTGCGTGTAACGGACACCCTGTCAGGGGCCGCAAGGGGCGGAAAACAGTCTCTTTATCATGGAGTAGTTTTTACAACCAGTTTTGATGTTATATGACTGAATGTACATATTCTGTTTCATTTTTCATTACATATCTTATTCTGTTTAGAAGTTTTTTAGCTATCCGAATGATGGCTTCTGTTGGTTCCATCCTCTTGCAAAGTAAGCCATAGCTATATAACAGGGACGGATCTTTTCTCGATGCCATCCAGGCTGCCTCTACAATAATGCTGCGCAGGAAACGGTTGTTGCGCCTGGTAATGCGGCCAACGTTCTCCTTTTCGCCCGAGGAGTTGGTTGATGGTACCAGTCCCACGAAAGAACAAAGTTGGTCAAGGTTCCTGAACCGAAGAATATCCTCCATTTCGGTCAGAAGAGTAAAGGCCGATATCAGGCCGATTCCGGGGATGCTTTGCAATAGCCTTAGTTTCTCCGAATACTCCCCATTTCCGACAACCTGACGCAAATGTCTGTTGACTTTTAACAGTTTTTTTCGCAGCAGTTCAGCCGTATCCACAGTGTCGTCAAGTAC
Organism: uncultured Prolixibacteraceae bacterium; assembly: GCA_937915865.1. Classification (GTDB taxonomy): domain Bacteria; phylum Bacteroidota; class Bacteroidia; order Bacteroidales; family Prolixibacteraceae; genus Aquipluma. The sequence goes on along the minus strand of CALGIG010000070.1, from coordinate 73,402 downwards.
CATTTTGCCATGTGCCGTTGATAATTTAACTTCCCTTAACCAGTGGGTAAACCTCCCCGACCAATGCGTTGAGATGCCGTCCTGTTCCATAGGAATTTTTATGCCGTTAAAATATAGGAAGGACTTGATCCTGCACTTATGGCGGCTGATTTCTTTTACCAGCGTTTTGCGGTAACGAACCAGCCCACGGAGTTCTTCCATCCCCTTGCCCGGAATATAGATGCCCACCAATTCACCGTTCCTGAGCGATTTGGCTATCTTGCGACTGTCTCGTTTGTCTTCCTTTTGCCTCTTTTCTTTGTCGGTGGTGGGGATATCCGCAGGGTTGACCACAAGGTTGAGTATCCCAAAACCCTCAAGTTCGCGATGTGCGCTGAAACCGCAAAAACCTGCTTCGTAGGCTGAATGGTATACTGCCCCAGGGAAATTTTTCCGAAGGTAATTCCTCAGGGTTTCAGCATTCGGATCTTGTGAAAATGTTTTATGTTCCCGATCACCTAACATGATGGTCACCTTCCAGCTCTTTAAATGTATATCAATTCCGGCATAAACGTTTTGCCCGTTAAAATCAATTGTTGTACCTTTCCCATGCATAAGTCTTCGTTTTTTGTTTCGTTTCTTTTTCAAAAACTAAATTTACAAAAACACAGAAGGCTTATGCATTTCGCCCTTACAAACATACAGCCTGCGTGTAGCTTCCTACGTTATAGGGCATTATGAGTCGCGTAGATCATGAAAAGCTTAAATAGTATTCACAACATAAAAAATCAGCATGAAAAAAATTTTTGTGACAAGTTTACTCTTTATTAATTTGATTGCTTCTACTTTTTCCCAGTCAAACAATAACTCCAAACCTTTCATATTGCAGGGAAAAATAAATGGGGAAGATTCAGGACGAATTGTACTAAAATATTCTGGAGAAAATTCAAAATGGATTCAAGATACAGTTTCTATAAAAAATGGAGAGTTTGTCTTTATTGGTAAAATTATTGAACCTACTAAAGCTCAATTAAATGGAGGGAACGATTTGAACAGTGTCCAAATCTACCTTGAACCTGGCATAATGAAGATTACACTTGCCAAAGACAAATTTGGGGAAAGCAAAATGACAGGGTCAAAGACCCAATTGGAATTAGATCTATTAAACGAACTTGAAAAACCCATATATACGAAACTTGATTTATTCAAGGAACAAAAGACCAAATTAGATGATAGTATCAAAAATACAAGCATTGCTTCGATAAAATATAGCTTGGAAAAAAGAAGTGAAGAAATAGATAAGCTATGGATGCAATCCCGTGAGGATTTGGATCAAATACGGCTTCAATTTGTGATAGATCATCCAAAATCGTATGTGACCCCATATTATTTAGACATGTTAGGAAGTAACGAAGTTGTATCGCTGGACTCCCTGAAGTCAATCTTCAGCAAACTGGACATTTCAATTCAGGGCAGTAAATTTGGGAAGCGCATTCAAGATAATATAAGAAAAAAAGAAAACAGCAGTATTGGGTCCATTGTCCCGGACTTTAAAGCCATTGATATTATAACCAATAAGTTGGTAACCTATTCTCAATTTAAAGGGAAAAATGTTGTCTTATTAGATTTTTGGGCAAGTTGGTGTGGCCCTTGTAGAATGGCATTTCCTCATTTAAAGGATTCATACAAGAAATACCATTCGAAAGGATTTGAAGTTATAGGAGTCTCTCTTGACATGAATAAAAAGGCATGGATATCTGCCATAAAACAAGACAGTATTGATATTTGGTATCATGTCCCTGTTGCAGAAAGATACGCGGAAGGTCCAGCTTTTATTACCAAAGATGATATTTATGAAAATTATTTTGTACAAGCCATCCCTGTGCAAATTTTAATTGACAAGGACGGTAAAATTATCGGACGATGGACGGGATATAGTATTGAAAATGAAAAAGAACTTGACGATAAATTGCAATTCTATTTAGAAAAAACTAAATAACGCCCTATAACATCAGCTACCCGGCAAGTTCGGCAGCGGTGGTTTTCGGTGTGTATCTTTCCGCCCAGGCTGCTTTTCGGCTTGACAGGAAATCGCCCGCAATCCGCCCCTTCTATGTTGTAATCCAAATTTTTCATTCTTTATTTTTAAATTATTTTTCTAATATCCAGTCAGTTAGCTTTTTAAACCACTAAACCTTTGGGCAATACAGAGCCCGAGGGTTTCCCCTCTTGGTTTAATTATGCTGGGCAAAAGCCCAGCATAATTTCTAAACCTTCGGTGTAAAACTTCACCTTCGGGTTCCCCTCTTTTGTATCAAATACCGGTCTATAAAAACACCCTTCTATCAACGGACATGGTTCAACCAGCCGCATTTCTGTGTTCAATTTATTATAGATAAGAGCTGTGGCCTGCGTGTAACGGACACCCTGTCAGGGGCCGCAAGGGGCGGAAAACAGTCTCTTTATCATGGAGTAGTTTTTACAACCAGTTTTGATGTTATATGACTGAATGTACATATTCTGTTTCATTTTTCATTACATATCTTATTCTGTTTAGAAGTTTTTTAGCTATCCGAATGATGGCTTCTGTTGGTTCCATCCTCTTGCAAAGTAAGCCATAGCTATATAACAGGGACGGATCTTTTCTCGATGCCATCCAGGCTGCCTCTACAATAATGCTGCGCAGGAAACGGTTGTTGCGCCTGGTAATGCGGCCAACGTTCTCCTTTTCGCCCGAGGAGTTGGTTGATGGTACCAGTCCCACGAAAGAACAAAGTTGGTCAAGGTTCCTGAACCGAAGAATATCCTCCATTTCGGTCAGAAGAGTAAAGGCCGATATCAGGCCGATTCCGGGGATGCTTTGCAATAGCCTTAGTTTCTCCGAATACTCCCCATTTCCGACAACCTGACGCAAATGTCTGTTGACTTTTAACAGTTTTTTTCGCAGCAGTTCAGCCGTATCCACAGTGTCGTCAAGTACCATTTTGCCATGTGCCGTTGATAATTTAACTTCCCTTAACCAGTGGGTAAACCTCCCCGACCAATGCGTTGAGATGCCGTCCTGTTCCATAGGAATTTTTATGCCGTTAAAATATAGGAAGGACTTGATCCTGCACTTATGGCGGCTGATTTCTTTTACCAGCGTTTTGCGGTAACGAACCAGCCCACGGAGTTCTTCCATCCCCTTGCCCGGAATATAGATGCCCACCAATTCACCGTTCCTGAGCGATTTGGCTATCTTGCGACTGTCTCGTTTGTCTTCCTTTTGCCTCTTTTCTTTGTCGGTGGTGGGGATATCCGCAGGGTTGACCACAAGGTTGAGTATCCCAAAACCCTCAAGTTCGCGATGTGCGCTGAAACCGCAAAAACCTGCTTCGTAGGCTGAATGGTATACTGCCCCAGGGAAATTTTTCCGAAGGTAATTCCTCAGGGTTTCAGCATTCGGATCTTGTGAAAATGTTTTATGTTCCCGATCACCTAACATGATGGTCACCTTCCAGCTCTTTAAATGTATATCAATTCCGGCATAAACGTTTTGCCCGTTAAAATCAATTGTTGTACCTTTCCCATGCATAAGTCTTCGTTTTTTGTTTCGTTTCTTTTTCAAAAACTAAATTTACAAAAACACAGAAGGCTTATGCATTTCGCCCTTACAAACATACAGCCTGCGTGTAGCTTCCTACGTTATGCACAAGAGTATTTTGGACACAGCACAAAATAAAATATGGAGATAGGATTTATAAATTGGAACATTGACCCTGAGATAATAAGGCTTTTCGGAGTTATTTCGCTTAGGTATTACGGTATTCTGTTTGTGACAGGATTGTTTTTGGGTTATTACATTGTGAAACGAATTTACATCAAAGAGAATTTACCAATCGAAGATTTGGAGAAGCTCGCGATTTACATTTTCATTGGGACAATAGTGGGAGCAAGATTTGGACACTGTTTATTTTATGAGCCAGAGTATTTTCTCAAACATCCATTGGATATAGTTTTGCCATTTAAATGGGATTCCGGCGAGAAATTTGAATTTACCGGTTTTCAAGGTTTAGCCAGCCATGGCGGAGCAATCGGAGTATTGACAGCTATTGCATTGTATTGTAAAAGATGCCAGTTTAACTTTTTGTGGGTTTTAGACAGGGTTGCTATTGCGACACCTTTAACAGGAGCATTTATTAGATTTGGCAATTTTATGAACTCCGAAATCATTGGAGAACCCACCGTAACAAATTTTGGAATCGTTTTCCAAAGAGTCGATTTACTTCCAAGACATCCAACTCAACTATATGAAGCTTTCTCGTACTTGACAATTTTTCTTGTTTTGCATTGGCTTTATTCTAACCAAAAAACAAAAAGACAGAACGGTTATATTTTTGGACTTTTTCTAATTATGCTATTTGGTGTAAGATTTAAATTAGAATTTTTAAAGATTAATCAAGTTGATTTTGAGAACGGAATGATTTTAAATATGGGACAACTTTTGAGCATCCCGTTTATTTTGAGTGGATTTGGATTGATCGTTTGGAAAAGAACCACTGTGCATAACAGCAAACTACCCGACAAGTCTGGGGTTTCAACTTCGTTGACAGGAAATTAGTATTCGAAATGCAACTCATCAAGGACGGTTTTCGGGTAAAATCCCTCCCTTCAGGTAGTTGTGGAACGTTATGCACTATTATTGAAACTCAGACAGAATATAATGACCTACTACTTTAAAAGAACAGTAATTGTTAAAACTATGAAACTCATCTTAATGCTAAAAGCAATTATTATCATTCTACTTTTATGTTCTCCCCTCCTCATTAATGCTCAGGCCGAAAAACAACTATTTATTCCCGTTATAAAATATGATACTGCAACCTTTACGGGAAAAATTATTGGAATGAAAACCGATGTGCGAGGCTTTAAATCGCTAAACGTGTCTTTTATAAGCATATTAACAGGGGATTTAATAAATTATGATATTCCGGTTAATAGTGATGGTACTCTCAGAATAAAGATTCCTGTTGAATGTATAACTTTAGTCAACATCGAATCTGATTATTATAACGGGTTGGCCTACTTAATTCCGGGAGAGGAAAGCGAGCTAATTATTTTCGTAGATAAGGATCAGAATAAACGGGTCGAATTTAAGAATAGCATCGGTTTTACTTCAGATGATGCGAATACAATTCTTAACTGGCCCTGCCATTTCCCAATTGTTGGCGATACGATTTTAACGCCTGAAGTTTTTAGCCAAAAGATGCTTGCTGGGATGCAGGAAATCCTAGATCCGATTATTCGTAATGACCAATTAACTCCGATAGCGAAACAGAATATTGTTTCAGGAGTAAAATTTTTTGTTGTTTTTAATGGTCTGCTCAAATACGATGAATATGCGCTAACAGCATACAACAAACAGCATAAAACCGATCTTATAAATGAAGAATTTCATCCACAGGTGCCAGACCAATCGTATTATTCGTTTCTAAGTTACATTAATATAAACGATCCGATTTACCTCACTGCCAGCTTTTATCCGATGATTTTAAAACAAATTATGGATATTAAAGCTTTGGCAATACCCGATATTGGGGATCAGCCGGTTGATTCGTGGCTTAACAAGGTAAAGTCGATTATGAAAGATAAACTGGGTTGTGAAACGGGTACTGTTTATGATATAATGGTTTGTTATTCATACGTTAAACAACTTAATTATCAGAATCCATTCAGCAAGATTCAGAAGGAAAACATTCGGAATTATTTCAGTAATAAATCGTTTGCAAAGGTTTTATTTGCCAAAAATGAAAAAGTGCTGCAAGAGGCTGGAACAAAAAGCAAAACGAATATTTATGAGTTAACAGATTTGTCGGAACTACGAATGGATTCAATCATTACAAAATACGAAGGTAAGGTTGTTTTTGTTGACTTTTGGGCAACCTGGTGTGGACCATGTTTGAAAGCGATGCGCGAATCAGAAACTGTGAGGAAATATTTTGAAAATAAGGAGGTCGTTTTTCTTTATGTTACCGACATGTCATCACCCAAAGGTTTGTGGGAGCAAAAAGTATATGAAATAAAGGGTGAGCAATATTACATTACACAAAAAGCAATGAGTTATCTCTATAAGAAATATGATTTCACGACCATTCCACACTACCTGATATATGATCGAAACGGTCATCTGAAATACAACCACAAAGGTTACATGGGGAATGAAGCGATGAGAAAATGGATTGAGGAATCGTTGTGAAAGGCTTAATTGATTTTGAAAAGAATAACAGTGCATAACATAAGCTACCCGTCAAGCGCGGCTCCAGTGGTTTTCGGTGGGCATCTTTCCTCCCGAGCTGTATTTCGGCTTGACATGAAATCTCCTATAGTTTATAATTACGCTTAATTCTGAACGCTACCAATGACCATAGAAGTACAATAAAGACTAATTAATATATAGATCATGGCTAAATTCTTGACAGGAAATGAACTCAATTCAGAGTTAGAAAAGCTTTTTGAAAAGGCAGAAGAACAGATTATACTAATCTCTCCATACATTAAACTTCATGATAGATACGCTTCTACATTACGAACAAAAATAAACAACCCAAAACTTGAGATCACAATTGTTTTCGGCAAAAACGAAGATGATATTTCAAAAAGTATGAAGCAAGAGGATTTTATCTTTTTTAAAGAGTTTCCCAATATTCAGATTCGATATGAAAAAAGGCTTCATGCAAAATATTATGCCAGTGAAAGTTCCGCAATTATGACATCGATGAACCTCCATAGTTATTCTCAAGACAATAATATCGAATCTGGAGTATTGACTAAAGCTACATTATTGGGGAATCTTGCCAGCAATTTTTTAACTAATGTAACAGGAGAGGACTCCTTTGACAATCAAGCATGGGAATATTTTAAGAGAGTAATTGATCAGTCAGACCTACTATTTCATAAGTTACCACAATTTGACAAAGGAACTCTTGGGATAGGTCTAAACAAAAAATATCTTTCATCAAAAATTGAGATTGACAAACTTTCAGATTTCTTTGCTGACAAACCGAAGGTAGATTCATCTTATAGAAGAGATAAAACTAATGAAAGCAAGAATTTTGAACAATTTGTTCAACCAATTAATAGTACTCAGATTCAGACAGGCTTCTGCTTCAGAACAGGTATTTCAATTCCATTTAATGTGGAAAAGCCGATGTGTTATGATGCTTATAGAAAATGGAATGAATTTGGAAATCCTGACTATCCAGAAAGATTCTGTCATTTTTCTGGTGAGCCATCCAACGGAGAGACTTGTGTAGGCCGACCAATACTTAAAAAGAATTGGAAAAAAGCCAAAGAAATATTTGACCTTTAATTTAACAGACATGTGGAGCGTCCCAAATACAACAATAGCAATATTCCGTAAGTATCTCGCTACTCAGACCGGATAAGGGCTGGATAACAAATTACCTGAGCTCGGCCGCTTTGTGTTGCGACCACCCTAAGCAGCAATACTTCTGGTGATATTACTGTTTTTAGTTTTCTGCCAGGAATCAACAATTTTTTAAAAAAAATAGAAAATGACTGATTTACTTGACAGCTTCTTCGATTCCAAAGGAATACCGAAGAAAACTCCAGAATTAAATTACGAACATGAAATGGAGATTCAATCCGTGATTGATGAGATTATTAAACCCGCATTTCAAGAACTTTCATATAAAATCAGTTCGTATTCGAATTTTAAAGGGGTCATATTGACTTCCAAAAAAGAATCGAACTCATATAAAGAATATATCGAGTTAAAAGTCAATCGGGTTATGCAGCTGAAATTTGTTTACAGCCTGAAATTTTCATTGGAAGATAAAAGCATAATTATTACCGGACAATTCTGCCTTCCCAATCTACATGGAGAAGCAATCGAATTTAAAAATACTGCTTTGCGAAAAGTTCTTTCTGAGCTCAACGAATCGGATATCTTATATGATTTTAGTGAGGCATTTACAAAAAATGTGAATATTCGATAATTTACTGCGAGAACCTGAGCCCATACGGCTATCAGCAATATTGAAAAACCTGCAAAAATGAGAAAAGATGGCACTATTTTTACTTTGAACGCTAGAGACAATGGTATGTTGGATTTATGTTATAAAGATTCTTCCCCGAATGAAATATATGAGGAAATAAATAACGTCTTTGACATGTTTATTAATTCGTTAGAATCAAGTAACATTGAATACAAAACACTTAAAAACAGTCTGATTCCAAGTAATGAGAAAAATGAAATAGTACTGGTTTTTGATGTTCTCAAAAGCGGGTTTTCTACATATGACTATAACATCCTTACAAAAGTACTTCCTCTCCTTGGAAAGCAATGTACACATAGTTTTTTAGTCGGCGATTATATTGGAGATCACAGCCGAAAAGAAATGCTTCATGCATTATTTTATGAGTATATTAATCAGATAAATCCTACAATCTATCAGTACCACAATCAGTATTTCCTTGTTTACATTAATAATCTTTCAAAAACAATGGTGCAAAATCTGATCGACGGATTGAAAAGATACGACTACTTTACAGGCTATTTTGATGTAACATATTCGAGTAAAATAAAAACGTACCTATCGGCAATTCTGGTTGCAAGATTCATAAAACACAAGTCCGTATTAATCTCGTCAGAGCCTTTTGATACTAACATTATCGATGAAATAGAAGTCAATGGCCTGGCCTATTACTATGAAGAGTTAGGGTTTTCCTGCAAATATGTTCATTCCTCTTTTTACCTCATCTTCCTTTGGTATAAGATAGAGCGAAAGATTATTAAAAATCTTGAAACAGATGTAAATTTCTCATTAAATACGTTAAGTAGCAGCTTCATTGACCTATCTGATTGCGACATTGAAATTGAACCTTCAAAACTTAATTATCTGTTCCAGCAGAAAACTGAAAATATCGAAAGATCAGGGTTGCTTAATCTGTCAGTTGAAGAATTAACTGACCAAATAAAGGAAAAGATAGAAAGTAATTACATTTATAATCTATCGTTTCTTGAAAAATATAATATTCTAAAATTCAATATTCTAATTGAGGTACCAAGGATCGATGCTAAAAAATTAATGAAACTATTGATTGCTTTAGAATATAAACCCAAAGATCGAAAGTTAAGATTAATCACAATGTATTAAAAACAAAATTTGGACCACTAACATCAGCTCCCCGTGGCAGCTACGGTTCTCTGTGTATACCTCGCCTCTCCTAGTAACTTCTCGGCTTGACAGGGAATCACCCAAAATCCGCTTCTATGAGTAGCTTTGTTATGAGCAAGATTATGAGAGATGGCATCCTTAAATATGGGATTAGGAATGGAATAGAATTTCACATATCTGAGGTCGAGAGCGGCTTGAGATGTAATTGTAGTTGCCCTGCTTGTGGAGAAAGGTTAATTGCAAAAAAAGGAAAAAACATAACTCCTCAAAATCATTTTGCGCATGAAAGTAAACGACAATGCGAACACGCTTATGAGACTTCCCTGCATTACGACGCCAAACGAATTATTGAAGAGGTTAAAAAGATCGCATTGCCTTATAGAATACCTCGCTTTGACATCTCGAACCTGAACGGCTTTTATTCTTTAGTATTAGATTTAAAGAACTTGGGGACAATTGATTCTCGACAGTATATAATTGATAATGTTATCATAGAGAAAAAGCTTCATGATATTATCCCAGACATAAAATGTACTATTAATGGTGAAATATTACTAATTGAGATTGCAGTTACAAGTAAAGTTCAAAAAGAGAAACAAGATAAGATCCAAGAAATTGAATTACCAGTAATCGAGATAGATTTATCAAAAGTCGACAGAGCTATTGAAAGAGAAGAACTTGCATCTTATATTCTAGATAATATCCAGAACAAAACATGGTTTGGGAACAAGAAAGATGATAGATTGATTGGTCAATTAAAACAAAAGCATAATCAAATTTGGAAAGAGATTAATAATCTCTTGGAAAGCAGATTATTAAGTGGAACAAAAAATAGACCTCATATAAATGGATGTCCTCGCTTCATTAACAGGACTAGAAACAAAAGAATTGATTTGTATGAATGCGAAAAGTGTTCTTGCAATTTAGCTAGACATGAATTCAATATTTTGTGTGGATACTCAAATTATAAAAGAATTATAGATACAATTAAGAAAATCAATGAAGAATCTAGTCCATAATAATTGTTGGACAAAAAGCGAAATGGCATTTTATTATCTGCTATGATTTTATAAAGCTGCTTCTGACCTTCGGGAAACATCATTATCTTTGCAATAACAATAAGAACTTAAGCGGTCCAGTACCGCTAATATATAGACATAACGTTCGCTGAACGTCTCGTCACGAAAACTGGTAATTTTCAAAAAAGGAAGAGAGACTAACGCGCAATGTTCATGCTATACGAAAGTATGGCGTGGGCTTGCCTGCTTTCTTCTTTGGGTATACCAGTACCTCGTGACGGATCAGTGTGAGTTCCACGCTTTTTTATGAGACTTTGACGGACATCAAAACGGATTATTGAACGAATAAATGTCTGGAAATATGAAAAAGGTAAAGTTTTTCATCATTGCGTCAATTGACGGTTATATTGCCTGCCCCTGGGATGATGATATTAAATGGTTTGTCGAATTTCCCAATCCTTCAAAAAATGATTACGGCTACAAAGCTTTTTTCAATTCAGCCGATACAATTATCATGGATGAGCTCGTGTATAATGAGATTTTGAATCTTGACGTCATTTGGCCATACCAGAACAAAATTACCTATGTTATTTCCCGATTTGAACGAAAATCAGAAGAGAAAATCAGATTTATATTTGATGATATTGCAGAAACTGTTTACAGGCTAAAACAGCAACCAGGAAAAGATATCTGGCTGATTGGCGGTGAAGCAATTACTAGGCTTTTCGACCAATCAGATGAAATGCACTTGGTTTACATCCCAATAATTCATGGCAATAACAAACCATTGCTCCCAGAAAACCTAAGTTTTTCCCAATGGACATTATTTGAAAACAATGTGTATGATAATGGAACAATACGGCTGATGTATCAACGAAAGTAAAACCAAAAAGGCCTTTGTTTTTGTTCTCAAATTAAACGGTTGTTTTAAAAGAATATCTTTTCTATTGGCATTTCAAACATTCTTATTTTGAGGTTGTGAGGCAATCTTTGCCAATTGGAAGCCAACCTCTGCCAATGGACTGCAAAATCCTAAACGTCAAGGCTGTTCATATACTTTTGAATTGCATTAATCGTGATGTAATAATTAAAATCAAAGTATCATGGACGAAAAATTGAATAACCAGGACGTTCTGCTTGTCAAAGAAAAAGACAGTGATAAATTGAAAGTTGTTTCAGGTATTGAAAAAGATGGCAAGCCAAAATCAGTTGAACCCCAAAAGGAAAATGAGCCGCAATTCCTGAGGATCGACAAATCCGGCAATGCGCTGGACAACTTCCTATCGAATTTTCAGAGGCAATACAAAGACCCAACTCATTTTCAGTTCTTTAAAGTACCTATTGAGAAGGCCAGAGAAATCGCCATCAAACTTCAAGAGGCTTTTAAAAAGCCTGACGAGCCTGCCAATAAAGCAACCATTGACGCATTTAAAGTTGAATCTCCTACCCAGGGGAAAAAGCAATCGACTAACACCATTGTCGAAAATCGTGTCGATTGGTCTCAATTGGAGCGCCTTGGTGTTACTCGCGAAACTCTTGAACGAACCAAAAGTCTGGAAGCAATGCTAAACTGGCAGAAATCACCCGTTCTGATTCCTATTGCAGCCAAATTTGATGATACCACACTCCGAACAGATGCCCGGTTATCCTTCAGGGAAATGCCAGATGGAAAACTGGCTTTGGCTATTCATGCTATTCGCAAAGAACCTGAATTAGACAGGCCATATTTTGGTGTCAGGTTTACCGATGAAGACAAAAAAAATTTGCAAACAACTGGAAATCTTGGCCGGATTGTCAATGCAGAATTCAAGCAAGGAGAAAAAACGCCAGTATTTATTTCGGTAGATAGATTGACCAACGAATTGGTTGCAGTAAGAACCGATAAGCTTAAAATTCCTGAGACCATCAAAGGAGTTACTCTCGAAGATACACAAAAGCAGCAGTTGGCTGAAGGCAAATCAATTTATCTGGAAGGAATGACCTCCAAAGGCGGAAAAGAGTTCTCTGCAAACGTACAGGTTAATGCTGATAAGAAAGGAATTGAATTCAGGTTTGATCAACAACCAAATCAATCTCAGCAAAATGAGCAACGACAATTTCAGCAACCAAACGGAGAAGTACGTATTCCAAAAACATTGCTTGGGGTTGAATTATCTGAGAAGCAGCAAAATAAATTGCATGAAGGACAAACTATATATGTAAGTGGGATGAAAGATGGCCAGGGCCAGGATTTTAATGCTTACGTTAAAGTTGATAACGAAAACTCGAAACTGGCCTTCTTCAAATGGAACCCGGATAAGGCTAATGCTAAAGAAGTCACTCCCGATAATGCAAGTAAGACTCAGGTAGATGTCAATTCGGAAGGTAAAACAAACGAAGCCACCAAAAAACTTGATGAGCCTTTGAAAAAGGATCAAACGCAACCGACCGAAAAACAGGCAGAAAAACAGGACAAGAAACAGGCAGAAGAAAACAAACAAGAACCTGAAAAACAAGAAAAATCAAAGGGAAGAAAAATGTAAGTTTTTCATCACCTGATTTTTCGAGAATAAGCAACAAAAAGTTTTCTGGAGTAAAAAAAGCCCCGTAGGGCCTTAAAAATCAAACAACAGTTGCTGCACAGGTTGTTTTGAAATTGGTGATATTTCAACTGGTTCAAAAACTGGCAGCTCTGTTTGTTTGATCTTTGGCTGTTCCTGCTTGTGTCTGGGAAGTTGCAGTACCATATAGCTCTGGCCTTCGGAAATCGGAACAATATATGGTATTCCTGTTATCAGATGCGGATTGATCTGCCAGCCTGAAAAGAATTCATTCGTAATGGTATTCATACAGGCAACTTCTCCAAACATTCCGTTCAGGCACATATTGACCAAGCACATCATGGCGCACGTTCGGTCGATATCGGCTCCGTAAAACCGTGCATTCCTGTTGATCCTGGCTGCGGCCATTAGCGTTCTGCCTGAACCGCAGCATGGATCAGCAATCCGTTCACCATTGCGGATTTCTCCGATGGTAATTAATGCCATCATTTCACAGATATGTTCAGGGGTGAAAAACTGCCCAGCTTTGCCGTAACTGATGTGTTCCATAAAGAAGTCGCCAAAGACATCTTTCAACCCTTCCCCATCGTTTTCCATGTCAATTATTACTGCTGCCAATGCAGAGGAGAAAGCCTGAAGTTCATCTTTATTGTAACTTTTGATGATTTCAAAATAGTGATCTTCCATTTGTCCCAGAGAAAGGGCACAAACGGTCATTTCCAAGAAATCGGAGAATACATGACTAACCCCGTGTTTAGGTGCCAGTTGATCCATATAATTCGAGAAACTGAGTAATTTTTCCATATTGATTTGAATGATAAAAAAAAGCCCCGGAGGGCTCATTTTTTAAATCAATCCTTCATCTGCAAAGGAGAAGAAGGAATCTTCAGTAAGTATGACGTGGTCAAGAACTCGACAGTCAAAAATCTGCAGTGTATCTTTAATTTTTCGGGTAATATCTTTATCCTGAGAACTGGGAACAAGTCCTCCTGAAGGATGGTTATGGGCTAGTATAACTGAAGTTGACAGGGCTTCAACACAATACTTGGCTATGATGGTGGCATCGATAACTGTTCCAACAATACCGCCTTGCGAAATCTTGGCGTATCCAATTGTATTATTGTTCCTGTTCAGCAGCAGGATGAAAAAGCTTTCAAAAATCCCAATGTCGTCGGAGTAGAAATTGCGGATAAATACATTGGCATCTGATGATGTCACAATCTTCGCACATGGAAAATCAGACTTTGATTTCTTCAAAGTGATCAACGGAAGACTTTTCTTGTATGTTTTCATTAGTGATGCCGCTGCCCTGCGGACTTATTTTGGCAACCTTCATTTGCTGAAGGCTTGTCTGGCTCGCCGGTTAATTTTGAGCCGGGAACCATTGAGCAGACCGGATTCTTGTCAAGGGCGAATGTCATAAAACCGTAAGTCATAAGAGTGCGGAGCAGTCGAGGGACTGCGGTTTTTGAACGAGCGCGAAGCGTGGCTTCCATTGGGGACCAGAAAAGAAGCCACCCTTGACTTTTCCGGGACGCGTAGATACCTTTGCGCTAAAATTGAGTGAGAGTAAAAACTATAAATCGGGAATATTAATCTGGGAAACAAGGGAGTAACGAACAAAAAAGGGTTTCCCCTTTCTTTGAAATTCAGGCTACCCGAATAACTTTCAGGTGATCGCCTTTTTCGGTGTCTAATGTTTTCTGGTAAGCCTGGCGTATTTGCTCAGTCAGGTTCTCAGATTCCAAATCAACAGATTCCACTGAATTAAACCAGTTCCAGAACTTTTCAAACAGCTCAATATCTGATTCAAGTTCTGAATCCTTCAGAGTAGAAAGATATTGGTCATCGAAGATGACAACAATTTCATGGTAGGTTCCAAAATCATGGTTAAAAGCTTTGATGTAATAATAAGCCATTGGAGCAAATTCATCTGGAACCGGATAATTGGCCTGAAGGAATTCAAGCAAAATCATAAGTTCGATTTTCGTTTTGGTGAAATAATCAGGATCGCCAACTTGTGCAAAACCGTTTGAACCAACTATTAAGTAATCCATTTGTATTGCCGCTGCCCTGCGGACTTATATTGGCATCTGGCGCGCCAGGTAATTAAAAGTGTAAATGCTGGTGATGATCCAGCCTCCATCCTGCTGGTAACCGGTCAACAATCTCGTTGTATGACTCGGCCAGTTCTTCTAACCAGGGTGATTCCCGGATACTATTATCGTCCAATGAAGGACCTAAACAGAACATGATGGCATTAAGAAGCCTATCGGTGGTTGCAATATCTAATTCCATATTCATGTGAAATGCCGCTGCCCTACGGACTTGTTGGGGCAACCTTCTGTAAACTCAGGTTTGGTCTGGCTCGCCCTATTGATTAATTCAAATGGTTGGATGTTTCCGGTTGGGTTTCTATTTTCTGAGAGCCCCAGAATGTCCTCATATCCTCCATCGACTGAAGTTTTCCGTTCTTTTTCCTGTATTCCCCTTTGTGCCAATACCAGGCAGCTTTCGGATGGCTGAACATGAATCCCAGATTTTTTAATGTTGTCCGGACAGCAAACGTGTTTCCGGTAATCCAGATCCATCCGCCGATAACTTCAATATCCACTCCTTGCAAAAACATGATCCGATCCAGCATCTCACGGATTTCTTCGGAAACCTGCTGTTCGTATTCCTTCCTTGCTTCTGAAAAGGTTGTGTCACCACTGATCAGTTTTCTGGAAAGCCTTTCGTACTGATCGTTCAAAACCTGCATCAGGTGGGTATCTCCTCCCTTATCCGGATGGTAGATAAAAGCCAATCGCCTGTACTCTTTCCGAAGCTCGGTCAGAGTCGTTACATTCTCGAAAAATTTCATTGATTTTTACCGCTGCCCTGCGGATTTATCTTGGCACCCTTCGGTTGACTCAGGGCTGGTCTGGCTCGCCAATTAATTTTGAGCCGAAACCCATTGAGCAGGCCGGATTCTTGTCAAGGGCGAATGTCTGGTTTTCAAAGCCCATTCGACAGATTTAATAAGCGTATTGAAAAGCTGACCGAGCACGAAGTGTGGCGTTGGTGGGCAGTGTGGAGGGGTATGCAACCCTTGACTTTTTCGGGATGCGTAAATAACTTTGGGGAGAAATTGAGTGAGAGTATATATTCCTCTAAATGTATCCTGATTCAATAAATATACAGTAAAAGCTTAATAAAGAATGCCTTTCTTTTACGTTGAAGAATAAACGCAAAAACCCCAGTCAAAGACCAGGGTTCTCAATTTCCACCTCTATAACAAAAAAAAAGCTGAGTTAAACTTTAATCATTTAGCAAAAGTATGCATTAAAGTTACAATAATAATTAATAAGTTCGTATGTATAGTATAGTCTATTCTATTCCACATTCAGATCAAAATCAATTTGCTTTGTTTCGAAAACTCCAGTAAGCTGTTATTCCAAATCTGATTCCGTCCCATTGTGGTTTTATTGGTTTTCCGGACTCCGAATTGAATAATTTCTGGTCTTTCTCGTTTGGTAAATGATACCCTTTCTCAAAACCATAATAGTATGATACGTTAGCACAGAGTTTAATATTTGAATAAATGTTTCTGAAATAACAAATACCTGGCTGAACAAAAAATCCCTGAGCGTTATAATCTATCTGATCCGTTTGGGATTCATCGGCAAGTTTAAAAACCCTCTCTACATCCATCGTGCTGAAAGCAGCTCCGCCTTCCAATAATAAGTTTAATCCATTTGATTTACCCGGTGCTTTTCCCAGCATAATTTTCACTCCTGGGAATAGCCCTTTTTGAACATTGTCATGCTCAAAAGATCCTGAATAATCGGAAAGTGCCAATCTTGATCCGGTTGATGTGGTATGAAAATTAAGTCCAATTGCCAAAATTTTCGGAAAACAGTAGAGTACTTCTGCTTTGTAAAAGAAATATGGGGGAAAATTATCGGTCAAAACGGGTTTAAAAGGCAACAATTTCACAATTGTCTGATTGTAATCTTTTATGGAATTCATTTCGAATGTTCCGCCCCCAATGCCAGCTCCAACCAGAAGATTTTGCGCCTTGAGTGCAGTTGTTAAAGCCATTAATGTAATTATGAGGTATATCTTAGCGTATTTCAATATCATGATAAGATGCTTTTTATTAGTTTTTGCTATTTAGATCGATGCCTTTTCCTTCTCCCCATATTATCTGCCCGTTATTGTAGAAAAGCGTCCATTTATTCAGGTAATATGATTCACCGGTAGTTATTAACACTTCCTTGGTCCCATTCATTACATCAAATAATATTAACTGATTTTCCTGCCTCAGGAAAAGTTTACCGCTTTTCATGTCCAGATTATATACTTCCGTGATCTGGTCAGGGAATTGCCAGCGCTTCTCGATCCACCAGGTATTGCAATCCAGAACTTCAATCCGGTTACTAAATGCCCTTACCAGTTTCTCATTACTGCCTGGCAAATAATCAGCATGCAGAACATAGTCTCTATTCTCATTGTATTCCTGAAGGCGAATGATCTGGTTGTCTTTATATTTATAAAACTCATAGCCATTATAGGTTTCACACAGGAAAAAATTACCGGATCCAGCTATTTTATTGGCATATAAACCATTATAGATCAAATTAATTTCTGCCAGTTTACGTTCATTCTTGTAATCGTATAAAACTGCAGTTTGATCATTTAAAATGACCCCTGTTCCTACATTAGAAACCGAGACAATATGCCCCATCAACGGAAATGAACCGGAAAGATCAATCTTCTTGTTGTTTGCCGATTCTGTCATATCCTCAAAAAAGACTTTCCGGGGTGAACTCAGTACACTGACCAGATATCTGTTATTTGCCGACACATCAAAATGCAAAACTGCATCATCTCCATATTTAATCTGCCTTGTCATTGCAAATTTTTCGTGATCAAAGATTAGTACTCCGGTATAATCATTCATCAAATATGACATTGGCCCCAAACCTCCAATTGCAAACCTAAAACCTGGAGTAGTCTTTCCATAAGTAGCTTTAGCATTGGAGGATAAAAACTGACTTAAACTCCACTCATCATAAAAATTATTTGACAGGGGTATCATCGTCAGATACAATTCATAATTGAATGCAAATCGAGGATTGGGGATCACAAAAGATTCGATTGAAGTATTATCAATGTCGGCAATCTTTTGAATTATTCCCTTTTCATCACGAAATGAAATACGGTAACCTTTCAGGTTTTTATAAAACGGTGGTTTCTTCCATGTTAATTGAATATCACCATTGGGGGTATTCGTTGCCAATAATTCAGGTAGTGGCCCAGCGACAGGAATAGATGAACTGTAAAACTCGTCGTTGGTTACAACGGAATATCTGGAGCGCTCTCCATGATAGTTGTTGTCGATATAAGACGTCTGATCCTGAGAACTAATGGTTGCAACCAGCACTCTGTTTTGTTGCACATAGTCCATATCCCTGTATATTTTATAGCTTTTAAAATCCATCCCTTTGAACATTTCCCAACTTACTTTCAAAGAACCATCGATGAATTCTGCCTTATCCATTTTGACCCCCATTTCATACCTGTCCTTGATAACCAATATCCAGGTATGCGCTATCAGGAATCCTTCACCACCAATCTTATCGGCAATACTTCCTGTTTGCGACTTGGTAAATATTTTCATTTCCATTGGGTAAGTTCCGGTCTCTTTTCCTTCAAAATACCATCGCAATTCAACCCCTCCGTTTTTATCCTCAAACTGTGAGGTTTCTTTACCTGCAATGGTAAACTGAGCCCAATTCACCTGATCGCCATTGAGTTTATAGGAGAAATAAAGCCATTCACTTTTGTTAATGTAAATGGTATCTGTGGCAAAATTCAGATCGACTTCAATTTCAGGTAATTTTCCAGTTGAATCCAATTCCTCAAAATGTTCACCACTGGGTTCAAAAGTACATCCATAAAGTAGGATGAAAAGGAAAGTCAAGGAGTGGAAAAATATTTTATTCATTTTAATGCTTTTTCTTCATCTAACGGTAATCAATTCTGCCTGTTTTAAAACGGTTTCGGTGGTCAATAATTGCATATCGAGTGGATAGCCATATTTTCGAAGGATGCTTTTAACGGCAACTTTCAATTTGGCTTTCACACTTTGCTTGATTGCTGCTATTGTTCTTCTTGGCCATTTGTTATTTTAGCCGTTCTTTTCAACGTGCAAGTTACGATAAGCAAATAAATTAAGCATTATTGTTAATTGGATTTTGCAACCAACTTTTCAACAAAAGCGATCCTTTTTTTGCTGAAATAGGAAAAAGTTGTTACGGTTAATTCCCGTAACAACTCAAAAAAGCTGAATATTCAAATTGAACGAGTTCAGGATCGAGGGATTCTGAAGCTCCTTCGTAATAAACTGTATTTAGGTACTCTGTGAAAGATTCCCAAGCTGAACCATTATCCTCATTGTCTTTGGCTAGTTTTGAAATGTAAGTCTTCATGCGATAGTTTTTAAAAATTATATGCCTTTCGCCGTAAGGTCCATTTCGGAATACACAAACAGGAACGGAATACCGTAAAGCCTCGATTTGTCGAGGTAGGATATGCCGGAAATTCTTTGTGTAGTCTGCCCTGCGGTTCCAAATGGGCCTTGCATCTTCGCGTATAATTTCATAAAAACAAGCAATGAAACACTTACCTGATCAGCTCAATGGTAATGGATAGAAGTATCGGGAACCGGTAAAAACCGGAATAAAGGGTAAGCGAATAACATTTATAACTGTACGACCATAAAAAAAAGCCTTTCGGCTTTTTGAGGAATTTTAGAATGGCAGATCATCCTCTTCAGGAACTGCGGGTTCTTTCTTCGAAGTTTTTTTCGCCTTTTTCTGTTTTTCAGGCTGCGCATAGGTTGAGTCTGCTTTTTGCACTTTGGTTTGATAGTAGCAGGTATGTGTTCTGCCGAATTGGTCGGGGGCTTTCATTTTTGCCACTTCAAAACCAAGATATTTGATTCCCTCCCTTTCAAACATGGCTGCTTCAATACCTTCTGCCGGAAGAACTACTTTTACGATGTCAAGATTATTAATCTGAGTTCCTTTCCCAATGTAATGCTTTTCAAAAGTTGTCATAACGTGAATTTTTAAAGTTAAAATTATGTGCCAGGTGAACAGGACACGGATTTTGGCGCAATCAGGGAGGAACTGGAATACCGGAACATAGCGAGGATATGCCGGGAAAATCTTTGATTGAGGAGACTGGCCGCCACAAACGTGTCCAACATTTGCAGAGAATTCTTAGCTTGTCTTAAAAATTCGTTGTGACCAAGTTTCTCCGAAAAGCCATTGCCGAAAAGGGATATGCAAAGATAGCCTTGAACCGGAAGTCCTTCATCAGTGTCCAAGCGATGCAATTATTCGAACAAGCTTAATACAGGTTTCTGAAGGCCAATGAACTGCACGGATTTGACAGTTCAACGGACAATATCTGATCAGCTTAATGAAGATGCATGTCACAGACAGAAAAAAAGCCTGAAGCGAATATTAAAAGGTGGCAAAATGGCGATTGACGTTCTAAACTCAAAATCCGAAAAGGCATATCATTGGGGAGTAAAAACCGCTTTCACAATAGAAAACGGTATTCTCATTTTCAAGAATTGGGTTATATCAAACTTTCTGTTACGTGAGGAAAAGGCAAAAGCAAGTGTAGCTGATGGAATGAAATGGAATCTGCCTCTCTTGCGCGGGATGACGAGGCTCGTGGATGACAGTGGACGGAGAGCAAATAAGGTGGGACGAAGTGACAGGCAAGCTTGGGAATGCCGGACGATGGAAAGCCACAGGCCGCAGGCATGGGGGCTGCTATTCTGATGTTTCATATTGATTTTGGGGAGAGAATGGCTTTATTACGAGTAAAAAAAGGGGCAAAACTGCCCCAGTTGTTAAGTACTCTTTCGTTTTGCCTTCTGCTTGGCTTCAGCAATTTCCTCGATAGACCAATCTGTTTTGGCCATCCGGAAAGTTTCATCTTCCAGATCAGCAATCTTTCGATTTAGCTGCTGAACTTCATTTTTTGCCAGAACCAATAAACTATGCAGATACAAAATATCCTCGCCTTTTCGTCTTATACTACCGGCTTCCGGCAGATAAGCTGTCCAGTGTTTTTCCATAGTCTGCTGATTTATTCCTGAAGCCAGGTTGAATGATGCTTGAAAAAACGGATCGACCGGTAGAACCTTCTGGCTTTAGTCAGTTCGTCAATGTTGAATTCCTGCTTTACCAGAAGCTTTTCTCCGGTTTTGTATGCTGAGATGATGAAAGTTGAACCGTACAAAACCATGCTTTTATGTCGATTGTATTTGTCTTTGGACTCAGCAAGTCCGGCAATAAAGCCGTTAAAAGAAACCTCCCCCGTACGGAGGAAATTCCCTGATGATTTTTGAGTTGCCATAATCAGTCTTCGTTAGGTTTCATGATAAAAATGGCAGGTGACGGGTCGTCGAAATCCTGGGCCTGAATCACGGATTTAAGGGTAACCAGTCTGTTGAGTCGATTTTCAGGAGATTCAAGCTTTTCATTAGGCTCCCAGTTACCTTCATCAGGCATAAAGCTGATAAAATCAAACTGTAAATAATTGGAAGAAACATTCCGGGCGTGAAAAGCAAACATATACAGCACATCCCAAAGGCGGTCTGAAAGGTTTTGAACTTGTTCCATGCCTTTGGGAACTTCGACATATTTGTCCCAGGCGGCACGTGTAAGGTAAACAGGATACTTAATACCTGCTTCTTCTGAAGCCTTGGCTTCAACTTTGACAAGAAAGCCATCTGCAACAGCTTCCCGTGTTGAATAGGTGGAAACAATTTCCCATTCGTTTGAATCTTTCATTTGATTTTGCCGCTGCCCTGCGGACTTGTTTTGGCTTCCTTCGCTTAACTCAGGATTTGTCTAGCTCGCCGGTTAATTTTGAACCGTGAACCATTGAGCAGACCGGATTCTAGTCAAGGGCGAATGTCACAAAACCGAAAACTCCCTGAGCGCAAAACGGTCAAAGGGCGTTCGGTTTTTGACCGAGCACGAAGTGTGGTTTTCATAAGAATTGGAGAGAAAAGCCACCCTTGACTTTTCCGGAATGCGTAAATAACTTTGGTGAGAAAATTAAGTGAGAGTACTACTTTTCTGAGCTTTATATATCCAAAGTACATTAGCGAAATGAAAAATAGGAAAGACCGGAATTCATGCTGACTTGAAAGTATTGGACAATGAAAATTCAAATTAGTTTTTTATAAATAGTTTCCTGACAAGATTCAACATTAAAGAAATTACTCGAAAAAGGGATCTGAAGATGTATTAGAAGCAGGGTTCTATAAGCAAGATTTCTGGTTAAACACAACCACGGCCACGTTAAAATAATTCAAAAATAGTTTTCTTGGATTTTCTCACTATGTAAATCATTGACCAATAATAACATTTGTATCACACAACACGTTTTTTGATACAAATGTTACATTATTTGTTATTTTTATTCCGATTTAATTTGAATTAATGACGAAATATCATATATTTGTATCACAAAATCATTATAATAAACATCCATGTATACTGAAATAATAAAAATAATAGAAGGGGGACTTAAATGCGAGCCAGCCAAAGTCATTCAATATGCAAGAAAATTAGCAGACAAGTTAACTGAGGAAGGAAATTTACAGTTGGCAAAGGGCATAAGGAACGTTATAGATAACAAAGGAGCCACCACCCTATCTATGGAGCAATTAATTAACACAGCACCCGTTGACACAGAATCGCGACTAAGCATTGTTGATATTTTTAATCCCTCAGAAGTTAATCTTGAAGTAATCCTTCCAGAGACTGTTGAGAATAAGGTGTTTGATTTTATAAAGCATATAGAAAATAAAGATAAAATAAAGTCATTGGGGTTTCCTTTGCAAAGCACTTTATTGCTGTATGGTGCTCCTGGAGTGGGAAAAACAACAATTGCAAAATATATATCAGCACAAACAAAATTGCCTTTGGTTACCGCAAGACTGGATTCATTAATATCGTCATTATTGGGTAATACTTCAAAAAATATCCGAAGAGTATTTGAATATGCCGACAGTAAGCCATGCATATTATTTTTAGATGAATTTGATGCCATTGCTAAAGCAAGAGATGACCAACATGAAATGGGTGAATTAAAAAGAGTAATTAATAGCTTATTGCAAAATATAGATCAATTTTCGCATAATAATATTTTGATAGCAGCAACAAACCATCCGGAATTGTTGGATAAAGCTATTTGGCGGAGATTTAATAGTGTTATCGAAGTTAGCCAGCCTGGAGCTGAAGGGATTCGAAAACTTTTAACCCTTTACGCAAATAACTATAATCATGATTTCTCTTCAGATAAAAGAAAGATGGATAAGGTTATTCACTTGCTGTCGCAAAAGACGCCATCAGATATTCGTTCTATTGTAACTAATGCAATTACTCAAGCTATTATCGGGAATCGAGATAAAATTATAATTGATGATTTATTAATTGAGAATTTTCAATTTGAAAAGCACGGTAATTTTACTTCAGATGAATTAATAAAATATCTGAATGATAATGGCGTACCAAAGCTGCAAATTGCTGATTTATTAAATGTCTCAATCCGTCAAATTAGAAACAATCTGAAAGACTAATTATATGGAAAGGAATTTACCAATAAAACTATTTAAAAAACGGGACAACGACAAGGCCTTAAACAACCTTCCCGTTATTAAAAGTGAGACACAAGGGCTTCGTATTCGTTTAGAAGGCGAAAAACTTGAAGCAAGAATAAATTATTTCAAAGGCTATTTTGGCGGATTGAAAGAAAAAGTGCAGAAAAAGGCAAGTAGCAATAATTATCTGCCCACTGTTGTAAAGATAAAACTAAATAATGATGCGCTGGCAAAAACGTACCGAAACGAAATAGGGAAGATTTTTAACAAAGGACGGAAAATCAATATCATAGGGCTAATAGGAGAAGAAGAACTATTAATTAAAATTGACAATCCTAAAGATTTACAGGAAATTGAAAACAAAATACTAGATGCAGAGAAAAATATAGTAGGCATATCAGCCATTGAAGAAGCACATGATTTTTTACCCATCATTGACGTTACTGAAAACGAAGAAAGAGATTTGAAGGTTAAACTCATCAATTATGGAGATTATAATCTAAATGAAATTGCTCAGCGAAGCTTTGAAAACCTGTGCAAAGAGTTGGGAGTAAATTATATTAAGTTGAATTATTCCAGGGATCTTATTCTCTATAGAGTATCATCAGTAAAGCCTTTATCCTTAGTTAATTCCAACGAAAGTGAAAGCATTTTTTCTATAACAAAAATGCCGGTCATAAGTCTTAGCAAAAGTGAAATTCTTGAGGATGGTGAAATAAAAATAAAATCTCCTGAACCAGGGATTGACTACTTTAAAATAGGAGTGTTTGATGAAGGAATCAGTAACATTCCGCACTTAAGAGATTGGAAAAATGGCAGTTACGTAGCCTTCGGATTAAATGAATATGATAAAGCACATGGAACCTTTGTTGCTGGAATTATTAACTACGGCGATGAATTGGAGGGAAAAGATTGGATTGGTACAAAGCCGTTTAAGATAACCGAAGCCGTTATCTATCCAAATAATAATTTTGGATATATCGACGAACCCATGATGGTTGAATTTATGCGGGAGGCGGTAAAAAGTCACCCCGAAGTAAAAGTTTGGAATTTTTCAATAGGAAATGATATTCCAATTGAAGATAGTAAATACTCCGATTTTGCAAGGTATCTTGACGAATTACAGAGCGATTATAACATATTGATAGTTAAAGCAGCAGGCAATTGCTCTAATTTTGCCAAAACAACACCAGCTCCTAGAGGTAGAATCACTGAAGCCTCTGAAAGTATAAGAACGTTAGTTGTGGGGTCTTTAGCTCACGACAAAAGAGAACAAGATATTTCACCCATAAATTATCCTTCTCCATTTTCAATGGTTGGGCCAGGATGCGCTGATGTTATAAAACCAGATCTGGTACATTATGGCGGAAACGCCGGATTTAAAGATGGAAAGATTGATATTAATGGGGTAAAATCATTTTCTTCTGACGGGAAAATATGTAGTGCCGTAGGAACGAGTTATAGTACACCACGTGTAGCAGCCTTAGCTGCAGAATTGGCCGGATCTTTAAAAGAAGAATTCAATCCTGATCTCATTAAAGCACTACTGATTCATTCCGCAAAACACCCTGAGGAATTTGATGCTAATTTATTGGATAGGATAAATCAAATTGGGTTTGGTCTTCCAGCAAAAATTGGAGATATTTTATTTAATGATCCTAATGAAGTTACTCTGATTCTAATGGATGCCGTTGATAAAGGATCTAATATCAAAATTATGGACTTCCCCTTCCCTCAAAATCTTATTGACGAAGGACATTTTTATGGTCAAGTAAAAATAACTTTAGTTACATCACCAGAGATTAATTCTTATCATGGTGCTGAATATGTTCAAAGTGATGTCGATGTTGCATTTGGGACCTACGAAAAGAAAGTAGAAGTAATTGACAGTAAAGTCAAGCGCAATCCTATTGATATGCATGACCCTCAAAATTTATTGGTACCCTCAAAATATAGTTCAAGAAAACAAAAATCTGCAACCACAGCTTTTAAAAGCGAACGTTTTTTGCATAGTTATAGCGAAGGACATGCTGGATTATTTTTACCAATAAAAAAATGGAGTTTAGATTTGGATGAATTACAGGAAAGTCACAAAAGGACCAGTCTGCAAAAAGGAAGACTTTGGTTTTTGCAACTTAAAGCCTCTTATAGAAATGATTTTGATGTTAGGATGAAGGATAGTAAAGATATAAGTCAAGAGTTTGTTTTAATTGTAACAATTAAAGACCCACAGAGAAGGGGGAAAGTTTATGATGATGTTACCAACTTACTGACGCAATACAACTTCCTCCATGAAAATATTAGAGTAGATGAACGTATTGTTGTTAAATAATAAAATAGTAATGAAGAAAATAATGTATAGATAATTAAAAAACCAGGCGGAGACCACCTGGCTTGGTTCCTTTAAAGGAAAACAAAAGCTCTTGCAAAGCTTTTGGTAGTGAATTTTAGCGGATTAAAACTACCTCTTTTATTTGAATTAACCAAGTTTCCATGTGTTTTTGCTATAATCCTACTTGTACAAGGATTGAATATCGCCTGAATATCAACAAATTAAATTTAAAGAAGCAAAGAAGAATTGATAGCATCAGGAGATATTCTTGTTTACTGCTGAAATGATAGGCAGTTCAAAAAAGTACATTTTTAATATTCAATTAATTTAACATGGAATTAAATATTGGGGCGCCTGATACGCACAAACCAAAAACTCCCTTAAAATTTGTTATTGAAGGGAAAGAGTATGAGACATTCGATCAGTACAAAACTGGTGCAGAACTGAAACAATTAGCTGGTATCCCAATGGATACGGAGTTGTTTCTGTCTATCATTAAACCTTACACAGATGAACTGATTGAAAACGAGAAATCAGTCAATCTTGCCAGACCAGAAACTGAGTATTTCTTTGTCAAGAAAAAGCTACACTTTACTATCAACAATGTAGCTTACACTTGGTATAAGCAGTATATCAGAGGAATTCAAATTCGGGATTTGGGTAAAATATCGGAATCGGATGAAATCTATCTTGATCTTCCAGGTGGTTGGAAAGATGACCTGATTACCGATGACGAAGTGGTTGACTTAGCCCGACCTGGAGTAGAACATTTCGTATCTCGCCATCATACCAATGATATTGAAATCATTGTGAACGGGGTTCGGAAGAAATTTGACAAACCCAAGATTACATATGAGGAGGTCGTTATCTTCGCTTTCGGTAATTATGATCCTAATCGGGGTTATAAAGTGAAATATACCGATGGACCTTATCAGAATCCCAAAGGTTTGCTTGCCCAAGGCACAGAAGTGTTTGTTAAAAATAATATGAATTTCAATGTCGCAAGCACTCATCAATCGTAGTTCAGATCTGCTCAGATTGCAGAATGAAAATTACGAGATAGAAGTATGTGGTGGATATTTAGCTATCCACCATGTACCCTACCTTAATAGTTCAAAGGAAATAAAGTCGGGCCTTTTAGTGATGAGTTTAACAACATCCGGTAATATTGTTGGTAAACCGAAAGATCACACTGCATATTTCGTCGGAGATAGACCTTGCAACATTAATGGGAGCTTTGTTTCTTCACTTGTAAATTCACCTCAAAAGCAGCGTTTATTCGCTGATATTATAAGTGATTTTTATCTTTCATGCCATCCGGATGGTCGCGAATATACCGACTATTACGATAAAGTATCAACATATGTTAGCATTATATCCTCACCGGCTCTATACCTTGATAAAGAAGCATGTGCCCAAATAAAAAAACCAATTGTAGTGCACGAGGATGATAGTCCAATGGTATACATGGATACAAATGCCAGTCGGGCTAATGTTACATTTCTTAACGACTTATTCCGACCTCTGAAAATTGCATTAGTCGGAGTTGGAGGAACCGGTTCCTACATCCTTGATTTTTTATCAAAAACACCTGTTGATGAGATACACTTGTATGACCTGGATGTTTTTAATACTCACAATGCCTTTCGCGCTCCTGGAGCAGCATCCATTGAAGAGTTGGAAGAACAGCTACCGAAAGTAGAATACTTAGCTAGACGATATGGTAAAATGCATAAGCGCATTATTCCTCACAAAGAGCACATAACGCCAGATAACATTGAGGTGCTGAGGAAAATGAATTATATCTTTTTAAGTGTTGATAGCGTCAGTGTGAGAAAAGAAATTGGAGGTTATTTGATTGACAAAGGACTATCTTTTATTGACTCAGGGCTCGGAGTCAATTTGTCCGAGAACCAACTTTCAGGGTTGGTTCGAATAACGTCTGGATTTCCGGAACATTATGGGCATATTAAGGAAGCTTTTGGTGGTAACGATGCCAAAGATGATGTGTATGCCAGCAATATACAAATTGCTGAGCTCAATGCCTTGGCTGCGATACATGCCATAATAAAATGGAAAAAGATGTTAGGTTTTTACCATGACATTATCAGTGAGCTCAATTCTGTGTATTCAATAAATGATAACGATATACTCAATGAATCAGCTTATTAAAGCATTTTCAGTTCAATTTATTGAATACATGCCTGAAGAAATTAAGCAGGGCGAACTGTATATATCTATGAAATATTCAGTTGTCATTCATTTATGTGCCTGTGGGTGCGGCGAAAAAGTTGTTACCCCATTATCTCCTGATGATTGGCAATTGAAATATGATGGCGAAACTATTTCTCTCTATCCATCTATTGGTAATTGGGATTTCCCTTGCCAGTCTCATTATTGGATTCGAAGAAGTAAAGTAATTAATGCTGAACGATGGGATGAGCAGGAATTACAATATGGGAATAAGAGGGCTAAAAAACAAAAATCAAAATCTGATAATGCGAAGTCTGATAATCAGAATTCATTTACAAAAATACCAAAGAAGAAAGGAGAATGGGGGAAAAAATTAAAATCACTCTTCTCTTTTTGAATTGGTTTATAAAGTCAACCACTAGTAGAAATAACTTTTAACAGGAATCAATCCACCTGTATTATCTGGATTGGAAATAAAACTTGAAAGTAATGGCTAAAAAAGTCACAAGTAAAGCCGCTGCTTCTGCCGCTTCAAAAGTTTTGAGGGATGGACGGACAAGCAAAGCAAGTAAAACTGCTGCTGGAAGTGCACTTTCTCAAAGAGAAAAAAGTGGAAAATGAAAATGAGCAGCAAAGTTAAAGGAGCGTAGTTGCAAACGAACACTACGCTCTTTTGTATCCTATTTCTACTTTTTCACCAAATGCCTTAATTTTTCGTCATTCCCAATCCGCTCCAATTCTACTTTCACAATATTAAGCACGTCTTTTTTGACCTGTTGGTAATTCAAATCAATTTCCTGCTGCATAAAATCATTACCATCAGAATCAGAGAAATTAACGATCTCAGGAATTGGTTTGTACAACTTAGTTTCGGCAGTAACTGAAACGTTATCCACGACGATTTCTGCATGAAAAATCTTCTGATCGATACGTTCTTCAAAGTTATCGGAAACAGCACCAACAAACATGCCCTGTGTCAGGTTGCTGATTTTGGATGGTGGAATCATGCTGTCCATTTGTGTACTGATAGATGTTGATTTCTCCCGTTGATTAATGGTCATAGATTGCCGTTTTTGCAATATTTTTCCAAAACGTTCCGACAATGTTTTGGCCGTTTCGCCAACAACCTGGCCACTGAATATATTCCCAACAGTATTCATCACGACTTTGGCTTCTTTATCGCCGTAATCCCGTGTCAACTGAGAAAAATCCTGAAATCCGAGACAAACGGCCACTTTATTGGAACGCGCTGTGGCAATTAGATTATCCAAACCCCGAAAATAAATTGTTGGAAGTTCGTCGATGATAACCGAACTTTTCAGTCTTCCTTTTTTATTGATCAGCCTGACAATTCTGGAATTATACAATCCCAATGCAGCAGAATAAATGTTCTGCCTATCAGGGTTGTTACCAACACAAAGGATTTTCGGTTCGTCCGGATTATTAATGTCCAACGTAAAATCATCGCCGGTCATCACCCAATACAGTTGCGGTGAAATCATTCTTGAAAGCGGAATCTTTGCACTGGCAATTTGTCCCTGCAACTGATCCTGCGCCCCACCCTCCCAGGCATCCATGAATGGACTTAAATAATTCTCCAACTCAGGGTATGATGTGAGAATAGGAAAAATATCGGCGTACTTGCGATTTAGAAACTCAATTGCATGTGGAAAGGTGCAATATTTTCCTGCTTTATAGATTTTCAGGTACCAGATGATTGCTGCCAGCAGGATAATCGGTGATTCAACAAAAAAATCACCCTGTTTCTGAATCCATGTCCGGTTCAGGTTCAGCATGATGGTATAGGCCGACTCGTAGGCATCCGAAATGTCCGTCATAAACGTTGGATTAATCGGGTTGCAACGATGGCTTTTGCGCGGGTTGTCGAAATTAATCACATAGAATTTCGGTTTTACCTTATACTTGTCGACGTTTTTCAGCAATGTATTGTAAGCAATGGTACTCAAATCATCGAACTTGAAATCATAGATATACATTGAGAACCCTTTTGAGATATGTTGTTTGATGTAATTATTCACCACTGCATATGACTTTCCGGAACCAGGTGTTCCAAGCACGATACTTGCCCGGAATGGGTTCACCACATTAATCCAGCCATTGTTCCATTTCTTTTGGTAATAAAATCGGGTTGGTAAGTTGATCGAATATTCGTTTTCAATTAGCCGTGTTTCCTGCATAAACGATTCGTTTTCGGTATTAAAAACATCCTCTATCAGGTTGCTTTTCAGAAGACGTGAGGTCCAAAGACCGCCTACCAATAAAAAGAGATAGCCAATTGTCATTGTTGTAATGTACAGTGCCGTATTTAAAACTAATGCAAATGGCAAATGCAGCAACCACCAGTTCAAAAAGAAAAAGATAAACCCAAAGAACAGGCAAATCGAAATTTTTGTCCAGCTGATCTTTTCTTCTTTTACGCCCTTGGTTCCCAAACAGGATAACGCAAGAAAAACCAATGCAAATATTTTAGTCCAAACAATAGATGAAAACAACCCGGTTGTCCGCTGGAAATTCAAAAGGATTCTATCAACCACCTCAGTCTGAATATTCCATTCCTTAATTGCTTGGTAGCAAAACCAGTAAACATTGATTAGCACGAACAATATGCTGATAGCTCGCATAAACTCCATGACCCTGGCCAATCCCCTTAAATCATCTTCCTGTTGCATATAAATCTTATAAGAAAAGAATAAAAGAAAGTGAATGTACAGGTATGGATAGTTATACAATATAAATTAATGGTGAACGGTAGTGATTGGCTTCAATTGGCTTTCTTTATTATAGACAAGTAACATGGCATATATTTCTCCGGCGCTCTAAGACCTTAATACCGTTTATTAAAAAACCTTTCAATTCTGGCGGTTTTTAAAGGTTGAAAGCCCTTTGTGGTGGATAATGAAAAAAGTGCAGAAGCGCAGCATTGCACTTTTTTCATCAATTCAAAATATTGTAAATAAGTTATTTGCACTCTATATTTGCATCATATTATTAAGTTTACAATCAATTAAAGATAAAAATCATGGGACAAGTAAAACAAGAATGGATTGAATCGGAAGCAAGAGGTTATACACTTCCAGAGTACGGTGAAAAAAATGTTTGCTCAAACCATTTCGACGACAGTTATCTGAAACAATATATACTAGATCACTCCATTGCAGGTAGATGTAGTTATTGTGGGCAGAAAAAAATGGTTATTGATCTACATGACTTTATGGAATATACAGCGGAAAAAGTTACAGGGCATTTTGGCAATCCGGGAGATGAGGCACTATATCTGGGAAGTTCCTTTTATGATGATGAAGATGAAGAAGTATCAGGTTTTAAACGGATCGGCAGTTTTATTGCTCCAGACTTCGCTCAACATTTTGAGAGTACGCAGGAATTGCTGTATGAACTGGATTTAATCTCAGATCATGAAACACTTAATCAAGATATTGAAGATTGCTTTCATAATGATGAATGGATACAACGTCATGCATATATGATGACGAAGGGCCAGGAGTTGACTTTTTTATGGGAGTTATTCTCAAAAATGGTCATGCATGAGCAGAGATTTACATTTCTTAAAAGATTAGAATTTGCAGGAGAAAAATTTTCAGAAGATAACGGGTTAGCGGATATACTTACAGAACTCGGAGGTCTAATTTCCAAGCACGAGCTAAGTATGATACTGCCAATAAGTACTGTTTTATACAGGTGCCGATTTGTTAATGGAAACGGCAACGTGACTTCGTTTGAAGATATTACTTCCGCACCGGATGATAAGGCAAAACAGAGCCGTATGAGTCCGGCTGGTATATCAATGTTCTATGGTGCTTTTGATTCTGAAACCGCGATTATAGAGAGTAGTCCAAGTGCCACACTAACAAGTTCTCCCCATTTTATAGGTGAGCTAAAAACAAAAAAAGAATTGAAAGTTTTGGATCTTACTACCCTTCCCCAATCAAGTTTCTGGATGCCATCAGATTGGGAAGGAATCGGGTTTCTCCATTCTTTCAATTTTGAAATCACAAAACCGATAGAAAGGGATGATCAAATCCATATCCAGTATATTCCTTCTCAGGTTTTTACAGAATATCTAAGACATATATATCAGTCCACTGACGAAAGAAAAATTGATGGAGTTATTTACAAAAGTTCCATTAAAGGAGCGGGCAAGAATATTGTCCTATTTTATAATCAGCGTAGAAGTGCTGAGGTATTGGAATTAGTAGATTTATCATCAGTCCCTGCCAAGTAACTAAATCTGTCTTCCATACCTTCGCTTTTTCTTTTTCCGTTTCCGGGCCAATGGATGACTATCACCATTATGACCCCCAGTTTCCGGAATAAAGACAGAAAACAAACTACCGATAATAGATTCAGGATCATTTGGTTGTCTGACTGGAGGTTCGAACTGTTCACCTTCAGAAGTGAACAGCTCTTTTCCGACCTCCTGTTTTGTGTGTCCCTCTATTCCATGGGGCACTTGAAACAGGTCATTAAATACATTGGCCGAGAACTCTTTCCCCAGTCGTGAACCATTGAATACCATCTTTTGCTCATGATCAATAAAAGTTGTACCATAGATGCGCCCTTGTTCATTCTCCCGAAACAAAGCAGTGATTCCGTTTTTTGCCAGTTCTTTTTCAAAGCTGATCCGGTCTGGATGTGATTTTAGAGCAGAAGTAATAAATCTTTTACTGCGCTCTTTCAGCCCTTTCTGTTTGATGGTCTCAACCGATTTTTCAATTCGTTTTTCAAGTGCCTCGATACCGACAGACTTTCCAAAAAGTGAAGATTTGAATGGATTGCCAACCTTTTCACCCTGTTCATTCAAAGCAGAATAAACCAATCCCCGGTAAGACCTGCCCCTTACTTCACCCCTCACTTCCTCGACATTGATGTTATAAAAAGACAGCAAAGCCTTATATTCTTTTAAACTTTGGAAATGATAATCCTGTGCAACCGGACGAATCACATTGGCGATCTGGTGTTTTACATCACCATCTTCATACTTTACTGGTTTTAGAGGCGAACCAACCTGATGTTGTTTTTTGGTTGCAGAAACAAGTCCATATCTTTGCTCCAGCTCTCGGCAAACAGCCATCGAACGCCGGTGTTCAAAACTGTCTTTGATGCTTTTCCCTGTTTCATCCACACGCAAGGATATGATATGGATATGTTTACGGTCAATATCTTCATGTTTGTACACAATAAAAGGCTGGTCACCATAACCCATTTTCTGCATGTAGTCCTGTGCAATGGAAGATAGCTGATCATCGGATAAAATATCTTTAGGATCAGGATTAATAGAAATATGCAGTACCGGCTTTTCTGTTTTGATGTTCGCCAGCAAATAAAGTTCAAATGAGCGCATGCAAATACTCAAATCATAGGTTCCGTCCAGCGGTTCAATCATCCGGTTGGTAAAAAGTACCGAAGCTTTTTGGTCATCCACTTTAATCTGGTTGTAAGCCAATACCCCATAAAGCGAACTTCCTGAACTTATTTTTGTAACCATCGCTGTTCAAATTCATTGGTTAGCCGGATGATTTGTTTGTTGATCTCTACCAGTTCTATCGTTGCTTTTTCCAGTTTATAGAGAAGAGCCAGGGCTTTTTTATCCGTAAATGCGGTCTTAATCGCCTTGGTAGTCTGGTTATAATTTACACCAATTGCCCTAAACTGAGAATGAAAAGTTGTAAGTCGCATATAATAATCCATCGCTGCTTTGTCGATTTTGACCACTTTCAACCGCTCATTGAAAACACAAGCTGAGATAAAATGCGATTTATTTTTCAGTCCTGACGCATCAAACAGGGACAGGAACCGGGCATTATCAGTATCGCTCAGATTGAACGAATACCGATTTCGGCAGGGATCAGTTTTGGGTTTACGCCCCCCGGCTCTTGGATTTCTTTTATTTGATGTCATACCATTTTTTGTTTTAGTGAAACATGTGATGCTGCAAGCCAATTGATATTCGGAAATGGTTAAAAAAACGCTGACTTCGGAAGCGTTTTTCCCCGGCAAGGGGCAAGTTGTTTTCAGGCACTGAAAACGTTTTGAGGTCCTCAAAACACAACTTGCTATCCCGTTTGTCGGGATAAAATCCGTCCCTAAAGACGGATTGGGGCATCGCGCGATTGACTTTCGGCAACATGAGCATTGACTTTCTAATCATGGGGTAAAGTTATGGGGTGTTCCAAACACCCATACTATCAGATAAGTAGCCAACCTGTTCCAGTTTGCAGCCAACCAAAGCCATTGAGGTTCGACCTGAATTTTACTGCTTTTTTCCCTGTTCCTTGTGCGAAAATCGAATTTGCAAATAGCTAATGCTGCACGTAAGCACATCTGTAGTTCATTATAAAAGTGAATTGATAAAGAAATAGGTCGATAATGAAACAGACATCCAGAGGATCATTGAAAAGTTTATTCAGGGAAGTAATGACTTCCCAAACTAATGATGTACTGACTTGCTGTCGTACAGTTGTAAATCAGTACTGTCGTATGGAACTGTTGGCTCAAACCAGCAAATCACCGATTAAGTAAACCGTTGAATCATCAATAAAACAAAGGATTACAGATATAAATCATCCGATATTTATTAAAGTAAAAACACAATGAAATGAAAAAAGAAACCTTGTTTATCGCTTTCTCAACGCAAAAAGGCGGAATGGGAAAAACTGCTCTGACCGTATTAATGGCTAGCCAACTACACTACACCAAAGGGTACCATATTGGAATAGTCGATTGCGACTACCCCCAGCACAGTATTGGGGAAATGCGCAAACGCGACACCGATTTGGTGATGAAAGATGAGTATTTCAAACTCGTGGCTTACCGGCAATTTTCAACACTGGGAATCAAAGCCTATCCAATCAAAGAATGTACTGCAGATAAAGCCATTGATATGGCCGAAGAGCTGATGCAAACCTCGGATAAAGAATTTGACATCATCTTTTTTGATTTGCCCGGAACCTTAAACAGTCCGGGAGTAATCCAAACGCTTGCTTCAATGGATTATGTCTTTACCCCTGTCAGTGCAGATAGGGTCGTTCTGGAAAGCACACTACAATATGCGACCATGCTCAACGATAACCTGATTATCCCCCAAAAAGGAAATCTCAAAGGGCTATACCTGTTCTGGAATATGGTGGACGGACGGGAGAAAACCCCTTTGTATGAAGCCTATGAAAAAGTCGCAGCTGACTTGGGACTGAATATGCTGAAAAGCATCCTGCCGGACAGTAAACGTTTCCGCAGGGAAGTTTCTGACCAGCGGAAGTCGGTATTTCGCTCCACGCTACTACCGACAGACAAAACACAGCTTAAAGGCAGCAACATTGAAGAACTGGCCAATGAAATTTGTCTAACGATAAAACTGGAAAGCAATGGCAACCAATAAGAGTAAAATTGAAGGCATTGACGAATCGTTATTGCTTTCATCCATTAAAGAAAAAGTTGTTGCCCCAATCCAGCCTGCTGAACAATCTATTCAGGAAATTGATCCCGGAAAAACCAGGGAGCAAAAAGATTCGAGAAGAAAACGAACAGCAGTTGGTTACAGTGCCACTTTCCTTCAAAAGAATGAGATCAAAACAAGGCAATGCGTGTATATCAGCCAGCGCATACATGCTACTATATCCGAGATTGTCAGGGTAATAGCAGACAAAGATGTATCCGTTGGAGGTTACATTGACAACGTATTGCTGCAACACCTGGAAGCCAACAAAGAAGAGATCAACGAACTGTACAAAAAAGACAGAAGGGATCTGATAGAATGAAAACCATCCTTATTGCGGTAATGCTTCTCGTGCTGTACCTGCTTTACCGGATTGTCTTTCCAAAACCAATAAAAAAGCAAAAACCGACCTCGGTTTTATCCCGGCAAAAGGTCAATGAAAAAGAGATTATCGGTCAAAGCCGTGTTGTCCTGAGTTTTCAGCGACAAGCTGTGCCTGTTGCTGCCAAAACCTATGAGACAGCTAGTTCGGATAGAAATGAAGATAGTTTTGTCCAAGAAAATGAATCCGGGCAGATGGATATTTCGGTTTCGCTCAAACATGAAGATGAAAACGAGGAACAGGAAATCGATCCTGAAGAGGAAGCCGAAGAACTACGGCAACTGACAGGCAGCGAACCGGAACTGGCTGGCGGGTTTACGTTCGAAGAACTGGAGCAAACGGTTAGTGAAGTGAATCATCCTTCGAGAAATGAAAGAAAAGCTGCCAAGGTTTTGTACAGGCTTCAGGATACGGATTGCATTATCCAGTTGGCAGCCATTAGCCCGGAAAAAGCAGAGCGGATCAAAAGCCTGATCAACCTGCATGTAAACGAAGTTGAAAGCAAAACCGGAAAGTCTGAAAATGAAAAGCCAGATCAACCGGACATCAATGGATTTTTGAGTTGAATAGTTCTAACAGTATTAACCTGCTGCGATATTTTTTTAGGTAAAAAAATTTGAAAAAAGTGATTGCGGCCAAATTGAAAAAAACGATGACAAAAAAGAGATTCTTTCTTTCGATGGCAATTGCCATGACCGCGCTGGGAGTTTATGCCCAGGGCGACGGGGCTGCGGGGATTGTGGAAGCTACCGACATGGTGACTTCGTATTTTGATCCCGCGACCAAATTGATCTACGCTATTGGGGCGGTTGTAGGGCTTATCGGAGGCGTAAAAGTTTATTCGAAGTTCAGTTCAGGAGACCCGGATACCGGGAAGACGGCTGCTTCCTGGTTTGGAGCCTGTATCTTCCTGATTGTGGCAGCTACGATCTTGCGTTCCTTCTTCCTGTAAAATTGCCGGACATGTCAGAATATCCGGTTAACAAGGGCATCGGGAAGTCTGCCGAGTTTAAGGGTTTGAAATCTCAATACCTGTTCATTTTTGCAGGTGGCCTGCTTTCGGTTTTTGTTGTTTTTGTGGTGATGTATATGGCGGGTATCGGCCAATGGATTTGCATCGGCTTTGGCATTTGTGCGGCCTCCACTGTCGTGTGGATGACTTTCTCACTGAATGCCAAATACGGCGAATACGGCCTGATGAAATTACAGGCCCGCCGTAATCACCCCAAATACATTATTAACCGAAAAGCGATCTCCCGGTTATTTACATCCTTTAAATCCACAAGCTTATGAGGAATATTCTTAAAAGTGTCACCCTGGAGAGTAAGTTCCCGATAATGACCGTTGAACACGATTGTATCATCAGCAAGGATGCGGATATTACAGTTGCTTTCAAGGTCAACTTACCTGAACTTTTTACCGTTACTTCTTCCGAGTATGAATCGGTTCACTCCGCATGGTTAAAAGCGATCAGGGTTTTACCTGATTTTTCCGTTATCCATAAACAGGATTGGTTTATTCAGGAGAACTACAAGCCTAATGTACAAAAAGATGAGTTAAGTTTTTTGTCGCGCTCCTTTGAACGTCATTTTAATGAACGTCCATACTTGAACCATACCTGTTACCTGTTCCTGACAAAAACGACCAAAGAACAGAGCCGGAGGCAAAGTATTTTCTCGACCCTGTGCCGGGGGTTTATCGTGCCAAAAGAAATTCAGGACAAGGATACTGCCGTTAAGTTTCTGGAGGCTGTAAGCCAGTTTGAACGGATTGTAAACGACAGTGGATTTGTGAAACTGACCCGACTGACAACGGATGAGATTGTCGGAACAAATGGGAATACCGGTATCATTGAAAAGTATTTTGCCCTCTCCCAGGACGAAACTACCTGTTTACAGGATATGGCATTATCACCTTCTGAGATGCGGATTGGCGACAAACTGCTATGCTTGCACACACTTTCCGATCTGGATGATCTACCCTCTAAATTTCAGACTGATGGGCGCTACGAGAAATTGTCCACAGACCGGAGCGATTGCCGCTTATCGTTTGCTTCGCCGGTGGGTGTTTTGCTTTCCTGTAACCACATCTACAACCAGTACATTTTCATTGATGACCATACGGAAAATCTGAAGCGCTTTGAAAAGCAGGCCCGCAACATGCACTCGCTTTCCAGGTATAGCCGGGGCAACCAGATCAACAAGCAATGGATCGAAGAGTACCTGAATGCAGCACATTCTTTTGGGCTAACTTCAGTCAGATGTCATTGCAATGTGATCGCCTGGTCAGAGGATTATGAGCAACTGAAGCGGATCAAAAACGATGTGGGCAGCCAGCTTGCTTTGATGGAATGTAAGCCAAGGCACAATACGATTGATACCCCTACCCTTTATTGGGCAGGTATTCCCGGTAATGCCGGGGATTTTCCTTCGGAAGAAAGTTTCTATACGTTCATTGAACAGGCATTGTGCCTGTTTACGGAAGAAACCAACTACCGGTCATCCCCAAGCCCTTTCGGGATCAAAATGGTGGATCGTTTGACAGGCAAACCTCTGCATGTGGATATTTCAGACCTCCCCATGAAAAAAGGGATTATTACCAACCGCAATAAGTTTGTGCTTGGACCCAGTGGCAGCGGAAAGTCATTTTTCATGAACCATCTGGTCAGGCAATATTATGAGCAAAATACGCACGTGTTGTTGGTGGATACCGGGAATTCTTATCAGGGGCTTTGTAACCTGATCAACCGAAAAACCAAGGGTGAAGATGGTATCTATTTTACCTATACTGAAGAAAATCCCATTTCGTTTAACCCGTTTTTTACTGATGACTACAAGTTTGATGTAGAGAAAAAAGACAGCATCAAAACGCTGCTCTTGACGCTCTGGAAAAGCGAAGATGACAAAACATCAAAGACAGAAAGCGGTGAACTGGGAAGTGCCGTAAATGCCTATATCCGCCGAATTCAAACCGACAAAAGCATTATACCCTGCTTCAACACCTTTTATGAGTTTATGCGGGATGACTACAGGCAAGAATTGAAACAGCGGGAAATCAAGGTTAAAAAAGTAGATTTTGACATCAACAATTTGCTGACTACTCTCAAGCAGTATTACAAAGGTGGCCGTTATGATTTTCTGCTGAATTCGGATAAGGATATAGACTTGCTTTCCAAGCGGTTTATTGTATTCGAGATCGACTCGATCAAAGAAAATAAGGAGCTTTTCCCTGTGGTAACCATCATTATTATGGAAGCATTCATCAACAAGATGCGCCGGTTAAAAGGGGTGCGAAAACAGCTCATAATTGAGGAAGCGTGGAAGGCAATCGCCTCGGCTAATATGGCTGAATACCTGAAGTATATGTATAAAACCGTGCGCAAATATTATGGGGAAGCCATCGTTGTTACGCAGGAAGTTGACGACATTATTTCCAGTCCGGTGGTTAAGGAAAGTATCATCAACAACTCCGATTGCAAAATCCTGCTCGACCAGCGCAAATACATGAATAAGTTCGACAGCATCCAGAATTTACTGGGGTTAACCGAAAAGGAAAAGGCACAAATCCTCTCGATCAATATGGACAACCATCCTTCACGCCGGTACAAAGAAGTCTGGATTGGTTTGGGAGGTGTCCAATCGGCTGTGTATGCAACAGAAGTTTCGCAAGAAGAATATCTGACCTATACCACCGAAGAAACCGAAAAGCTGGAAGTATTGAACCTTGCTGAAAAGTTGGATGGAAATATCGAATTGGCCATCAAACAACTGGCTGAAAGCAAAAGAAAAGAACAGAAATAAAAAAGCAGATGCACATCCCGTGCACCTGCTTAGTCGCCCGCTAAATCAACTTGCTCTTGTAGTAAACAAGTTCGTAGAAACGAACTAGGTCAATCTTAATGGTTTTTTCATCCATAATTCTCTAACAATGACATTTGAGTCATCGAAAATAAATACTGAGAAAAAAATTTAAAGTCAATAAAAAATGAAAACAAAGCTATTTATATTCACTTTTCTTGCGATATCTTTTTGTCTTCAGGCAAATGCTCAATGGGTCGTGACCGATCCTACCAACCTGGTACAAAGTATAGTCAACACGGCCAATCAGATAGTTCAGACATCTTCAACGGCCTCAAACATGCTAAACAATTTCAAGGAAGTTCAGAAAGTCTATTCCCAGGGGAAAGAGTACTACGACCGGCTAAAAGCTGTACATGATTTGGTCAAAGATGCCCGGAAAGTTCAAAACACGATCCTGCTGGTCGGCGAGATTTCTGATATCTATGTTACTAATTTTCAAAAAATGCTGGCCGATCCTCACTTCCGGATCGAGGAACTGACTGCAATTGCTTTTGGTTATACCAAACTTTTGCAGGAATCAGCCGATATGCTTTTGGAACTCAAAGATGTGGTGAATGTCAACGGCCTGTCGATGACAGACAGTGAACGAATGGACATCATTGATAAAGTGTACGACCGGTTAAAAAAGCATCGGAACCTGGTTACTTACTATACCAGAAAGAACATTTCCGTCGCTTATCTGAGGGCTAAAAAGGCTGGTGACAGCGATCGGGTTATGGCTTTGTATGGAAGTGCTGATGAGCGTTATTGGTAATCTCAAAAACAAGCGAAAATGGTAATCCTGGCTGTCGATTTTGAAAACCTTCATCAAATACTTCGCAACCTCTATACGGAAATGATGCCGTTATGCAGCAACATGACGGGTATCGCCAAAGGCATTGCCGGACTTGGCGCCCTGTTCTATGTGGCTTCCCGAGTATGGCAGGCGTTGTCCCGTGCTGAACCCATTGATGTTTACCCGTTGCTGCGGCCTTTTGCCATTGGGCTTTGCATCATGTTTTTTCCAACGTTTGTTTTGGGGACAATTAATATGGTACTGTCGCCCGTGGTGAAAGGAACGCACCAGATGCTGGAATCACAAACCTTTGACATGAACCAGTACCGGCAGCAAAAAGATCAGCTCGAATATGAAGCCATGATGCGAAACCCGGAAACAGCATATTTAGTATCGAACGAAGAGTTTGATCGTCAGTTGGAGGAACTGGGTTGGACACCGGGGGATCTGACCACCATGACCGGAATGTATGTTGAAAGAGGTATGTACGACTTAAAAAAATCTATTCGCGACTGGTTCCGTGAATTGTTGGAATTGCTGTTTCAGGCAGCGGCTTTGGTGATTGACACCTTACGAACATTCTTTTTGATCGTTCTGTCCATTCTGGGCCCGATTGCATTTGCGATCTCGGTCTATAATGGTTTTCAGTCAACCATGACCCAATGGATCACCCGGTACATCAGTGTTTACTTGTGGCTTCCGGTGTCGGATGTGTTTAGCTCGATACTTGCCAAAATTCAGGTTTTGATGCTTCAAAACGACATTACCGAACTGCAAAACAACCCGGATTATTCCATTGATGCCTCCAATTCGGTGTATATCATTTTCATGATAATAGGGATCATCGGGTACTTTACCATCCCCACAGTAGCTAACTGGATTATTCAGGCCGGGGGAATGGGAAGCTATGGACGAAATGTCAACTCAACGGCGAGCAAAGGTAGCTCTGTGATCAGCGGTGCTGCTGGTGCTGCAACCGGAAAC
Source organism: uncultured Prolixibacteraceae bacterium (assembly GCA_937915865.1). GTDB lineage: Bacteria > Bacteroidota > Bacteroidia > Bacteroidales > Prolixibacteraceae > Aquipluma. The sequence goes on along the minus strand of CALGIG010000070.1, from coordinate 32,007 downwards.
ATCACTGGTAGATTAATGGGAAAATAAAAACTAAAAAAATGGAATTTAAATCATTGAAAAATATCGAATCTTCATTCAGGCAAATACGGTTCTTCGCAATCGTATTTGTTATCCTGTGCGCTGTAATTGTGTGCTATGCACTTTGGAATTCATACCGTTTTGCTGAAGCGCAGAGGCAAAAAATCTATGTATTGGACGGTGGCAAGTCCTTGCTGCTTGCCCTTTCTCAGGACTTATCACAGAACCGTCCGGTAGAAGCACGTGACCATGTAAAGCGGTTTCACGAACTATTTTTTACACTTTCTCCGGATAAAGATGCCATTGAGAGCAATATCCAGAGGGCTTTATTCCTGGTGGATAAAAGCGCTTTTGCCTATTACAAGGACCTGACAGAAAAAGGATATTACAACCGGATTATCTCGGGGAATATCAACCAGACCATTGCTGTAGATAGCGTGGTGTGCAACTTCAATCATTATCCATACCAGATTGCTGCTTACGCCCGTCAAATGATCATCAGGGAAAGCAACATTACTGAACGAAGCCTGGTTACCCGGTGCAACCTGATTAATTCGGTTCGCTCGGATAACAACCCGCACGGTTTTATCATGGAAAACTTTGAGGTTGTTGAAAACAAAGACCTTCGGGTTATCGACCGGTAATTTTAAAAACGAATCCATGAAAAAGGTCAGACAACAGGCGACCCGATTAACCGACCGGATTAATCTCCACCTGAAAAAAATGTGTTCTAATCTTTCTCCACAAAAACGAATGATCGCGATTCTGTTTTTGTGTTCCTCTTTTGGAATTGTCTCGCTTTACATGACGGCCAACTCCTTTTACAGCATCTGGAAAAGTGATCGACAGACAAATCCAATACATCAGCAAAACAAAGAATCTGGCCAACATCAATCAGATTCTGCTACTGACAGCATAACCAAATCCTCAAAACATCAGGAATATGAATGAAAATCAAACAACCGAAAGCAAACAGGTACTTTCCTCAAATCAGAAGCAATCATTGAAAAAATATACAGCGTTATCATTGATGTTTATCGTTTTCGCGGCATGTATATGGCTGATCTTTGCCCCGTCAGAGGAGAAAAAGGCAAAAAATGAAGTCAGCAAAGGTTTGAACCTCAATCTTCCGGCACCCAAAGCGCAGACCATAATAGGTGACAAGAAAGCAGCTTATGAAGACGAACAGCTAAAAGAAAAACGGACCGAGAAAATGAGGTCTTTACAGGATTTTGCGACTATCCTTGGAAAAGAAAAGGGCGATCAGGGAACAGATCTGTCGCTGTCGGAAAGGAGTCAGAAAAATCTACAAACAACGAAATCAAGTTTCTATCCTTCAATGTCATCCGCTCAATCGCGCTCTTCGATTCAGACATCAGTTTCTGCATATCGGGACATTAACCGGACTTTAGGATCGTTTTACGAAAGCCCCAAAGAAGACCCGGAAAAAGAACGAATGACTAAAGAACTTGAAGAATTAAAAACGAAGCTGGCCGAAAAAGAAAACCGGAAAAGCAGTGTGGATGAGCAAATGGCCGTTATGGAAAAGTCTTACCAGATGGCCGCTAAATATATTCCGCAGATGCAGGGCCAAACCTTGCCTCAGCCACCAGCAGAACAGCCTATTAAGCCTACAAATAAACCGAATATCATGCCGGTTAACCAAGTTAGTGAGCGCATTGTCACAAGCCTTCAGCAGGATGTTGGAATTAGCCAAGCTCTTGCCGGATCAAAAGTGCATATTCTGGAAACTAATAACGGATTTTATACTGTTTCGGATGAAAAGCTCAAATCGGATTTAAAGAATACGATTGCGGCATGTATCCACAACGATCAGACCATTGTGGACGGGCAAAGTGTTCGTTTGCGGCTAACTGACCAATTACAAGCCGGAACGATCCTTGTTCCTACAAATGCTATTATCTCAGGTACTGCCCGGATTCAGGAGGAACGGATGGGTATTACTGTTAATTCGTTGGAATATGATGGGCTGATTTTGCCTGTTGAACTGACGGTCTATGATACCGATGGGCAGCGAGGCATTTATATTCCTAATACAGGCACCGTTAATGCAGCCAAGGAAATCGTTGCCAATATGGGAACAAGCGCCGGAACCAGTATTAGCCTGACAAGCAATGCCAGCCAACAACTGGTTGCTGATCTGGGGCGAAGCGCCATCCAGGGAACTTCTCAATATATGGCCAAAAAGTTACGCGAGGTAAAAGTCAATTTAAAAGCCGGGTACAAAGTACTTCTGTTGCCCAATAATAAATAAACATTCATTCTCTTATACATAAATCCAAACAAAATGAAACAATTACTACTGATAGCTGCATTTACAGCAGCTTCAATTTCGATAAATGCACAAAACAATTTGTCCTCTGAAAATCAAAACAAAGGAATCACAAAAGAAATTTCCAGTGACCGGATTATTCCATCTTACAATCTGGAAGTTACATTTGATAAAACAATTCACATCATTTTCCCTTCGGCTGTAAAATACATTGATTTAGGATCAGCCAATATTATTGCGGGAAAAGCTGAAGTTGCCGAGAATGTTGTCAGGATAAAATCAACAGTTAAAGGTTTTGAAAATGAAACCAATTTTTCAGTGATTACCGACGAAGGCAGTTTCTACTCGTTCAATGTGAAATACGCCGATGAGCCGCAAAAACTCAATATTGAAATGAAGGACTTTATCCATGATGGGAAAACTGTCAACCGGCCAAATAACTCAATGGACATTTACCTTTCAGAGCTTGGTAGTGAATCGCCCAAAGAGGTTAACCTTGTTTTGAAATCCATCTATCAGAGCAACAAAAAGGAGATAAAAAACGTTGAAAGTAAACGGTTTGGTATTCAATTTTTTTTGAAGGGAATTTATATTCAAAACGACTTGTTGTATTTCCACACAGAGGTCAAAAACTCATCCAACGTTCCGTTTGATGTGGATTTTATCCGGTGGAAAATCATCGATAAAAAGGTTGCCAAACGAACAGCCATCCAAGAAACAGTAATCGAACCTGTCAGGGCTTTCCATTTTGTCACCAAAATACAAGGCCAGTCTTCAGAACGGACAGTTTTTGCGATAAATAAGTTTACCATTCCGGATGACAAAAAGTTAGTTGTGGAGCTTTTTGAAAAAAACGGCGGGCGGCATCAACAAGTTAATATATCCGTTGGCGAAATTATTCAAGCCAAAAATCACAAACTTACAATTTTAAAGTAAAATAAAAACGAATACGTTTGAAAATAAGATTTCCCTAATATAGGAAAGTAAGAAATACATTTTTTTGTGGTTAGAGCTGCGATGGCAGTTTCTTCCTAAGGTCATTCGAAGCAAATTTATTTCAATTTCAACTGGAATATGACTAGTTATTTTGATCCAAGCAATCACATCAGCATTTATTGAGTTATATTTTAGAGGCTGTTTAAATTCTATTTTTTGATTCTATTAAGCATTAGTCTTATCATTGCAATCTGAATCATTACCTCGCTAGTGTTGGTCAGATATTAGAAGTCTATTGTAATGCCTAAAATTTAGATATTAATTAAATAAATCATACCATTCATTAATAAGCGGTTTAATGTGGATATTCGCAATGATTGTCACTAAATAACAAACAATAAATCCTATTAAATGAGTTACTATTAAAAATTTCATTTCATTTATTTTACATATTACAACATAAATTTTTCTATCAAATTCACTTCCGTTAAATTCATTTATTCATTTGATCATCTTTTGTAGAATTTTGATCAACACAACTTTATTCGATCCTTGATACCATCACTATTTATCTTTTAGGATGCAAAATGAAATACTAATTTTGCATCAATCATGTTTTTTGTGGTAAGGAAAGTTCCATTTTAGATTTGTGTATAGCGTTCTCTAAATTCTCACAGATTGAAATAAAAGAATATGGATCGATTTCTTTATCATGAACTTTAAATTCTAGATTTATTTTTTTTAATTCAGTTATCAATTCTGAAAAGTAATGCAACTCTTCTAGATCAAGCTTTCTCATTTTATAGAATTAATTGCTACTGAAAATGTATTATCTTATAGGATATCTAAGCCTATATAAAATATATATGAACTGACTTTGATAACCCTTTGTAAAATGAAAGACGAATATGTCGGTGAAATATTTTAAGAAATGAGAGTTCGATGAAGAAAAGTATAGGGAGTTTCATTCTCGGCAAACTTGCCTTCTCGGTTAATTGCCTATTTTTTCCCTCATAAAGCTACCTCTAAATATTGACAGCATTTCTGTCAATGTTATCGAAGCATAATATTAGATCAAACTCACGTTTTACTATTTATTATAAATGTACCCGTTAACTGATAATTACTCAAAACGATAACATTTCGTGACTTTGATTGCACTCAACGGCTGGGTATCTTAAACTTTGGGTAGTTTGAGAGCAGTACTATTCGCCAACATAAAAGTTGATAAAAATACAATATATCTTACAATATGCTGTATACCAATTATATGTGTATTTATTTTTGTTTGATAGCCATTTTCTACTTATACTTAAAATAGATAAATATTCAAAAAAAGATTCATATCGCTTGCGATATAATAATATTGTCTATATTTGTATCGTGAAAGATATAATCGCAAAAGATATATAATTATTGAATTTTAAAAAATGACAATTAGTCGGTAACATTTTAACATTAATAAATTATGAAACAAAATTTTTATGAGTTTGAAGCAAAAAGTCTTCAAGGAAAGGAAATAAGTATGGAAAGCTACAAAGCGAAAGCTATACTTGTTGTGAATACAGCTAGCAAGTGCGGTCTTACTCCGCAATATGAAGGTTTGGAAAATCTTTACGAAAAGTACAAGGACAAAGGATTTGTTATTTTAGGATTCCCCTGTAATCAGTTTGGCAATCAGGAGCCTGGTGATGAAAAGTCAATATCTGAAGGATGCCTAATTAATTATGGAGTATCTTTTCCTATGTTCACTAAGGTTGATGTAAACGGCGAATCAGCACATCCAATTTTCAAATACTTAAAAAAAGAACTAAAAGGCACATTCGGAAATAAAATCAAATGGAATTTTACCAAGTTTTTAATCGATACCAATGGGGTACCATTGAAAAGGTTCTCACCCCTGACAAAACCAGAAAAAATAGATAAGTACATAAACTCAATGTTGAATATTAATAATTAAAAAAAATGATGGAAACAGTTTATCAAACAAAAGTAGCAGTAACAGGTGGCCGCAACGGAAAAATAAAAAGTGATGACGGGATACTTGAATTAAATGTTCAAATTCCTGTTTCGATGGGAGGAAAAGGTGGTGCAACAAATCCGGAGCAGTTATTTGCTGCGGGCTATGCAGCCTGTTTTGATAGTGCCTTGAACTATATTGCTTTGCAGAACAAACAAAGAATTAAATCAGAAACTGAAGTCAGTGTTGAGCTAAAAAGTTCAAAAGAAGAAGGTTTCTGTTTGGCCGTTACCATTGTTGTTTCTATTGAAGGTACTGACCGGGATACAGCCCAAAAGCTGGTAGAACAGGCTCATCAATTCTGTCCGTATTCAAAAGCGACCAGAAATAACATCGAAATCTCTGTTAATATAAAGTAACCCACCGTGAATTTGGATTAAACATCCATGCTGATGATTTACACTTCATAGAAGCATAACAATTAGCATGGATGTTATTTACGGCAAATCAGTATCATAATTATTTGCAGATCGAGTAAAACAATAATATATGGATTCAAAATTAGAAAAAATGCTAATTTCTGCTCTTTGAGCAGAAATTACCGAGTATCATATTTATACTCAACTTGCGGATAGAACGAAAGATAAGAACAATGCAGAGGTGCTTCGAAGAATTGGAAACGAAGAGAAAAAACATGCTGAATTTTGGAAATCAAAAACAGGAGTGGACGTTCAACCCTACAGTTGGAAGATTTTCAAAAGAGTAACCATGGCCCGCTTTCTGGGACTATCGTTTGTGTTGAAACAAATGGAAAAGAACGAAGGTACTGGTTCAAAAGCGTATGACGATTTAGCGGTGGACTTTCCTGAAACCAAAATAATTTCGGAAGACGAAAAAAGGCACGAAAAAGAATTGCTCAATATGCTCGATGAGGAAGGACTAAAATATGTTGGCTCCATAGTGCTTGGCCTGAACGATGCGCTAGTTGAACTTACCGGAGCACTTGCCGGGTTTACGTTAGCACTCTCCGATACCAGAATTATATCGCTTGTTGGTTTGGTAACAGGTATTTCTGCTGCTTTATCAATGGCAGCTTCCGATTATTTGTCATCTAAAGCCGAAGGCGACGATAAAGCAAAAAAATCGGCCGTTTATACGGGTGTAGCTTACTTTTTCACAGTAATACTGTTGATTCTTCCGTTTTTGCTTCTTACCTCGAAGTTTATCGCATTGCCAATTACTTTAGCAACAGCCATATTCATTATTTTCTGTTTTAATTACTATATCTCTGTTGCCAAAGATTTGAATTTCAAGGCCAGGTTTTTCGAGATGACTTTTATTAGTATGGGAGTTGCAATATTTTCTTTTTTAGTAGGTTATGGTTTGAAATTAATTTTAGGGGTGGATGTGTAAAGATGAGCTGATAGGATATAAAAGGAGATTTATTACACGACTTATTTTCTTGTTTATTTTGTTGCATCAGAGGTATTTATGTGTTTTTTTGTGATCTGCTAAAATAACTAAGTTCAAACCAGTATTAGGAACTATCATGCTGAGTTTAGTTTTATTTGGTTAGTCAGGTTGGCATAATTATCAATAATAGTCGTGGGCGATTTAATCATTTTATTAAATTTGAACGTTAATTTCTGTAATTTACTTTTTAAATGAAATACGAACAATTAAAATTAGAAAACCAATTATGCTTTCCTGTATATGCTGCATCTCGTCTTATAACACGGGAGTATCAACCGCAATTGGATAAATTAGGTATTACTTATCCCCAATATTTGGTTTTAATGATTTTATGGGAACAAGACAATGTTTCCGTAAATGATATTGCTAAAAAACTTATACTTAATACCAACACAATCACTCCACTTCTCAAGCGGATGGAACAGCTTGGTATACTGGAACGAAAGCGTTCTAAAAAAGACGAACGAATGGTTATCGTACAATTAACAGAAAAAGGTAAGCAATTACAGGATCAAGCTTCTTTAATCCCAGAAAAGTTAGCCAATCATTTATTAGAAGGTGTTTTAAAGGTAGGCGATTTAATCAAATTAAAGGATAATCTTAACTCTATAATTCAACTTCTCTCAAAATAATTATCAATAGAATAATTTAAACAACAGTAACGATCAACCTGAATGTCAACCACACCAGCGAACGGATAAGCGGGAAAAATACAGTAAAAGCAAGGTATAGACCTGCAACGCTATTTACTAAGATCCAAACTATGCTGTGAGCAACCCAATCAACATTAGCTATTTAATGCAAACCCAAGCTATATTCAGTTTTGAAAATCGAGTGAGTTTTTCTTTAGTTATATGTTTATCGTTTTTCATCATGTTGACTTTTTTATATGCTAGTCGGTCGGGTCGGTCACTTTTGTTTCATCGGCAATTAAGGATGCAGGGTTTAGGGTTGTCAGTTTTTTTGCAAACAAATACGCTCGCCCGCAAGGAAAGAGGAAGATTTTTGCAAAACCGAAGGCCTGAACTTGACTGCCCGTGAAGACCCGCAAGCACCTTTGCCGTATGACAACAAATGCCGACATTGGCTGCAATACTTGCCAAAGGGAAGCAGTGAATGGAAACGGAACGGATAAAAACGGGCTTTTATAGCGCTCTATAATCGGTTGCAGGGGTACGGCCATTGTAAGTACTCTTGCTTTTTCGCCGAGACTTTCTTTGCAGTGGACGTGACACCCCGAAACTTCACGCCAGGCGACAGCGTGGCGTGAAGTTTCGGGGTGTGGAACGGAAACGCAAAGAGTGTTGCAGGCGGACATGATAACCGGTCTTTCAAAACAATACAATATTATTTTTTGCTTTTAGTATTATCTCCTTCAAAGTGGCTCCGGATAAAAGAATGAACATCAGATTCCAGGTAATATGTTTTTTGCTCAATTCGTTTAAAAGGGAGTTTCCCGGAACTGCGGTAGCGTTGCAATGTGCGTTTGCTTACTTTCAGCATAAAGCACAAATCCTGGTTGTCCATCAGCAATTCGCCATTTAATTTGTGACGTGGTTTTTCTTTTTGATTGATGCGGCTTTCCATCATATCAAACCTGTCCATAATTCGTTCCATCCACGCTTCAAAAAGGTTTTTTTCTATAAACATAGTCCTGAATCTTAAAAATGTCCGATTATGAAATAACTGGCATTGGACGCATCTTTCAGAATAAGCTGGTTATCCCGCATGAATTTGATGTAGCTCTTGGCTGTGCGTTCCTTCACATCTAAAATGGTCTGGATTTGTTCACACAAATCCACATAGGTGCAGTGTCGTTGTTTGCTAAAAATTGAACGGGCAACACTTACCAGTTCGTTTTTCTTACGCTTTTCCTTTTCTTCCTTTGGTTTCTCTCCAAAGTAAGTGTGCATTCCGGCTTTCTTATCCCAGGCAAACTGGATCAGCGGTACATCCAAAGGACTTCCGTCCCTAACTTTTAGGGCTTTAACCACCGACACCAATGGATCGTCGTCCCGCTCGATGGACAGAATAGCAGCGGCTTTACGTTGAAGTTCTGATCCCAGGTGTCCGCGTAATTTCAGGCCGTTGGGAACAAAATGCAAGACCCCAATAATGCAGGTTTTGTATATTCCTGCTAACCTGTATAGTTCATCAATGACAGCTACACTTTCAGCTTCATCGTTGGCACACCGCACCAGATCAGCAATCCCATCGATTGCTACAACTGCAATACCGCCGAATTGGTAGTAAAACTTATCCATGCTTTGTATAATGGCTTGCAGGCGTTCTTTGCGCGACATGCTTGTTAGAGAGTACGCTTTGAAACAGGATGGCATGGAATGCTGCTTGCTACGTTTCAGTATATTGGATATATTCTTGTATAGCTGAACCTCCGACTGTTCTGTATCATAAAGCAAGACTGCTTTATTTTCTGTATTGGCCAGAATACTTGTTCCCAAAGTATCAATCGTATCTTGTTCCCTGATAATACCTGCGATCAGGCTACCCACATAATTACTTTTCCCGGTTCCCTCCCCTCCTGTAATACCAAGCAAATTGCCCTGTGTCCCTATGGGAACTCCGTTGATAGAGATGATCATTTCTGAATGAATGGGGGGATTTCCAAAATCGATTTCACATGGTTTTAGAATAGCCATCGTTTCGCTATATAACGTGTCTAAAAATTCAAGGAACAGTTGGATGAAATTCTCCCGGGTATTCCCGATTTTGAAATAGTCGGAAATGTCTTTCTCAGTCTTGCTGCCTGAAAGAGGTAAAATAAGTCGCTTAACCCCGAGTTCGGACAATTGCTGTTGATGTTTTCTGGAAGAATCCAGACCTGTTTTGTCAACATCATATAACAGAACAATGTGTTTAAAGCGATGTGACAGCTTCCGGATAATCGTATCGGGAATCGCAGAAGTCTCACTATTGAAGCATATTGCATGAAACCCGCGGGCTGCAAGCGATAAAACGTCTTTCTCTCCTCCGGTAATGAATAAAGTATCCCCTTTAATAGGCAATTGTTCCAGCCCAAAACAATAGTTCTCACCAAAATCACCACCGTACAAAAAGCGGATTTCTGAAAAAGGCCGATAGATTTTGACGTAACGTTTTCCACAATAACCGAATATGGGTTCCTGTTCCGAAGATTTGAGAGAAAAGGGTTTGCCATCATTGTTCTCACTTTGGAATTCCTTTAGGGAAATCACTTTATAAGATTTCAATATCTCTGGAGTAATGCCGTATTGTTTCCAAAACAAAAGCTCTTGGGAAGAAAAGCTTTGTTGATTAACACTGAAGGGTTTTGCTTTTTTCGGTTCAGCAGCCTGTTCCAACTTCTGACCAGATTTTGTAACTGGCAGAATAGGTATTATTGATGAGCTATCGTTTGCCTGTAAACCCAAATTCAAATCACGATTGATTGTCTGTAAAATCTTGACAAACTCTTTTGAATTTTTACAATCCAAATTTTTAATCTTGCCAACTAAAAAGAAACAATCGCCACTAAAATCGTCATTGCCGAAATCTTTAATCCGGTAACATCCGTTTTTACGATCAAAAAATACATTACAGGATGCTTTGTGATCGTCGTAAAATGGATTCAGAAAGTTCCGTCCAACCCTCCATTGACCCGGAATATAATATCTGAAAACATCCAGACCATTATTTGTTCGTTTTAGGAGTTCTTCTTTGTTGAACATGGTGCTGATAATTGCTGATTAGATTTTGTAAGGCTTCTTCACTACTGCGAATGCGTCTTTCACTTAAAACCCGCTTGATTTCTGCAATGGTGTAGTATGTTTTTCCTGCCATTACCGAATAAGTAATCTCACCTTTGGCTCTCAAACGCTGGAGTGTGCGCTGGCTAATATTTAAAAAAGAGCAGACCTCGAAACTGTCAATCCACTCCTCTTCGGGATTAATCACATCTACGGATTGGTATTCAGCTACAAACTGGGCAATGATGTCAATCTTTGCAACCAGTTCTTTAAATGCCTTCGATTCAACTGTAATGACTTCCATAACAAATCGTTTTGCCACAAAAGTCAAAACTTGAGATATTTCAAAAGGCCAAGTTGAATAAACTTTTTTTTTATCAATTTGAAAACCTGCGTCAATTAATGAATCAGAGATTGACCTTTTCTTAATTCACGAAAAGAAATCTTGGTGGTGGCTAAATTCATTCAAAGAATGCTAAAAATGCCACAATAAACGTTGATTTTGAAGGGTTAAACTGACGAAATTCTAAGGTATATCTTGGTTTGTACTTTGGAAAGAAAAATTATTATATATTTTATTTTCAATGATTTAAAAAATGGAAAATTAATAAACTCAACAAAAACAACTTGGTAGAGTTATATGAAGCAGCTATTTTTGATCATCCTTATTCATTTTTGCAATTAGCCTCTCTTTCAATTGGTCTAAAAACTGTGTTCTGTTAGCACGACCACGAATCGAAAGATAGGTACGATACACATCTCCTAAACTAATATTAAACACATTCTCAAGATAGCCAGTCAGGCGTACGAGTGAAATTTTTCCAAAATTGAAACAACCCGATTCCTGTAAAGCATAAAGCAACTCCACCAGGTCTGTTTTGCTACCAGTCCAGGTTTCTTTAACTCTTGGAAAAGAAACTGTTGGCAATTCTTCTTCAGGTTGCTTATCTAGTTTGACCAACTCATTGTTAATGTGAACAGTTAGCATATCATTTGCTATTACTTTAGCAACTGTGAAATCATAACACGTAGAAAATTTAGGGTCTCTCTCAAAATAAAAACTATCCAATGTCAGTTGAATGTCCGGCTTACCTCTTAGAAAATAATAATTATCGAAATGGGTGTATCCATTCCGATAGTATTTATAAAAATCAATATTTCTTTCAAAATAGCATTGAATCTTGTCAAGCTCTTTTGTTAAATATACTTTTATAGCAGCATTACTTCCAGCGGGACGTGACGCTTCAATCCTGCCGACTTTTTGGTAATAAATAAGCTTACTGAATAATTGAGGTTTAGTCACTTTGAAGAAATGAATCTCTTCGGGTTCATCTTTAAAGGTATATGATGAAATCAAAGCTTTAACCTTATCAAATGAATCTTCAAGTATAGCAATAGCTGCACTTGCGTTAGCAATTGGCATCTCTTCACGACATTCTATGTCTTCAAGCTGATCATAAACTGATTCAATAAAAGTCAATATTTTTTTCATAGAAGTTATTAGTTTCTTAGAGCAATAGAAATCATCTATTATATAATATTCATTGTAACCTATTCTGCTTTCAGTATTGGTTAAATCCAATTTCGCCAACTTTAAAATACTCGATACCTTAGTCCAAATGATAATCCTATAATATCATTTAATCCTATTGATTTATTGCTCCATGCACTAATTAGATAAAGGTCATTTGTATTAAACTCGTAAAAAAAAGATAATGACTTCCCTTCATTTTTTTCACTAAATTTAAATGCTAAAGCTTGGCCTAAAAAGACATGGAACCGGGTATTGACTGCCCAGAAATAATAGCCTTTCGGATATTTTTCAGGTAATCTACTCCAGAAATATTCACCGAAGATTTTATTGAAGTAAATTCCAGTGGATAAAGGTTCATAACAGAATCTGCTATTAAAATTATATTGAAATGGCGTATAAGTTTGTTTTAACGTGATAGTTGCATGGCCTTCACCGCTGTTCATTCTCGGGATAAATCCAACAAGCAGGTCTGTTTCCCACTGTTTTTTTCCCCCATAATACCATCCTGGTCCGGACGAAAACATTCCCATCGATCCGGCATATTGTAGTTTTATTTGCCTTGGAATGAGATTATCCCATTTCTTCTTATATTTTTCAATCCTTTGATCATCTTCTAATCTTCCCCAGGCCTGATTTACACAAAGTAATGATAATAATGATATGACGAGTGTTATTTGCTTCATAGTTAGAACTTCATCATTTCGTATGAAAATGTATCGCCAACTAGCGTGAAAACAAAGCAACTGCGTTTCGAAATTTCATCACAACCGTAATAAAGTATTCCATTTTTAAAATAATCTATAGTGCTTTGGCTATGCAGATGTGCATGAAGACAAAATTCCACATTCCAATAATTCTCGATTATCTTATTGAACATGATAGCCGAATTATTATTGAACTGGTCATCAAAAGGAGGAGAATGCATTACAACAATGGTTCGTTTAATGTTTGTTGAATCATTCATAAAACGCATCATAAAATCAAAATCTGGCACAGAAGTAGAGTAGTCAAATTCAAGAGCATTTGTATTCAAACATATAAACCGGGTCTTTCTAAACTCGAATGAAAAGTTTAAATCACCATAAATTTTCACATATACGTCCTTCCCATGCCCCAACACATCATGATTTCCAATCAGTGCAACATAAGGAACTTTAAGGTTCTTCATGATATCATGAATCCAGAGATATTCTTTGCTCATCCCAAAATCGGTAATATCTCCACCATGAATAACGAAATCAATATTATTTCGTTTATTGATCGCTTTAACAAAATCTTCAGTTTCATCATAATGGCGTTGGGTATCTCCCATAAAAATAAATCTCACCGTATCTTCATTGTCATCGCTTTCTTTGAGAATATTTATGTTTTTCAGATTCAGATTTGACGATTGATTTCTGGATTCCAGATCATAGGGATGATATTCAATCAAATCGCATGACACAAAACAAATAGCTATTAATAGATACTGGACAGGACCTATCATCCTTCGAAAAATTGCATTCATTATATTGGTTTCTGTTTTCACCATATGATTAATGTTCTGACAATAATAACGTTGGTAGTCATTCTATAAAACATGTGTGACATTCTAAGCGGAATACGAAATATTGCACAAATACAAATACCGTGGTAACTACTTCACTATTTTTCATTTTTATTGAAGTTGGCTTACTCTGATTTATTCCTTTTCAATACAATTTGGTTTCTCAAACCTAGCACCGTAATGCATTGAAGACTTAACTGATATAGTAAATCCTGTTGGGATTCCATCTCCTTTCAGAAAAATGGAATCCTGATTATTTTGAAGGTTTAATCTTATGGTATGTTTCATTTAGTTTTTCCCTGTAAATAGCTTTAATCTGTTCTTCATTTTCACTTAGTGGTTTTGAAGGGATCAGATCCATCAGATCTTTCGGTTCCATTCCCGATCAGTACATGGCATTCAGTGCCCCATACATGGTTTCGTATACACTTTCACGACATTCGGACAAACTGAGTTCCGATCATCTCAACTTCGTGCCATTGAAACCAAAAATAAGTAGGTAACATCGATGAAATTACAGCATAGCCTTCCAGTTTTTCTTGAGAAGTTTCAAAAGCATGCCCCAGGAAGTTCAACATTTCCAAGACAGACCATTTCTGAAATCCAGACATTGTTTGTTTAAATGTCACTGGGTTATATCCCTGATTGATAAACGAAATGGCTGTGGGTAAAATCCTCACAATTTGCTGGCACTTGACAACTGACGATATTTGTTCAATCGTGATTTTGGCAGTCAACGAAATAAGAATGGTTTGCTCAGTAACAACATCTTTTATTTGCTGAAGAGTTCTCATAATTACATGTGGGTAGAGCGCCAGAAAAACAACGTCTTTTCTGGCACATTCTTCTATTGATTTCATCACCTGAACGAACGGAAATTTAAATTTTAGAGCCGCAAGAATTTCAGTATTAATATCAAAAACTGAAATAGAGCCGAATATTGCTTTTTTGTTTACAAAAGCCTGTAAAAAAATGCCTGTAATTCGACCTCCTCCAATAAAACATAACGATTTTTTTTCATGACACTTCTTTTTCTGTTCAATAAATCTTATACTGGAACCGAAAAGAATCCTTTCTTTAATTATTCGCTTTTTCTCAACCGGCTTTCTTGAAACTGAAACGTTGTTCTGTCATTTTACACGATTGAATATTAAGGTTTTTATCATCCAGTCAGGTAGTGATTTTTTAGGATCTCTGCTTTTCAGATTCATATACCAACCAAGTTTCTCAATAATGGGTACCTTATGTGTTTCAACAAATTCAATGGGCGTTCCGTCCGGATCAGAAATATATGAGAAGTGCCCGGCAGCAACACCCATATCGAAGCTATCAGCACTGTTTACTGTAAAGAGAAAATTCTTCTGCTGACATTCTTTTTCCAATAAATCCATTCCAATAATGTCGAAGCACAAGTGAATATAACCAAGTTCACCCCATATCCGGTCCTGGAATATTTTCACAGGCTTTCGGTCTATTGGTTCAATCAATTCGATTTGAGTCGGTCCCAACAATTTACTAAACGGACCAGTCCGTGGTTCATGCTTTAATAAAATGCGACGGTATCTTTCATTTCCTCCAGGTAATACTTCGAAATCCTCAAAAATATCCGTTTTGTAATAAACAATTGTATCATACTGAAGAATCTCTGAGTAAACCTTTAATGCTTCTTCAATATTTGAAACACCAATCACAACACCAGCAACGCCACCGGTTAATGATTTTTGCTTCATATAGGTTTCCTTTTCTTCTACAACTTCAAAAATATTATTATAAGGATCTTTGAGGTAATAGTGTAAATTACCAATAGGATCAGGCATTAAACCTCCCAATATTGATAATCCCATTTCTTTATGCCCACGATAAGATTTCTTTATATTCCTTGATTTTATTTTACAAATAAATATCCCACAATCTCCTAGTTTGACTTCAAAGAACGGCGGATTCGGATTCCTTTCAGTGTGTTGCCAAATTTCAAATCCACCACCTCCTTCCATATTCATGGCTAAAGCTGCATAGCGATCACATTCCTCCCCATTAGTGTAATGTTTCATTAACTTGGCAGTAGCCGTATCTTCGAATACTTTAATATCCATTCCAAATGCTTGTCGGTACCATTTCCACGCTTCTTTAGCATTTTTTACTCCAATACCGATCTGTTGAATGCCACAAATATTTTTTCTCATTTCAATCTGATTTTTGTAATTCTGAAGTTCTAATTTTTAATTCTCGTAACCAATTTATAATATAGAGCTGGCAAAAACCGCCTTATGTGTACCATAAGAATTTCCGTTTTACCCACTAAGAACTCTTTTCTTTCTCTTTTTATAGCTTTTACTATTTTGGCAGCACATAATCCTGCACGCATTCCATTTGCCTGGCCTTCGTCCATCCTGTTGTAAGCCGAACCATCTTTAGTCAGGGCATTTACTGAGATATTCGTTTTGATCCTTCCAGGAGAAACGATAGTTATCTTGATATTGTCGTTAATCAATTCTGCCCTGAGCGATTCAAAATAACCTTGTATTGCATGTTTGGAGGCCGCGTAAGCTGTTCGCATGGGAAAGCCTAATTTACCGGAGATGCTACTTATAACAACAATCTGTCCTGACCCGTTTTTTAACATTTGCGGTAAGACGAGCTTGGTTAAAGCCACCACACTGAAAAAATTAAGTTCCATAATATTCCGGTCGATCTCAAGCGATGTTTCTTTGGCCAGAGAGCGTTGACTTCGGCCTGCATTATTAATCAACAAATCAATCCGGCCTGTTAATGCCAAAACGTTTTCAGCCACACTCTCCAATTGACTGGTGTCTGAGAGATCTACGGGTTGAACCCAACATTTCGGTGTACTTTCCAAACACGTGACTTTGACCTGTTCCAGCTTTTCTTTGTTTCGAGCTGACAGGACTAAAAATGAACCTTCCCTGGCAAAAGCATAGGCTAATTCTTCACCAATACCAAATGATGCACCAGTGATCCAGACGACTTTTCCCTTTAAATTTTTCATAACCTCAGAGTTGTTGTTTAAAGATAACCTGTACCATATCAGAAACTCATTTCAGCACGGAAACGGAACCCGCTGTTGTCGGTAAAACTTTTGTTTCGGTAGGTACTGCTCAATTGAGTCACATACTCGAAACGTAATACCTTGAAAATATTTGTTATACCGAATCCAACTTCGGTATAGGGTTCTTTATAGCTGTTCGAAAAATATCCGGGCAAATCAAATACACCTTTGTAGGAATTGTTCAATGTACCGTAATGGCATTTGACCGAAATAATTTCGCGCAGTTTGAATTTTCTTATTATCGGAATCTTATTCAGAAGAACTCCTCCAGCATTAAAATAAATGTGCGTATTAGAATACAAATTATGAGCAAATGAGGCAAAATGCAGAAGATTAAACCGGTCTTTCGCATATCCCAGCGACATTGAGCCAACCGGCTGATCCAACAGATCGAAAGGAGCCTTTCCGAACAAATAACCGGCATTAACGATGTAATTCATAAAAATCTGTCCCATGTTCACCCGTCCCTGTATTGAACCATGAAACTGGGAGTACATTCCGGAACTTTTCATACTTCCGTCTGGCAACAAGGTTTGGCCTAGGTCCAGGCAAAGATTTACCACAGGAATTGGATTAACGTAATAAACCCGGTCGAAATAATATTTGTCGAATTTCTGGCCAAAAGTAAGTTTCAGATCGAAAAAGACTCCATAGTTGTTGTACCGCGGGTAATCGATCGAATTATATACAAAACGAACATAAGAGGTACTAATGCTTTTCATGAAGTAGGGCGACACCTCAAAATGAACGCTGTTTGGTGCATTGTATTCCATTCTTAGTTCATAGTTCCGCTCTTCTTTCAAGTACGGATTTCGTTCCCTCCCTGTAAATATGGCTATGAAGTTGCCTGTACCTTTGTTGTTGGGATTATTTTTAATAAACCGAAGGTATTTATCCTGCGAAACCAGGTTATAATCGTCGGAATAATTAAACCTTAAAAGAAATTTATCCGTTTTCAAGGGCTGATAAACCAAATTCAATCCATATTTAAAATCGTTGATTTTAGTGCCGTACCCCAAAAATCCGCCAACCGAGAAATATTTGCTTACTTTTTCGCTTGTTCTTAGCGGAACGGAGAACCGGCTGCCTTCGATCATGTTTGTACTGTAAATGTCATACACCGGACCAACGTCAATTTTTCCGGCTTTTACATAGCTGGTCAAAACCATTCCTCCAATCCGGTCAATGTTCTTAACGATTTCATGTTTTTTTAGCTTGTCCACACGCGCATAAGCGTTAGTATTCAGTTGATCGGAAGAAAACTCGGGCCTGTTTTTCCAGTCACTCGCATTTGTCACGTTAAGGCGCTGGGAAGTTGAGTATTGTGTTATTCTGTTAATCAGCCAATTGCCTTTAGATACCTGTTCCAGGCGCCGCGAACTATATTTGGAAAGCGAGTCATTATTCAGGTTAAACGTAAGGTTTATTCCAATCTTTTGATTGTCGTAAAACCATATGTCAGGTGCGATTTTTTTATAGGTTACGTGACCTTCAAATCCATTAACGAAATTCAGGTTCACATCTTTCGAAATATAGGCATCGATATGGGTTAGCGCAAAACTACCATCTTCCACGGTGAAATGGCCGGTAAATAACTGGTTAAACTTATTTTTGGGTACGAACGAAAAATTAAAATATTTCACCGAATCGATTGTTGTACTGTCATTTAGATAGAGGTTGTAATATAGCGGCGCTGTATTGCCAAGTGGAGAAATGAAACCCCTATCGAGAATTGAAATCTGTTCTTTATAAAAATCAAGGTCAACAACAACATTGTTTAGGATTAAGCTTTCAAAAGCCTGGTTCAACTGCGGAAAAATGCCATCCTTTTTCTGGTAGGCAACATTAATGCTATCATTATCAACCTTTATTGCTTTTTCTGAAAGAAATATCGGGGAAAACCTCAATGAATAATTGTCCATTTTCACAGTAACTTCATCCAAATCGTGAAAAGCCCTGGTTATCCGCGAAGTAGAATCGACGGCCGAATATACCGTGATAGTTTCTAATGCTTTATAGCTTCTCATTTCGGCCATCTTCTGCCTGTTTTCTTTTTTGCGCTTAATTATTTCATTGAACAACACTTTAGCCCTGGGTACTTTAGGCTTAACGGTAATTTCATCGAGTGAAATAACATCCTCTTTCATGTTGATGACGAGCTTGTTATTTACGAAATCTGTTACCGGAACCTTTTTCAGAATATACCCAACGGAAGAAATATAAAGAGTATCTTTAGTAGAAGCCAACAGCTTAAAGTTCCCAACCATGTCGGTTATTGTCACTTTATTGTGCATTCCATTAATACGAATGTATGCCGACGGAATGGGCTCTTTGCTTTTTTCATCTTCCACACGGCCCATTATGTTCTGTGCCATCAACGAAGAAAAAGCGACCAGTATCAAGATAATAGATATGATTATTTTTTTTAACATTCTTAACAATCAAATTAACCGTTCCCTTTTCTTTTCATTAGCCAGTATAGTCCTTTAACACCAATCCTTATATCGTCTAGTTTGAACAATACAAGAATCTTCTCTACATATGCAATAGCACCCCAGCCGACAGCCAGATAATACATCCAGGGATAGAAACCAAAGACAAACAATACAAAAAAGAATACACTCTGTATATATCCAGCCAATACAGCTGAATAGAGGTGCAATCCAGGAATTTTTCCGAAACGATAAAAAGCGATGATGTAACTGATAACAAAAACTGAAAGGAATAAATATAAAATCCAGGCATGGGGTTCAATTTCAGTCCATTTGAAAAGGAATAAGCCTAATAAGGCCATCGCATATGTAAACATATCGGCCAGGTTATCAAGTGCAGCACCAAAATTGGTCTGTAGTTTAAAAATGCGGGCGATATTTCCATCAAGCACATCACTGATCAGGCTAATACATAAAAGAACTACATACCATTGCTCCTGTCCCGAAACAGCTAAGTATAATATCACAGGGAAAATTAAGAGCCGGTATAAACTAATCAGGTTAGGTACGTTTAAAACACTCTCACCTTTAATTATAATTTTTTTCATTTAACTAAACTTTAGATATTATTTCTATTGATCCAATAAATTCACTCATGAGATTATCCGCAAAATCAGCCAAAATCATCTGATCCACTGCAATATACAGGATTGACAATCCTGTTTCTTTTCTTTTCTTCCAACCTGTCAATAAAATATTCAAGCATATGGAATATCGAATCTTCATCAACTTCGTTAATTCCAGTTTCTGCAATTCCGTCTAAATTCTTTGTGTCAACCCTCAGATTTGTCTCAGCATAACTTCCTGTAAATGACATACCAATAGAAACCATCCGTTCAAACGCAGTCATTGCTGTTGTCTCCAGCAACTTATCCGGAATAATTTTTACAGGGAGTAACTTGTTAAGACTATTTACTATATCAATGTTTTTTTGCGATTTCTTTGCGGCAAGATTAATTATAACAGGCAGTTGCTCAACTTTAACTATCTTTAATAAATAATCGGTAACCGTGTCAATAGATATGAGATTTTGGGTCGAATCCGGGTCGATTCGTACCCTGATTGTTTGATCAGGATGTTTATTCGACAGACCATAAATCCTTTTGGCAAAGTCGAAAATGCCATAATCAGTTTTCGTCACACCGGTTTTGTTATTTCCAACAACCTGCGACAAACGCAAAACATGCCCATTTAAATGCTTGTCCTCAATATGTTCCCGAACAATATTTTCCGCCCACCGTTTTGATTGCTCGTAATAATTTCGAAACGAGGAAATATCTTCATTATCATAGAAATTTTCTAGGAACAGTTCGGAAATACGACCGCAAGAATACACCGTACTGACAAAGAAAAATCTGGAATTCATGCTACCATATTTCGAAAATACATTTATCGAATTTTCTACTCCTATGAGATTGGTTTCGAATATTTCGCCTCTCGACTTGAAATCATATTTCAGGCTGGCCGCAAAATGAAAATAGTCGGAACTTTTGCTGAAAATGTCAGTCAATGCTTTTTCCGAAAGAGAAAAATTTTCTTCGATCAATGAATATCCGTAAACTTGCAGATTTTCTGGTTTTGTATATTTTCGATCATTGATTTCGGCAAGTACGTTTCCCATTCTTTCGGATGGACATTGCTTTTTACTTTCCCGAACCAGCGCTATTACTTCATAATTATTAAGGAGCAATTCATTTATAAAATTGGAGGCAACGTATCCATTTGCCCCGTTGATTATTATTCTTTTCATATACAAACTATTTACTGTTTTCTGTTTCTGTTCTTTAGGATTTGTTTATATAGATATTGATCAAAGAAAGAGCACCAGTATCAGCACGACACTTAATGGAATGGTTAGATTATCTGAACCACGCCAGCTAAATAATTCGCCCAACATACTTGTTACAGCGATTAGTAATGCCAGACAAAATGTTTTCAAGTCGAATACTGCAAGGTGAAAATAAAGTGCTATCAAGCTGATTAAAAAGCTTGTAACTAAAAATGCCCCAGACCCGAGCCATGTCTTTTGAAATTTGTGACCAAATAACTTTATTCGGCCGTTATAATTCTTAATATTAATACCAAGTATTGCAGCCATGGGGTCACAAATGCCAAGAATCAACATCGGAAGAATGTAAACGAATTTATTCTGGAGCAAACAGGAAATAAGAAATGTGCTATAGATGGAAAGTGGCAATAAATAACTTCCTATCGACTTTCTTTCAATATCATGAATAGATTTAAGCTGTTTGCCGTTTTGGGTTATGAATAGGACCGCAAAAAAGATTAGTGCCAAAACCAAGACGTACCAGTGCGAGGTAAATATATAAGGAAATGGAACAGTTGCCAATGTTGAGGTAAAATGAGCAAACTTTCGGGTTATCTCGCCTTTCACTCCAAGTCGCCTGTAATTTAACTCATTAAACGCCAGAAGAAGACTAATTCCCGTCAAATAAATAAACGATAGTACAATTAAATTTGTCATCTCAACCTCTCTTTAACTTATTTTCAAATGTCAAACACACAAACACTTAAAGCAACCCATGCCCCACCAGCAATCAGGCTATCAAACCTGTCGAGAATTCCACCGTGACCAGGGATCAGCTCACTGAAATTTTTCACTCCAAATTTCCGTTTATAAATAGATGCTGCTACATCTCCGCCAAAGGCAAAAAAGACAATACCAACAGATAGGAACAATGTTTTGTGGAGTGGGCGGGTCGTAAGATCCAGAAGCAGTAATGCGCTAACCAGAGCAATGGCTGTACCTCCGATCAGACCTCCCAATGTTTTATTCGGACTTATTTCAGGTAATATTTTTCTGGTTCCCCAAAGTTGTCCGCTTATTTGACTAAAACTATCGAAAATTGATAGAATTAGGAATGTGAACAGAACTAACTCTTTTTCAAGGCTCCCAAAAAAGAAAAAACCGAGAGAGAGGATTCCAAAAAGAAAAACCGAGAATTGAAAGAATGTTTTTTTTGCGTATCCTGATTTACGGAACAATTTTATTAGCTCATAAAATCCGCCTCCAATAATTAAAACCGATAAATACATAAACGCCAAAGGATAGAGTGTGATGCTCAGGAAGAGTGTATTTATAATAATGAAATAAACAATAAATTTAACTCTGTCTTTATGTACAACGCTCGGTTCTTTTTTCCTGTCAATAAAGTAAAACCCAATCCCTCCGATCAGGAAATATGCAAGGACTATAAAATAAATTGTACGAATCATCACGTTATTTTTTTCTGTAATTATTAATCTATAATCATTAAAAGCCCAATTGCAAACATTACTGCTGCATACCAATATCTTAACTTGTTTTCGTTGCTGTCTATCTTAACTTTCATCAACAACCTTGGACCTATCAGTGCACCAATAGCAGAGCCAGCAGTAAGAAAAATTACCAGGGTGAAGTCAATTTTATTAATCAGGAAGTGTGCACTAATGGCAAAAATTGTATTTACCAAAACAATCAAAAGAGAAGTCCCGATAACTATTTTAAATGGCATACGCATCGATAATAAGCCAGCCAAGACAGGCGCGGTCGCACTTGTTCCAAAGGTTCCGGTAATGATCCCCGCAAAGAATCCAAAAAATGAACCCTTTGTTATTTTGGATAATCCTGACGATTTGCCTAGACCTTTTTCCTGACTTTCGGTTTTTTTCTTTTGCCAGGTGGCAAAGCCCATATTTACAGCTATCAATACAGAATAAATTCCAAAGGCAATTTTGAGTTGATCTGAATTAATCTTACTGGTAATTTCTGCACCTATAAAAGCTCCTGCGATCCCAGATAAGGCAAACAGAATTGCCATATGAAAATTAATGTTGTTTTTTTGATAATGGCTGAACGTACCTGCAATACAAATAGGAAGAGTGGCAACCAATGACGTAATTACTGCCGTTTGGGACGGCACATGTAAAAGAAGTAGTAATACGGGCAAAAAGAAAAACCCACCACCGCCTCCAAGCATCGACCCAAGTACGCCTATGATTAAGCCAAGCAATGGCAATAGTAGATAGATTGGCTGTATGGCAGAATGAAAAATCATAATAAATAGAGTATTAAGAGTTATACAACTGATTTTTTAGCATTTTTTCAGGTTATACGATGCGTTTTAAATGAATTGTGGCTAATGTGTGAATAAGTTCTGCTCGTATCAGGATGCCATTCTCATACTCATATATATTTGTTTTACTCCCTTTCATATCTACAATAGCGTAAGTGTGGCCATCTAAGCTTTTAATCGTATTTTTTTCTCCATTCCTTTCATTGTAAATACAGTTAATTTGCGTTGGTTCCTGAAAATAAAGTAAGCTACCACTATAAGTAATGTCGCCATTAATTATTGTTGCATCGCCGTCTTTTGTCAATAGATAATTTTCGGTTTGCCGATCCAAACGTGTATTTGAGTTGATTTTGCCATTCTTTAAGGTTTTTACATGCGAACTCCATAAAATCCCATGTCGATACAAGCTGTGCTGTATGTATTTCACTTGGTATGAAAAGATCATCCTGACATAAACATCGGTAACAGCATTAATTGTAATGTCTTCACCTTCCATCTTTTGATCTACTGTGAATTCGCCAATATTCATTCCCCAAACAGAGATTTGATATTTAGCTGAACGTTCAAAAGGCTGAGCTGTTGCCGATTTAAAAAAAAGGAACATTACAATCAATCCCATCATATATTTTTCTAAAGTCATATCATTTTGATTTATTCAAATAACCTTATTGTCTTACCTAGTAACGACCTAATACATAGGTCATTATTGTATTACATCTTTGTTGGATTCACTATATAGCTTTAGGATTCAATGATTTTCTATACTTTCTGTTAAAAATTTTTTGGGTTAGTAAATCCAATTCGCTATCGTATTGAATCATTATTTTCCTATATTCTTCATCTTTTAAAGCATCTTCGGCTTCTTTATCCGTTCCCATCGCATCAATTGTCAGAATATTTTGTCGAAAATTTTCGTAATTATCACGGATAGAGCATGGCATCATTAAATATTCTCCCTGATGGCTTGTTTTTGCAAAACCTTTGTCCTTTTGCCACCTTCTGCCGTTTTTGAAGAATTCTGATTGGAGGGCATCAGCCAAGGTTCCTCCTTTTGCATAGATATCCTGAATTTTGTCCACATAATATGGAACAAATACACACGGTGTAATTTTCCCTTCAAAATCAATGTAGAAATATCCATTCCATCGACCATAGGCCAAACACCCTGTACAAAGAGATGACGAATTCCAGAAATCGGCCATCGGATAACGTAAGGTTCGTGCGACATATTCCCATTTTTTGTAAAGCTCAACCCGCTGCTTGGGAGTAATCATCAAATCCATTACATCTTTGCCTTTACCGATAGGCATTAGCTGAAATTGCCACATGTGAGTTGCGCCCATTTCTTCGAAATAATATTTATAGAATTCATCAGTAAGCAGAATTTCATAATTTTTTGACGTTGCAGTTACCGATATACCAAATGGGACACCTGCAGCTCTCAGATTTTCAAGAGCTTCCCTAATCTTTTTATGTACACCTTCCCCTCGCCTTTCGTCTGTTTCTTGTTCATAGCCCTCAACAGAAATAAGGGGAACAACATTTCCCAGCGTTGCCAGTTTCTTAGCTGTTTTTTGATTTATTAATGTACCATTTGTATACATGAGGAAGAACATATCCTTAAATTCATCAAAAATGTCAATTATGGTTTTACCCTGACTTTGATACATTAATGGTTCTCCTCCACTAATGGTTATAAAACGACTACCCAATATATCATGAGCATCCTTAACGATACGTCTTGTTAGTTCAAAATCAAGATGTGTACTTTTTCCGGGACTGCATGAAGCATAACAACCAACACATTCCAGATTACAAGATTTTTCTGGAGATAATACCAGAAACTTTGGGGGATATTCACCATATTTTTTCTCGTACTCATATTTTATGTCGGTTAAATGTGCTTTCCGATTAATTTTAAATGAATCGCTCATAAATACTTTCACCATTCTGAGAGCCACATCTTTACTGATAAATTTGCGATCTAAACATTTGCTTACCTGTCTTACAACAGAACTAACGAAGTAATAACGGTCAAGCTTTTCTTCGTAAAAAAGGAGTGATTGATCATTAAGGATTGATTCGCGAATCTGCTCCTCCAACTTTTTGACGGCTATATATCTAACCGTTTTGTTAGATATAGCATTATTTACTGCCGCATTTACAAGATTATTTTTTAAGCTTTTCATAACTATTAAAATTTAATTACGATTATTTCCTGTTTTAAAAATACATCCCGAAACTGGCCGAAAAAGTGGGTTTATCAGTTGACCCGGAATATCCTGTTGTCACATCCAACGGCCCCAACATTGTTTTTAAAGAATACCTGATGCCCCCGCCATAAATAGCCTCAACTCCTTCCCGAAAGATCATATCGGTATCTTGCCACATTCCGTTAAGCAACAACGAAACATATTGAGATTTTGCAATTTTCAACCTCAGCCCAATTAAGCTTATGTAAGTGTACCTTTCGGTAATACTTACAGCCGGGAGTCCAACGAATGGTAAGTGGTAGTTAAAGTATTGCGAATAGGACTCTCCCCCCACAAGAGTATTCCGGATAACCGGGAAGTCAGAATTAAACAAGGCACGTCCATACAGGTCGAAAAGCAAAGAGGCGTTTTCATCAAGTGGTATAACATTCTTCATTTTGAACAGGGCTACCGGACTAACCTCACTTGTTTTTTTGAAGTCAGCCATCATCGAAAATTCCGCATACAGATTGGTTCCTTTAGTGGGAAAATAGAAATCGTCCATCGAATCAAACGACAAATAAGAATAGGCATTGGTCAGGAAAAAATCAGTTTTACTTACTGTTGTCAGACTGTTGTCTTTCCTAAAAATATCGCCATGATAATATTCTTCCTGAATTCCCATCCCTATGTCAAAATGGTGCAAGAAAGGCTTATAAAAATAGAGCGATCCTGAAGTATAAAATATATTGGCTTCGTAAATCTTATTACCATCATTAAAAATATTATAATTTTGATATTTGCCCTTAATGTTAATGCCAATGGTGGGCAAGTTCGTTTTATTCGATTCGGCTATGATGCTTAAACCGGGATTTACCGACAATTCGGCGCTGGTTGATAAAAGTCCAAATACATTTTTGTAGTTTTTCCGCGTTGTATTTATCAGGATTGCCGCAGCATCGGTGGTGTTCGCCTTAAAGCCAACATTTTGAGTGAAAACCTTTCTGGTTGTGATAGTTAAGTTCAGCGATTTCCCATTTTCAGTATCGATTAAATTGTAATAAATCCGGTCAAAACCACCCAGACCATAAATCCGGTCAATAGCCGTTTTGATTTCCTCCGGCGAATAATTACCTGGAATTTCCATATTGAGCGTTTTTCGCAGAAAATCTTCATCAAGATGATAATTGCCCGTAAAAGTCAGGTCGGTGATGTACCATTTGTCGGGCTTAACCAACTTCCGCGATTTCTCAGGCGCATCGAGCAGATATTTAGCTTTGAGTTCACGAATTTGGCTTTTGATTTTGAGAGTCGCTTTTTCACCTCTTAAAATCAGCGTATCTGCGGCTTCGTTGGTGAAACTTGTCATAGAGTAACCTTTAATATCGGGCTGGATAATCAGATCGCAAAGGCTATTGTTGATCGAGTCTTTTGATTGATCAAAAAAACCGATCATCTGATTAACAACATTATCCAGTGATTTTAGATTTTCACGATCAAAAAAATCATTTCGAATGTCAACTCCGATAATTATGTCTGCACCCATTTGTTTGGCCACATCGGTAGGAAAGTTGTTAACCATACCACCATCCGCTAGCAATAGCCCATCATAGTCTGACGACTGGAAAGCAATAGGAATCGCCATACTTGAAAACATGGCAGTTGGTAAAAATCCGTTTTTTAATACAACTTCTTTACCTGTTTCCAAATCGGTAGCCACGCAGGCAAAAGGAATCGGAAATTTTGAAAAATCAGCTTCTGTAGAAACATTTCCGGACAGGCCACAAAAGATGTTGATTACATTTTGCCCTTTGATAAATCCTTGTGGCAGACTAATCTTTTTGTTCCCATCGATTGGGAGTGAAAAGATATACCGCTGTTTGAGCATCTGGTCATTCTTCGACAGAAATGCTCTTGGAACATCATCTGAGAGTGTAGTTTCCCAATTGAGCGATTTAACCAACGACTCCAGTTCCGAAGCATTGTAGCCAAGAGAATAAATGCCTCCAACCAAGCTTCCCATGCTGGTTCCAACAATCAGATCAATTGGAATACCTTCTTTTTCCAAAACCTTAAGCACACCAATATGCGCAAAGCCTTTCGCCCCGCCACCACTCAAAACAAGTGCAATCTTAGGGCTTTTGACCTTTTGATCTGGTTCTTGAGCTGCACCAATAAACGAGAACCCCAGTGCAAAACTGAACGTCAGAATCTTCAGAATTGAAGCCTTAAATGATAACTTGTGCATTAGGTCCATTAATAGAGTTTATTAATTATTGAGTCTTTTCTTAACTAGATCAATTGCATCACCAACCGTAATAATCTCATTGTAATCAGATTCCTTAACGTTTACCTTGAAGAAAATGTCGATATATAAGGCAAGGCAGATTAATTGATGTTCATCAAAATCAAAGTCGTCAACAAATGAGGATTCTATCTTGATTTTTTCTTTCGGAATACCCATGAACATAAATATCTGCATAAATTGTTCTTCTATAGTTTTCATTTTTCTTAATTTTTAAATTCTTTTGAAATTCATGTTTAGTTAAATGGAAGTCCTCGCTCAAAATTTTTCGTATAGCTTAAATGCCAATTATATAACTTGCTAATTCCTTCCAGAATAGATATATGGGGCTTATAGTGTAGTTCCTGTTCGAGCGCTGTGGTATCGGCGTAGGTTTGATAAACATCGCCAGGCTGCATCTCAACCATTTGTTTGATGGCTGTTTTGCCTGTCACATTTTCGATGGCAACAATAAAATCGAGAAGCTGAACTGGCCTCCCTGCTCCAATGTTGTAGATTTTATTTGGAATTTCACCAACCGGTGCGTGGTTGATAATTACAGATAATCCCTCAATAATATCATCGATGTAGGTGAAATCGCGCGAAAGCTTTCCGTAGTTAAAAACCTTAATTGGTTTCTGGTTTACGATCGAATCCATAAATAAAAACGGCGCCATATCGGGCCTTCCCCAAGGGCCATAAACGGTAAAGAAACGAACCCCTGTGACCGGAATGTTGTATAATTTGCTGTATGTATGGGCCATCAGTTCGTTCGATCTTTTGCTTGCGGCATACAGGCTGACCGGGGAATCGACCTGATCTGACTCGCTGTACGGAACCTTTTTATTCATCCCATAAACACTGCTCGAACTGGCATATACCAAATGTTTAACCGGGTAAAAACGACATGCCTCCAGGATATTCATAAACCCGATAATGTTGGAATTGATGTAAGCATAAGGGTTTTCAATGGAGTGTCTGACACCGGCCTGGGCTGCCAAATGGCAAACAACATCAAAATGCTCATTTGCAAAAAGCTTGTCGATAAATACTTTATCCTGAAGGTCGGCTTTAATGAACCTGTAAATGGGGTTCATTGTGCTTTCTACCGACTGGTGGTTTTTTATGAGTTCTTTCCTGATTCCGGTCTCAGCCAGACGGGCATATTTCAATTCAACATCGTAATAAGTATTGATGTTATCTATCCCGACGACACGGTTCCCTTTTTCTGCAAAATGCTTTACCGTGTGAAATCCGATAAAACCGGCGGCTCCTGTTACTAAAATTTTCATAGTCTACTTTTTTATTCTATTTCTACATAGTAGTAAATTCCTGTCTGGCAGGTTTTCTTACCTTTAATAAATACCTGAATGGAGTCATTTCGCTCAATGGCTTTATTCCAGGTAAATAGAATTGCTGGTGTTTTTATTTTATTTGTTTTGTACAGATCGCTTATTTCTAACATTTCAAGCGGTTTACCCAGGTAAACTTCCAGGTTATTGCCTTTGGTCATTTCGCAATAATAGTAGTTCACCCCACCTTTTTTCGTCGCTGTTTCTTTGGCCTGATTGCATAACTGGCTGAGCCCGATCATTGAATTGTACTGTGGCAGAGCTAACGATACCGTAAAAACGGCAAGCAATATACCGGTGCCCATCGTAGTTATACCAACATTCAGATGGTGTTTATACAAATATTTCAGTGTCAAAATTCCCGTTCCGGAAAGTATAAGAGCTGCGAAAAGCACCATATAAGAGGAACTTAATGCACTGATGTTGATAAAATATTGCGCTATGATTATTCCCGGCAAAGCAATGCATAGTAACCCGGCCGGAATACCAACTAGAATGTACATCCATCTGGGCGAACCTAACTTTTTGAACCACAACAATGAGAGATAGACAAAGAATGGGAAAGCCGGGAGCAGGTACACCGCCAGTTTGGAGCTGAAAAGTGATAAAATTGCGAATGTTGAAATCGTAATAGCCAGAAAGAAGCGCTCCAGATCAGTTGATGCCATTCGTTTTTTTAGACCAACCCAAAGAATTCCGATAACCAGGAACGACCACGGAGCCAGCGAATACCAAATCGTCACAAAATAATAGTAAAATGGTTCTTTGTGGTGAAACGAATTCACAGCGCGGTTCACCGTTTGATTAAAGAGCAGATTGTTGAGGTATTGACTTCCTCCTTCAGCATAAACTCCTGCAAACCACGCCCCGCAAAGGGTTAGTAATACAGTCAGCATTTTCCATCCCCAATATCTGCCAATGGTTTTCAGTTCTTTTTTCAGGATCAGGAAAACGACGATTGACACCAAAGGCACAATTATTCCCATTGGCCCTTTGGTAAATAAGGCCATGAATACAAAGATCGGAAACAGCCACGAATCGCGTGGTTTTCCTTCGCCACTGTACATTCTGAAAAAGGTGTAAAGTGCCAGAACGATAAACATGCACATCAGCATATCCATTCGAAGTACAATAGCTGTTCCGATGAAAAAGCCGCAGGTCATCAGCATCAGTTCGCCGATCAGGCGTTCCTTTTCTGAAAGGAGGTTTCCGACCCATTTGTCCATGACGAAAACCACAACCAGAGCGGGAACAAATGAAAATATACTCAGGAAAAACATGCTGTGATACCCAAAAATTGATTTGCCCAGCATCACAATCCAGAGATAAAGTGGCGGCTTGTCGGCGTAAATCAATCCGTGATTGAAGAATGTAAATATCGAGCCATTGTGCATCGCCTCATCGGCTATACTCAAGTACCGAAGTTCATTATCGGGCGAAAAATCGCGGAAAATGAAAATTGGTAAAAATGCCAATGAATACAGGAAATATCGAATGGCTTTGTTATTCATATATCGGTTCATCATGCGACAAGGTTTTTAGTTCTTTCCTGTAAAGAGCGATATTGCGGGTATAGGCAACAAACCCCACCGATTGCCCTAGTATCAGTATCGGGTCAACACGAATCACCCCGTAGATGGCAATAATTCCGGAGCCAACCAGACTGATGATCCAGAAGCCAAGCGGAAGTAACGATTCATTTCTCCGCATGGAATAGATCCACTGGTAAACAAAGCGCAGGGTAAAAATGACCTGGCCTGCCGAACCCAAAATGATCATCCAGATTGGGATTTTTGTATTGTTCAGGAAGTTGGAAACGAAATAATTACCGTTTTTTAGCACGAATCCGATGGCACAAATTGGAGTGAGAAAAAGGATGGCCTGTACGGCTACGTTGATTTTCTTCCAGACACCGTTTTCATTCAGGTTCCAGATGTAGATATAATACGAAATCAACTGGCCAAGCAATATCGAAAAGTCGTTACGGAACCATCCGTAAATGCAGAAAAGATAGGAGGCAATAATGCTCAGCACCCAGTAAATGGTGGGCGAAAGCACTTTTTTGGCACGCTCCGAAAGTACCCATTGCAGAAGCGTGCGCGTGAAAAAGAGCGCCTGCGAAACAAAACCTAACAAGTAAACCATTTCTATTCGATATTATTTTCTCCAATTTGGTAATTGATGTACCGTTTTTTCATCCAACGGTAGGCAAAGCAATCGATCAATGGAGCAACCAACCTGTTCCGGAGGTTGTATTTCGATTGCCCGGCCACCCGCGGGAAATGCCTTACCGGAACCTGCAATACCTTGCCATTCTGTAGCTGAATAAGCGCTGGTAGAAAGCGGTGCATCCCGGTGAATAAAGGAATGCGTTTGGCATATTCAGTTCGCATAATTTTCAATGGACAACCCGTATCTGAAACTCCATCGTTGGTCATAAACCTCCTGAAACCATTGGCAATTCTGGAAGATGCTCTTTTCACGAACGAATCGTCGCGCTTGACCCGAATGCCCATTACCAATTCGTACTCTTTGACATATGGAATCATCAGGTGAAAATCTTTCGGGGTGGTTTGTAAGTCGGCATCGATATATCCTACCCAAGTCGACCAGGTAGCGTCAATTCCCGCTTTAAGCGCTGCGCTAAGTCCGGAATTCTTCGTCAGGCTGAGATGGTAAAAATGTTTTTGACGATTACAAACCTCGATAATCCGGTAATTACTTTGGTTTGTGGAACTGTCGTTTACAAACAGGACGCAGGCCGATAAAGCCGATTGTGATACGAATTCCGAAAGCTTTTTCTCCAATGCACAGATGTTATCTTCTTCGTTGAATACGGGTATTATTATCGTGAATTCGTAATTCGAAGTTTTGTTTGTTTGCTTTCTCTTGGGAATCAGCTCTCCTAAAATGTTATTTTCCACTAATTTCCGCTTTGTCATTCTACATCAGTTTTTTTCTGAAATTCAGCTTAGGGTTCACTATAATTCAATTTGTAGGTCAGCTAGGAGCCTGTCGGACTTCATTTAGCCAGAATTAGGATTATTTCCATTTTGACT
>CALGIG010000069.1 GCA_937915865.1 uncultured Prolixibacteraceae bacterium | reverse complement strand
TCTCACATAAATCTCACATAAATCTCACATAAATCTCACATAAATCTCACATAAATCTCACATAAAGTATGTCTAAAGTATTTCATTCTTTTCTTCCCATTTCCCATGTTCCGGAGAATGTATTTTACCTTCTTTTCTTAATTCTTGTAAAAGATTCATGATTTTATTCTTCTTTTTTTCATCATTCAAAACATCCGGTAATTTACTCCAAATAAACTTGTCAATATCCTTTCTGCCAACCCTGCCCATTTTAATAAAATCGTATAAATACTTTTTAACAAAATCATCGTCCAATCCCCTATTTTTAACGTAGTCAGCTTTTAACTGCGGATCTCCGGTTGGATGTACAATTTTGATTGATAAATAAGGATTAGTTCTCCGACCTTCAACAAATCGTAGCTTTTTAAGATGTTTGTATTCTGCTTCGGTAATTTGTTTCTTTTTCTGTACGCTATCAAGCAAGATGATATCTTCGATCGAAAGCGTTGGATTTTTTGCCAGAATCCGGGCAAATTCTTCGTCAGCAATTCTTCCGACAAGCGTGACTTTCACTTTCCCATCAACAATATCATATTCAGGCATTGGGAAAAAACGTTCCCGTTGTAAATTAAATAATTTCCGAATACCACCTCCCTGTGTTTCAATCATATCCAGATTTTTCATAGCCTCCACTAAAAATGGGTTGCGGTAAATTTCTTCGGGGGTATCTTTCAAAACTACATTTTCAACCGAAATTGGCAAAAAGGTACCATAATTAGAGAAAACAAGGTGGTCATCTTCAAACTCTACCACATTTATGCGAGCAGCCTTTGTATAATCCTGATGAGCAATGGCATTATTTAATGATTCACGAATACTAAACGGGGCATACCGAAGAACTTCGTTAGGGAATAGCGTTCCGTCCTGTAAATACC
Source organism: uncultured Prolixibacteraceae bacterium (assembly GCA_937915865.1). GTDB lineage: Bacteria > Bacteroidota > Bacteroidia > Bacteroidales > Prolixibacteraceae > Aquipluma. Next base: position 33,639 of record CALGIG010000069.1, on the reverse strand, counting down.
TATATTTCAGGTTCCTGATTTTCTTGTAAACTTCGTCTACTGCAAGAACAAAAGGTATCGAAAAAATCTCATAATCCTTGTCCTGGTTATCAATTGTTCGAAGGGTCCATCGAATTTTAACAAAAGAACCAAGGAAATGCTCTGCTTCTTCTTTGCCCAATAAGATTAATGCAGTTCGAGTAATTTTTCCTTTTATAGTCAGTTTAGCCTTATCCAGAAATTTCGGAATATCCCAAGTTCCTATCTCTTCGGCATATTTTGGGTTTCGCTTTACAAATTCAAATTTGGCCCTTTGAATAGCGTTATCATCCAAATCGTTAATTGTAGCATCCTGAACAATTTGGGCAGACCAATCGAAAAAAGTAAGTTGAACCCGAATTCGTTCCATCTCTTCAATATTCAGAGGAACAAGACTTTCGCCATCCCGTCCGTAAAAATGACCTTCAAATGAAACAGGTAAACCTTTGGGTGCAGGTGGAACCTGGAATAAAATTACTCTTCCGGAAGACATTAATACCTCATAAATCTCTAAAAAGGTAATCCGGTTCGACGTTTTGTCTGCAATTTCCTTCTTGAGTTTGTCCAACTCAGCCCTATTCTCGCGGTATTTTGTTCCAACAATTCTATGATTCTTATTTTCAACACCAAATATCAACCAGCCACATTCTTTTCCTAACAAGTTAGCTTCATTGCTCAATGCTGAAAAATACTTGCCAAGTTTAGAAAAATCAAAATTAAGACTTGCTTCTTTGAATTCCACAATTTCATTCTCACTCCTGAGGGAAAGAAGTTGCGTTAGTTTGATTTTCAATTCACTGGAATTCATTTAATGAGGTTTTTACTTGTTTAAATAACTCCCGAAATACCTTTACATTTACTTCTGCATCAGTAAAAACTTCCAATACGGCAGCTTTCTGCAAAGGTGAATAGAATTGAGTCAAGACCTGATTCAATTCATTTTCATTGCTGGCAGAAAAATACTCTAACCCGAATGCTTTAGCCAAACCTTCGGCCTTATGCGTGTTTTCGGTGAAAAAATGTTCCTGAAAAGCCGGAGTCTCGCCCGGACCTTTAATCATGCTGAAAATATTGCCGCCACCATTGTGGATAACAATGATGCGCAGGTTTTCGCCGATATATTTGTTCCACAGCGCATTCGAATCGTAAAAAAACGACAAATCGCCAACAATCACCGTGTTTATTTTATCCGATTCGCTGGCAAAACCAACAGCCGTCGACAAACAGCCGTCGATTCCGGCAGTACCACGATTGCTGTAGTATTCTGCTTTATTCACACGATTGAGAATGAGCGAATATCTCACGGGCGAGCTGTTTCCTAAATGTACAACCGAATCTTCAGGAATGGCCTGATTAACTAGTCCAAAAATTTTCAGGTCGGAAAACTCACTCCCAGCAACAAACTCATCGCGCAACTGATTAACCCGATTTTCTTTGCTTTTCCAGAGTTTCAGATAGTCTGAACTGGTCTGTATTTCTTGTCCGGCAAGCGATTCAAAGAAATCTGCAGCTTCGGTTTGAACGACTTTGGTGAGCGATTGGTAAGTGTCGAAATGCTCGGCACTCAAACTCAAATGCCAGTGCTCGGCAGGTATGTTTTTCCGCAGAAATTGCTTGAGCGATTTGGAAACAAACTGTCCGCCCAAACTTATGAGCAAATCGGGACAAAAATCTACCGAATTTTCTCCCAGAATGGCTGCCATCATCGTGTCGATGCCTCTTATAAACCGTTTGTCGTTCAAATTGGAAAGATATTCGTTCAATACAACAGCTCCGGTTTTTTCAACAAACGCAACCAAGCCTTTTTCAAGTGCCGGGGTTGAATTCATTTGTCCAACCAAAACCATTATTTTCTTTGACTGCCCAATAATTTCGCCTAACCTATAACGTTCTGCTTCCGATATTTTGGGTTTTACAGCAACAATCCCAATTTCTTTTACCTCAGGTAATTCAATATTAATTAACTGATGCAATGGCTCTTCCAGCGGAATATTGATGTGCACCGGGGCTGGTATCCCGGAAACAGCCAGATTCAGGCATTCGTTAATTTGGCGGGCGGCAAGCCACAATTCTTTATCCGATTCGCCCAGCGGCAAATTCACCTCTTTCTTTACAAAATTGTGGTAAATTCCTTCCTGACGAATACATTGACTTTCTAACTGATCAATCCAGTAGTCAGGTCGATCGGCAGTGAGCACAATCAAGGGTATATTTTGATAAAAAGCTTCAGCAATGGCCGGCGCATAATTCAGTGTAGCCGTTCCCGAGGTACAAACGATGACCACCGGTTTCTGTTTGGCCAGCGACAATCCCATCGCAAAGTAAGCAGCGCTTCGCTCGTCAACAATGTTGCGACAATTAAACCCGGCAATTCCATGAAATGTGTGGATCATGGGCGCATTGCGGCTCCCGGGCGAAATCACGATGTCGGTAATGCCTTTTTTCAGAAGCAAAGCGGCCAGTTGATGAATATGCTTTTTGTTTGAAATCATTATCTAATTTGTCAATTTTCTATCGGATTGAGCCATTCCGTCCGAAAAAGAGAAAAGCCTTGATGAACGTTTTCCCACGGACGGATATCTTCTTTCCTTTTCACCCGGGGCTATTAATATGCTATCCTTTCAGGATAGAAAAAACTGCACCCTAAAAGTAAAGCGGAAGACCTCGCAAATCTCCAACCTTAGCTTTCCCCTTTCGGGGGAACGGGAAGGGGGCTTTCATTCTCAATCACCGAAAGTAACGTTTTTGCCTTTTGATTGGTTTCATCCCACTCTTTTTCAGGCACAGAACGGGCTGTGATTCCGCCTCCTGCGTACAAAATGTATTCGTCGGATGTGATTTCCATACAACGCAAATTTACGAACAGCGAAACCTGCCCATCCAACCGCCACGGGCCCAAATAGCCGGTATAATATTTTCGCTGATATGGCTCATTGTCCTTAATATACTGATGCGCCATATCCTTCGGCAGTCCGCACACAGCAGGCGTTGGATGCAGTTCGGCCACAAAATTTCCCAGCTGGTTTTCGACTTTCTCTTTCGAAAAAAAGAACGAAGTTTTCAGGTGAGCCACTTTGCCACTTTCCAACGTTTCAGGCCCTGTAGTTTTATATTTATGTATGTCGAAATTAAAAAACACATCAAGCATATATCGAGAAACAAAAGCCTGTTCTTCAATATCTTTGGTGCTCCAGTAATATTCTTCGCCATCGTATTTTCTAACCTGTGTACCAGCAAGCGAAACTGTTTCGAAACGCTCAACGTCTGATTTTACCAAAACTTCCGGCGTTGCTCCCATCCAAATTCCGGCATAAGGTAAATTTACCAGGTAAGTAAAGGCATTGGGCGTTTTTTCGTGAAGCTGAAGAAACAGGTGTCCCAGCGATGTATCTTTTCGTTCAAACGGAATCTGACGAGAAATAATCACCTTCGAAAAAGCTCCGTCGCGAATATCGGAAACCGCTTTTTCGATCAGTAATAAATAATCTTCCTGCGATATCGCGTTACATTTCTCTTGATTTTTGATTTGCCTAAATGGCTCAAAGTCGCCAACATTCAACGAGCCAAACTCTGAAAAATCGGATGTCCAAAATTTCGGACGAAGCAAAATGACCGGACTTTCAGGTGTAATCCTAAACGGGGCAAAAACAAAACCCGCTTCGCCGTTTAGCTGATCGAACCTAGTGAAGATTTTCACATCGGTAGCATCGCCTATCACCAACCCTAACTCCGATTCGCGCGGATTAAACCAAACAGCAAAAGCAATATTTTTATCAAGAAGCTGGTCGAGAAGACCTTCAATTTCCAACCTATTTTTCATGCCTTTTAACAATCATATTAGTCACACGGGCCGTTGAAATCAATTTACCCGCTGCATTACGGATGTCGACATTCCAAATATGTGTGCGCTTGCCCAAATGCAATGCTTCAGCCCTGGCATAAACCATCCCACTATCAGCTTTTCCGGTATGGCTGGCGCTTACCTGAATACCACGAACATCGTATTCCTGCATGTCAACAATTAACATCGATCCAAATCCGCCAACAGTTTCGGCTAAAGCCAGATTTGCTCCGCCATGCAACATGTTTCCAGGCCTGGAAGTCCGATGATCAACAGGCATCGTAGCTTCTACCCATCCATCGCCATAACTGGTGAACTCAATACCAAGGTGCTCAACCATAGTATTTTTCAAGTAAATCCGAACCATCTCTACCGGAGTATTATAGTTCAATTTTGGTAGTTCCATTCTTGAAAATTTTTGAACGTGTGAAATTAGAAAAATGCAGCGAAGCGACCAATTTAAACTTATTTTAGTTCAATGAAATCGTGTTAAGAAATCAACTATAAAATATTTGATAAATTTTTCTCATACTCACCCTGTCGCACCCAGGATACTCCATCCCTCTCTCGCAGGAAAGAGATAATCCCGAACTTTTAGTGAAGGTGAATTTCGAATAGCAAAAAGCACAAATCAACCAGTCTCTTAAAGGCAGTTTCTCTGGATTTCAGTCCTCGTCTCAACAAAAATATATTACAAGGTCCGACAAAAAAAAGAGCTGTCATTGCTGACAGCCCCTAACCTTATTCTATGAAATTACCTAACGATTACAATGTAGCTTCACCCGGAACCCAGTCGCATGGAGTTAATTCTCCAGTCTGCAATGCGTCGAGGATACGAAGAATTTCCTTTACATTACGGCCTACATTTAGTCCATTAACCGAAACGTGTTGAATTGTTCCTTCAGGATCGATAATAAACGTTGTACGGTACGCAATTTTATTAGCTGGTTCTAAAATACCAAGTTCTTCAGAAAGCGACTTGCTGGTATCGGCCAACATAGGAAATTTTAAATTCTTCAATCCAGGGTGATTGTTCCTCCACGCAAGGTGAACAAACTGTGAGTCGATGGATGCACCAACAACATTCGCATCACGTTTAGCAAACTCTTCAAAATGTTGGTTGAACGACACAATCTCGGTTGGGCATACAAACGTGAAGTCGAGTGGCCACCAAAAGAATACTGTCCATTTACCATTAATGTCAGCATTGGTCAATGTCTTAAATTCTTTACCTGCTTCGAGCGAAACAACTGCTTCTTTCGAAAATGCCGGGAATTTTTCTCCAATAGTTTTCATACTTATTTCTGTTTAATAATTTAGAATTCTTATAAATAATGGACAAATATAAACCCGGATTGTTTCCGTGTCAAATCGAATTTTTCAATACAGAATAGACAAAAGCTATCCGAAAAAATTAATTTACTTGACGTTGAATTTAAGTGTAGCACAAACACTTCAAACTCCGCTTAAATAAAGAAGAAATGATGTTTTAAAAGATCAAAAATTATGCTTGGGGAATAAGCAAGATAATTTTACCTTTAGAAGGTTTTTTGAACACAAACAAATTTTTATACCTAAATCAAATTTCTTTCCAATGGAAAACAAATTTAGCAGAAGATCATTCTTAGCAACTTCGGCTACTGCTGCAGCAGCGGTAACCATTCTTCCCAGTAATGTGATTGCTGGCATGGGACACAAGGCTCCCAGTGACAAACTAAATATTGCCGGTATTGGTATTGGCGGTATGGGCCACGCTAACCTAAAAAACCTAAAATCAGAAAACATTGTAGGTTTATGCGATGTAGACTGGAAATATGCAGAAGGTTGTTTTAACGATTTCCCGGGAGCTAAAAAATACAAGGACTGGAGAGTTATGTATGACGAGCTGGGCAAATCAATCGACGGCGTTGTTATTGCAACTGCCGACCACTCTCACTGTATTACAGCATCTCATGCTATTACATTAGGCAAACATGTTTATCTGCAAAAACCGTTGACTCACTCGGTATACGAATCGCGGTTGTTAACCAAACTTGCTGATAAATATAAAGTTGCCACACAAATGGGAAACCAAGGATCATCAGGCGAAGGTGTTAACCTAACTTGCGAATGGCTTGCCAATGGCGAAATTGGAGAAGTAACTAAGGTTGAAGCTTTCACCGACCGTCCAATCTGGCCACAAGGTTTGAATACACCAAGCCAAGGACAATGGGTTCCTGAAACATTGGATTGGGATTTATTTACTGGTCCGGCTAAAATGCGCCCATACAACGAAATTTATCACCCATGGAACTGGCGCGGATGGTGGGATTATGGTACAGGTGCATTAGGCGATATGGCTTGTCACATCCTTCATCCGGTATTCGTTGGTTTGGATTTAGGTTACCCAACCAAAGCACAAGGTAACTCAACTTTATTACTTCAGGATTGTGCTCCTTCAGCTCAGTCGGTTAAACTAACTTTCCCTGCACGTAAAGCAAAACGTCAATGGAAAGGCTCGAAAAAAGGAGAACTCCCACAAGTTGAAGTTTACTGGTACGACGGAGGTATTAAGCCAATGCTTCCATCCGGATGGCCAGCTGGTAAAAATCCGAACGATGCGGGTGGCGGTGTTTTCTTCTACGGAACAAAAGGTATTTTAGTGTGTGGTTGCTACGGTGTAAATCCATGGATTCTTCGTCCAAACGGAACTGTTGACAAACCAACTACTGCACCAAAATTCCGTCGTCGTGTTGAAGGTTCTCACGAAATGGATTGGGTACGCGCTTGTAAAGAAGCACCAGAAAGCCGTGTACAAACAGCTTCTTATTTCGGCGAAGCTGGTCCGTTCAACGAAATGGTTGTAATGGGTGTATTGGCTGTTCGTTTACAAACCCTGAACAAAGAGCTTGAATGGGATGGACCAAACATGAAATTTACCAATATTACCGATAGCGAACAAATTAAGATCATTACTGAAGATAAATTCAAAATTCATGATGGTCACCCAACATTCGACAGAGGTTATACTGATCCGGTTCCTGCTACTAAATTTGCTGAAGAACTTATCAAACATACCTACCGTAAAGGATGGAGTTTGCCAGATATGCCAGCATAACTTAAATAAAGGGGAAATTCGGTTGAATTTCCCCTTTATTCTTCAATAAAATTAGAAGGTTAACGCCAATAATATCCAAGCAGCCCAACCAAGAGCTTCTGCTCCAATCAATTGACCTTTTGCCTTTTTCTTATAACAACTTAAATAAACAGGATCGCTAAATAGTTCCTTGTTTGTTGACAACATATAGGTTCTTTTACCTCTTTCAGGTGTTGGATCGGCCAGCGCTGTTCCAATCATCGCAAATGGACCAAATAAAACACCTAAAACAAAATGTCCACCTTTCTTCCCATGATAGTTTTCAGCATCTAGCCGGCCACTTAAACACTTATCTGAATTAACATCAGCATTTTTCAAATAATCGGCATACAATTTATTGTTTACATTCTCGAACTTAACTGAAAAAATATCGGAAACAGGAACTTCATATTTTATCTTTTCCGTTTTAAAAACAATAAAATTCTCCTCAATTTTCAGTACCCGCCCTTCAAACGACTTGTCGTTGTTTAAAGTGAGAATATCTCCAGCAAATGAAAAAAAGGTAAATAATAAAATAGTGAATACGATAAATAGTTTTTTCATGGTTTTAATTTCGACAACCGATCATTTGGCCTCTCGGCACGGCCCCGTTTTTTCTGGTTTTCAGTCTCCAACAAATAATTAATCTTAATTTATTCAAATAATAAATATAACAAAAAAAATGAAAATTAATTCGCTGCTCAAATGAATAATGAAGAATTTCTGAAATTGGAGCAGAATGCCTATTTTCACCCAATCGAACATTCCTCAGAATAAAGAGCTATGAAAACAAACAAATCAGGGATCAGCCGCAGGCATTTTCTTGAAACCACAACGCTGGCTGCATCAGCTATTACCATATTGCCATCTAAAGTTATTGCCGGATTTGGATACAAGGCTCCCAGTGATAAACTTAACATCGCCGGGATAGGTATTGGAGGCATGGGCTTTAATAATTTATCGAATATGGATAGCGAAAATATTGTTGCCCTTTGCGATGTTGACTGGAAATATGCTGGAAGAAATTCGTTCCGCAAATGGCCGTTGGCTCCCAAATACCAGGATTACCGTGTAATGTTCGATAAGCAAAAAGATATTGACGCGCTGATGATTGCCACTCCTGATCATTCTCATGCCCTACCAGCAATGATGGCTATGAAACTTGGTTACCATGTTTACCTGCAAAAACCATTAACCCATTCGGTTTACGAATCGCGCATACTCGCCGAAACGGCCAAGCGCTATGGTGTTGCCACACAAATGGGAAACCAGGGAAATTCGGGTGAAGGTATCCGCCGGATTTGTGAATGGATTTGGGCAGGAGTTATTGGTGAAGTTACTGCTGTTGATGCCTGGACCAACCGGCCAATCTGGCCGCAAGGATTGGAACGTCCAACAGAGAAAATGAAAGTTCCGTCGACATTGAACTGGGATTTATTTATAGGGCCAGCTAAATTCCGACCTTATCACGAAATTTATACACCATGGAACTGGCGAGGATGGTGGGATTTTGGAACCGGAGCTTTAGGCGACATGGCCTGCCACATTCTCGATCCTGTTTTTAAAGCCCTGATGTTACAATACCCAACAGCTGTTGAAGCCAGTTCTACCCAAATAAATACCGAGTCGGCGCCAAATGCAGAGAAAGTAACTTACTGGTTCCCGAGCCGCGATAATTTAGCTAAGGTAGCTATGCCTGAAGTAAAAATTACCTGGTACGACGGAGGTTTTTTGCCCGAACATCCTGAAGAGTTGAAAGATGGTGAAAAATGGGCGATCTCAATGGCGGTGTCATTTTTCATGGTTCGAAAGGGAAAATTATGTGCGGCTGTTATGGCGCCAATCCAACGCTCTTACCAACGTCAGAAATGGAGCACTTTGAACAACCAGAGAAAATAATCCGTCGCATCCACAATGCTGATTCGGGTGGTCATGAGCAGGATTGGATTCGTGCATCTAAAGAGAATAAAGAAAACCGGGTTGAGGCTGGTTCGCATTTCGGATATTCCGGCCCTTTCAACGAAATGGTTGTAATGGGTGTATTGGCTGTTCGGCTTCAGGATTTACAAAAAAGATTGATGTGGGACGGTAAAAACATGCAGTTCACCAACATTGGTCCTTCAGAAAGAATTAGGGTTATAACATCGAATAAATTTGAAGTTGTAAACGGCGATCCCAAGTTCGAGACCAAATACAATAAGGTTAATGCACGCGAAGCTGCCGAAGAATGGATAAGGCACAACTACCGCGACGGCTGGGAACAAATCTAAAACCGTTGAGAATTTCTGGTTGCGAGCCTATTGTTTCATCGCACTTTTTTACTCGCAACTCGTATCCCACATATCCTAGCATCCTTATTGCGACTATCTACTTAGACTGGTTATTTCCCAACTACCATACGATTATCGGCCATGCGGTTGTTAAATTGCTGAACAATTGCGCGTTGCAGTTGCTCTTCGGTTTCAAAATGAACTTTTCCCAACAAGTTGTTTTTCAAATCCGGATCTTCTTTGCGGTTGTAAATGGCTGTGAGTTTATCGTCGGTTAAATGAAACACGTAATCGCCGCTCAATAGTTGGTACGAATCCTGAATGTAGTTGATTACAAATCGTTTCGAATTCTTATCAAACAAGTTATTTCCATAAGCAAAGTACGGATTTGGGTAATTCAGGTAATTCAAAACCGTTGGCAAAATGTCAATTTGCTGAGACAGGCCATTGTCAACACCTTTCAGACTTCCATCTCCTTTGTAAAACAGGATTGGGATCGAAAAATGCGTCACAGAAGTGTAATACTCCGGAATATCTGTATTTACTGAATGATCGGCAGTAATAACAAATAAAGTATTTTTAAACCAGGACTGTTTTCTGGCAGTATCAAAAAACTTTTGCAACGACATGTCGGTGTAGCGGATACATTTGTTCAACGGAATTCGTCCTTCGGGAAATTTACCTTTGTATTTAGCCGGCACTTCAAACGGGTGATGTGACGAAACTGAGAAAAGTGTTGTTGCAAACGGTTCCTGCATTTTGCCCATTTCCCTGGCAAAAAACTGAAAGAACGGCTCGTCCCAAACGCCCCAGATTCCGTCGAAATCAGCATCATTACCATATTCATTTTTACCGTAATACTTTTGAAATCCAGCAATTTTTGTAAAAGCATCAAAGCCCATAGACCCGTTTGGTGCACCATGAAAAAAAGCGGTTTGATAACCAACTTTGCCCAACAAACTGGCAATACTGTTAATTTCATTTCCAGAGCGCTCAGAAACCACATACGGCAAAACCAGAGCCGGAATACTTGCAGTAACCGATGGAATGGCATCAATCGACTTGCTTCCATTGGCAAATCCATTCGTAAAAACAAGACTTTCATGAATCAACGAATCGAGAAATGGCGTATAGCTGCGATCACGCGGGTCTTTCAGTTGCGGATTGAGCGAACCAACAAAAGCCCTGCTGAAACTTTCCAAAATGAAGATGACCACGTTCTCTTTTTTCATTGGCGCAATACTGTCGGGCGGAGTATGAATGGGAGAAAAAACCTTGGACAACTCTTCTTCCGATTTAAAATAATTTTTGTGAACAAATGCCTTTTTACCCCATGTTCGGATAATACAAAACGGTGTATTTTGCACCAAAGCCATTTCTTCAGGAGTTTGAACATAAGCGCCTGCATTATTCATATTAATTGGTCGCGTACTATGTCGCCAGCCTCCACGCATTCCAATCACCGAAAGAATAGCCAGCAAAAAAATAGCGGGTATTCCTGAAACAAAATAAACAAATTGATTTTTGAACCGGAACGACCGTGGCTCTAGTAAATTATACAACCAAGCCAGCAAAAAAAGTAAAACAATGAAAATAACGGCGATAAACCAGAAATCGTAAAAAAAACGGGCTATCAGCCTGATATTTCCAGCATCAAAAGCTGCAACATCAAACATACTTGCCGTTGTCCGTTTCAGGATATAACGATAGTAAATTATATCAATCAAGTTGAAAGCCAAGCCAGTAGCATTGGTAACCATAAAAAGCCACTTCAATATCTTTTGGTACCAACTTTTGAATTTAAACTGAACTGGTATGATAAACAGAAGAAAATAAACAGCATTCAGGTAAAGCAGGGCACTGGTATCGAACATCAAGCCGCCTTTCATGATTGTGAGAAACGATGAGAACGTTACCTTGGGAAAAGAAGGAGTATTAAACAAATAAAATAAGATACGACAAACCGAATAAAAAACCATCACCAGCAAAAACCTGTAAACAAGCACCAGGTATTCGTTTGTTTCGTATTTTTTGGGAGTTAATAATCGTTTCAGCATCAGTCCTGTTTTCTATCATTTGGGCTACAAAAATAAGAGGTTAATTGAATCTACGCTGTCTATTGAAGATTTTTAACAATCATAACTTTCTCACATTTCTATTCTTTAATTTTATCGTCGCGAATGCGCTGGTATTGCTTGTTGGCAAACACAAATTCCTGGAGTTTTTGGTTAGTCGAGTGTAATATTTCCTTGCGGTTGCCTTCCCAGCACATTTCTCCATCCGAAATGAACAGGATGTTATCGCCAATTTCCATCACCGAATTCATGTCGTGCGTATTGATGATTGTAGTAATTTTCAAATCGACGGTGATAGAACGCACCAATTTATCGATGACCAACGAAGTTTCAGGGTCGAGACCAGAGTTAGGCTCGTCGCAAAACAAGTACTTCGGATTAAGCACAATGGCACGTGCAATGGCCACACGCTTTTGCATCCCGCCTGATATTTCAGATGGATAAAGCTTATTGGCGTCACGAATATTCACACGTTCGAGGCAAAAATCGACCTGCTTTTGTTTCTCTACTCCCGACATTTCTGAAAACATATCGAGCGGGAAACGCACATTTTCTTCCACAGTAAGCGAATCGAAGAGCGCACCTCCCTGAAAAACCATGCCCATTTCCTGCCGTAACTTTTTGCGCAGTTTTGGGTTCATCTTCGTAAAATCGCGTCCATCATAGAGTATCTGTCCCTGGTCAACTTCGTGCAAACCTACAATCGATTTCAGCAAAACCGTTTTCCCAGAGCCACTTCGCCCTATAATCAGGTTTGTTTCTCCCTCATTAAACACTTTTGAAATATTCTTCAGAACATCTTTGTTTTCAAAAGACTTATATATATTTCGTACTTCAATCATTCCTAAAAGAGCAGTTGAGTTAAAATCAAGTCCCAAACCAAAATCATGATATTGGTGTTTACCACAGCTCGCGTACTGGCTGTTCCAACATCAAAAGCGCCACCTTCAACAGTATAGCCAAAAAATGCAGAGATGGATGAAATCAGGAACCCAAAAACCAGACATTTTATCAGCGAATAAGTGACGTAGTACGAATTAAAAAGATATTGAATCCCATTCAGGTAGTCGGTAGCCGTAACAGCGCCAACAGCAGGTCCCACAATCAGCCCTCCAATCAAACCGAAAAAAACACTAATAATGTAAAGGACAGGAAACATCAGAACCACGGCAATAATCTTAGGCAGAATAAGGTAACTGGCCGAATTTACGCCCATAATCTCAAGCGAATCAATTTGTTCTGTCACCTTCATACTTCCAATTTCTGAAGTAATATTTGAACCAATTTTGCCCGCCATGATCAAGGCCAAAATAGTTGATGAAAATTCCAGAATCAATGTGTCGCGCGTCCCCAAACCAATCAGATAAATAGGGAGCAGTGGATTCTGCAAATTATAGGCCACCTGAAGTGTCATGATTCCACCCATAAAAATAGAGATCACGGTAACAATACCTACTGAGTTTACACCCAGATTATCGATTTCGTTGAATACTTGACGAACATAAATACTGTGCCTTTCTGGCTTGCTAAAAACCCGAACCAGAAGTTCAAAATATTTTCCTACCTGTTCTAAACTCTTCATTAACGAGTTGTTATTACATTGTTTTCTTGTCTTCAGGGAAAAACCTAGATATAAATATTTTATAACATGTAGATTTTTCAGGGATAAAGGTACAAATAATCCAAAAACAGGCGTTTTTCCTGTGGTTTTAATTTTAAACTCACTATATTGAATGATGAAATGATTGTGTTACATCCGTTCTGATTTTTCATTCAGGTTATAAGAAAACCCCACATTTTAAACTGATTAGACTATGAACAATACGTATTGTGTGATAATGGCAGGTGGAATTGGTAGTCGGTTCTGGCCTTTAAGTAAAAGTACTATGCCCAAACAGTTTCTTGACATATTAGGAACTGGCAGAACATTTTTACAACAAACGTTCGATCGTTTTAAACAGGTTTGCCCTATCGAAAACTTCTTTGTAGTAACAAGTGTCGATTACAGTGATCTTGTAACTAGTCAGCTTCCAGAGCTCGACGAATCGCAAATACTGCTTGAACCTTTACGCCGGAATACGGCTCCCTGCATTGCTTATGCCAGTTATAAAATTCAACAGTTAAATCCAGATGCTAAAATTATTGTAGCTCCTTCAGATCATCTCATTCTTCAGGAAGAAGTTTTTTTGAATGAAATAAAAAAAGGGCTTGAGTTTGTTGAAGTAAACGATGCTTTATTAACCTTAGGTATACGCCCTAACCGACCTGAAACCGGATATGGTTATATTCAAATTGAAAATATGCTTCCAACCGGGAATATTGAAAATCTCCATGAGGTAAAAACTTTTACCGAAAAACCAGATATCGAATTAGCAAGAATTTTTGTTGAAAGTGGAGAATTCTTTTGGAATTCAGGGATATTTCTCTGGTCGCTTTCTTCTATCATGAGAGCTTTTGAAATGCACCTGAGTTCGGTTTACGAATTATTTGAACGTGGCAAGAAATTGTATGGAACCTCATCAGAAGTACCTTTCCTGAATAAAACCTATTCTGAATGCCAAAACATCTCAATAGATTACGGAATAATGGAAAAAGCCAATAACGTTTATGTTTTATGTTCAGATTTTGGATGGAGTGATTTTGGAACATGGAACTCACTGTATGAGAATTCGCCTAAAGACATTCAGGGGAATGTTGTTTCGAGTGATAACGTAATTCTCTATACAACAAATAACTGTATTATTAACATGCCGAAAGATAAGCTTGTAGTTATTCAGGGATTATCGGATTATATTGTCGTTGAATCCGAAGGTACTTTAATGATTTGCAAACGAGAGGATGAACCGCAAATAAGGCAATTTGTCAATGACGTTCGTTTAAATAAAGGAAATCAATATGTATAAAAGGAGCAAATGCTCCTTTTATTTTTTTGTACTATTCTATTCGTAATATTTTGGTTTAAAAGTACTTCTAACGCAACGGAACCCAATATACGATTTTGCAGAATCTTGATATTCGAAACTTCGGGTAGACACTTGAATGTAATATGCAATATCTTTCCAGGAACCACCCCGAACGACTTTTCGCTTCATTGCAGGAGGATCATCTGGTTTGGCATCGTACTGAAAATCGGGACTAAAATCGCTGATTACCTGGTAAGCCGATTCGTCGTAAGCATTGGAAGTCCATTCAGCCACATTACCAGCCATATCATATAGGCCATAAGAGTTAGGTAAATAATTGGCAACTTTCATAGTTGTTACATTGGTCCGGCTATCCGACACATAATTCCCGCGCATAGGTTTAAAATTAGCTAGGTAATTACCATCCATATCGCGTGTATAGTAACTTCCCCAGGGATAAACAGTCATTTCATGGCCACCACGTGCGGCAAATTCCCATTCAATTTCAGATGGCAACCTATAGTCCATAACTCCCGGATTTTTAAGCATCTCCTGAAAATTATTTAACTGTTTTGTCCTCCATTGACAAAAAGCTTTTGCCTGCTTCCAGGTTACCCCAACAACCGGATAATCGTCGTAAGCTACATGTGAAAAGTATTTCATTGTCAATGGTTCATTATATGAGAAAGTGTAATCGCGCATCCAAACCAATGTGTCGGGATATACCGGTGTAATCTCGTGCATAATAAAAGAGGAACGATTTTGAATTGGTGAAACTTTCCCTGATGCATCAACTACGTTACCCTGATAGCTTTGAGTTTGATAATTATAACTATTTGCCCGCTTGGCAGCCTGCTTATAATCGATCCAGTAATATTCAAATTTAAGTTTTCGGGTATCTACCTCTTTTCTATTAAAAAAACGTTCATTCTCGGGCAAAAACAATTCTTCAAGTGCTGTTTGATAATCCGGATTTTTCCATTCAATTGGTTCCATCCAGTTTAAGTGAGGTATGTCAAGTATATTTCCATGTTTCCCCTCAGTAATTAAGAATTCGGGAATCGATTCCGCAAGAAGCTGCCTGGCAATAGAATCGCGTACCCAATATACAAATTGACGATATTCGTTATTCGTAATTTCAGTATCATCCATCCAGAACGAAGGAACTGATACCGTTTTGGCAGAAGTATTTGAATAATCTGACTGTTCTTCGGAAGGACCAATATTTAAACTACCCTGTTTAACAAAAGTCATTCCATAAGGAATCGGCTCAAAGTATGGCTTTCTGTTTTGGTCGCCTGTAAGCATCCTGCCCATATCCTGGTGACATGAGATTAAGAGGAATAACCAAACCAAACTTATAAGCGGAATTTTATACATAACCAATTTCTACGACAATAAACCCTACTTCACAAACACTGATCAACAAAAAATATTGTCCTCCATTATACCATTCAAAAAAAAAGCCTTATTAGGATTATCCCATAAGGCTAAAACTTATGTTTTTAACAATTAATATTCCCAAAGATTTTGTTCATAATCGAATATGGAATTCTCGATACGTTTGCTTTCGTGCATTGCATCTTTACTTCCCAAATATTGGCTAATAGCCCTATTATTATAAATATTCTCTTCGTTTACTATATATGAATTAAATTTTCTTTTAAGAAATACGTCATCGAACGATAAATTCCGGGCCGAATTTTGCGGATTAAATACGGCATTAGCTGCCATCAATTCTCGTGCTTCGGGATAATAAACCCAAAATACCTTACGACGTTGTACATTTTCCTGATTTGCGTCATCATCACGATAAAACTCCTGGATAGGACAAATCCCAATGATTCGCACGTTAAGTGAAGAAGTTTGTTTATCGAAATACCAATCTTCTTTAATCATAAATTGTTTAACTTCTTCCGTTCGAATTTCTCCCGAAACTTCTTTATTCTGAAATTCACCTGTATCAACATTCCTAACTTTCTGGGTACGGGTAGTTGCGCCAAATGCTTCTTTTACCTGCTCATAAGTCATCGGAACCTTAAATTCATCGTCGCTCTTGGCATCATAAGCAATCAATTTCCCGTCTTTAATACCCTGAACCAAAAGGTTAACAAGGTTATATCTTCCTTCGAGTTCATGTGTAGGAAAATATAAAGTCTGGTTCATCTTTTCCCGAAGGTCGATAATTCTCCACACCCTCTTGCTCCACATTACATCAGCTTCCCTGGGATAAGGAAGCGGAGTTGGTTTCCGATTCTTCATATCCTCTTTTGTATACGCACCATCAATGATTTGAGCGCTTACCTGATGCCGTGGGGCAACTAAAAACAATGCAGATATCCCGATTAATACTAAAATCTTTTTCATGACTATCTTATTTTAAAACTTATTGGAGATAGTTCCCTTGAAGAACCGTCGTCTCCTTTCGCCATAATTTTATCAATATAAATAATACTACCCTGCGATAATTTACCAAACTGGTCTCTTTGCTCTGAGGTGAATTTGTTATCCCTGGAACTGTATGTCTTTACATATCCAGTAGCCCCAGAGAAGGTTACATCAAATTGAGTGACTCTAAATTTCAAATCAAAATCAAAATCCTTTAAGTCAGCAAAAATACCATCCTCAGCAAGTAATTCTTCCTTTCTCAACGTTCCACCATTTTTGCCTGAAATTGTTGCTAATGGTGGAGGAACTTCTTTCACCCTAAACGACATTGATCCCATAATGCGGCTTTGACCATTAACCTTAGCCGATACCGATATTAAAGTATTCTTACCGGTAGCGTCAAGTTTCGAAGGGAAAACCACAAATCCATCGGATGTCTTTTCGAACCGGCCATTATTCAACGCTATTTCAAGATTCTCGGATGCCACGCCAGGAGCCGAAATACTAATTGGATTGGGTATGTTTAAATACAATACATTCATTTTTGTTGCCGAAATTGTCGCACTTGGTTTTCCCACCTGGTATTCTCCATTGAACTTATAGGTATTATAATTACCTTCTGGGTTTTTGTATTTGATTAATCCATCCCACTTAAAAGTGCCAACTTTATCGGCTGGTACGGTGTAAATTCCTTTCCCATCCTTTAATGTCAACTTTGTATTTCCAACATAAATTTCAGGTTGACGTGTTGTGTCTTCAGCTGAAAGAAAAATCTCCGCTTCAAATTTATCACCTTCCATTACATAAGTTGATTTGGTCAGAATGTGCGCGCCAAGTTTATTGAATTTAAACGAAGAAGCATCAATCTGACTATAAAGACTTGAGATGATATTGGTTTCGGCATTTTCAATATCAACCTGAATTTTTGAAAGAAGTGTAATTACCGCAATCAATGGTTTATTTTCAAAATTCAGGCTTTCCCACGATTTTTTTTCTCCCCCTTCCTTTAAATTAATCTTTGGATCAGAAGTATCGAGTTGCTTCAAAATATTATCGCTTAAAGGTGAATCTTTGTCTAAAAATGTTACAAGAAACTCTCTGTAGGCTATAATGTTGTTCTTCAATTCAAGCGCCTTCTTTTTTCTGATCAAGATTTCAGAAGGAGTGTTTAAGTCGTCTTCCTTTTTAACAACAATTGTATCGCCTTTACTATTAACAGTGTAGGGTTGAGAATCTAACCCGTCACCATTGGCTTGTTCTTCCTTTAACGAAGCCCCACCAGATGCAAGAACAAGCTCTTCTTTTAAATCTTTAATTTGAGTTGTTATTTGTCTTGTTTTTTCTCTCACCTGATCAGCTTTATTTTTCCATTCACCTACTTTTTCATGATTTTCCTTGTCGGCTGCATAAAACGAATCGTAAATCTGATCGTTTTTTCGTTTAATATTATTCAGTGTCTGGGTTAAACTGGCATCAACAACCCGAAAAGATTCCAGGACCTCGGATGCCACATTTAGCGCTAACATAGCTGTTAGCACCAGATACATCATATTTATCATTTTTTGCCTCGTTGATTCGGGGCAATTTTTACTCGACATAGTCTTAGCGAATTAGATTACTTCTTTTTATAATTCATTGCTCCCAACATATTGCCATAAATCGAATTCAATGCTTCTAAATGAGCATTCAATTTCTCGGCATTTTCCTTGTACTTCTTCATTTCCTGAGCTGATGTGGCAATAATCTGATTCATCTGGTTAAGCTCGTCGAAAAATTTAGCAGAAGCATGAATTTGTTCACTGTTCCCCTTTAATTGCTTTTCATAGTTAAGATTCAGTGATTCAATGTTTTTATTTAGTTTGTTCAAATTTTCTCCATAGCTCGAAGAATTTACCTCAATATCTTTAATTCCTTTTTCCATCGCATTCGAAAATCTTGAATAGGAATCAGATAACTTGCTCCCTGATTCGTCGATATGGCGAACGAACTTAACACTTGATTCGTTCAATTTCGACAATAAACTATCTCCTGTTTCTGATATCTTCTGGGCAGTATTACTATACGAACTAACCAACTCTCCGATCGAACTGTTAAGAGTATTGTTGGCTTTTGTATTAATTTCAGAAAAAGCCAACATCGAGTCAGAGGCAGAGTTTAAATTCTTAATGTATAAATCTGTAGCTAAGGTTGCTGTAGATATTTCACTAATCCCTGCCGCTGTATTTGATAAATCGACCAGGCTTTTGCCAATTTTTGATAAAAGCTCGGGGGTAATATTTGTACTGCTTAATAATGAATCAATATTATTTTTAATAGCGTTTTGTGCATCTTCGGGTTGTTCAATAAATTCATAATCTTCCTGAAGTTCTGGATATACTTTTGACCAATCAGGTATTTCTAATGGTGGCTCAAATGCAGATAAGAAAAAAATGAATGCTTCGGTCAATAAACCGATGGTAAGCATAATACCCGAGTGATTCCAATGCTGAAGTTTAAACAAAGCACCAATAAGTACCAGCGATGCGCCCCAACTATACACATACCCCATTAATACTTTCCACCTTTTCGTCTTTAGTATTTCTCCAATATTCATGAGTACGGAATTTAAAAAGCTTAATTAAAATTCATTACCAAACGAAGACCTTACGCAACGGAAACCGATGTACGATTTGGTTGTATCCTGGTATTCATAACTTCTGGTAGATACCTGGAGAAATGCAGATATATCTTTCCACGAACCACCTCTGATAACTTTTCGTTTCATAGCTGGTTGATCTCCCGGTCTTGCATTATATTCAAATTTTGGATTAAAATCATTCATGTATTGGTAAGCTGATTCATCAAATGCATCACCAGTCCATTCCGCCACATTACCGGCCATATCATATAAACCAAAATCGTTGGCATCATAGCTACCAACTTTCATAGTTGCCATACCACCATCTTCAACGTAGTTTCCCCGAAGTGGTTTAAAATTAGCCATAAAGGCACCATCTTTCTTCCGGGTATAATAACCGCCCCATGGATACATCGATGACTGATGATCGCCCCTTGCAGCATATTCCCATTCAACTTCGGTTGGCAATCTGTAATCTTGCAATGTTGCTTCCCTACGGCTGGCCAGGTAATCATTGTGTAATTTGGTCCTCCAGTTGCAGAAGGCTTTAGCTTGTTCCCAGGTAACACCTACAACCGGATAATCATCAAAGCCCGGATGCCAAAAATAACGGGTTGCCCAAGGTTCGTTGTAAGAGAAGGTAAAATCACGAATCCAGCAAAGTGTATCAGGATAAACATTTACCTGGTTACTGAAAATAAAGGAAGAACGGTTTTCAATTTTCTGCTCTTCTCCCTTTGTATTGATAACTGTACCGTTATAACTTTGGGTTTCATAATTATACATATTTACCCTTCTTGCTGCTTGTTTAAGGTCAATCCAATGGTAAGCATAAAAGAGCTTACGAGCGTCTATTTCACGTTTCTTGAAAAATCTTTCATTTTCAGGGACAAACATTGGTTCCAAAGCATCTTTATAATCAGGATCACTCCAATCAAGCTTTTCCTTCCAATTGATTCTTGGAGGATCGATTGGGTTTCCTCTACGGTCTTCGCTGATCATGAAATCAGGATTTTGTTCTGACAATAATGTTCTGGCAATTGAATCTCTAACCCATTGTACAAACTGCCTGTATTCATTATTAGTAATTTCAGTATCGTCCATCCAAAATGCATCAACAGAAACTGTTTTTACTGGTGTAGATGAAGCAGTTGGATCCTGATCGTTTGGACCTAAATTAAACGATCCCCGATGTACAAATGTCATTCCATACGGTGTAGGTTCAAACCATTTCCCTCTTCCTTTAACTCCCGTTAGTTCTCCGTTCCCAGATTTATTACAACTGGATAAAGCGAATATTGCCAAAGTAACTAACCCAATAGAAATAAAGTTTTTCATAGTATAGCTATATGTTGCTTCTAATATATACTTATAAATACCTTACGCTTTTATACTTTTTATTCCTGTTTTTTCCTAGATCGAGACTATAACTTAGATAAATTTCGTGTGACCCTCCTGAATAACCAAACAAGGCCGAAGTAGTTAAATCATAAGCATATCCCAATTTAAGACCACTATTCATTTCAAAACCTAAAAGAACACAAACAGCGTCATTTATTCGATAGTTCAACCCAGCCGAGAATCTTTTTTTATAGACCAGGTCAACCAAAAAATCGGCCTGATATGAGGCACCATCAGATTTTACAAAAACCGCTGGTTGCAACTCAAATAACGGATCAGGCAGGCTGATATTGTATCCGCCACTCAGATAATAATGCCTTGGTAGATAAGTCCTTGCTTCATCAGTAAAAACTATCGAGGCTTGATTGATATGAGTTGACGAAAAACCAACAAAATAATTTTTAGAACGCAAATAAGCCCCAAACCCAATATCGAAGGCCAATCTACTGGCTTCGGTTGTTGGAATAATTCCTGTTTCTTCTGAGATAGTTTGAAAATAATCTCCCTCAGGAATATACCAATCTGGTTTGATAGACATATTAAAAAAACCTAAGCTCGGCCCAATACCAAGCTCACCAATACTTGTATTCAGTTTGTAGGCATAATCAAAGCCAACAAAAATATTCTTGAAAAAACCAATTTCGTCACTAACAATATTTAAACCAACACCACTATTAACTCCAAATAGTTTTGTTGTTCCACCAACACTAAATACCAGTGTTTTAGGAGCTCCATCAACACCAACCCATTGGTATCGGTTCAATATTACGCCACTCAAAGCACCATCATTCCCGGCTGATCCTGGATTAACAGTAAGCTGAGTTACCTTGTTAAAGCTGAATTGCGGGTCAAATTGGGCAATTGCCGCTAAGATAGCCATTATATATATAAATAAAAAACAAAATATTCTTTTCATAAGAGCATTGTTGTGACATCAGATTCGCCCAAATTTACCGCAGTTACTTAATGAAAAAGTTTACCGCTCAAATGTATGAAATCTCTAAAGTCAATGAACGCATGTTTATTTCATTTATTTTGTCTTTTGTACATCTTTCTAATGTTTTTCCACCAACGATCAGGAATATCTCCCTGAGATGCTTTTTTATAATCATCTTCATCGCAGGGAACGACATAAAACCGGCCATTGCGTTTTTCTGAGTCCGCTATTTCCATCCACCATCTGCCTGTTACCCGACTTTGAAAAAAAGTTAATGCGACACTTACATCAGCCATATCGACAACAAAATGATTAAAATCATCGGTATCTTCAGTTGGATCTTCAGGGTTCCGGTTATAAAATCCTTCAATAAAATGCCACACCACCTGGGCTGCTAAATTTGACGAACTTGAACTTAAATCATTGTCTGGCATCAAATTAAAAAAACCAGCAATTTGTAATGAATCGCTAACTCCGGCATAACGGGCTATCTGGCAGGCTTCTTCCGAATACAATCCATTGGGCGACGCCATAGCTTGTCCGGGTGCATCCATATATCGAATAGCATTAATATCAAAACTAAAAACATTGGCATCGCGAAGAACAGGCTCCACCGAAGTTAAATCATATCTTACCTGCCCCAATCGTTTCACTTCGTAATGAAGATTATTAATTGAATCAATATCTGTTTGATCGACAAAATAATTTTGGTATGCCAATGCAGTGTAGGCATACATATTTTTTTGCTTTTCAAAAATCAGACTCAGGTAATTTTCTGAATTTATGTTTTTTACTCCTTTTTTAAAGTCAAGCTTAGGATCAACAGTAACCATATTAAATAAACGTCCGTCAAAGGCTTTTGTTATACCAAAAGTCAAATCCTGACTTCCACCCAAAATACAGACTGTTTGTTTATTTTCAATGAAATATTCGCATATATCGCGAAGTGCAAAATAAGAATCGTTGGCCGTATTTCCCAACTTAAGATTACCTAAATCCAGTACCTTAAATCGGGCGCCTATTCTGTTAAGACTATATAAATGACGTCGAATTTCATCGGGGGCTTTCCCTGCTCCTAAAATCCCCGAATTTCGATCTTCGGGAACACCTAATATTAATAAGTCTGCCTTTACCGGTTTTAATTTCTCCTGATTTTTTTGTAATAAATACCCCAATGTATGTTTTTGCGTTGCCCAACCCGGACACACAAATTTTTCAAAATCAACAGGATCAAAATAATGCAACAAATCCATTAATGTCTTTTTATCGAGGGTTGAAAATACATTTTTAATTTATTAGGGCAACCAAAAACACGTTTGCCCTAATAAATTATTTTTTTCGGGATTTTTTTGCGGTCGAATCTTTTTCAATCAATTTCATACACTCATCCAAGGTTAACTTTGCAGCTTCCATGTTCTTTGGAATTTTATAGTTACCTTTTTTATATGAGATATATGGGCCCCATCTTCCATTAAGTATTTTAATATCAGGGTCTTCATCGAATACCTTAACCAAAGCATTTAAATCCTTTTCCCTTTTTCCTTCAATTAGTTCAATGGCCCTGGGTAGTTCAATCGAATATGGATCGTCAACTTTTTTCTCAAGCGAAATAAATTTACTATCATGCTTAACGTAAGGGCCAAAACGACCAATTGCCACAGTTACAGTTTTTCCTTCATATTCGCCCAATGTTCTAGGCAATTTGAAAAGCTCTAGCGCTTCTTCAAGTGTAATGGTCTCCAGGTGTTGACCGGCTCTCAAACTCGCGAACTGTGGTTTTAAGCCTTCTTCTGTTGCTTCACCTAATTGAGCAATTGGGCCAAAACGGCCAATCTTAACAGATAACTCCAATCCAGTATTGGGGTCAATACCCAATACACGAACGCCATTGGCTCTTTCGGCCTCGTTTATCGCATTTTCGACCTTAGAATGAAAAGGTTTATAAAAATTACCAAGCATATCATTCCAAATCAATTCACCTTCGGCTATTTCATCAAACTCTTTTTCAACTTTAGCTGTAAAGTTATAATCCATTATCAGATCGAAATATTTCATCAGGAAGTCGTTGACAACCATCCCTATATCTGTTGGAAACAATTTTGCTTTTTCAGCGCCAGTAAGTTCAACTTTCTGCTTTTCGGCAATTTTAGGCCCTGTAAGTATCAGCTCAGTATACTCTCGTTCAACACCAGGCCTATCTTCCTTTACAACATAACCACGGTTTTGAATTGTGGTAATAGTTGGTGCGTATGTCGATGGTCGCCCAATACCCTGTTCTTCAAGTTTTTTTACCAGGCTGGCCTCAGTGTATCTTGGTGGTTTTTGGGAAAAACGCTCGGTTGCAAATATTTTATCCCAGCGAAGTTTCTGTTTTGCGACCAGAACCGGGAGCAAACTTTTTTGACCTCCATTTTGCTCTTCTTCATCCAACGATTCAATATAAACCCTGAGAAATCCATCAAAGATCAGAACTTCTCCTGTGGCTATAAATTTTTCAGGAGCATTCGATATATCAATAGTTACTGTCGTTTTTTCAAGTTCGGCGTCACTCATTTGAGAAGCTATTGTACGTTTCCATATAAGCTCGTAAAGCTTCTTCTCTTGTGCAGTTCCTGAAATTTCTTCCTGATCGAGATAAGTTGGACGAATAGCTTCATGAGCCTCCTGTGCACCTTTTGTCTTCGTTTTATACTGACGCACTTGATGATACTTTTCTCCCATCGACTTCATAATAACTTGTTTGGCAGTGTTAATTGCCAATGATGATAAGTTAACTGAATCAGTACGCATATAGGTAATTTTACCTGATTCGTATAACTTTTGTGCGATGGTCATGGTTTGAGAAACCGAGAACCCAAGTTTACGACTGGCTTCCTGTTGCAGGGTAGAAGTGGTAAAAGGAGGTGCCGGCGAGCGTTTAGATGGCTTTTTTACAATATCATCTATTTGAAATTCTGAAGTTTTGCATTTTTCAAGAAAGGAATAAGCTTCAGCTTTTGACTCAAATCTGCGATTTAATTCTGCTTTTAACTCAACAACCTTTCCATCTTTCTCTGGAACGAGAAAATTTGCAACAATTCGAAAAGCGGAGGTAGAATTGAAATTCATTATCTCTCTCTCGCGTTCTACAATCATCCGAACAGCAACCGACTGAACCCGACCTGCTGACAATGAAGGCTTCACTTTTTTCCATAAAACTGGTGATACTTCAAAACCAACAATACGATCGAGTACACGGCGAGCCTGCTGTGCATTAACAAGATTTAAATCAAGAGGCCTTGGGCTTTGAATTGCGCTAAGTATCGCATCCTTTGTAATCTCATGAAAAACTATTCTTTTAGTCTTTTTCGGGTCTAGATTTAAAGTTTCCATTAAGTGCCATGAAATTGCTTCTCCCTCACGGTCCTCGTCGGAAGCTAACCAAATGGTACCCGATTCTTTTGCTAATTTCTTTAATTCGGCAACAAGTTTTTTCTTATCTGCAGTAATTTCGTATTTAGGAGCAAAGTTATTCTGAATATCAATTCCAAAATCTTTCTTTTCCAGATCTCTGATATGCCCCATACTAGAGGTAACAAAAAAATCTTTTCCTAAAAATTTCTCAATTGTTTTTGCTTTTGCGGGTGATTCAACAATAACAAGATTCTCGTGCATGTATCTGGTTGTTTATAGTTCTGTTCAAAAATTTGTGCAAATTAAAGAAAAGGAAATGCTAACTTCAAAATATAAATGGCAAAAATTTAAAACCATATTTATTTGAAAATGATTAATTTATTTGAAAGGTACTTTTGTGGTGCATGTAAATATTCAGTGATTACGGAGAGCATTCCTAGTCGGGAGATACATATTAAATGAACTAATTATCAATCAATTAATGTTCAAAATACAAATGCGTTATTTGTAGATAAATTACCTAAATTCAAATTAAATGAATCAATACAATATCCATTATTTCAAAAGAAATCTTTCGGTTTAATTATCTTTGTCGGCGAAACTCCAAACTATTAGTTAATGGGAAAAGATATTTCAGTATATAAAAAATATATCCGCGTATTTTGGATTATATATGTTTCAGGAGTTATTGTTACTTTTTTGATGTTTTTTATGATTGCCCAGGGATGGTTTGGTTTTATGCCAACATTCGAAGATCTGGAGAATCCGGAAAGTTTGCTCGCATCGGAGGTAGTATCGGCTGACGGAGTTGTTCTTGGCACTTATTTTAAAGAAAACCGAAGTTACGTAAACTACGAAGAACTTAGCCCAGTTCTCTTAAATGCTTTAGTTGCAACCGAGGATGTTAGGTATTATAACCACTCAGGAATCGATGTCAGAGGCCTTATTCGGGTTGTGAAAGGAATTGTAACAGGCGACTCAAACTCTGGAGGCGGGAGCACAATTAGTCAGCAACTAGCAAAAATGCTTTTCCCGAGAGATAATCTACATAGCAAGATACAATTAGTTTTGCGTAAATTTAAAGAATGGGTAATTGCGGTTAAACTTGAAAAAAGTTACACCAAAGAAGAGATTCTGACGATGTACCTTAATAAATATGATTTTTTGAACCTTGCAGTAGGAATAAAATCTGCAGCTTCCATTTATTTTAACACTTCTCCCAAAAACCTGACACTTGAACAAAGTGCGATGCTGGTTGGCATGGCCAAAAACTCTTCGCTGTATAACCCGGTTCGCCGGCCCGAACTTACTCTTGAACGAAGAAATGTTGTTCTTGATCAAATGGAGAAATACGGGTATATATCTAAGGATGAATGCAGAACCGCACAAGCTAAACCTCTGAGCCTTGATTATCATAAGGTTGATTTTAAAACAGGTTTAGCTCCTTATTTTAGGGAATACCTGCGTCAAACTTTAAATGCAGATAAACCTAAACGATCTGATTACGCATCATGGCAATTTCAAAAATATAAAGAAGATTCTATTGAATGGGAAAACAACCCGGTATATGGATGGTGTAAGAAGAATAAAAAAGCAGATGGTACCCCGTACAACCTTTATCGCGATGGTTTGAAAATTATCACTACTATTGATTCCCATATGCAAAAATATGCTGAAGAGTCACTTACGTATCACCTGAAAAACAACCTTCAGCCATCCTTCAACAAGCATCTCAGAGTATTAAAAAACAGGCCATTTTCGAATGATCTTTCAACTGAGGATGTTGACAAAATCCTCGAACAATCGATAAAACAAACCAAACGTTATTGGGTTGCCAAAAATGCGGGTAAATCGTGGGAAGAAATCAAAAAGGATTTTAACAAGCCGGTTGAAATGACTGTGTTCTCATACAAGGGAGACCGTGACACTTTGATGTCTCCGCTCGATTCGATGAAATATTATATCGGCATTTTACGCTCCTCTTTCTTGTCGATGGAAGTAAAGACCGGCCATGTAAAAGCATACGTTGGAGGTCCAGACTACAGACATTTTATGTACGATATGGTTAAAGGAGGAAAAAGACAGGTCGGTTCAACAGTTAAACCCTTCTTGTATACTCTTGCCATGCAAAACGGGATGTCGCCCTGCAGTAAAGTTCCCAATGTTCCACAGCAATTTATTTTGCCCGATGGAAAAGTTTGGGAAGCAAAAAACTCTGACAAAACCAAGTTCGACAACAAAATGGTAACTTTAAAATGGGGGTTGGCCCATTCAGTAAATCAGGTATCGGCTTGGATTATGAAGCAGTATAACCCGCAATCGGTTGCCGATATTATGAAAAAAATGGGGGTTTATAGTCCGATTGATCCTGTACCATCGATGTTTCTGGGAACATCAGACATTACACTTTATGAAATGATTGGAGCTTATGGCACTTTTGCGAATAAAGGTGTTTATACACAACCAATTTTTATTACCAAAATTGAAGACCGTCACGGAAATATACTTTCGACGTTTCAGGCCGAAAAGCACGACGCAATTGACGAACAGACCGCTTACCTTATGATTGACCTTATGAAAGGTGTAGTCGATTTTGGTTCAGGAGGAAGACTAAGGTGGAGCCCCGATTATGGTGGGTTTAAAGGACCAATAGCTGGTAAAACTGGTACAACACAGAACCATTCTGATGGATGGTTTATTGGCGTTACTCCTGAATTAGTAAATGGAGCATGGACTGGGGGAGAATTACGGAGTATTCATTTCGACGACTTGCAATCGGGACAAGGAGCCCGGATGTCTTTGCCAATTTGGGGTTATTTTATGCGGAAAGTGTATGCCGACAAAAGCTTACCATATCACGAATATACTGATTTCGAACGTCCTGGCACCCTTACCGTTGACATCAATTGTACTGACCCCGAAAGTATTGAACAGGAACAGGATAATTCAGAAGAATTTTTCTAAAAGAAATGTAATCAAAAAGAAGCCAGGCAGATTGAAAACTACCTGGCTTCCCAATTTTAACGGCCCTGGGGTTTAGAAACCGCCATAATAACATAAGTTACAACAACTTATTGCAACAAATTTACTATTATTTTTCGAGCTTTTCCGATTCTTTTTTAGGCTCATCCTCTTTTGAAGCGTTCTTGAATTCCTTGATCCCTTTACCTAAACCTTTCATCAATTCAGGAATTTTGGTTCCTCCAAACAACAAAACAACAACGACCAAAATAACGATCAGTTCTTGTGCCCCAATTACACCAGCGATAATAGATAAGTTCATACTATAAAGTTTAAAAGGTTTTTACAAAAGTAGAAAAATTTACAACTACAGAAATTTATTTGAATATTAGTTTAAAAATATCATTCCCATTGGCATAAATAACCAAGGCTAATAACAATACCATTCCTGTTATCTGGGCATATTCGAGGAATTTATCTCCAGGTTTACGTCCAGTAACCATTTCATAAAGCAGGAACATTACATGCCCGCCATCAAGTGCAGGAATTGGTAATAAGTTCATCACACCAAGAATTATCGAAAGGAAAGCTGTCATATTCCAGAAATCGTACCAACTCCAGGCTCCGGGGAAAATATTTCCAATCGCTATAAAACCGCCTAAATTTTCGTAGGCCTTGGTTTTTGGAGAAAATATCAGCTTAAATTGCTTCAGGTAATCATTAATCGTACTGATACCTCGGGTAAGCCCGGCAGGAATCGATTCAATCAAACTATATCGGATTGTTTTAAATTCGAAAACTTTCTCTAAATCAAGGTCTAATGCGATACCAAGAACTCCTTCCTGTGGAATAAGCAAAGGAAAATCCAGCTTCTGGTTGTTTCGCAACACATTTAAAACAACCTTTTTACCGATACTATCCTGTAAAGCATTTCTAAACTGATCATTAAACTCATAAGTTTTACCATTCATCCCTAAAATCTTATCGCCAACTTTAAGTCCAGCTTCTTTGGCAACAGATTTTTTGGTAAATTTTCCAACCGTGTATTCGAATGGAATACGAAACGATAAAACCGCTCCCTTACTTTTAATTAATAAGGCTAAATCATCATCAGATATTTCAATATCAATCCTTTTTCCATCACGCTCAATCTGAATGGTATGAGCTTTATCTAATATAACCGTTGGTATAATTTTTCGAAAATTTTCAACAGGCATATTTTCAACCGAAAGTATTTTATCGCCATTTTGAAGTCCGATTTTCATTCCAACAGAATCAACTTCAATACCATATTTCATATTAGCGGTTGGCAAGTATTGTTCGCCCCAGGCATACAAAACTCCAATATATAAAACGAAGGCAAGTATAAAATTCATTAAAACGCCTCCGATCATGATTAACAACCTTTGCCACGATTTCTTTGACCGGAATTCATAAGGTTGTGGCGGTAGTTTCATCGCTTCCTTATCCATCGATTCGTCAATCATACCGGATATTTTTACATATCCCCCAAGCGGGAGCCAGCCAACGCCATATTCTGTTTCACCTTTTTTCACCTTAAATAAAGAAAACCAAGGATCAAAAAACAGATAGAATTTCTCAACTCTAGTCTTAAAAATCCGTGCAAAAATGAAGTGACCAAATTCGTGAATAATAACCAAAAGCGATAAGCTTAAAACAAGTTGTGCCGCCTTTATTAAAAATACTTCCATCTATTTCTTATTTATTGTACTACAAGGTTTTTTACCTTTGCTGCTGTCATGATCCTTACTTCCTTGTCGCTTTGTATATAATCATCAAGCGATGGATTTTTTATAAATGTAGCTTTCATCATTACTTGTTCAATAATTTCAGGCATTTGAAGAAAACTAATTTTGTCGTTCAGAAAAGCATGAACCACTACTTCGTTTGCTGCATTTAAAATGCAAGGCATATTTCCGCCTTGATTAAGAGCTTCGAAAGCGAGTGCAAGGTTACGAAAATTTTTTGTATTTGGCTGTTCAAAAGTAAGTTTGGGATAATCTAAAAAGTTAAATCTTCTAAACGATGAATATAAGCGTTCCGGAAAACTCAAAGCATACTGAATTGGTAATTTCATATCAGGAAGTCCCATTTGTGCTTTCATAGAACCATCGACAAACTGAACTATCGAATGAACAATACTTTGCGGGTGTACAATAACATCAATCTGCTCGGGCTTTAATCCAAAAAGCCATTTAGCCTCTATAACTTCAAAACCTTTGTTCATCATTGAAGCCGAATCGATGGTGATTTTAGCGCCCATATCCCAGTTCGGATGCTTAAGCGCATCGGCTTTGGTTACTTTGGCCAGTTGTTCCAAAGAAAAACCTCTGAAAGGACCACCTGATGCGGTAAGATAAATCTTTTCTATTTCATTGTTTATTTCTCCAACAAGGCATTGAAATATAGCAGAGTGCTCTGAATCAACAGGAAAGATATTTATTTTGTTTTCAATAGCCAATTGATTAATTATTTCTCCGGCAACAACCAGTGTTTCCTTATTGGCCAAAGCAATATGCTTCCCCGCTTTAATAGCATTACAGGTAGGAATTAAACCGGAATATCCAACCATTGCAGTAACCACAATATCGATTGACGACATTTCGACCACCTGTTGTAACGCTTCGCGACCGGCATAAACTTTTATCGGTTCATTTTTAAGTGCTTGCAAAACCTCTTCGTAATGACATGAGTTTGAAATTACAACCACGTTGGGCTGAAATTTTTTAGCTTGCTCAATTAATAAACGAGTATTATTATTTGCTGTAAGCACCTCAACCTCAAATAAATCTGGATTTTTATCAATTACTTCAAGGGTCTGTGTCCCAATTGAACCAGTTGCCCCTAATATTGCTATGTGTTTCTTCATACTTCTAAAAATCGATGTAGGTTTCCGGATCAAGTGCTGTGCCATTGTGCCAAAGCTCGAAATGAAGGTGTGGCCCTGTAGTTAATTCTCCAGTATTACCCATTATTGCTATTACTTCGCCAGCTCTCACCTTATCGCCAACATCCTTTAATAGCTCGGCATTGTGCTTATATACCGAAACCAGATTATTCTCGTGTTGAATGTAAATTGAATAGCCGGTATCCATTGTCCATCCTGAGAAAATTACAGTACCATCAAGTACACAAGAAATCCGGGAATTTGGACTGCCGACAATATCAACGGCCAAATGCTCTGTCTTTGTATTGAATTTATTCGTAATTAAACCTCTCAGTGGTGTGAAAAAATGAATATTAGCAATACTTGGTAGTTTTGCAGAATTTCGTGATAATGACAAATTCTGCTTCTCTTCTTCTAATTTATCCTGGAAAACAGAGTCGACATTGATATTTTTGAATTTTACATCGTAAGTTTTTAATGCGTTAGCAGAAGCATTGGTTTCGTCGGCAGGCACTTCTCCTCGAAACAATGTTTTTATTTTCTCAAAATAGTTATCACGAACCCTTATTTCATTTTCAAGTGAATCAACTTTCATGTAATTATATATTATTTGCTGCCTGACTTTTGCGCTAGGATAACCTGGAATATTTTCGCGAAGAGGAGTATAAGCAATTATGATAGTGGTTAACAAAATTAAAACGACAGCTCCAAGTCCACCAAGGGTCATTACTCTTATTGGAGTTAGCTTGATACTCCAGACAGTTTGAATCGATGAATCGTTGTAAATGATTAACCGATAATGGTCTTTCAGCATTTGAAATATTTTTTTCCCAAGCTCTTTCCTGTTCATTTCCCTATTTTTCGTTCAACAAAATTAGAAGAAATTAGAGAAAATGAAGCTGAAGCGCCATTTATTAATGCAAGTAATGGAAACAGCATTAAAAACCCATAGATATTTTTTGAGGAATATTAGGAAAATTTAAAAACATCATATATATTTGCACCCGCTTAGCTGAAGAAAAATAGGCAGGGCAAAGTTCTAAAGACGATTAAAATCATAAAATACATTGCGGGGTGGAGCAGTTGGTAGCTCGTTGGGCTCATAACCCAAAGGCCGCACGTTCGAGTCGTGCCCCCGCTACTTTCAAGCCTTGGTCTATATTTAGATCAAGGCTTTTTTATTAGGCCATATTGGTTTTTTGAAAATATGAAGAATATATTCGAATCATATTTCTAACTTTATCGCTTTAAAATTTGAAAATATGTTTAAAACAGAAGTATATATTCAACGAAGAAAAATCCTTAGTGAAAAGATTGGCTCCGGAATTATCCTTTTTTGGGGGAATGATGAAAGTCCGATGAATTATCCCGATAACACGTATCATTTCAGACAACACAGTTCTTTTCTTTATTACTTTGGAATTGATTTCCCTTCGTTGGCTGCGATAATTGATATTGATAACGGGCATCAGATTATTTTTGGTGATAATTATACCATTGACGACATCGTATGGATGGGGCCTCAGCCCACGATAGCCGAACGTGCTATCCTTTCAGGTATAACTGAAACACAGCCTATGTCAAAACTCTATACAATATTAAGAGAAGCCCAGGCAGCGCGACGCGAAATACATTTTCTTCCTCCCTACCGGCCAGAAAATAAAATTAAACTCCTTCGCTTTTTAAATATCAGGCCCGACCAGATTAATGTAAACGCATCGTCCGACCTTGTTCGCGCTGTTATAAGCCAACGAGAAATTAAATCGGCTGAAGAAATCGAAGAAATCGAAAAAGCTGTTAATTTATCGGTAGATATGCACGTTGCTGCCATGAAAATAGCTAAACCAGGAATGACCGAAGCCCAAGTTGCAGCTCAAATTCATGAAGTAGCTTTAGCGCAGGACTGTAATATCGCTTTTCCAATTATTGCCACCATCAACGGGCAAACTCTTCATAACCATATACATCATAATACAATTAAAGAAGGTGATTTATTCCTTGTCGATGCAGGTGCCGAATCGAAAATGCATTACGCCGGAGACCTGTCGAGCACCTTCCCTGTAAGTAAGAAATTTACTGATATACAAAAGCAGATATACGAAATTAGCTTAAAAGCTCACGAAGCTGCTATAAACACAATTGCCCCTGGAACAACTTTCCGCGAAGTCCATTTTGCTGCCTGTAAATCAATAGCAACATCGATGAAAGATTTGGGTTTAATGAAAGGCGATGTTGATCAGGCTGTTGAGGAAGGTGCACACGCTTTATTCTTCCCATGCGGAACCGGACACATGATGGGGCTCGATGTTCACGATATGGAAGACCTTGGTGAAGTATGGGTAGGCTACGATGGCGAACCCAAAAGCACACTATTTGGACTAAAATCGCTTCGGTTTGCGAAAAAACTTAAGCCAGGGCACGTTTTTACTATTGAACCAGGAGTATATTTTATTCCCGAATTAATTGATCTTTGGAAATCTGAAAGCAAGTTCAACGATTTTCTTGTTTGGAACGAAATAGAGAAATTCAGAAACTTTGGTGGAATACGAAACGAAGAGAACTTCCTTATTACTGAAAATGGGTTCAAAAGATTAGGTAAACCTAAACCCAAAACGATAGAAGAAGTAGAATCGCTTCGTTGTTAAAAAGTAACATTACTTTTTTCGGTTTAAATCGAAAAACTCCTTGTTCATGTCTGTTAAAAGTTGTTAAATTTAGGCTCCCTTTTAACCTAACAAAAAGATATGCCCGACAAATCTTTTGAAAGAAGAACATTCCTAAAATTGATGAGTGCTGGTCTTGGTGCAAGTTT
>CALGIG010000068.1 GCA_937915865.1 uncultured Prolixibacteraceae bacterium | reverse complement strand
GATATGTGCTGAAAATCAGAAATTGTCATTAAAAATCTTTCGACCACCACTAATTCAAAATCCTGTGCAAACATTTTACAACTGAAGAGAATCAGTAACGTACTGATTAAAATAATTTGTTTCATAGCTTTTATCTTTTTGAATTCAGGACAAACATAACCGACAAATTTCCGCATATTGACCTGTTTTCATCCAACAACTAAACCAGTTGCACCAACAACAAGTTTGCTCAACGAGCAACAAGTTGATTGTTCCTGCCGTTGGTTGAATCATTTGGCCTTTTGGTTTAAAGTATTCATCCTGAACGTTGTATTTTTGTATCATTGCAGCATGAAGAAGATTGTTATCCATAGCATTGTTTGGCTGGTTCTGGCCTATTTTCTATTCTTTTCGTTGTCACTGTTCCTGCCCGACAAACTTTCGCTTATTCGTGCGGTCACTAGTATCGGCCTGATGGCGCTTACGTTTTACCTGTCGGCCTACGGACTGACCAATTGGTTGCTGATCAATCGCCAACGACCTTTCGCCTTTGTGGTAACGGCCATTTTGTTGGTTTTCATGCTTTCGGCCTTCCGGTTAAAAATATTGGGGATAATTCCGGGCAATGTGGCCGTGTCGGGTCAGCTATCGCCTGATTTGCTTGAACAACGCCAAAGCCTGATGTTTGGCAAAAATCTATGGATGCTTAACCGGATTGGAGCTGGCCGAACTCCTTTTTTGCCAGGTTTACTGATGAATTCAGTTATCCTCGTTATTGCCATGTTGTACAGACTGTATGAAAATAAAACCCGGAAAGAGCACGAAAACCGTGAAGAATTGCAACGCTCGCAGGAAGCGCAGATTCTTTACCTCAAATCGCAGGTCAATCCACATTTCTTATTCAACACGCTGAATAATTTGTATGGGCTGACATATTCCAAGTCGGACCAGGCTCCTCAAATGGTACTTGGACTTTCGGAAACCATGCGTTACCTCATTTACGAAACCGAACAAAAATTGGTCCCGCTCGAAAAGGAACTGCATTTTATCCGCAATTACCTCGATTTGGAAAAGATGCGGATTTCCTTTCCTGAACAGGTTCGCGATACCATTCGCGTGGCGCATCTTTCGGTTTTTGTACCGCCATTGTTACTGCTTCCGTTTATCGAAAATTGTTTCAAGCACGGAAACATTGGAAAAGACGACGATGGATGGATGGAACTTGATATTTCTGACGACCATGATAAACTGTATTTTGTGTGCAAAAACAGCTTTAATGACAAGGTTCGAAAAACAACGACCTTATCCGGAATTGGGCTAAAAAATGTAAAAAAGCGACTCGACCTTATTTTCGGTGAAAAATACGAACTTCAGACACTGAAACAGGACGGCGAATACATGGTTTCGCTACAATTTCCGGTATTTTTGAAAAAAGACCAACTATAATGCAGAAAATCAAATGTATAATTATCGACGATGAGCCTATAGCCCGCCAATATCTTGGCGATTATGTGGCCCGTATGCCTCAGCTCTCACTGCTTGCCGCCTTTAGCCGAGCCGTAGATGCCTACGAAATGATTGAATCGGGCGAAGCTGATTTGGTTTTTCTCGACATCCAGATGCCCGGTCTCACTGGAATTGAATTTATGCGCACGCTGCAAAAGAAACCGGCCATTGTGCTCACCACAGCTTATTCGGAATATGCCCTTGAAGGCTACGACCTGGATGTGCTTGATTACCTGCTGAAACCCATTCCGTTTGAGAGGTTTGCCCGTTCGGTGGCCAAAGTAATCAGCCGCCTGACAAGTTCTCCAGAAAAAACAGATATATCGGTTCAGGAACCAATGAATCTATCTGCCACACCTCGCGATTTTATCTTTGTCAAATCGGGTTACAAATCGGTAAAAGTGAACATCGCCGACATCTTGTACGTGGAAGGGATGAAAGAATATGTTGTAATTTACACACAAACAAAGAAATACACCAAACTCGACCGTATGAAAAACATCGAAACACTTTTGAACGATCAAGGTTTTGTGCGTATTCACAAATCATACATTGTTTCAGTGAGGAACATTGAGGCCGTTTTTGGGAACACCGTTGAAATTCATGGCATTCAGTTGCCAGTTGGCCGAAGCTTTAAAGATGAGTTGAACAACTTGTTGGGAATAAGCGAATAACACCATTGCCCCATTATATTTCTATCAGGAACGGGTTCTCTCCAATCCTCGCATTTCGGTCCAACCCATCAATCCGGGCAATGTCTTCTTCAGAAAGTTCGAAGTCGAATATATCGGCGTTGCCAATGATCCGTTCCTGAGTAACCGATTTGGGAATAGTAACCACACCTTTCTGAATATCCCAGCGCAAAACCACCTGAACCGGCGATTTCCCGTATTTTTCAGCCAGTTCCTGAAGCAACGGAATTTCGGTCACCCGTCCTTTCATTATTGGGCGCCAGGCTTCCATCTGTATCAGGTTTTGCTGGCAAAATTGCAATAATCCGGGCTGCACCAGCTCCGGATGAAATTCCACCTGGTTCACCATCGGTTTAATGCGTGAGTTTTCCATCAGGCGCTTCAAGTGCGGAATCATGAAATTACTTACTCCTATTGCCCTAATTTTTCCTTTTTCGTACAATTCTTCCATAGCCCGCCAGGTGTCGAAGGTTGTTCCTGGTTGCGGCCAATGAATAAGGTACAAATCGAGATAGCTGGTTTGCAATTTTTCAAGGCTCGATTCAAATACCTGCATAGTTGAACGATAACCCTGATCCGAGTTCCAGACTTTCGAGGTGAGAAAAATCTCTTCGCGAGGAATACCACATTCAGCAACCACCTGCCCCACCCGATGCTCGTTCTGGTAATACGTGGCCGTGTCGATACTCCGGTAACCCGCCGCCAAAGCGCATTTCATAGCATTCACCACCTCATCGCCCGAGCCTGCACGGTGAACACCCAAACCAAACCAAGGCATCTTTACGCCATTGGATAGTGTTGTTGTTGAATTGATTGTTAATGTCATTCTTCTTAAATAAGATTAGAAAACATTTGAAAGCAATAGAAGATATTTTCCACTGCTTTCAACGCTTTCAATTGGTCTTCAATAAATTTACAGTCGCCCAAAAATTCCTTTGATGGTCCGGTGAAATTTGTGTACCGACTTTACCGGTGGCGCGTACATCATGATGCACTTCTTCGAAACCACCGGCAAGCTTAACTGATCGATGGTTTGCTGTACCTCGGCTGACCAGGCGCCTTGTTGCAACCAGATATTTTTCAGGCCAATCTCGGCTGCATCTTTTAACACCGGTGAAACTTTTGCCGGCGGAACCGAAATCCAGACAGCATCGATTTTACCGTTTAAACTGCTCAGGCTCGGCGAACATGCAAATCCGTCGATTTCTTCAGCTTCAGGATGGACCGGATAAATTTCGTAACCTTTCAGCTTTAATTCACGAGCGGCCATATTGCCAAACTTTTTTCCTGAACGCGACATGCCCACGACGGCAATCCGTTTCTGCGATACAAATTGTTCGATTAATGGATTCATGGTTGATTATTTTTGGATAGTGTGAATTTACGGCTTTTCGTGAAATTAGGATTCTGTTTATGACAACAAAAAGTCGGTATAATTTTCAGGAGTTACTGTATAGCTGTTTTTTACAGAATAAGCGTTTGCGAAAGTTGCAGGCATATTCCCTTTTTTGTTCTTATTCCATTTCATTTCGAAAGTGGTGATCTCGCCATTCTCAATCTCAATAAAATCAATCTCCTGTTGCTGAAAGCTTCTCCAGAAATAGTTTTTTACAAAATGTCGGTTATAGTGGTGGTATTTCATTCGCTCAACAATGAAAAAATTCTCCCACAATGCACCCACATCCTGCCTGAAATTAAGGCTACTGAAATTCTCGATGATTGCATTACGGACGCCGTTGTCGTAGAAGTAAATCTTTCTGCCTTTTTTGACCTCATTTCTAACATTTCCGCTATATGCCTGTAGCCGGAAAAGAACAGAACTTTGTTCCAGCAAATCGATGTACCGCTCAATCGTATGCGAATTGGTGTGAAGAAGCTGAGCCAATTCGTTATACGAGACTTCGCTTCCCACCTGCAAGGCCAGCGCCTCGACCAGTTTTTCGAGTTGCGACGATTTTCGCACATCGTTAATTGCCAAAATATCTTTATACAGATAGCTATTCAGGTTGTTGATCAGAATTTCCCGGGCTTCCGACGGATTATTCACCACTTCGGGGTATTGTCCGTAAATAAGCCGTTGTTCAAGTAGTTGACGTTCAGAAAGAAAACTGGTGTTTTGAACCAGTTCGTTTGTCGAAAAAGGAAACACATTGTATTCATACTTTCTTCCGGTGAGTGGCTCATTTATTTCATTGGCAATTTCAAGTGAAGATGAACCAGTGACAAGCACCTGTACATCCACAATATTGTCAACAATAATTTTTAGGGTTAAACCAATGTTTTTCACCCGCTGTGCCTCGTCAATAACGATTAATTTGGAAGGACCTATTAATTGTTTTAATCTCAGCAGGTTTGTGTCAGTTAATAAATTTCGGGGTTCCGGTTCATCGCAGTTAAGGAAAAGAGTGGGTAAGTTTAGCTTATCGGCGACTTGCCTGCAAAGGGTTGTTTTTCCAACCTGCCGTGCCCCCAGAAGTATGATTACTTTCTGTTTAAATAGGTTATTTACAATTACAGACTGCAAATCTCTTTGTATCAACATAATGAAAGTCTAAATTCGTGAATTCCGATACAAAGCTATAAATAAAAGTTTGTATTACTTCAAATTTTATATATGAATTTTGAATCATACTTCAAATTTTATATATGAATTTTGAATTAATGAAAATTGTAAAGCAGAATAGACAAAAGGCACAAGAACACGAAGTATCACAAAATCAACCGAATCACTGTTCCGACAGTCTTTTCTGAATCTCTTTAATCACTTTTCCTGAAGCCAGAAAAACGGCAGGTTTGCCTGAAAGCGGGTTGTTTTGAGTGACAACAACGGTTTGGTAAACATCTTCAATATTCCGGAAAGTCAGTACTTCTTCGGGAGTTCCCTGCGTATGTATCCGGCCCTGATTCACTAAAATCAGGCGGTCGCAATATTCCGAAGCCAGGTTAAGGTCGTGGATAACCATCAGTACCGAAAGACCCGTCTCAAGGTTTAGCTGCTGCAAAACATTCAATACATGAACCTGGTGGGTAATATCGAGGTGCGATGTTGGCTCGTCGAGCAAAAGTAATTCGGGTTGTTGGGTCAGGGCACGGGCAATTCCGGCAAGTTGCTGCTCGCCACCACTCAGTTCCGACATCAGCTGATCCCTGAAGCGCCAGGTATCGGTCAGTTCCATGTATTTACGGGCAATGGCAAAATCCTCGTCGGTCTCGAAAAAGTTAAACCGGCTGTGGTACGGAATGCGCCCCATCAGCACATAATCTTCCACGCTCATGTCACCGGCTTCTATAAACTGGCTCACAATAGCAATGTTTTGAGCCCGCTGCTTCAGCGAAAATGCCTTCAGGCTTTTTTCTGAAAATAATATCTGACCCGATTTCAACGGAAGAATCCCGGTTATTGCCCTGAAGAGCGTGGTTTTTCCCGAACCATTTGGCCCAATAATTCCGGCAAACGAACCTTTTGGTATCTCAAAATTGATGTCGGACAACTGGAATTTCGGGTACCCACACCTCAGGTTTTGTATGGCAAGAATATTAGTCATCGGCTACGGTTAGTTGAACGGATTGAACGATGGCTAATCATAAGCAAAAAAGCGATTCCCCCGGCAATACCGGTTATCACACCAATTGGAAGCTCGTTCGGAGAAATTATGGTGCGGGCAATCACATCAGAAACCACCAAAAATATCGAGCCTGAAAGGAATGAACTAATCAGCAAAATACGATAATCGGTTCCGAATAAAAGTCGCATCAAATGAGGTATAATCAAGCCAACGAACCCAATGACACCTGCGACAGCAACACATATACCAGCCAGTAGCGAAGCCATCAGGAACAACAATTTGATAGCTAAATCGGTATTTACCCCAAGGTGTTTGGCTTTTTCCTCGCCCAGACGAAGGGCATTAAGTGGCTGAACAAACAAGTATGAAAGCACCAGCGATACCAACGAAACCACCAGGGTAAGTATTATCAGCGACATATCCGGTTCGTCGAGCGAGCCCATGATCCAGAAAATGATGCCGTGCAGGTTTTCTGAACTGGTAACAGCCATGAGCAACATCATCGACGAGGATGCTATAAAGCTTACCATAACACCTGTTAAAAGCATGGTTTGTATATTTACCCGTCCGCTTCGGGCGCTGATGGTGTACACGACAAAAATGATGAGAAAAGCGCCTGTGAACCCAGCTGCGGGCAGCACAAACGAACCAATCAACTGGTGCAGCCCGAATACAATAGCAATTGCCACACCAAGCGATGCTCCACCCGAAATTCCAAGTGTATATGGCTCAACCAGCGGATTGCGGTAAACGCCCTGCAATAAAATTCCTGAAAGACTAAGCGCGCCGCCAACAGCAATCCCAAGCAAAACCCGGGGGAACCGAATCTGGCTTAAAATAGTGTATTCCATGCTTTCGTGGCTCTTCCGAAGAATTGCAAAAATATCCATAAAACCCAGGTTCATTTCGCCAACAGAAAGCGACAGGACAACCGAAGCAACCAGCAATGCCAGCAATCCGGCCAGACAGAGCAACCATTTGAAGTACTTTTTTTGCATCAGTTAATTTACGATTCTGATATTTACGATTTACAATTTCTACCAACGGTAAATAGTAAATCGCAAAATTGTCAATTATTTCAATACATCAGCTTAATCATTTCTTCCAGCGCATCGACAAACAAAACTGGCGTCGGGCTACAGGTTCTATCGGCATCAAGTATAAAAATCTTTTTGCTTTTACTAGCCGATAAAAAGCTGTATTTCATCCATGTATCTTTTTCTTCCTGGGCAACTATGCCCATTGTAACAATGAAAATAATATCCGGATTTTGCTTAAGTACATATTCTCGGGTAATGCTGCCTAATTTCAATTCTTCAGCAATATTCTTCCCACCCGAAAATCGGATAAAATCTTCCATGAATGTATTAGGGACCGCGCAGAACAAAGGTTTGGCGCCAATCTGGATCAGGATTTTAGGATTTTTTCCTGCCTGAAAACTGCTTCTCAGTTTTGCCAGCCTTGCTTTTTGTTGGTTCACAATTTCCCTTGCTTTCGCGCCCTGACCAACCAGATCGCCAATCTGCACGAAATAATTACATATTTCATCAAACGACTCAGGATAAGGTTGCATCACCACCTTTATCCCCAATTTCTTCAGGTTTTCAATGGTTTCAGGTTTATTCAGCGACGAAGCTATTACCACATCAGGTTTTAGAGAGAATGTTTTTTCTATATTTACATTCATCGCATTGGCTATCACTGCAATACGATCCGATTCCTGAACCGGGCAATAACTGGTACATCCAACCAAACGATGTTGTTCGCCCATTACATACAAACTTTTTGTAACCCAAGGAACCAGCGATACAATACGTTTGGCTTCCTGTGCATAAACGGCAAGCTGACAAAGAAGCAGCACAACCAGAACTAATTGCGTTTTTTTCATCTAAAATGAATTTCCAATAATCAATATCGAATAACCAAGTCTCAAAAAATATGTTTCGGAAGAAATGAAATGGAAACAAATCCATCACCGATCTTTTTTCCCGAAGATTCGACTAAAATTCAGTTTGAATTGGCAGGTCTTCTGGCTCGCCTCGCTTTTTGCGGCCTTCCCAAAGCCCCTCTTAATCTCCCCGAAGGGGAGAAATTAACCCCCAAAAAGAAAGGAGGCAAAAGCTTTAGTGGCATAATGTTGTTCAAAGCATTGTCCCGAGCCTCCCCTTTGGGGAGGTTGGTGGAGCTATGAGGCTTACAGCTGCGGGTACAGCTCCGGTATCGCACCGGATTCCCTTTTAGTCCATGTCGGCAACAGGCCGACGTCGGAACCAATTCAGGTTGTAAAAGTAGAAATAATTTTGGGTGATGCGATTTCTAATCGCATAAAGCAAAAACTGCGATTAAAAATCGCAGCACCCGATAAAAAGGTATTACTCCCAAACACCGGCAATTTTTTCGCCGCACTTACTACAGCAGCCTTTCACCAAATCGTTTTTGACGACTGTAAAACCCCGCCTTTCGACCACCACCTGTTTGCATTTGGGACAGATGGTATTTTGCGCATCGAGCCCGGGTACATTACCGACGTACACGTATTTCATGCCCGATGCCAACGCAATATCGCGCGCCTGGGTAAGCACGCCAATCGGTGTCGCCGACAGCTGCGTGAGTTTATAATCGGGATGGAAACGGTCGAAATGAATCGGATAATTGGCCAGTCCGTTTTCGGCTAGCCAGCCGCACATGCGCTTGATCATATCGAGGTTGTCGGTCCAACCGGGAACTACCAGGTTGATGATTTCAAGCCAAACGCCCAATTCAGCAAAGGTTTTCAACGTATCGAGCACCGGTTGAAGCGCGCCGGCGCTCAGTTTCATGTAAATGTCGTTGCTGAACGATTTCAGGTCGACGCGCGCACCATCAATATATTTACACCAGTTTCTCAGCGGTTCCTGATGAATGTAACCCGCCGTAACCAGCACATTTTTGATCCCTGCCTGCCGCGCCAGTTTCGCCGAGTCGAGTGTGTATTCGTAAAATGAAATAGGCTCCGAGTACGTGTAAGCGATAGATTGGCATTGGGCAGCAATAGTTTGTTCGACGAGCTTGTCGGGCATCAGATCGTAGTTGCGCGTTTCTTTCGGGCTTACTTGCGAGATCGTCCAGTTCTGGCAGTTCATGCAGGCGAGGTTGCAGCCCGCCGTACCAATCGAAAATGCCTTCGATCCCGGCAAAAAATGATTAAATGGCTTTTTCTCAATCGGATCTATATTTACGGCGCAAGGATTTCCGTAGGCCATCGAATAAATTTTGCCCTGATAGTTCGTTCGGTTATGGCAAACGCCCGTTTCGCCTTCCTTAATCACACATTCGTTCGGACAAATCAGGCATTTCGGACCGCGCGGTGTGGTGGTCCAATACAGGCCTTCCTTGCTCCATTTCCAGGGTTTCTCGCCCGCCGATGCCGAAAATCCCATCATCGGGGCAAACGCCATCGCCCCGGTGGCGGCCAGTCCATGTTTTAAAAAATCGCGCTTGTTCATATCGTTGCTTTCCATGTTTTAAAAATATTTCAATATTGTTTCTGAACGAAAAAACAGTGGCCGGGTTTCAAATCCTGACCTTTGTTTTCAGTGCCAACCAAGCAGCAAAAATCAGGTTGATGCCTGCTATTAGCCCAACCGACCCAACAATTCCCAGTTTCGGAACCAGGAATATGCTCACCGCCAGTGCTCCAAAAGCCGAACCAATCAAATCGAAACTGTATGTTTTTCCTGATGTTTCAGCAAAATTTCCATGTTGAATCTGGCCCGACTGTGCAAACTGAAAGCCTGTCAAGCCGCCAATCAAAATGGTGGCCAGCAGGAAAACCGCATAAATGATAGAATCCGGAAGACTTGTCATTCCTCCTGAAAAAAGCGAAAAGCCTGCGACAGCCGCGTAAACGCCAATTGCAGTTTGTATTACAGCCAGTAAATTTTTCTCCTGAAATTGTTTTCCAAAGAACGAACCAAGACCCAATCCGAGCATGAACCCGGCGAACACAAAACTGGTGAGCAGGTAAATGTTCCCGAAGAAAACCTGCAAACCAAACAGCAACAAGATTTCCATGCCTGAAGCTGAGAAACCCGTTATGAACATGCTTTGCGATGCTGTATTTCCGGAGATAAAAAAGAACAAAAAAAGCGCTCCGGCAATCAGCCCAAACAGCCAGTAATTGCCTTTAAACTGACTCATCCAATATGTCAGTTGCTGAAAATACAAAACCGGTTTCAGGTTTTGATTCGGTTGCTGACTGGTGTTCAGCGTGGCAAGAATGGTTTCGCTGCGGCTTTTCAGCAAAGCATCGTCGATGTAATACGAATTAACATACCGTGTCTCTATTCCCGCTGCCCGAACGCGTTCGGCAATGTTTGCCGCGAGTGGCCCATCGGACGCCAGAAAGTGATTTTGCTCGCCGGGAAAGATCAGCACATGTCGAAACACTTTCTTCAGCGTAACAAACAATGTCGAATTCAGGTCAACTGCTTCCTGGTTCAGGTAATTGGGTGGCGACGAAATACCGAACGAAAACACGCCGTTTGCCGACAGTTTTTGCTTCAGGAGCTGGTAAAATTCGAGCGTGAAAAACCGGTTGTCATGCATCGTTGCAGTACCGGGCAGATTCAGGATCGCCACATCGTATTTTTGTTGGGTTCGCCGTATAAAACGAAGTGGATCGGCGGTATACACCGAAATGCGTTTGTCGGTCATTTTGGCCAGCGAATCTTTCATCAAAGCCAATAACCACCGGTTGTCCTCTACATAGTCAATTCGCCCGGGTTTGTATTTTTTAAGTTCGGCAATCTGGCCCGAAAGTCCGCCCGAAACCAGCAAAACCGTCTCCGGATTGGAATGCTGAAGCATGGCAAAATGAACGGCTTCCTCGTTCATCATAAAGTTTTCGGAATCGAAAAGCAGGTTGTTGTTCAGGTAAACACTCCACATTTTTTCGCGTCGTGTGATAACGATGTTTCCGTGAGGCGAATCTTTCGAAATCTCGATTTCCTGATTTGGATACA
The DNA here is from genome assembly GCA_937915865.1 of uncultured Prolixibacteraceae bacterium. Taxonomy (GTDB): domain Bacteria; phylum Bacteroidota; class Bacteroidia; order Bacteroidales; family Prolixibacteraceae; genus Aquipluma. The sequence goes on along the minus strand of CALGIG010000068.1, from coordinate 23,834 downwards.
AAAAACTCCTGATATGCTTTTCAGGATGAAAAAAAAGTAACACGAACGCTGCGCCAGCCATGGCCAAAGGTAGCCAGCCGACAGCCTTTTTCTTTCTTTCAATACTGATTAAAAACAAAATCACACCATTCAGTACGCATAGCATCAGTAAACTTTCGAACGATGAAATAACTGATACAAAAAGTAATCCACTGATCAATCCTCCGGCAACACTGCCAACCGACTCGAAGCCATAAACTGTACCTGATTCATTTTGTCGCCGAACTTCGGAAAAACTTTTGGCAATGAACGTAAACAGAAACCCGCTCACCAGGCAAAATGGAGCCAACAAAACGAACGAGCTGAAAAATATTTGAACCACGCCAATGAGCGCACCAATAGGGAATACTGTGTTTTTCAGGAAATTAATCAGAAAAGCTATTGCAAAAGGCAAAACCGAAAGCAAAAGCAGACCGGTAACAACAACCGAAAATGAGCTATGAAACCGTAATGGAAATTTTCCCAGCCAGGCGCCAAATCCGGTCAGAATCATCCAATTGGCCATTACCAAGCCAATCACCAGTTCATTTCCACTGAAAACCGACAAAAATTCGCGCAACAAAATGACCTGTGCAACAATGCTGGTACTGCCCAAAAGAAATGCTGAAAGTTTGAGCCGCTGTTCGTCTAAATCGGCTTCAGGTTCTGGCGCTAACTGCTTTTTTGCCTGTTTCTCCGGATGGAAAAGCTGAAGATAATAACGTAAGTGCCACGAGAAATGGAAAAGTGTAATGATTGCCATTCCAATCCCAAACTCAACGTGCCAGGCCACCAGTTTTTCGTAAAACGGGAACTGAAGTTTGTAGTTAATTTTCACCACCATGAAAAGCCCAAGTAGTGCCGCAATCAGAAAAGTGAGCAACAGCAACACATTCCAGAATTTCCGGTGATTCGGTTTGCTCACAAGTCCGATTCGTGAAAAAGCGAACGACAGCAAGTAAAACAGCACAACCAAAATAGTAATCGGGAAAAGCGGGTAAACTGTGTTCATTTACAGTTTCTATAGTTTCTGTAGTTTCTAATTGTTCCTGAAGTTTCTAGGGTTTCTGGGGTTGGGTTGGTGGTTTGTATTTGTTTCCTTTTAATTCTGAGGATTTGAGGTAGCTCATGAAATTCGCGATTTTACGACCCAGATCAATCGTTTTCTGTGATGTCAATTCAAATTGTTCCTGCGAAATGTATTTCCTGTCGAGCGCCCGATAAAGTTGAGAACGACACTCGCCGCATGAACCTTTGGATATAGCCAAAAACTGCGAAAACTCCTTGCTGCCGTCACGCTCAAAGCCTTCGGCAATATTATCCATGATCGAACCGCTTGAATTGTTAATTTGATCTCTCAGCCCAAAATCTCTTGAAAAGTCTTTCTGTAAAGTAAGTTGAAAGACATCGCTACAAAGTTCTCTTGCTAGTTTCCAAACTTCCAAATCTTCAAAACGCTTTATTGTGCTCATATAAATTTTGTTTCTATAGTTTCTAATGGTTTCTGGGGTTTCTATTGTTAAAAAACCGTTCTGCAACTGTGGTTGTCTTCGCCCAAATTAAAATCGGTTATATTTCTGTTCATATTGTTTCTGGTAGTTTCTGGGTTTCTATCGTTGAAAAGTGCGGCAATCGGGATTCTCTTTAATCCAAACAAAAGGAACAACATAAACTATAGAAACCCCAGAACATCTGACTTTTCCTGAATTCCGATAACTTCAATGCCCCGCCAACAACAGAAACCATAGAAACAAAAGGAACCATAGAAACTATTTTTCCTCTTTAAATATCAGGGCTTCATACGTGTACAACTCTGCCGATTTCCATCCATTCCATCCTATCCCGGCTTTGTCCTGAGCGCAATGGCCGAGAAATTCCTCTTTATTCCAACCGGTTTGCGCAGCTACCTGGGGTAAAAAAGTCCCGGTTGACTTTCCTTTCTGAATATAAATTCCCTGTTTCCCCAAAGAAAACTCGTCAGCCGATTTTATTTTTTTCAAAGGTGTTAATACCGAAATCTCTATTTCCAAATCAGCAATTTCTGTGGCAGTTACCGGACTAAAACGGTAATCCTGAGTAGCGGCGGCAACTGCCATCGACTGAACGACCTTCCAAAGTGGCTGCTCAGGGTTAAACCGCCCGATGCAACCTCTCAATTTACCATCCTTGTTCAGGGTAACAAAGGCTCCACAAGGCGTTTTCAAAGCCAAACTCAAATCCTTCAATTCAACTTCCGGCGTAATTCCTTTTTTGATGTAATCGGTAATCGTTCTACGCGCAAGTCTCAGTAAATAATTCTTATCTGAATTGGATAGTGAGAAATCGGATTTTTTGATCATTTCTCCCTTGCAAAACGAAATGGCATAATACCCAACCACTTTATCTTTTTCCCCATAAGGTGAGTCGCCCGAATTTTTGTATTGAACCAGGTTAACCGAAAGACCATGAATCTTTTCAGTCATGTAAAGCAAGGTAAGCACCGAACTCCAGCCGCACAAACTGGTTACCAGTCCCGGAATATTTTTCCCATTATTTTTTTCGAGTGCAGTCAATAGTTTAGCAGGTTTGTTGGTCTGAATAGCTTCGGCAGTTGCATGATCAGTCAAATAAGCATTTTTGTAATTCGGGTAATGCGAAAAATCGCTGCTGATCACAAACAGGTTTTTCTCATTCAGGTATGGATTTAGCATAGCAGCCAGTTTCTGCGAAGTATCAGAGGTAGAAGAGCCTATAACGATTGGCACTATCTTGAATTCATTTTTCAGGTAATACTGTAGAAATGGCAATTGAACTTCCAGACTATGTTCGTAAAAATGCGGTTCAGCGTACGATTTCAGGATTTTATTTTCGGCAACCAACTTCCTGGCTAGTTCAGTATCCACTTTTACAATGCCTAGCGGGGTTTCAAAGTCTCCGTCGCAATACACTGATGCACCCTGAAAAGAAGAAGTATGGCTTGACCCGATGATAAAAATACGTTCAAATTTCCGGTTTGGGTCAATCTGGTTAAAACCCGAAGCAGCCACTTCACCACTGTAAACATATCCAGCATGAGGTACTACAATAGCTAGCGGCGAGGCGCCTTCCTTACGCGGCTCCGCTTTTACAAATAATTGCTGTAATTGCGTTTTCAAAGCATCGGGGTTATCTGTATAAAACCGTCCCGCTGCATAAGCTTTTCGGTTTTGCGGAATCTCCCGGGCAGAACCCGACGCCGAAAAAAATAATCCCAACATCATAACGAATAAATATTTGGTTTTCACGACTATATTCTTCTAAAAATGAAATAAAGTTACAATTTAATTGGAGTAATTATTCCTGATTTAATCCGAATTTATTCACTGTAAAACAATGCTTTCAAAGTATTACTTTTACACGACTAAAATTTTTGATGTGGCTCAAAAAGTATGGCTGATTACTCCGCCGTTTACCCAGATGAATACGCCCTACCCGGCAACAGCTTACCTGAAAGGGTTTCTGAATACGCAGAACATTGCCTCATTTCAGTGCGATCTGGGAATCGAAGTTATCCTGAAACTTTTCTCTTCGGAAAGCTTGAATCTGCTTTTCTCGCAACTCGTAACCCGCTGCGGTGAGCCTGTCGAACCGCGTAACCCGCAACTTTCACAAAATGCCCGACGAATCTTTAACCTGCGCGATAGCTACATCCAAACCATCGACCCCGCAATTGCTTTTTTGCAGGGGAAAAACGATGTGCTCGCTCATGTAATTTGCGAAGGCAATTTTTTGCCCCAAGCCTCGCGCTTTGCCCAAACCGATGATTTGGATTGGGCTTTCGGAACGATGGGAACGCGAGACAAAGCCAAGCATTTAGCCACTCTGTATCTCGAAGATTTATCGGATTTGATCGTTGAAGCCATTGATCCGCATTTCGGGTTTAGCCGCTATGCCGAACGTTTGGGGCGATCAGCCAACACTTTCGACGAACTGCACGAAGCTTTGCAGGCACCCGAAAGTTTTATCGACCAAATTACACTGAAACTGCTTCAGGAGAAAATAGAAAAAGTGCAGCCCACGCTGGTTGCATTTTCCATTCCTTTCCCCGGAAATTTATACAGCGGATTTAAGTGTGCGCAATACATCAAAAAGCATTTTCCTGAACTGAAAGTCGCGATGGGCGGCGGATTTCCGAATACAGAACTGCGCTCGCTCAGCGATCCGCGTGTATTCGAATACTTCGATTTCATCATGCTCGACGATGGCGAAACGCCTTTATTGAACCTAATCGAACACCTTGATGACAAACGCGCCAAAGCGGATCTAAAGCGCACTTTCGCGCCCGAAAACGGCGAGGTGATTTACATAAACGGATCCACGCAACCCGACTTTTCACAATTAGAAGTAGGTACGCCCGATTATTCTGACATTGAATTGGATAAATACCTTTCGGTAATCGAAATTGTGAACCCGATGCACCGCCTGTGGAGCGATGGCCGCTGGAACAAACTCACGCTGGCGCATGGCTGCTACTGGGGCCGCTGTGCGTTTTGCGACACGTCGCTCGACTATATTCGCCGCTACGAACCCAATACCGTACAGGTTTTGTGCGACCGCATGGAAGAAATGATCCGCCAAACCGGGCAAATCGGCTTCCATTTTGTGGATGAAGCCGCACCACCCGCCCTGATGCGGGCGTTGGCGCTGGAAATCATTCGCCGAAAGATGACAGTTGTATGGTGGACCAACATTCGCTTCGAGAAAAGTTTTACCTACGATCTGTGCTTACTCCTGAAAGAGTCGGGCTGCATCGCAGTTTCGGGCGGACTGGAAGTGGCTTCTGACCGCTTGCTGGCGCTGATCAACAAAGGTGTAAGCGTTTCGAAAGTGGCCAAGGTGACCGACAATTTTACCCGCGCCGGAATCATGGTTCACGCCTACCTCATGTACGGCTTCCCCACGCAAACCGTGCAGGAAACCATCGATTCGCTCGAAGTGGTGCGCCAACTGTTCGAAGCTGGTGTAGTCCAATCGGGTTTTTGGCACCATTTTGCACTCACCGCACACAGTCCGGTGGGTTTAAATCCTGAAAAGTTCCGAATCAAAATAGACAATGAACAACCCGGCCCATTTGCCAACAACGACCTGCAATTCCGCGACCTGACCAGCATCGATCACGACCGGTTTAGCGAAGGATTGCGCAAATCGCTGTTCAACTACATGCACGGCTTATGCTTCGATTTTCCGCTTCAGGATTGGTTCAATTTTAAAGTGCCACGCACTTCGATAGCACCAGATTTTATCAGCAAAGCCATCGACGATCAGGCTTACGAACCGGCCAGTCCGAACCACAAGATCGTGTGGCTGGGCGGAAATGCCACACTTCGCAGCTTTACCAAAAAGAAGAAAAACCAGACCTTCGAAATGGCCGAACTCACTTTCAGCAATAAAAAGCAGGATTTGGTTATCCAGATGAAGCAAAAAGAAGGCGAATGGCTGATGGAGCAGATTCCGGCATTATCAGTTTTCAACCTGCAACAAACCACTTTTGCCGAACTCGAAAAAAGCTTTGAAGAAACTACCGGCGAGGATTTTGTGTTGTTCTGGAACAGCAAACCGATGCAGGAATTGCGGGAGAATGGGTTGCTGATGTTATAATTGGAATTCACCACAGAGAACACAGATTAACATAGAGAAAATAAGCTAAAATATTCAAGATGGATATGGAAAGAATTGACTCGCAAATATCTGGAATGGCCGGAGAGTTTTTAACAGTTGGGAAGCTATTTAAAAGAGGTATTCAAGCTTCATTGACACTAGGTAATGCTAAATCAATAGACATCTTTGCCCATAATCCACGAAACGGGAAAAACTTTAATATTCAGGTAAAGTCATTGCGTAAAAGAAATTGTTTCCTTATCAAAAGGGAAGCTATTGATCCAGAACACATTTATGTTTTCATAATTCTCAATAAACCAGAGGAAAATGAAGACTATTATATCATCAAAGGATCGGAAATTCTTTCTGATCTCAATAAATTTTTCGGAAGCTGCTATTCTGGAGAGAATGTTTCTTCTATGCCCGCTATAAACTATGGGCCTCTCAAAGAATACAAGGACAATTGGCAAATCTTTGAATAAACAGGCATGGAAAAATTGAACTACTATGAAGAACATATTAAAATACAAAGGCTTTATTGGCTCTGTTAATTTCAGTGCCGAGGACCGTGCTTTTTATGGCAAAGTAGAAGGAATCAACGATTTAGTGACTTTTGAAGGGACTACGGTTGACGAACTTGAAGAAGCTTTTAAATGCATGGTTGAAGAACACATTCAGGATTGTGAGCAGGAAGGGAAACCGGCTGAAAAATCCTACAAAGGCAGTTTCAATGTCAGAATATCTCCCGATCTGCACCGACAAGCAGCTCAAATCGCAAGCATTCAGGGAATTACCTTGAATCAACTTATTCAAAAGGCAATTCAGCATGAATTGGAAGCTGAATAAACTGCTATTTTCTATATTCAACTAAGCGAAATATTAAAAAAACTCCGTGTCTCTCTGCGTTTCCTCTGCGAAACTCTGTGGTAAAATCACACAACACGAAACTCGCAACTTTTCCTCCATTTCTTGGTATTTGAAAATAGTTGGTGTATTTTTGCCTGCCATTTTTAGATCGAAAAATCATGACCAAACCAATAGTTGTCAGTGGAATCCGGCCAACCGGAAACCTTCACCTCGGAAATTATTTCGGGGCAGTGCGCAGTTTCATCAAAATGCAGGAAGATTACAACTGCTATTTTTTCATTGCCGATATTCATTCACTCACCACACACCCAACGCCCGAAAACCTTCAGGCTGGTGTAAAACAGGTGTTGGCTGAATACCTGGCTTGTGGTATCGACCCTGACAAAGCCACCATTTTTATACAGAGTGATGTACCGGAAGTATCAGAATTGTATGCTTTCCTGAATATGAACGCTTATTTGGGCGAGTTGGAACGAACCACTTCATTTAAAGAAAAGGCACGCAAACAACCCGAAAACATAAATGCAGGATTGTTAACCTATCCTGTTTTAATGGCCGCCGACATCATTATTCATAAGGCCAAATTTGTTCCGGTGGGTAAAGATCAGGAGCAAAACCTGGAAATGGCACGCAAATTTGCCGGACGTTTCAACCGCATGTACAACTGTGAGTTGTTCCCGCTGCCACAGCCTTTTACCTTCGATGGCAAGGATATGATTAAAGTTCCGGGATTGGATGGAAGTGGTAAAATGGGCAAATCAGAAGGTAATGGTATTTTCCTGTACGAAGATCCGAAAGACATCCGCAAAAAGGTGATGCGCGCTGTGACTGATGCCGGACCAACCGAGCCTAACAGCAAAAAAGCCGAACCGGTTGAAAACCTGTTTACCTTGCTGAAAATTGTTTCAACTCCTGAAATTGTTGCGAATTTCGAAGCTTCGTATAACGATTGCAGCATCCGCTACGGCGACCTGAAAAAGCAACTGGCCGAAGACATTATCGCTTACACTTCGCCTATCCGCGAGCGTATCATCGAAATTCTGAAAGACGAAGATTACCTGGCCAAAGTTGCCCGTCAGGGCGCTGAAAAGGCCCGAGAATCGGCACAAAAAACACTTCAGGAAGTAAAAGAATTGATCGGCTTCCGAAGGTTATTTTAGAAACAAGGCAAAAGTAAAACCAGAAAAGAGAACTAACCAAAAATCAATCAATTCCACAATAGTATTCAAGCAAGGGTTTCATCGAAAGGTGAAGCCCTTTTTTTTATCACAATATATTCACCGTCTGAAATCCGGCATTCATCGGATTTTTTTATTCTGTATCGTGAATATTATTTTCCTTTGTGCGCCGTTAAGAAACAATTAAGTATAATAATTCAGCGTAATTTTTCACAGAGAATTGCAACCAATTGGTTTGAATTCAATCTATGAAAAGAGGTGAAGAATTATTTTCATGAAAACAAACAACAAGTTTAGAAAACAGAAAACGATGAAACAACTAAGTATTGTCTTGCTCGTCTTGCTTTTAGCAATTCCCGGATTTGCTGAAATATCGGGACTGGTAACCTTAAGTGGTTACCTTAAAAATAAATCCAACGGTGAAGCGCTCATTGGAGCTACAGTTTACATTCCTCAACTGAGAACCGGAGTAATAACAAATTCTTATGGATTTTATTCCATATCAGTGCCTACCGGAAGCTACACTGTAAATTTTTCATTCATTGGCTACCAAACCCAATCGCCGTTAGTTAACCTTACCACAAGTAAACAATTAAACCTTATGCTTGAGGAAGACACTAAACAAATTGACGAAGTAGTAGTTACCGGCGAAAAGAAAAACAGGAACGTTGAAAACCTGCAAATGAGTATGGAAAAAGTGCAGGTAAAAATGATCAAAAAACTACCATCGTTTATGGGAGAAGTGGATGTAATTAAAAGCATTACTCTTTTACCAGGAATACAGAATGGTGGTGAGGGAAGCTCAGGCTTGTATGTTCGTGGTGGCGGACCAGATGAAAACCTGATGATTTTGGACGAAGCGCCTGTTTACAATGCCTCGCACTTGCTGGGCTTTTTCTCGGTTTTCAACTCCGATGCTATAAACGATGTTCAGGTTTACAAAGGCGGAATACCTGCCGAGTACGGCGGAAAAGCTTCTTCTGTGATAGATATTCGTATGAAAGACGGAAACTCGCAGCGATGGGCGGCGAGCGGCGGAATTGGTAATATTTCGAGCAGATTGACCCTTGAAGGCCCTATCATTAAAGATAAATGGAGTTTCATCGCTTCGGGGCGGCGTACGTATGCCGATTATATTGGACGGTTAGCTGGAATTGAAGCGCTTCAGGAAAACAAATTATATTTTTACGATCTAAACCTAAAAACAAACATTCAGTTTAACAGCAATAACCGGCTTTACCTGTCGGCCTACACTGGCAACGATTATTTCAAGGTTGGAGAATCAATATACATGCGTTGGGGCAATTTAACCTCAACGGCCCGCTGGAACCATTTGTTTACCGACAGATTATTTTCGAATACTTCATTCATATTTTCACGATATAACTATGCGCTTGGCGTTCCGGGTAATGCAGCCGACTCATTCGACTGGACATCGCAAATCTCGGACTACAATTTCAAGGAAGATTTTTCGTGGTACCTCAATTCGAACAATAAGCTGACAATGGGCCTTAACCTGATTTACCATCACTTTGAACCTGGACAAATTGATGCCAGCGATGGCTCATATTTTACTGATCTCAAGCTAACAAACTATAATGCACTCGATAATTCACTTTATGTGTCGAACGAACAAACCATAGGCTCTAAGCTTACATTGCGTTACGGACTACGTTATTCTTACTTTCAGCAAATTGGAAAGGGAAAAGTTCGCGAATACCTCGATCCTAACCATCCGAAGGAAGACGAAGTAACCGGCGAAATTGAATATGGGTCGGGAAAACTGGTTCCCCCATCGTATCATAACCTGGAACCACGCTTGGCTGTAAAATATATGCTCGACCCTGAAAGCTCGATAAAAGCTTCGTACAACCGCATGGCACAAAACCTTCACCTGATATCCAACACAAACTCGCCAACGCCGCTAGATATATGGTTACCCAGTGGCAAATACATCAAGCCGCTGATTGCCGATCAGGTAGGATTGGGTTATTTCCGTAATTTCAAGAAAAACATGTACGAAACATCGGCTGAAGTTTATTACAAGAAAATGAGCAACGTGATTGATTATATTGATGGAGCAGAATTGTTCCTGCAGGAAAATATTGAAACTGAATTACTTCGTGGGAGTGGCTACTCTTATGGACTTGAGCTTTACGCCAAAAAACAAGAAGGAAGGCTGACCGGATGGCTGAGTTACACTTTGGCACGTTCGATGCGCAAAATACCGGGAATAAACGATGGCAAAGCATATCCATCGAGTTACGACCGAACACATAACATTTCATTGGTTACTAACTATGAACTGGGAAAACGCTGGACATTCTCGGCAAACTGGCTTTTTGCTACCGGGAACCCAACTTCTTATCCGGTGGCAAAATACGATGTACAGGGAAATACGGTGTATTATTATTCAAGCCGCAACAGTAACCGGATACCCGATTATCACAGGTTAGACGTTTCATTTACGTACGATTTCCGGAAAAATGCACAGCGAAAAGTAAAACAATCGCTTAATTTCTCGATTTATAACCTGTATGCCCGTCGAAATGCTTATTCGGTATATTTCAAACAAAACAAAGACAATCCCAATAAAGTAGAAGCAACCCGTTTATCTATTATCGGAAGTATGATTCCTTCTGTTACTTACAATTTTAACTTTTAATTCATGAAAACAATGAAACAACATATAACAAAAGCAACTGGCTGCAAGCAACTGACTACAGGCAAAAAGGATTCATTCGAAGGATCCCGGTCTTCATTCTCCGTCCTCCTTTTTACTGTCTTCGTTCTCTTCCTTTCTTCCGTCCTTTTCACCTCGTGCGAAGATGTGATTGATGTAAAACTGAGCGACGAAAACCTTAACCTAATTGGCGTTGAAGCCGAAATAAATACACAAGACCAGCCGTATGTGTTTTTATACAAAACACTAAAAGTAGATCAGGATATAACATATCCGGGAATTAGCGGCGCTACAGTTGTTCTTTCGGATAATGCCAGTCCGGCCAACCAGATTACTTTAGCTGAAAATTCGGCAAAACCTGGGTTTTATACCATTCCAGCGGGTAAACAATATCAAGGTGTTATAGGTCGCGAATACACTTTAACCATTCAAACCGACGGGGTTACCCTTCAGGCAAAAGACAAATTGTCAAGTGTTTCGCCAATTGATTCGCTTGTGGTTGAACCATCGTTACGGGGCGACAAACGGTTTTTGGGTGTTTTCATTTACAGTCAGGAACCTAAAGGAATTGGTAATTATTACAAATGGGATGTTTATGTGAACGACAAGCTTCTGGCTGATGCCCAGGACCTTTCGGTGGCTTGGGATAAATTCGTTGACGGTAATTATATTACAAAACTTGAAATTTTTACTGATTATTATGATACTACAAAACCTGAAGACAGAAAAATTAACCTGAATGATGTTGTTCAGGTAAAACAAACTTCGACCTCGGAATTTGCTTACAACTATTATTACCAACTAATTAATCAAAGCCAGACAGGAGGTTTGTTCTCTGTTCCTCCGGCAAATATTAAAAGCAACTTTACATCGAGCGATGGGAAACCAGTGCTGGGACTGTTTGTTGCCCGTGATATTTCGACCTCAAAAAAAGTAAAAGTCACCCAGGAAATTGAAGATCAATTAAAGAAATAAAAACATTTGAATCAGAGGTTGTTTGAAAAGCAGGAAATCTAAGAAAGAGCGTCATTGCGAGCAAAGTGAAGCAGTCCATTAATTTACGGATTGCTTCAGTCGTTCCTCCTTCGCAATGACGCTCTGATGTTTTCTGTACACTATCTAAACTACAAATTATTCAGACAATAAACTGTCAATCAATTCATTAAATTCAGCTTTAAACTCGTCGAAAAACTTACCGGTTGCAGGGCCGCTAAATCCTGAATGTATTTTTCGGACGTTACCTTTCTTATCAACAAAAATAGTTGTAGGATACGATGCAATTCCGTTTAGTTGCGGCAGCAATTTTGCAGCATCGGGCCCCACCTGTCCGGCAAACAATATTTCGTAATCAATTCCCAATCGGTTTTTTAACGCCGAAAGCGATTTCCTTGCTGACTCAAAATCGTTCTTCCGTTCGAAACCTAAGCCGATGATTTCAACGCCACGCTGATGGTTTGCTTTGTACCATTGGGACAAAAACGTATTCTCATCCAGACAATTCGGGCACCAGCTTCCCAGAAGTGTAACAACCACAACTTTCCCTTTGTAGGCAGGATCAGTCAACGACACTTTTTTCTCTTCGAGGTTTGGAAATGAAAATGCGATTGTCGAAAAGCCTTCTTTCAACGAAGTCGTTTTATAGGCATCGGGCAAAGCTGCTTTAGCGTTGCGTGTTCCCACCAGCTTTATGACTTTTCTGGCAGTAACAAATTCGCCGGAAAATGAATTTTCACTCGAAAATTCGCCTTTTAACAAATATGGAGAAGAACCTCCAAAAGTCGACAATTCGAATGTTTTTCCGTGTGCCACTCCTTCCAGGAAGCGGTAATCACCAGTGGTTGTGAGAATAGAGCCAGTAAGAATTGAACCTTTTAGGCTAAAATTGCCAACCGTTTTCTCAGCATCAATGCCTTCGCCAATGTTGATGTCCCAGGTTCCAGCCAATGAATATGTTGGTTTTTCATTGCTTCCGGGGAAACGGTTCTTACTATCAAACTCAGCTTTAAACGGAATTTCGCTAACTATTTTTCCACCTGAGGTTTTAACCAGCTTGCCTTCGAGCGTATTTTGGCCCATTTTGCACTTTAAAACGGCATCGTATAAATCGAAAGGAATGAAAACCGAATCGTTCTGGTAAGCCAAATTCTTCACCTGAAAACGGTCTTCGCCGTTAATCAGGAATACGGAATTAGCTTTCACCTCGAAAAGAAAGGGAATTTTATTGTCCGGAACCGTGAAAACGCCACGCCAAATCCCTTCTTTCAACGGTTTTGCTGCTTCCTGAAAAGAACTCAGAAGAAAGACCAGACCCATAACGAAAATGAAACTATTCACTTTTAATTTTCTCATTATTATTTATTTAGTTGTTATTTAAATCTTAATTTCAACTGTGAAAATACACTTTTACATGTATTCATTCAATGACATCGGCCATTACCTTGCCAGTTCTTGTTTACAAATATTAAATATTCCACAGAATACCTAATTGATTTAGCGTTGGGACTTTGCCTATAATGAATTTTCAAATTTGCTGAATGCAGATTTTTTGTATTTTCGCCATCCAAAACAACAGGTAAAACACAGCTTAATTACCTGTTGTTCAAATTGTTTTAAACATGGCAGGAATAGAAAAGGGAATTTTTCAGCGAACTGAACGTTTGTTGGGCAAAGAGATGATGGATCGGATTTCCGCTCAGAAAGTAATCATTTTTGGGATTGGTGGCGTAGGCAGTTGGTGTGCCGAAAGCCTTGTCAGGAGCGGAATCCGGCAATTAACCATAGTCGATTCCGACCTGGTTTGTGTAACCAACATCAACAGGCAATTACACGCAACCACCGAAACTGTTGGACAAGTAAAAACCGAGGCGCTGAAAAAACGTCTGCTCGAAATTAACCCGAAAGCCGAAATAACTGCCATCCAGAAGATTTATGAACCATCGAGCTCCGATTTTTTTGAACTCGGCTCGTACGATTTTATCATTGATGCCATAGACAGTGTAAGTAACAAGGTTGACTTGATTCGCAAAGCTACACGCACCAAAGCCGTATTCTTGTCGTCGATGGGCGCTTCGTTAAAAATTGACCCGACCAAAATTCAGGTAACCGAATTCTGGAAAGTGAAGGGTTGTCCGTTGGCTAAAATTGTGCGAAAAAGGCTGAAAAGCGGCGAGCTTCCGGCGAAAAAATTCATGTGCGTTTACAGCGAGGAACTACTCGAAAACAAAGGTACCGGTGCATCGTGCGGGACCGAAAAATGTCTGTGCCCCAAAGTAAAAAATGCACCCGGTAACCCTGATCTGGCCGACCACGAATGGTGCAGCCAAAAAGCCATTATCAACGGAACGGTGGCCCACATTACAGCTATCTTTGGGTTTACACTGGCAGGGCTGGTCATTCAGAATATTTACGGTCAAAGCGCTTAATTAAATTCCAGAACTATTCCCAATCGCCTGTTCAACGAATTTATTGACGCTCATTGCTGTTTGATCTGTCCTGTCTGTTCAACCTGCTTAATTCTTGCAAAGCATTGCATTTATGTTCGCCTTTGTGATTTCCTCAAATGCCTCGGAGTAAAGTTTGTTCACCCTGATTACGCTATCATGCGAACCGACTGTACTAATCTGCTTATTTTCAATTACTACAATTTTATCGGTATGCCTTGCCAGTTGAACACGATGGGTAACAAAAATAATGATCATCTCGTTTTTCAAGCGTTGAAGCAATTTCAGCACAAATTGTTCGGTACGGCGGTCCATAGCAGCAGTGGCTTCATCAAGCAATAAAATTTGTGGTCGTTGGTATAACGCGCGGGCTAAAGCAATTAATTGTTGCTGCCCTCCCGATAAGTTAGCGCTATTTTCTGAAATAATAGTAGCATACCCTTGTTGAAACTCATTAATAAAGAGATCAATACCAATTTCTTTACAGAAATGGTCAACTCTCTCAACATTAATGTATTCATCCATACAAATGTTTTCAAGGATAGTACCATTAAACAGTTTTACATGTTGTGAAACTACTCCAATCCGACTCCGCCATTCAGGAATATCCATATCAGTCCAATTGGCGCCATTGATCAATATTTTTCCCGATTCAACAGGATAAAACCGCTGTAAAACTGATATTAACGTACTCTTTCCGCAACCGATCTCGCCAAAAATAGTGGTTATTTCTCCTCGCTTAAATATTACATCAATATTTTTAAGCAGCAAACTCTTACCTGGAAATCTAAAGTTCAACTCTTTAATTTCGAGTGAGTTAATTTCGTGATAGGAAGAAGCAAAACTTTGAACTTTTGACTTTTGACTTTGAACCTGAAACTCCGGCTCGGCTGACGAAAATTCGTACATGCGCTCAAAGGCAATTTTGGCCTCCTGAAATTGAATGTTGGCCATAGCCGTGTTGATAACCGAAGTTACCAAACTGCCAACTATTGAAACAATACCCATCATTTCGCCCAACAACAATTGTTTTCCCAAAACAAGATATGCACTCCAGGCTATAACCGCCGAAATAAGTGCCACGCTACCCAACTGGGCCAGCAGGTTTATTTTGTTGCCCAGAATACCCAGTTCGTAAACTTTATCCTGAAAGAAATTATACACGTTTTCCACGGTCTTCGAGAAAAGCCCTTCCTTATTCCCGGATTTCACCACTTTAACACCCTGAATGGTATCGATATATTTACTCTCGGAAGCAGCATACGACTGCATCACTTCGCGCTGTTTCTCGATAACATTCCGGTTGTACCGCCAGGCCAGCGCACCAAATACCGGAACAGCCAACAGGCTGATTAGTCCGGTTGAAGGCGAAAGCATAAAAATGTAAACCGAAGCCGAAAGGATAATCAAAACATCGATCACGATGTTGCTGCTCAGGTTAATCACCACACGCTGAATGCGCTGCGAATCGTTCAGGCGGCCAATCATATCGCCGGTTGAAGTGCTGTCGAAAAAGTTTTGCGGCAAAAGCATCAGTTTCCCGAAAAACGACGATACTATGCGAACATTCATCTCCTTGCTTTGCCTCACCAGGAAAATACCGCGGATATACCCCAGAAATGCTTTGGCAATTAAAATCAACACGAAAATAGCCAAACTTTGAAAGAGAAACCTGGAATTGTTCGAAGGCAAAATCTTATCGATCAGTTTTTGGGTGTATATAGCAACGGCTAAACCCAGCACGGCCAACACCATACCCATAAAAGCGGCTACAGCCAGCACCGGCACGTCGTCTTTCACCAATTCTTTAAACCAGGCCTGCATGTTGCGTGCGCGGTTTTCTTTACGCACAAAACTTTCATTGGGCTTCAAAACCAGCATCGCGCGCGACCTCCATACAACTTCCAATTCCTCATCGCGGTACTCAATGATGCCCCAACCAGGGTCGCCCAACAAAAATTTCCCGTTGTCGTACCCATAACACACCACGTAGTGTTCCAGTGTTCCGTCTTTCAGAATATGCAAAATTACGGGCGCGTCCATCTTTTTCAGGTTTTCCAGGTCAGCTTCGTAGGCATTGGCCGTGAACCCCAGTTTTTGCGCCGATTGGTACAAGCCCAGCAGGCTCGTTCCCTGCAAGGTAGTGCCACTGGCATCGCGCAACTTTTCCTGGGTGGTATCGCCCCCGTGGTATTTCACGATTGAGGTGAGGCAAGCCAGCCCGCAATAAAACTGGCTGTACTGGCGGGTAAAGGTTTTTTTTATGTGGTTAAGTTCTTGTTTATTCATGGCTATTAATAATTGATTCAATGATGTTTACAACTTCGGTAGAATTGTTTTTCTCTTCAAACTTTTGTTTCATTCTCAGTACATTGTCCTTGTAATACTGATAGTTTTCTATTAATTGATTAATCTTTTTTGAGATTGTTTTTGCCGAATCGCTTTCGATACGCCCGCGTAGCCCCAGCCCATGATATACAACCCTTGCCGAATTACCCGGCTGGTCCCATTTACGTGAAAGCGGATAAACCAACATGGGTACACCACAAAAAAACACATTCAGTAATGCTGTTCATTCCTCCATGAGTAATCATAAAATCGCACTTTTGAAGTAAATCAACCTGAGGTACTGTTTCAAAAACCAGCATATTATTAGGCGTGGGCAGCAACAAATTCACGTCGAATGAATTTCCTGTAGATAAAATGAAAAGATGTTCAGGGTTCATCCGCGCTATTTTACCCATTTGCAAAAAGAACTTCGTACAGCGTTTGGCGTCCTGACCCGTAATCGTTCCCATCGAAGCATAAATGACCCGGCCTTTTTGCGTGGATTGGTATTCTTCGATTTTTCGTATTAGGATTTGGTATCGCGGCTGGTCGATTTTCCCTTCCCTGTTCACATTGGTTAACGGGCCAATCCGATGAACCCCCGGCATTTCTTCGTGGGGAAAGTCGAACGGGGCAGGTGAAACTACTATCCTGGAAAATCCTTTTATCCCAACTCCGAACGAACGGTTGATGTCAATCCTTTCGCCCCAATCAAGCCCTATCTCCCGGTATATTCTCAGCAAAACCGATAAATCATCTGTTTTCAGGAGCTTTAATTTCCGGCAAATTGTTCTGAAAGCAGGCATAAACCCCTTACTCAGCCACAGAAATCGGCAATACCCGTTGCTGGTTGCTGTAAAACGGGGAAGATAATAGCTCGTAAACGGGGGAATGCCCGTATTTCTCCGGGTATCGGGCTTGGTCTGAAAAAATACCACAGGTACGCCCAATGCTACATAAGCCCCGGCTTTCAGGGCATTCTGTTCGTCCAGCAATACCAACGAAGGCTGTAATGCCTGAATATCGGTTTTCAAGCGGTTAAAGTTTTCCATCCATTCTTCTTCCTGTTTCGACTGGTAAGCCTTGCGACTTTCAAGGAATTTTCGTCCTTGCCCCAATGCCTTTAACGATTTTTCCGGAATTAAAAGTAAAGGATTGGTTATCAGGTACTCCAGACCTTGTTTTTCCACCTTTTCCCTGAAATCGGCGCTTCCCGAAACAACCACGCGAAAACCGTTGTTGTTCAGTACTTTCGCCATTTTCAGGATAGCACTGTAATGCCCGCTGGCTGGAAACATATCGAAAATTATAACTGACATATATTTATTATTTTCGCATTTTAATCGGTATCCATCCGGAGTTTAGCAGGTAGTTAATAAGATTACTGCGTTTATAGTAATGATCTGGACGGTGACAAAGAGCGAATCGATCAGACATCTCTAATTTGTTGACCAAAGTTTCTCTGTCTCCGGTGAAAGGGATTAAATAACAATTTTTGTTTTCAAGTAATTTTAATGAAGCACAAAGCAATATGTCGTCTTCTGGTAGCCGATCATAAAAATAGTTCAGGAACCATCTCAATTTCACTATATTATACAGGTACTTTGTCTCAACAAAATATGCCCTAACTACAATGTCAACTTCAATAAACGAATTTTTTAATGGAACATCTTTGGGGCGATAAGCGCCATCCTCATCAATTATGCGTCCCATTTGACCAAGCACGCCAAAATTTGGTTGTTTTGTGGCGCATTCGAGGTAGTGTTCCAAACACTTGTTCCCCGGTAGCATATCGTCGTCGATAAAGAATGTGTATTTATGGTCGAACGAAGCCAAAGGCAGATATCTGCTATAGGCGCCAAGATTATGCTCCCAACGGTAAAGCCGGTCAATGTTCTGTTTCGTAAAATCATCAAGGGCGTATTGTTCTTCGGGATGACAATCGCAAACAGTAATTGTGCATTTAATTGTTTGGTTACGAATAGATTCTACTATTTGTGAAACATTAGCAGGACGTTTCCAATTAATAATAACAACTTCAATTTTTTTCTCAGAATAGAGGCTAAAAGTCATAATGATAACATTTTAAGATCACTTCAATAATTCTACATCCCCTTTTCGGCCAAATAGCCCTGTATCTTCCCGGCCAGCGACATACCCCAGGTTTGAGCCACCTGCATCGATTCTTTCGAGATTTTGGTGGTGCCATCAACCAATTTCTGCCCTAATGGCGAGGTGTAAAAGGCTATCAGTTGCTTCACTTCTTCAGGAGTAAAATTCTTGGCATAAACAGGGATTAGATCCTTCTTCTAGGTAAACTAACTCTTTGTCGAATACATCGGTTTTGGCCGAATCCCATACCGACTGTGCCACGTTGGGTTTCATCATTTTAAACTGTTGTACCATTTGCTGGTAAACCAAATCGTAACTGGCGGCGCTGCCGTTCACTTCCATCAACTTCATGATGTCTTTTTGTTGTTCGGTTTGCTGGGCTTTGCCAACCAACATGGCTAAGCACAAGCCAAGGATAAAAATAATTTTGTACATGATGCTTATGATTAGTGTTTTTTCTTTTCATTGAAGAACTTAAGAATTGTTCGTGAATCTGTTATTCTTGTTTTAGTTATAAATTTCCGTTCAGAATTGTATAAGAAGAGACTGGGTATCGGAACATCTCCAAAACCAGAATGCATAATCGTACGGTCAATATGGCCAAATATAAAGTTGTCTGTTTGAGAAAGTTGTTGCTTTACGGCAAACTCTTTTACCTTGTAAATCGAATCGGTTGAAAGTATAAAAAACAGGTAATCTTGCAGCAAGTCCTTGTGCTCAAAATAATCCTGAGCTTCGCCCATGCAAATTTCGCAATCCGGATTAAAAAGCTGGATTACATACCCTTTGTATGTGGTTAAATTGTTGATATTTTGTTTTTGATTGTAAATAGTTGTGTAAGAAATTTTTGGCATGGTTTCATACTTCACGAAATCATTCCGTTTCTTTTGGTAGATGCTGACAATGAATGTTACAATAGATAAAACCAATGTCAATACTAGCGCGATAATGATTTTTCGTTTCATCACATAACAAATACAAGGATTAAACAACGAAGTAACACAACGCTCAACCCATAGGTAAAAAGCATGAGCAACAGAGACTTGAAAAACCGAAGTTCTGAGTTTTTCGAGATTTGCCAGGCTGTAAATAGCATAAAACCAAGATGATAGATATTTATGTGCGACAAGGCATTGATAGTCGCCTCCTTCATTTCTGAAATATCGATAAACAAAACGATTGACCCTGGAAAGAAATATTTGATGTCATCGGGCGTATAGCTTCCTTGTACAAGTATCAACCAGATTGATTTTATCCAAAATGGCATGGCGAGAATAATAAAGCCAATCAGGATAATCTTAAATAACAGGAAAGTATCTAGCTCTATTTGGGCAATTAACAATCCGGCCTTAACCACTACCCAAATAATGGCTGTAACGCCCAAAACCCAAAGAGGAGAAAGCGCGTAACGCAAATAATCTATTCTCCGAATATTTGATATGTAGGCATCAAAATCATCACCCTTAAAATTAAGTTGATAGGTGTTTGCATCCCACACGAACTGTGAGAACAAGACCAATCCAGTAAGGTAGAACAACCCAGAAATAACAAATACCACCCATACAGGTTTTTTGAGTAAATTGGAAATAAAGTTTTCTTCCATACTATTTGCTGAGTTTTGAATTTTTCGATCCGCCATCATTAAATTGCTCGTCTAAACGAGTATCCCGCTCCATATCTTTCACAATTGATGAATCGAGCGGTTTGTCGATAAGTATGTTGTAGTTTTTCCAGAATGACGGATCATAAACGTATTTCATATTCCACAAAGGCGTGTCTTTTTCTAGTAAGTCCCGATGTTTGATCCTGTCAAACTCTCTTCGATTAGTTATTACCTTAGTTATCAGCAACTCTGTTTCGTTAAAATACAAGGTTTTCTCATCACCCATATCAGGCTGATCGTGCATTCGACCAAAGTAACCAGCATATTTCAGATAGTACTTGTCCTGAAGGTTTTCATACATTTTCACAGAGTAATTGCTAATAGTGTCCTGTTTGAAATGAAATTTTATGCCTTCAAGTTTTTCCGGGGAAAATTTGGTAACGGTAAAGTATTCCGATTTCAAAATGGCATAAGTTTCCGTATCAATATAAAGTCTGATTAGGCTATAAAAAATATTGGTTTTTGTTCTTTGAAACATGAATTCGATGTATTCCTCTTTTATGTCTATGATTTGAACTGGCTTGTCATCATAGATAGTCATACCTGAGAATTTAATACTGTACAAATCGTTTTTTAACAACTTGCGCAATGCCGACGGATCGATAAAGTCATGGTTTTGAAGAACTACGTAAGCTGGACTAACCTTCGAATAACCATATAGCATTTGGTTGAGTTTTTCTTTCCAAGTGCTGCCCAGATTTGAATAGTTATAACTATTCCTGATTTCGAATATCTTAACCCGGTCGGCCGTGTTTTCACCGCCAAATTCCTTTTTGACAATCTCGACAGCCGTTTCGGTCAGTCGTACATTCTTTTTATCAAACAGGTTGAATGTCTTGTCCCGCAGAAATCCTTCCATGTAATATTGATGTCTTGGATAGTTGTTGTGCATATTTCGAATAACCAACTTGATTATATCAGTTGCCGTTAGCTGGTTTTGATTAACCGTTATCTCAGAAATCTTGTATGCTTCTGGTTTTAAATATATTAAGGCAATATTTGTTTTGGATAAAGAATCCAACTTTAAAGTTATCGTTTTGTACCCAATACAGGAAATAGTGAGGTCTCGATTAGCTAAACTGTCAGGATAATAAAAGATGAATTCGCCACGGTTGTTTGAGCAAGTTCCAATATAAGTGTTTTTTACCAAAATATTCGAAAATGGAATGGCTTCAAGAGTTTCTTTGTCCAAAATTTTTCCTCGTATTTCGTTATAAGTAACCGAAGCATTAACTGAAACTGAATCTAAAGTGTTCAAAACATTAAAGAAGAATAATACCAATAAATATTTGCTGGTAATTAAATGTATTTTCATTGTTGATGAATTAGTAGGATTTCAATAATCCGGGGTGTATGGTGTACACCCCAGAATTTGTCAACAATTTGTAAAGAAGGTATGGTACAACCAAAATACATCTCCCTGGTAATTAGATAATCCTCCTCCAAAACACCAGTAAGCTAATAGTCCACAATAACTCATCCCTCCATTTACTTCTTCCATTCTTTCAAAATTCAGTTCTTTCATGATAATTCGTTTTAAGATTTTTGAATAACTTCACGGCTCGAATTTTTACCCACTTGCTGCCCCGTGCAGGCAACAATACAGGCTGGCCCGTTGAAATGAAAGACGGAAAGGCGCCTTAACCTCTTGGCCGCACCGGCGGGCCATACCCGGCAGAATTTTCGACGATCGGCAGGGACTTGTAACCCGGTGCGGCCTGTTAAACGAATTTATTAATGCTCATAGCAGTGTTATTTTGAATGCGTTATTCAAGCTGTTTAATCTTTAGAAACTCACCGGATTTAGGAAAACTACCCGCAACAGGAAAGGATCGGGGTGGTTTAGCAAATGCGGATAAGATCGACAATCGTGGAAGCAAGTTTATGTTTTTATTACTGAATAACAAAATAAAATTCACCTCCCCCTATTTTTACAAATCACATAAAACATTAATAATAAATTAATTACACTAAAAATTACAAAATATATTTTACAACATATACTTTGTGGGGTTACCTCGCTGGAAACCGCTAAAACATTGGAGTTTGAGACGATTTTGATCTACTCCGGGCGGACTTTTATGCACACCTTTTACAATCCCCTGTCTGCCAAATAGCTTTGTATTTTCTGAGCCAGCGACATGCCCCATTGCTGGGCTACCTGCATCGACTCTTTCGAGATTTTGGTCGTGCCATCAACCAATTTCATGCCCAGTGGCGAGGTATAAAAAGCAATCAGTTGCTTCACTTCTTCGGGAGTAAAATTCTTAGCATAAACCGGGATCAGGTCTTTTTTTAAGTAAACAATCTCTTTGTCGAATACATCGGTTTTGGCCGAATCCCAAACCGACTGTGCCACGCCTGATTTCATCATTTTAAACTGTTGTACCATTTGCTGGTAAACCAAATCGTAACTGGCGGCGCTGCCGTTTACTTCCATTAATTTCAGGATGTCTTTTTCCTGTTCGGTTTGCTGGGCTTTACTTGCTAAAGTTGCCAAACATAAACCAATGATAAAGATAATTTTGTACATGATTTTAAGTATTAAATTGTTGTTTGTTAAATTACTAATTAATTAATGACTAGATAGTTGAATGGTTAAATTATTGCCTAGTTATGGATAATAACCATCGCATAATGCCTTTTAAAGTCTCACCCTTCGGGGGAGATTTAGAGGGGGCTTACGTATCCTATATTGAGGCTTCCAATTATCGCCTCAATTTTCACTTCTCCCTTATAGCTTTTCACCAACTTTTGGCCGGAGTTGTAAATAAAAACCGATGGGAAAACTGCCGTACCGAAGCGCCGGATAAACTGTTGGTCCTTATCGAAAAGGATAGCCAGGTTGTCCACTTCGTTCAGGTGATAGGTTTGGGCAAACGCTTTCACTTTTTCCACCGAGGGTTCGGGGGTAACCAGTATCGTGTTGACTTTCCCGAATTGTTCGGCACGTTGGCTTATTTCGGTAGCCTCGTATTGGCAATGTTCGCAAGCCGGGTTAAAATAGATGATGACAGTAGGCTTTTGCCTGTCAAATTCGTCAAGGTAAACCTTGCCCCCGGCCAGCGACTCAAACCCCACATGCTGTAGGGTTTGCACCTTTTGTTCGCTTTCTTTTTTCGATTGGTGCCGCTGGTATGTCCAGGTTCCCAGCCAACCGCCTGCGCCCAGCAAAAAAATAATTATCAGGTATTTAAAAAATTTTCTCATACATTTGGGATTGAACCACATAGGCACATAGGCCACATAGTTATTTAAAAATAGTTCTATTGTGTTCTATGTGTCTATGTGGTTTTTACTTTTTAAGTTAAATTCACGGTTAAAAACATGACAAACAGCACCCACACCAACAAGCCCGGGCCATACGATGTGGCTACCGTTTTAAACGTGCTGCCCATTGGTTTTTCTACCACCCCGGTAAGCAGCCAGGCGAGTGCCAACCAGTAAAGAACCTCGAAAACGTTAAGCAAACTCAACGGGTAAACCAGCAGGGCATCAACCGAGCCTTTATCGAACAACTGCATCAACGACAAGGGCTGAAATTGCAAATCGTCCAAGGTGTCAACCTCTTTAAAGAAGATAAGTATCACTAATTTGGCAATCCCTGCGGCCACAAACACGAAATCGGCCAGCAAAGCCACTTTAAACAAGTCGCGAAACCGAACGTTCAGGTTTGCAATAAAATAGCCAGAATATAAGCATGTCGTTGTAAACCCGACTCGGATTAAAACGATTATAGGAATAAGAACATAGCTCAGCCATTGCCATTTTTGCGATTGCTCGATTAGTTTCTCAATGCGGATAGTTGCTAACTGTAGCGTATAAGATTGAAAAAAAATACGTGAATCACTTAAAAATAAATACTGTATACTTATTTAGTACATGACAAAAATATAAATAGCTGAATATCAGTAAAATAAACATTAAAA
>CALGIG010000067.1 GCA_937915865.1 uncultured Prolixibacteraceae bacterium | reverse complement strand
AAAAGCATGAAAAAACAATTCATCGTTGTAGTGTTACAATTTTTCTTGCTAAATATTTCTGTTTTCTCTCAGGATTTCTGGGAGATATTGCCTTTCCCGGATAATCAGAACATTAGCACTTTAAAGATAGACTCTGCCGGAGAAATTTTTGTTGGCACTGTAACAGGTTATCAGGATAATGGTATATTTCGGTCTGATAATGATGGGTTAACATGGGAAATGATGCTTAATACAAGAAATTTTCAGATTTTTGCTATGTCAATCAATCCTAATGGAAATATTTTTGTCGGCACGGGTGATGGCTTTTACCCGTTTTTAGCAAGTTTTGATAATGGTTTAAGCTGGGATACAATTCCGGTACCTTTCAGTTCAGGTTTCGGGGAAATAGCATTTTACGGCCAGGATACAGTACTTGTTGGAACAGGTGCGTACAACGGAGCAATTGTATTAAGTACACCTGACCTTGGCATCAGTTGGGATACGCTCTTTCTGACCGAGAACCATACCAGTGAATATGTTGCAGATATTGCTATTTCCTCCAATGGCGATATTGCAATTGGGCTGGGGTGCCATTTGCCCGATATGGGTGGCCTTTACAGGTCAACCAACGGGGGGGCTGAGTGGGAGTTTCTGGGGCTTTTTAACCGCATGGTTGAAAATCTTGAATATAATGCTCAGGGCGATCTGATTATTGGTGTAAGAGGAGGTTTTGACGGCTCCGGCGGAATTTATGCCATATACCATGACAATCCTTACCAAATTGTGGAATGCCTGGAAGGTCCCAATGTAAACGGGCTGGCACTAAACTCACAAGGACACATATATGCTGGTATAGGAAGTCCCAATGGGATCATCAGATCCACTAATAATGGTCAAACATTTGAATTATTAGACGGGGGATTACCTATTGGAGAAATGGGTAGCATAGAGAACGATAATAACGATTATATCTATGCTTTAACTGATGTTGGCTCACATTACATATTTCGCTCGATTAATCCAACAGTTACGGGCGTTAATAAATTACCTGGTTATAATAAAAACTATAGTCTATTTATTTTCCCTACCCCGGTATCCGAAGTTCTTCAAGGTAAAATAAAAGGTAAACTTTCGGATGGCATGTATGAATTTACGATCTCAGATATATCAGGCAGGCAAATCATGGAGGATCGCTTGTCTCTGTTTCAGAATTCTTTCAGTTTGAATGTTTCATTTCTTCCTCAGGGTTACTATGTTTTTACGATATATAGTAATGAACTAACATGTTCAGCAAAACTTATAAAAGGTTGAATCAATTTAAACCCAAAAATCACTAATTTATGAAAACAATTACAAGATTGCTTGGGGTGTTAGCATTATGCATATCCTTGAGTGCCCAGGCACAAATCATTAACATGAATCCCGATCCAGAAGGTAATCCCTGGTTAAGTGGTGATGCTGTAACGCCTCCTCCAGAGGTATGGAACGATGCAGTAGAATTTATCCCTACTGCAGCATCACTTGCATCACAACTGCCCTCCTCTGTGTATAATGATCAAAATATCTGGTTCCCTTATATTTTCGATCAGGAGGATAATGCATGCTGTGTACATGTTGCCGAACTATTTTACACATTTACTTACGAATTAAACAGAAAGCGTAATAAAGAAGCAGGAGATGGAATCAATGATTTAACCAACCTTTACCACCCACTATATACTTATAACTTTTTAAATGAAGGTGACAGCACCACTTATACATATTTCAAAAGTGGCTTCGATATTATAAAGCAGAACGGATGCGCTTCGTGGGATATATATGATGATCCGGCTTTATATATTGCCAGTAAAAACTATAAGTATTGGATGACCGGATACAGTAAATATTTACAAGGCATGAATAATACAATTTCGAATATTTATACAATGAATTTTTCAATTGCGCCAACTGGCTTAGATTACCTTAAGCGCTGGATTGCTGACCATGGTAATGATGAAACAACCGGTGGGCTGGCTATTATTGGTGTAAATACTGCCGGGTGGGTTCCTTATTCGGTTATACCGGCAGGATCCCCTCATGCAGGTGAACGCTATATATCCTCTTTTGGAACACCTGGATCCGGCCATGCGCTTACAATTGTGGGTTACAATGATGAGATATTAATACAGGATATTAATGGTGACGGGCAATACACCAACGATCGGGATGTAAATGGGGACGGGGTTTTTAACATCCGCGATTTTGAAAAAGGTGCTTTCAAGGTTGCAAATAGCTGGGGATTGGATTGGACATATGGGAACCAAGGGTTCTCATTTATTCCTTATAAGCTACTTTACCCGGGATGTCCTGGTCTTGGGACTTCTTATGCTTATACCTGTGAAGTTTTTCCGAATGAAGAAATTCCAGCACCTGAAATTTCTGTGAAAGCATCGGTTCAACATCAAGAAAGAAATGAATTAAGTATAAAAGTTGGATATGCTGCTACTGCCAGCAGCACCGACCCTGTTGAAACAAAGAATTTTTATTGCTTTAATGAGCAGGGCGGACCTTACGAAATGAGGGGCGTTTACCCCGGCCCGATTGAAATAGGTTTGAACTACGGCTATTTTTATAAAAATACCCAGTTTGGCAAAGTGTTCTTTATGATTCATGAAAACGATCAGTTAAGTAATTCCTCTGGCACAGTGAACTTTTTTTCATTAATTGATCACCGCTGGGGAGAAGATTTTGAGCTTTATTGCAGCCAGACCAATGTCCCTATCGTAAACAATAGGAATACAACCCTTTCAATCGAGTATCATCTGCTCCCTCATCATGAAGATTTAATAAATCAGAACCTATATCTTGGTAGCAACCGGGTTTCACGTTTTACACCAACAGTTACTAATGGCGCAAGATTAACTGTTGGCAATAATGTTAAAATCGACATGTATAATAGTGAAATTCATATTAAACCGGGCGCAACCCTTCAACTTAATTCAAATTCAAAAATAATTGCCAGGCGTGGCCAATGTAAAATTATTGTTGATGGAGACCTTATAGTTTCACCCGATGTACAGTTAATTGCTGAAGGAGATGCATCACTTGAGGTTTTTCTAAATAACAGCAATGCAACAATCGATATTCAAAATGCCACCCTTCAGCAATGTAAAGTGCATAGTCAGGTAGCTTCGCTGTCCATAAGTACCTCATCATTTGTTAATTGCAAGTCTTTTTATTCTTATGTTGGTGATCTGAATTTGTTTTATAATACCTTTACCAATACCAGTGTGTATTTAGAGAACAAATCAAAGAACCAAAACTTTGAAGCCAAGGTTGTCAATTGCAGCATAGTAAACACCTTGCCAAATGCTACCGGTATTAAGTTGATTAATTACGGTAAGTACTTTATTTCTGGCAATACAATACAGGGGTTTTACAATGGATTAGATTTATTTGCTTCCGGTTCAGGTCCTGCAGGATATCAGAAGATAGAAAACAACACAATCAGTTCCTGTTCGATGAATGCAATCATTGCCTATAATAGCATTGGCTCAATATATAAGAACAATATATTCAGCAACTATTATGGGGTTCGGTTCATGAACAACTGCAATTTTTCATTACATGGCAACCCTGATGCACAAATTCTCGAACAAACCCAGCAGATCAGAGATAACACTGCTTGTGAAGTTTATGCTTCGGAATTTAGCTTCCCTTGGTATTTTAGGTATAATTCTATCGTTGACAATGATAATCTTGGCAAACCCAACGACCCATTGCTACATTTCGACAGGCCGGTTTATGCCAATGTTACTAAAGCTGATGTGAAAAACAACCACTGGGGTAGTGGATTTGATGCAAGTGTTGATTTTATGGGAAACAATACTATTTTTATGTGGGATCCTTTCTGGACACCCGGTGGAAGCCTTGCATCAATTGACCCTGCTGAAGACTTGTACAATTCTGCGTCTGGTAGCTTTGAAGCAGGCAACTACCTGATAGCAAAAAATCAATTTCAACTTCTAATACAGCTTTATCCGAAATCAAAATTTGCAGAGGCAGCAATAAAAGAATTGCTTAGGCTTGAAGAATATGTTGCATCGGATTATGGAAGTCTCAAAGATTACTACCGGTCAAATGATTCCATTGTTTCAGATACACTCCTCAATAAATTAGGAGATTATCTAGCAAATCAATGCGATGTAAAACTTGAGAACTGGCCGCAGGCGATTAGCTGGTCCGAAAACAGAATTATTAACCCCTCATGTCTTGAAGACAGCGTTTTCGCCATTATAGACTTAGGCTATGTGTATTTCCTAATGGAAAATCAAGGGCTTAAATCTGCCTATACCGGCAATTTAAAGCAATTCATACCCGAGACAAAGGAAAAATATTTTGAACATCGAAACTATTTGTTGTCTTTACTGCCTGGTGAAACGATGAGTGATAAATTACACAATGATCTTACTAACCTTTCTTACGGTAGTTTATTGCAAAATGCACCAAACCCGTTCACAGGAAACACACAAATATGGTATAAAGTTGAAAAACAAGCTAATGTAACCATATCTGTTACAGACATTACAGGGAAAGAAATTCAAATAATTGAACAGGGATTAAAGGACAAAGGAACCTACAAGGCTGCCTTTATAAATTCAGGCCTTACTCCTGGAACTTACTTTTATTCACTTATAATTGACGGAAAGAAAAGTGACACTAAAAAAATGGTCATTATGAGATAGGGCATAAAAGACATACAGCAGCCAACAAAAGCTAAATGCAAGCGGGCAGATAGTGCTGATTTGAAGCTAATTACACTTATTAATCATTGTAGTTTACTGAATGTTAATTGCTTTGAAATGCCCGCCAGCACTTAGCTTCGGCCGTTAGGCATCAGGCTAAAAGACATTCAGTCCAAAAAAAACCATCAAATTGACTCAAGATGTGATTTTTTCACTACATTTGCAGAATAAAGCAACGAAACGATGTTAATTAGATTCACTATTGAGAATTTTCTGTCATTTAGAGAGAAGCAAGTCTTTTCAATGATACCAGGGAAAGGCTCTCTTAAATCACATCATAAATCGACCCCAATAAAAGGAGTTTCGGCTTTAAAAGCAGGGGTTATCTATGGAGCAAATGCCTCAGGCAAATCAAATCTGATTAAGGCAATAGACTTTGGGAGAAAAACTGTTTTGAAAGGAACTAAGCCTGAACAGCCAATAAGTACAAGTTTTTACAAGCTTGATAAAAAATTCCTAAATAAACCTACATATGTTGAGTATGAAATCCAGCATAAGGGAAAGAATTATGCTTACGGATTTATTCTAAATGCTAAACAGATTGTGGATGAATGGCTGTTTGAAATAAACAAGTCAGGTGAAACAAAAATATTTGAAAGAAAAAACACGACTGAATATGACTTAGATTTCCTTTTTAAGAAGAATAAAACATCAGAGGAAAAACAATTTATAGAATTTACTGCTAAAGGGACACCAAGAAACCAACTATTAATTACACAAATCAGAAATACGAATGTCATTGACAATGTTACTGATATTCAAGATATATTAAATGTTATTGATTGGTTTCAAAACACTTTAACCGTGATATATCCGGGAACAAAGAACATTAGTAAAAAATTTGAATTACATAAGGATACTAATCTTCAACAAGTATTCAAAGATATGCTTGAGTATTTTGACACAGGAATTGATGGGATTGAATTTAAAGAGGTTGATTTTGAGAAAATGGATATTCCTACAGAGGTCAAAGAAGATATTAAGAACGATTTGTTTAGTGAAAAGTCTGAAAAAACAAGTGCTTTTCTATCAAATCCTCAAGACGACAAATATTATGTGATTTCCAAAATAGATAATCTCAATGTTCAAGCTAAGTTGCTTAAAACCAAACATAAAATTATTGGAGGTGGATATGAACTCTTCGATTTGAAAGATGAATCTGATGGTACAAGAAGAATTATGGACTTAATACCATTGGTGATAGATTTTTTTAGAGGCGGAAATGTATTCGTAGTCGATGAAATCGAAAGGAGTTTACACCCTAACCTAGTTAGAGACTTTTTTGAATTCATTTTGGACAAGTGCGAAAATATAAATAGCCAACTTATTGTTTCCAGTCACGAAGCGACACTGTTAACTCAAAAACTATTGAGAAAAGATGAAATTTGGTTTGCTGTAAAGAACAAAGAAGGAGCAACAAAACTGCATTCATTAGAAGACTACAATGTTCGCTTTGACAAAGAAATAATGAAAGATTATTTACTAGGACGATTTAAAGGTGTGCCAAAACTCGGAAATAGAAATCAATTAACCATTTTACCAATTAACGAATAAGTTATGCCAAGAGAGCCTATTCCATTAGTTCGTGAAGGAGGATTCCTTGAAGCAGAAAAAATGTTTGTATTGTCATATGAAGGCAAAATAAGTGAAAAGAAATACTTTGAAGATTTTAGAAATTCTGAATTATTTAATGACAGCGGTTTAATTGAAATTATTTCTTTAAAAAGACCAACAAACAGAGGGTCTGACCCGATTAGTGTAAAAAAGTTACTTTTAGAAGCTAAAAAGGAATATCGTTTTAAAGACACAGATGAATTTTGGTTAATTATTGACAGAGATGATTGGGAGGAGATTCACAATCATAATTTTGATAAATTAATAGAAGATTGCAAAAAGGAAAATAATTTCTTTTTGGCAATGAGTAATCCTTGTTTTGAAATTTGGTTAATCCTACACTTAAAAGACATAAATGAATTTGATGAAGAAGAAAAAGTCAAAATAATGTCAAACGAGAAGATTAGTAATAGCAAAAATTATATCGACAAAGTTCTGAGTGAAATTCAAGGAAGAGGTTATAATAAAAGACCCAACCCACGGATATTTTTACCTCTAACGAAAGTAGCTATTGGCAGGGCAAAAGAGCTTGACAATGAAAACCAAGATTACCCAAAACAACTAGGGACACATATTCATAAACTAATTGAAAAATTGATTGCAGACGAATGAAGCCCGAATGCCTAACAGCACCTACCCAAAAGTGGCGGTTCAGTGGTTAAATCAAGTGCAGTACTTCTATCAAAGTTTGTGCTTGGTGACAGTGAAGTGCTTCGAAATCGCCACCTTCGGGTAGCTGCCAAACGTGTGTGACCTGAACAACCGTTTTAAGTCAGTTGGTGCTTTTAAACAGATGAGAGTAGGCCTCTCAATGACGACTTTCAGGAGTAGTTATTAAACCACCTTATGCCGCATTAACAGGAAACTGAAATGTGGTGAGCGATAAGGAAAAACGGAGATAAGAATCTCTGTAGGTGAGGATACAACGAGCTGAACGCAAGTGAACCAATGACGAAGCCTCGTAAGCGCAAAAGGAGATGTCGAAAGCAGGTAGTTACGTTTGTATCTGCGAGAGAGTGTGTTGGGAACCTGATTACTGAACACGCGGCATCCGGGGTTAAGTTGGCAGGACGAGTATCCAGGCTGTTTGAAGGAACAGGTGAACTCTATATCGCTCCGTAAAATCGCAAGAGGAAGCGGACAACAAGGATGTGGTTGAGATATAGGGGGCAGACTTAGTCGTAGTAGTGAGGAGTTTCTGCGTAATGCGGGAAGGAGCGAAGGACTAAGCATGTTGAGTTTACATAACAATTTACAACCTTCAGAGGGATGATTGGTTATTATGAAACAAAGTCACAGCCAATCACCAGAGTGATGGTTTGGCAGGCATTTAAGGAAGTGCGCAGTCACAAAGGAAGCGGAGGCATAGACAAGATGAGTTTAGCTGACTTGGAACAAATCAAGATAAAAGAACTCTACAAGCTATGGAATCGGCTCACCTCGGGCAGCTACTATCCAGCGCCAGTCAAACAAGTTGCAATACCCAAGAAAGGAGGAGGCCAGCGCAAGTTAGGCATCCCCACAGTATTGGATAGA
>CALGIG010000066.1 GCA_937915865.1 uncultured Prolixibacteraceae bacterium | reverse complement strand
ATACTCAATGAATTACAAACGATTATAAATACTCACTAACTAAACGACATTGATTCATCATTAATTTTTTGAGAACTAGTCTGGGCAAATTACAATTTATTACAAATAGAAATGCCTAAAGCATTTTATAAATTACTTCAGGCACTTCTAATTTCAGGTATTTCGAACTTTATTTATTCAGTATTTGCCATATTTTGTCTTTTAACTGTATAATTCCCTGGTTAGTTATCGACGAGATAAACAAATGTGGAATATCTTTTAGTTCTTTACTTATTTCTGTTTTTAGTTCATCGTCGAGGAAATCACTTTTGCTGATTGCCAAGAATCGTTCTTTGTCAAGCAATTCAGGATTATACTCTTCCAATTCGTTTAGCAGAATGTTGTATTCTTTTCGGTAATCTTTAGAATCGGCAGGTACCATAAACAAAAGCATAGAATTTCGTTCGATATGACGAAGAAATCGAAGGCCAAGACCTTTTCCTTCATGCGCTCCTTCAATGATTCCCGGAATGTCGGCCATTACAAACGACTGATTGTCGCGGTAAGCTACGATACCCAAATTGGGGACCAGTGTCGTGAACGGATAATTGCCAATTTTAGGTTTAGCAGCCGAAACAACCGAAAGTAATGTTGATTTTCCGGCACTTGGGAAACCAACTAAACCAACATCGGCCAGTATTTTTAATTCGAGTGTATACCATCCTTCCTCGAAAGGTTCGCCTGGCTGTGCAAAACGCGGTGCCTGCATGGTTGCCGATTTAAAGTTGGTGTTTCCCAATCCGCCACGGCCGCCTTTTACCAAAATTTTTGTTTCCTGATCTTCGGTTATTTCAAAAAGGAATTCGCCAGTTTCTGCATCTTTGGCAACAGTGCCAAGCGGAACTTCCAAAATAACATCGTCGCCATTAGCTCCGGTTGAGTTCATTTTACTTCCCGATTCACCATGCCCGGCATAAATATGTCGCTGGTATTTCAGGTGTAGCAAAGTCCACATCTGCGTATTCCCTTTTAGGATTACATGTCCGCCACGTCCACCATCACCACCATCGGGGCCACCCTTGGGTTCGCCTTTTTCTCTACGGAAATGAGCTGATCCGGGGCCACCATTTCCTGAACGGGCATATATTTTAACGTAATCGACAAAGTTTGTTTCGGCCATTCTTAGTGAATTTCGGTTTAAATATCAGTAACTGAAATACAATTTTGCAAAAAAAGACGGGCGGACAAATTCCACTCGTCTTTTTTTGTTGTAATTTATGATTAAAGAGTTGCTACCATTAAGGCATTAACAGCATTGCTCAAACGTTTTGCAATGTCATCTATACTTCCCATTCCATTGATCGAGAAGCACTTATTCTGTGCTGAATAATAGTCTTTCAATGGCATAGTTTTTTTGTTGTATTCCAGGATACGGTTTTCAATAATTGAAACGTCCTGGTCATCAGGGCGACCTGATGTTTTTCCACGGCTTAGTAACCGGTTGATCAGTTCTTCTTTTTCTACTTCCAGACTTAGCATACCTGAAACAGGAGTAGCATGTTGATTTAAGAGTTCGTCAAGAGCCTTGGCTTGTTCAACTGTTCGCGGAAATCCATCGAAAATGAATCCTTTTGCATCTTTGTTTTCCTGTAGCTTCGATTTAATCATACCAATAACGATTGAATCGGGTACGAGGAATCCTTTGTCCATAAAACTTTTGGCTTCAATTCCCAGAGAAGTTTTGGCTGCGATTTGACTACGCAGTAAATCACCTGTAGAAAGGTGAATAAGTTTGTAGTTGTCAATCAGGAAATCGGCTTGGGTTCCTTTACCGGCTCCTGGAGGACCAAATAATACGAGGTTTAACATTTTGATTAAGGTTACTTTTTTTCGGTTACTTTATTTAATTTTCGCAAGCTCTGTTTACCTTGCTTGCAGTAGGGTTCTATAATT
>CALGIG010000065.1 GCA_937915865.1 uncultured Prolixibacteraceae bacterium | reverse complement strand
ATAAACCTAAGAAAATCATTAAATTATATGCTGTTTTTAATCTGTTAAAGTAGAAATAAATATTCATAAAAGATAGATTTGTATTTCCAGTCATTCCATGAAACTGAACGTGCCAGTAGGAAACGTACAACAAGAAGCGAGTTTCACTTTACTGTTTGAGAGGCATTCAATAACTTTACTGGGATGCGACACCAAGTCGTACAAGTAATTGTCTAACAATGATTAGGCCAACTGTTCTGTAATAATATCAAATCCGAAAAGTTCTTTTCAGCTACTGATTCCATTTGTTTCTCCTAAAAAACTTTTATCTATCTCCACAGGTTTTCCGTTTGTGCCATTTTGAGTTTGGTCTCGATTTTGTCGCGTTTTCTTTGATATTTAAGTGTATTTGATGAATATTCCCCTAAATAAAAAAGCGCTTAAATTATTGAATTTAAGCGCTTTTGGTACATTTTGGTATTTCTTCCAGTGCCCAGAACAAGACTCGAACTTGCACACCCTTACGAGCACTAGTCCCTGAAACTAGCGTGTCTACCGATTTCACCATCTGGGCATTTCGCTTTTCGTTAAAAGCGCAGCAAATATAGGAAAATTTAGTTTCGGGAATTTGCCTGGTACTGTTTTTTTGAAATTTCTAATGAAAATTCCAGCCATGGCTGGAATGGCTGCTAAATGTTTTTAGATATGAAAAATTAATGAATAGTTTCAACAAACTAAAATTTTGAAATATTGCGCATAAAAACGTTTAAATGGTAAATGCCATTAATCTGGAAAAGATTTTAACGGATATGGCGAATGACGACAAACAGGCATTCGATACGCTTTATCGCTTGTATTATTCGCGGCTTTATAGCTATTCGCAAACTTTTCTGAAGATTAATTCTGGTGTCGACGATGTGCTTCAGGCCGTTTTTGTAAAAGTTGGGCTTAACCGTAAAAATATCCGAAAAGTTGAAACCTTTAATGCTTTCCTTTATACTGTTACAAAGAGCATTTGGTCGTAAAAGAAGCGAATATTACTGAATTTACTTCGTGGAAAGACGGGAAACTGATGTTCGTGAGAAAATCGCTTCCTTGAGGTGGTAAAAATGCTTGAGCGCTGGTATAATGTTGAAATTCAGCTTGAAACCAATGAGAATAAAGAACTTTGAGCTATAGGCACAATCGAAAAGGAAACAATATCGGAAATACTTGAGATTATCAAAACAACAATTCCAATCGACTATTTCTTTGATCGTAAAACAGCAATAATGAAAATTAAAGCAAAATAAACCATAGATAAAAACAAAAAGATGAAAGTTGCAGCTTTCGACTTTTCTTGAAAAATTTTGATTTAACGATTAACAATCTTAAACCAAAACTATGAAAGAAAAGCGATGTAGTGATAACTACATGTCATTGAATTGTCAATTTTAAGAAAGATGAAACAAAGCTATTCTTTTCAAATTGCTTTCAGAACTTGAAAGAAATTACTTTTTCTCTGTAAAATAAGTTATTAGTGAAAGTAATACGTACCAGATGATGATTAGGGGCAAAGCATAAAGTTGCAGAAAGACCAGCATTAATAATGTTGTCCCCAGAAATAAAAATCGAAGCGAGTTTTCTTTAAACTTCAGACTTTTAAATTTTAGGTTAAACATAGGTAACTCAGAAATCATTAAAAATGAGCAGGCAAAAATTGATGCAACTAGTACGTGTTTGTTTAAAATTATTCGCATAACCGATACATTTTCCCCTAATTCCAAAATAAGCCCTAATGAAGCAAAGAAAATAGCATTGGCTGGAATTGGCATTCCAAGAAATTGTTCACTTTGACGGTCATCAGTATTAAATTTTGCAAGACGAAAGGCTCCAGCTAATGGAATGACTAGGCTTGAATATAGGGTTATCCATTGGCTCCAGTTTGCTTCGATATCCTGGATAGGCTGGTTTTTTTTAAAGATCGCAAATTCGAGCATCGTAAAAACCATCGCTGCTGGGGCCAGTCCAAACGAAACCAAGTCGGCCAGCGAGTCGAGTTCTTTTCCTATAGGAGAGTATGCCTTAAGCAAGCGGGCTGCAAATCCATCTGAAAAATCGAAAACCGAAGCAGCAAAAATAAAAACCGCAGCCCAGCCAAGTTGTCCGTCAATAGCGAAGAAAACAGCCATGCAACCGCAAATCAGGTTCATTGAAGTAATTGCATTTGGCACCCAGAAAAAGTAGTTTGTTTTACTGCTCATAATAATGTTTGCTAAGATGTTTTCAATTCAAGATTTGAAACTGAAATATAAACCTGGTTCCAAAAATAGCAATTTATTATGCTTTTTTATCGTTCAAAATGTCATTCTGAACAAAAAAGAAAGTTTCGATTTAGCCGATGAATACTTTGATGTATGCAAAAATAGCCGGGACTACAAAAAACAATGAATCAAACCTGTCTAGCATTCCTCCATGCCCGGGCAAAATATGACTACTATCTTTAATTCCAAAATACCGTTTGAACATTGATTCGGTTAAATCACCAAAAGTGGCAGAAATAACGAGGACAACACTAATGGCAAACCAATGAACCATCTTAATTTCAGGTATAATCCCAGAAATAAAATAGGAGGCAACGATAGCAAATATAGTTCCCCCAATAGCCCCTTCCCACGATTTTTTTGGTGAGATACGTTCAAATAGGCGGTGTCTTCCAATTGAAACTCCAACCAGATAAGCGCCTGAATCATATATCCATATCAAGGAAAATATCGCTATAAGCAGTTGAGGGGAATAGGTACTATTTTTTAAAAAATTGGGGAATACAATAAAGTTTATTAATGATATTGGTAAGGCGATATAGGTTATACTTAATATGGCAATTGCAATATTCTCAACAGGCCTGGTTTTTTTTCGATAAAGTTCAGATGCCATAACAGCAAGCAAAAAAGGTAAAATACTCCAGATATAGCGATGTTCAATCGATCCTTTGGCGCTCAAAAATGACAGAACAAACAAAACGGCAGATGTAATATAACTTAATGTTTGATTAGGTTTAATTTCCGATTGTTTGAATAAATGATTGAATTCGAATATACTGGTAGTTAAAATAAACAAAAACAAAACGGCAAAACTATACTCGCTGACCAGAATAGAAGTCAGCATTACAACAACTAAAACGATCCCTGTAATCGCCCGCGTAATAAGTTTTTTCAATGGCTTAATTCTTTTAAAAGTTCTTTTGCTTTCGATTCAAAATTCTGATGAACCCATACCTCAATTTCTCCGAGCGTTGGGAAAGCAGTGTCGTGCTCATTTAAAATGACACAATCGATTTCTTCATTTTCTAAAATCTCTTTAGCCATTTCCGCCTGAAAATTCAGTTCTGTACTGAAAATACAAACCCAATCTTTTTCCATAGTTTAGTTTTTTATTGGTTCTTCAGAGATTACTACTATCAACGATTTCGGACCATGCATACCCATAACCAGTGTTTTTTCGATATCTGCGGTGCGACTTGGTCCGGTAATGTTGCTAATTAACGAAGGTAATTCATTTTTATATTTATTTCGCAATTTCTCAATGGCATCATCCAAATAATTGGCTATTTGTGTTTGTTGGGCTACAACAATGTGCGTTTCTGGAAAAACATTTAATCTTCTCCCTGAAATTTGAGCAGAACTAATCAATACTGATCCTAAATGTGCAACTAAAAACTCGCAACTGGTTATTCCAATGTTTATATCCAGAAAATCATGTTCGTCAGAAAGAACTTCTATTTCTGGGTTCAGCAGGTTCTGAATATTTTGGTCTTTGCAAAAAACCTTTTTTTGATTTTTTTCTTTACATATCGATTTTATTATTGATGGAATATCTTTTTCTGTTTTGCAGGTAATAACCTTTCCACCAATCAATTCCAGATTTTTCCTGAATTCAAGTGCAAGCGATTCATCAAGTGAATGGTAAATAGGAGAGGCAAAATTAGGAATCTCTGCCTTAATTTCGCCTCTCTTGTTTTTTGCCTCTTTTAAGCGCGATAAAATGTTTTCTCTTGCTGAGTTCATTGTTGTTTTGATTCATTGGTCCCCTCAGGTTTTTCCTGAAGTTCTGCTATTGATTCATTTTTTTGATTCTCGACCATTTCCGGTTTTCCCCACATACGTTTGCCGAAAATATTTTCGAGATCTTCACTGAAGATTACTTCTTTTTCCAGTAATCGTTCAGCCAGCTTTTCGTAACTTTCTTTATTTTTTGATAGAACTTCAAGTGCTCGTTGGTATTGTTCTTCAATCATTTGCTTCGATTCTGCATCAATCAATTCGGCAGTCCTTTCACTATATGGCTTGCTGAATGCGTACTCGTTTTGCCCGGACGAATCGTAGTAACTCACATTCCCAACTTTATCACTCATACCAAAAATGCTGACCATTGCATACGCTTGTTTGGTAACTTTTTCAAGGTCGTTTTGGGCGCCTGATGATATGCTGTTAAACGAAATTTGTTCGGCAGCACGTCCACCAAGTGTCGAACACATTTCATCAAGCAATTGGTTTTTTGTTGTAATTGAGCGTTCTTCTGGCAAATACCATGCTGCTCCGAGCGCTTTACCGCGTGGTACTATTGTTACTTTCAACAGTGGATGAGCATATTCCAATAACCAGCTAATTGTGGCGTGGCCAGCTTCGTGATATGCAATTCTGCGTTTTTCATCCACCGAAATAATTTTGTTCTTCTTTTCCAAACCACCGATTATTCGGTCAACTGCATTCAGAAAATCTTGTTTATCAACCAAATCTTTGTTATTTCGGGCTGCAATCAGTGCAGCTTCGTTACAAACGTTGGCAATATCTGCCCCCGAGAATCCAGGTGTTTGTTTTGCGAGGAATGATGGGTCAACTTCGGGCGAAAGTTTGATTGGTTTTAAATGTACGTTGAAAATTTCAAGCCGCTCATTCAAGTCGGGTAATTCTACGTGTATCTGACGGTCGAAACGGCCAGCGCGCATCAGTGCTTTATCCAGAATATCAGCACGGTTTGTTGCTGCCAGAATAATTACTCCTGAATTGGTATCGAATCCATCCATCTCAGTTAAGAGCTGGTTTAGTGTATTTTCACGTTCGTCGTTCGATCCGAAATTCGGATTTTTACCTCTTGCACGTCCAATAGCGTCAATTTCATCAATGAAAACAATGCAAGGCGATTTTTCTTTGGCTTGCTTAAACAGATCGCGTACACGCGATGCACCTACACCAACAAACATTTCAACAAAATCGGACCCTGACATTGAGAAGAAAGGTACATTTGCTTCGCCTGCAACAGCTTTTGCAAGCAATGTCTTTCCGGTTCCAGGAGGGCCAACCAAAAGTGCACCTTTAGGAATTTTTCCTCCAAGTTTGGTGAATTTAGCAGGGTTTTTCAAAAAGTCGACAATTTCTTCAACTTCCTGTTTAGCTTCGGCCAACCCGGCAACATCTTTAAATGTGTTTGTAACTCTTGAATCTTTATCAAATACTTTAGCCTGAGATTTTCCCACATTGAAAATATTAGCGCCACCGCCACCACCTGAACTTTTGCTCATTCTTCTGAAAATCCACCAATAGAGCAAAATTATTACACCAAATGGTAGAACCCAGCTAAGTATCTCACTCATGTAATTATGAACCGTTTTGTATTCCACGCTTATTTTGCTGTCTTCTGCTACATTCGATTGTGCTTGCTGTAAATTCTTTTCGAAAGAATCAACCGAGCCGATTGTGAAATAAAAGTGAGGTCCGGCTTTTGCAGGAGATGAAAAACCATTTGTTAACCTTGATGCATATTTATCATAGCTATTATCTTTCAGGTATATTTGAGCCTCCTTTTCGTTAACTACTACAATTTTTTTAATATCGTTTCCTGCAATCATAATGGTTTTTACATCTTTCCAGTTTGTTTCAACTGGTCCGCTTCCCATCGAATACCATTGTATAACAAGAAAAGCAATGAATAACACAATATAAATCCAATATGGGTTGAATTTAGGTGCTCTGTTTATTCCCATATTATTGTTCAGATTTTTCTTTTTCTTAGTATCGTTTCCCATTTTCTTTAATTTTCATCTTTTAGTAATTCAATACGAGCATCGGCCCATAAATTTTCAAGGTCGTAAAATTCTCTGATTTCTTTTTGAAATATATGAACCATGATGTCGGCATAATCAAGCAATATCCACAACGAGTTTCTATATCCGTCTTTGTGCCAGGCACTTTGATTTAATATTTCTTCTACAGTGTCTTCAACCGAATGGGCTATTGCATCAACCTGAGTCACCGAATTACCATGACATATTATGAAATATTTACATTCTGTATGATTTATTTTTGTAAGGTCTATTGTCGTAATTTTTTGTCCTTTTTTTCGTTGAATTCCTTCAACAATGGCATCGATCAATTGTTCAGTTTCTCTTTCTTTTCCGTTTTTATTCATAAATTTTTATTAGAACTACAAAGATAAGTTTTTTACCTTATTTTAAGTGATTAAACTTGCAGGTCCAAACATTAGAATTTTGTTGGAAATACAAATTTAACAAACTAGTATGAGTCAAATTGTTGGAAATTTAATTGTTCGTCTTGGTGAAGTGGATTCTACCAACAATTATGCCAACCAGCTAATACGAGATAAAGGTGTTGCTGAAGGTACTGTCTTTTTGGCATACGAACAAACTGCCGGTCGTGGACAACGTAAAAATACCTGGGAAAGTGCTGCCGGTGAGAACTTAGTATTTTCAATCGTTCTTGCTCCCGGTTTTCTTGAGATTCGCGATCAGTTTATGCTGTCAAAAGTTGTAACATTAGGGATTTATCGTGCTCTGAATAAATATGTTGCTGATTTAAAAATTAAATGGCCTAATGATATTTATGCCGGGAATATGAAACTTGGTGGAATTTTGATTGAAAATTCGATTATGTGTGGATTTTTGAAGGATTCGGTTATTGGCATAGGAATTAATATTAACCAGGAAGTTTTTCGAAGCAATGCTCCGAACCCTGTGTCGTTACGAATACTGACAAAAAAGCATTTCGTGACCGAGTTTGTTCTTTCTGAAATTCTTTCAGAAATTGATGCTTATTATAAGTTGTTGCAGTCAGGTAATTTTGAGTTAATTAATTTTGAATTTGAGAGGGTATTATTCAGGCGCAATGAGAAACATTTATACAAAGCTAATGATGTAATTTTTGAAGGTGAAGTTTGTGGTGTGAACGAAATTGGCCAATTAATTATAAGAAAAAATGATGAACAACTCCTTGAATTTAATTTCAAGGAAGTTGAGTTTATTTTGGACTAAAAGGAACTTAATCTGAATGTACGACTACTGAAAATAGAGACTGAAATCCAGAGCTTTATTTATATGGTAACATGGCCAGCATATCAGCCAAACGGTTTATTCCTTCTTCCAGTTTCTTGTTGACGAGCATTTTTATCATCATACTCATTTCAGCATCCAGGGTAAGTCTTAATTTTGTTTCGTATGCCGAATTTGGTAAAAGTTGTATCCAAAACGTTATTCCTATAGGCATACTTCCGCTGCTTCCAATTTTAATAGTTTTAGTTGGATCCCGCTCAACTATACGTATTTCAGCTTGTCCCATTCCTTTAATGTCAAACCTGCATGAATCAACATCTGATTTGAAGTTGGAAATCTGAATTTGAGGAACCTGCTCCGTCATTTTTGCTAAAAGTCCTTCATTGACATACTTTGACAAATTTTCAAAATTTGACAGGTAATTGTATATGATTTCCTGATTGTTATTGATAATTTTTATCTCACTTACGTACCTTGATGATCCCATAGTTTTTAAAAAAGAAATCCCCTTTCCTTGTATGGAAAGGGGAAATTATAATATTAAAATTAGTTTATTTTCCCCAGCTTTCGGGTTGTTCGCGCCACTTGTTCAATTTTTCAAGTTCTTCAGGTTTCACGTCGCCTGTTTGCAATGCCAGGTCAATTAAAACCTGGTAACGGCTCAGTGTAGTGAGCTCAAGTCCTGCATCTTCAAAATTTTTGCGGGCCTGAGGGAAGTTGTATGTGAAGATGGCAACCATTCCCAAAACATTGCCACCAAAATTGATGATTGCATTTGCGGCTTTTAAACTGCTCAATCCTGTTGAAACCAAATCTTCAATAATTACGACTTTTTGTCCTGCTTTCATATCACCCTCAATCAAGTTTTCAAGCCCATGATCTTTGGGAGTGGAACGAACATAAATAAATGGTAGGCCTAGTTCCTGGGCAACAAGCATTCCGTGGGCAATAGCTCCTGTAGCAACTCCTGCAATAACTTCAACTTGCGGATATTTCTCACGAATTATTTCGCAAAATTTTTGGCAAATGAAAGTTCTTTCTTCAGGATACGACAGAATTTTACGGTTATCGCAATATATTGGAGCTTTCCACCCTGACGCCCATGTAAAAGGATTGTTTGGCTGTACTTTTATAGTATTGATGTGTAACAGTCTTTTTGTAACTTCGAGTTGAATTTGTTCAATCATGGTTATTTCTTTTTCTAAATAGCGCTGACAAATGTACAAAGTTTTTTTCAATGACTCCACGATTCTGATTGGTTCAGAAATGAAAAAATCATTAAATAATAACATAGTTGATGTGTTTGATTTTTGTGATAATAATGTTGTTAGTCAAATAGTTGACAGGATAGATAATAGTTCTGTTGCTGTGAGTTTTTTTATCAGAACCAGCGAGGACTTCGAAGCATGGCAAAGTTTTAAACATTACTTTACTGAAATCCCGGCAGCTGGGGGACTTGTCGTAAATACTGGCGGACAGTTTCTTTTTATTAAACGTATGAACCGATGGGATTTGCCTAAAGGTAAAATTGAAATTGGAGAAACTGCTGAAATGGCTTCGATCCGTGAGGTAGAAGAGGAGTGTGGAATCTTTGGTCTTAAAACAAAGAGGCAACTTGATTCAACGTTTCACATTTATCGTTCACCATTTTTATCACCAGAT
Source organism: uncultured Prolixibacteraceae bacterium (assembly GCA_937915865.1). Lineage (GTDB taxonomy): Bacteria > Bacteroidota > Bacteroidia > Bacteroidales > Prolixibacteraceae > Aquipluma. Next base: position 47,142 of record CALGIG010000065.1, on the reverse strand, counting down.
AGGAATCTCGTTTTAAAGGAGACCAAATGGTTTTTAATGGAATATTCAGGAAATCATGTTCCCGTGCCGCAAACTGAAGAAGATATTACAGAAATTAAATGGTTTGATTTGATTGATATTGAGCAGGTTTACAAAAATACATATTCTAGTTTATATGATTTTCTGGGAAATACCTTACCTGTTATTTAGGTTGTTGATTATTTGTTTTTTGTAATTCCTTAATGTAATCGCTTTTTAATATTTGACCCATTTGACGGTCGAATCCATCAATTGGATTTGGCGCCGGAGATAACAGGAGCCTACCGTCTTTCCCAATCAGAAATGAAGTAGGAAAAGTTTTGACATTAAAACTTGATTCGATATCGGTTTCTGATGTCGTAAAAATACCTGCCCAATTACTCAGATTCTTGAAATCTTTACTATTCGGAATTACGTTAATTATTATGAGTTTATCTTTATACAGGTTTGTTATATTTTTCAATACGTCCAAATGTTGGCGGCATATCTGGTTCTTCGGATCTGTAAAATGCAAATAAATATAGGTATTTTTAAAGTCAGTCAGGTTTACTTTTTGCCCATTCAGGTTTTTTAGAACAATTGCAGGTGGTATTGTTCCGCTCGACAAATAGGTGAGTTTTTCCCGGATCAGTTTTGCAATTTTTTGCTCAAATTCATTCCATTCCGGCAATTTTACCTGATTTAATAAGTTTAATACTGAAGCCTTTGAAAATTGTTTGCTGTAATATGCTTCGCTTAATGATTTAAGGAGCACTAAATGAGATAATTCTTTGTTGAAATGTAAATCTACGCGAAAATAGTTATCAAGTTTTTGAAGGTTAACCGAACTTACAGTTTCTTTAAATTTTTTACTATTTGCAGCAGTATAGAGTTTTTCAAAATAATTGCTGAATGTTTGATTGAAAATTACTGCGTATGCTCCAAGGTTGTTTATCGGTTTTATAGTTGAAAAATAGGTATTCATAAAATCTTTTGACTTTCCTTGATTTAGTGCAAAATCAAGATTAGCTTTTCTGAAAAGTTTATGCGATTCAAACAATTGATTCGTCGATTTCGGAAATAACTGGTCAAGTTTAAATTTAATGGTATCGACCAGGTTTTTCGATTGTCCGCCATAAATCTGATCGAAGTAATTGTTTTCCAAATTAGTATATTCCTCTTCAAACTGTTGGATTTGGTAATTAAGTTCTTTTTTGTCGGCATTTTTTAGGCCAAACCAAACTGGATCGGGCTTTATAAATGGATTTCGTTTTTGCGCATCAGTGAGGTTACGTTTGGGCGGGAATACAATTTCGTAGGTTTTTCCAGGTTCGAGATAAATCATCCCTTGATAGCCATCGAAATCAGTCAGGCATAAAACGATAGTTTGAATTTCTACACTTAATTCAAAATTGCCATCTATGCCAAAGTGTATCGTACCAAGTTTTATTTTTTCTTCGGTAATAAAATCGTGATGAGTATACAGATTGATAGAGTTTTGTGCATAGTCGGGAGCTTTTCCATATATTTTTGTTTGTCCCGAAAATACATTAAGGTTGCAGAAAATTCCGGCCAATAAAAGGAAGAATAAAAGTCTACTTTTCACAATAAATAGATTTAAACCAGTCTGTTTTGGGAACGGGCAAACTGTTGAAATATTATTCTTCGATTTTAAATTCTATTCTTTTTATCGCTGATGGTAAAAACTGGCTAGCATCTCCACCATGTAAAATAATATCCCTGACAATAGTAGAATTTACGGGCGTATGCTCAGGCATTGTTAGCAGAAATACTGATTCAATTTGTGGGTGCATTTTCTTGTTAATCTGTGCGATAGCTCGTTCGTATTCGAAATCTGCAGACGTGCGTAACCCTCTTAATATATAATTGGCATTCACCTTTTTACAAAAATCTACGGTCAATCCTTCATGGCTTTCAACTTCAATTTTGGGTTCGCCGTCAAAAACCTGTTTGATCCATTCTTTTCGTTTATCGACCGGGAAGAATGACTTTTTGTTGGTGTTATAACCTATCATGATTACAATTTTATCGAACAAGGGGAGTGCACGCCTTACAATACTTTCGTGACCAATGGTAAAAGGATCGAATGATCCGGGGAATATGGCTACCCGTTTCATGATGCAATTTTGATGTTTTTTGATTGTGTAAATATACAGCTAAATCAATCTGAGCAAACAATTGTTTTGGTTTAATTCAAAAAAGCATTTACTTCAGGTATTATCTAGGCTAACATTTTTGCTACTAGTTATTTACTTCTGCTGCGTTTGATTTGGTAACGATGTACATAACAACAAATGAGACCACAGCTATCAGAAAACTGGTCATTAACAAACTGGTCCTGCTATGCAAGAAAGATATTTCTTCGCCAATCAGGGCGCCAAATAGTGCAATCCCATTATTAATTGCGTGACCTAAAATACAGAGTATAATGTTGTGTTTCCTGACCATCAAAAAACCGAGAAGAAGTCCAAGTATAAAAGTTGCCGGAAACTGCCATGGGTTCAAATGAAAGAGCGCAAACATTAAAGCTGATGTGAAAACTGCTGTTGAAGCTGAATAATTACGCATCAACCCATGCATGATTATACCCCGGAAAATAAGTTCTTCGATAATTGGCGCAATAATTACTACTTTCAGAACTGCACCATAAATTCCATAATCACTCTCGAAAACCTTGTTAAACAATTCCCAGAACCAGCCTGGAGGTGGAAGCACTATGTCGATGGCATTGTTAATAACGCCAATCAGGTTTTGTGCGCCCCAAATAAACAGGAATATCGGTATCAGCAAAAAAACATTGAACGATTTCAGTGGAAATAATTCTTTAAGAGGTACTCGTGCTTTTTTGTAGGCATAATAAAATATAAATGCCGGAGAACCTACTCCAATGAGGATTTTTTTTATCGGATTATACAGAAAATCAGTGCCGTTGTAATAATCGTATAAAGCTAAAGGAAAGTCAATAATTGACTGTATGAACATATAGAGAACTACCAGGTGGATAGCTTTCAATATGGTGGGATAATATTTCTGATTTGGTATATTCACGGTTGAACAATTTTCATAATTTAATCGGGTAATTCAACGTTTATGCAAATATATAAGTTGAAACAAATAACATCAATTTTTATTTTCCTGAAGGCAATCTAAGTCTAATCTTATTATTTCCGTTAATTTTTGTGCCATCCATTCCGAAACCTGGGCGGCTCCGTTATCATTGAAATGCATGTCATCCATCCAGTTAGCCGGATCGTCGAGTATCGAATCTGGTAAAATTAGCACTTGCGCATATCGTTCGTAAAAATCCATTCGGAGAGGATTCTTAAATTTCGACCCGCTTTCAGGTAAATACACAAATACAAAAGGTATATTCTTGCTTTTCAAGAGCTTTATTGTTTTTAAAAGATAAGAATATGGGTACTTAAGTTGAATTTGTTCTATCTCCGGTGAGTTTCTTCTTTTCGCCCATTTTCTCCAGCCTTGACTGTTTTTTTGAAGTTCTTGTTCTGTGGCAATTCGGTTCGACTCGCCATAACCGTAAGAATTTAAATCGGTATTAGGATATTTTTCCTGAAAAATGAATTGAGATTTAAATTGTTCGAGCCTTGCTGAAGCGCCCTTAAATACATCCGAAAAGTAATCGCGATTGATCAACGTTGGACTGACCAGCAAATCCTTTGTGCCGGCAAGATAAGGAAAAATATCATGGCTGTTTTTCGGTTCATCTTCATGTACTTCGATGATTACTAGCCTGGGTTTTTTGTTTGCGAGGAGTTCTTTTACAAATAAATATTCCAGGTTTCGCCCGAACCGGCAATAACCCAAATTGGCCAAATGAAATCTGTTATTCAATAAAGATTCCATTTTTTTCTCCTGAAAAGAATGAATGGTGTGGGAAGATCCTATAAAAGCAACGTCGATTGGCGTTGTATTTTTTGTGAGCCGGTCGAAAATCCAAGCTCCATGATTGTAACAATCGTCTTTGATGAAATGTCGGGCAAATTCGGTTGAGTAAGGCAAAGCGAAAAGCAATGCAACAGGCAATGCCAGCAGTCCGAAGAAAAATGCTATTTTTTGTATTACCTCTTTCATGTCAGAATTGAAAATAAATGAACTGAGGCGCAACATTCAGCACGCCAAAAATCAAGATCAATGCTGTGAAAAACAAATAGATAGTCCACCTTTTGAATAGATTCAGGTTAACAATCAACTCATCAAAATCATTATTTCGGCTTAAAATTTCAGTAGTCAGAAAAATAGGAAATCCGACAACTATCGAAATTGCAAATTCACGAAACTGGTTGTTTACTTGCCAGGCATTCCGAAGCTGATCTAAAAATATCCAATTTACTTTAGGTAATTGGCTTAAAATCTCGATACTTTGGCTCAGCGACTTCGACCTGAAAAAAATCAACGCTAAATTCACAAACGAAAACGTTAGAATGAACCCGAGCCAGTTTATCAGTTTGTGCGGCTGTTTGGGTTTAATAAAAGATTCAATAATCAGAAATAAGCCGTGCAAAAATCCCCAGATGACAAAAGTTGCAGCAGCACCGTGCCACAGCCCTGATAAGGTAAAAGTTATAAGTATGTTTAAAATCCAGCGCATTTTTGTAACCTGATTGCCTCCAAGCGGAATATAAATATAGTCGCGAAACCAGGTTGACAACGATATGTGCCATCGCCGCCAAAATTCACGAAGGCTTTTTGAAAAATAGGGAAACCGGAAGTTTTGCATCAGGTCGAAACCCAGCAAACGGGCCGATCCGATTGCAATATCGGAGTATCCAGAGAAATCGCAATAAATCTGGAATCCAAACATAAAAGCAATCACAATCAGTGGTATCCCGGAGTAATTTGATGATGAATTGTAAACGTGATCGACAAAATAGGCCAATCTGTCGGCTATCACCATCTTTTTGAATAAGCCGTAAAGTATAAACCTGAATCCTGATTTTACCTTTTCTTTGTTGAATCGACGTTCTTTCAGAAATTGGGGAAGTAAATGTGTTGCCCTTTCGATAGGGCCGGCAACCAATTGCGGGAAGAAAGCCACAAAAGCTAAAAACGAAATGTAATCATTCGTTGGTTTTATTTTATTACGGTAAACGTCAATGATATAGCTAAGCGATTGAAAGGTATAAAAACTTATTCCAACCGGTAAAATTACTTTTAAGGTACTGATAGCTAAATTGACGTTTAGCGCTTTGGCCAGAGCTAAAAATGATTCAATAAAAAAGTTGCAATATTTAAAGAAACCCAGGATTCCCAGGTTGAGTAACAAACAGGCTCCAAGCAGCAGTTTCCGCTTAGATCGAGTGGTCTGATTTTGTATAGCCTGTCCGATAAAAAAGTCGGTTGTCGAACTTAAAAATATTAATATTAAAAAACGGACATCCCACCATCCATAGAAACAATAACTGGCAACTAAAAGAAATAAGTTCTGAAGTTTATTTTTTTTGTTAAGAATAAACCAGTATGCTGCGAATACAATACAAGTAAACCAAAAGTAAGTCAATGTATTAAACAGCATGAGATCGTTTTTAATTGGAGTTTACTAATTTAACAAAAGACAATTATATTTACCTTGTTTTGTTTTGTAGTTTTGCACAATAAGTTGTTGAAAATTATCGAAAAATCTTTTCAAAGTATTTGATTGTTTGAAGAAAATGTACTTATTTTGCGGTCTGTTTGAAAAATGTGATTCTGATTAAAAAATAAGACAATGTCGAGAGTTTGTCAAATAACCGGAAAGAAAGTAATGGTGGGAAACAATGTTTCACACTCGAAACGTAGAACAAAACGGAAATTCCTTCCGAACTTGTTCAAGAAAAAGTTCTATTATCCTGAAGAAGATCGTTGGATTTCGTTGAATGTTTCAGCTAACGGCATCCGTACCATCAATAAAATCGGGTTGAAAGCAGCATTGAAAGATGCTAAGGAAAATGGTATTTTAACAACTATTTAATGATTTGAGAGATGGCAAAGAAAGGTAATAGAATCCAGGTAATTATGGAATGTACCGAGCAGAAAACAAGCGGTGTTCCCGGAACATCAAGGTACATTACTACCAAAAACAGGAAAAATACTCCTGAACGTTTGGAACAAAAGAAATACAATCCAAATTTAAAACGGGTTACTGTACATCGCGAAATTAAATAATAAAATACTATGGCAAAGAAAGCAGTAGCATCTATGCAAAAAGGTGCCGGTAAAGGTTACTCCAAGGTAGTAAAAATGATAAAATCTGAAAAAACCGGTGCATACACATTTCAGGAAGAAATTGTTCCTAATGACAATGTGAAGGATTATTTTAAGAAGTAAGACAATTTTTCTCTATAGAAAAAAGCTTTCATCCGTGATGAAGGCTTTTTTTGTTAACTCTTAATTAACAGGAAAAAGTCAATGGTCATTAGAAAAAACCTAAATTAAACATTTTTCAAATGACTAATGACGATTTCAGCAACCTTGTTCGTTCAATTTTTTCTGGATCAGGTTGCTATTGATATGTTTAATTGTCGGTATAAAACAGTGTAGCTATGGGTATTTTCGGATTATTTAGCAGCAAAAAGAAAGAAAGCCTCGACCAAGGCTTAGCAAAAACCAAGGAAAGCGTTTTTACCAAGATTAGTCGCGCTGTCGTTGGAAAATCAAAGGTTGATGATGAGGTTTTGGATAACCTTGAAGAAATTTTAATATCCTCGGATGTAGGCGTTGAAACGACCTTGAAGATTATCGAACGAATAGAGAAACGTGTAGCCGCCGATAAATATCTTGGAACTTCTGAGTTGAACAGTATCTTGAAGGAAGAAATCGCCGATTTGCTCGAAGAGAATAATACCAACGATCTGGAAGATTTCGACCTGCCGGAAAGTAGCGATCCATACGTAATTATGGTTGTGGGTGTGAATGGTGTAGGGAAGACCACTACTATTGGTAAACTGGCCTATAATTTTAAAGCAGCCGGGAAAAAAGTGATTCTGGGTGCTGGCGATACGTTTCGGGCAGCAGCAATCGATCAGTTGCAAATTTGGGCCGACCGGGTTCAGGTTCCAATTGTGAAACAAACAATGGGCGCCGATCCCGCATCAGTGGCATTCGACACGCTTTCGTCGGCCAAAGCTCAGGGTGCTGATGTTGTTATTATTGATACAGCCGGTAGATTACACAATAAAGTGAACCTGATGAACGAGCTGAGCAAGATTAAATCGGTAATGAAAAAAGTTGTCCCCAGTGCGCCAAATGAAGTTTTATTGGTGCTGGATGGTTCCACCGGACAAAATGCTTTCGAACAGGCCAAACAATTCACCAAAGCAACTGAAGTTTCTGCTCTTGCTTTAACTAAACTGGATGGAACGGCCAAAGGTGGTGTTGTTATTGGTATTTCCGATCAATTTAAAATTCCGGTGAAGTACATTGGCATTGGTGAAAAAATGGACGATTTGCAGATATTCAGAAGAAGGGAATTTGTAGAATCGTTGTTTAGCTAGAAAGAAGAAGCCCCTCTAAATCTCCCCGAAGGGGGAGACTTCAAAAAGATCAATTTTCAACAATTCAAGAAAGAGAAAGGAATTCTTGTGGAAAAGGCCAAGGATTTATGATAATAAAAAAGAGAGTAACATGTCGAAGATTTATTCGCAAACCAATTCCGAAACCCCCTCTCTCGGAGGGGGCAGGGGGAGGCCTCAAAAAATAAATGTGGTGACCCTTGGGTGTTCAAAAAACCTTGTTGATTCAGAAGTGCTTTTAAATCAGCTTTCGATGGATGGGTTCGAGGTTGTTCATGATTCGAATGAAAATTCGGATATTGTTGTTTTAAATACCTGCGGTTTCATTGGCGATGCAAAGGAAGAATCGGTTAACACAATTCTGCAGTTTGTCGATGCTAAAAGCAGAGGCTACGTTGAAAAGCTGTATGTAATGGGCTGCTTGTCGGAGCGATACAAGGCCGATTTGGAAACAGAAATTCCGGAGGTGGATAAATACTTCGGAAAATTTGATTTGAAAGCATTGGTTAGCGAATTGAAAGCCACCTATCGCCCTGAATTTATATACGAACGAAAGATTACCACGCCTTCACATTTTGCTTACCTGAAAATATCTGAAGGTTGTAACCGCGTTTGTGCATTTTGTGCCATCCCGGGGATGACCGGGAAACACAAATCGAAATCAATTGAAGATTTGATCCGCGAAACAAAATACCTTGCGAAAAACGGTGTAAAGGAAATTTTGTTGATCGCCCAGGATTTGTCGTATTACGGAATAGATTTGTATGGCAAAGGCATGTTGGCTGAGCTCATTCAGAAAATTGCCGAAATTGATGGCATTGAATGGATTCGCCTGCATTACTTATATCCGACGAAATTCCCTATGGACATTTTACCATTGTTTAAATCAGTGTCAAAATTGTGTAAATACATCGATATTCCGCTTCAACATAGCTCCAACAATGTGTTAAAACACATGTTACGGCAGGTAACTACTGAAGAAACAGAAGCTTTGTTGAATAAAATTGAAGAAGAAGTTCCTGGAATAGCGATCCGTACCACAATGCTCGTCGGTCATCCAGGTGAAACGGAAGAAGATTTTGAGCACCTGAAAGACTTCGTAAAACGCCATCGGTTCGACCGTTTGGGCGCATTTGCCTATTCTCATGAAGAAGGAACTTATGGCTATAAAAAATACAAAGACATTATTCCTGAAGAAATCAAGCAAGCCCGTGTTGAAGAATTAATGGCTGTTCAGCAAATTATTTCGTCTCAGTTAAATGCAGCTAAAGTCGGTCAAACTTTAAAGGCATTGATTGACCGTGAGGATGAAGAATTCTATGTAGGCCGCACCGAGTTCGATTCTCCCGAAGTGGATGGCGAAGTATTCATTTCAAAAGATGTGAAACTAAAAAAAGGCCATTTTTATAGGATTGAAATTACAGGGGCTGAGGATTTTGATTTGTATGGTCGGGTTAGTTTGTAGCAAACTAAACCTACATTTCAATGTAACTTGGCCTATGTTAAAGTAGTTTGAAGGAATGGTGGGGTTTAATACGATTTTTACTTCAACTAATATGTTTGGTTGAAATAAACTATATCTTGCCAAAATATTAGTTAAGCCATCCATGAAATTGACTTTTGTTTTTGCCGTCATTGCTTTTGTCCTGCTTGTTGGCTCTTGCCAGCAAAAAAAGCCTTTCCGCTCGAAAAATAGTATTGCACAGGATTTACGCGGACGAATTAATGAATATGGTACTCAGTCGTTTGATAGCATTATTATTAATGATTTCTATCTCAAATTCCCAAAGCTTGAGAAATATAAATCAGAAGTTTCAACTATTTATCGTCATTATCATTTTCATCAAATCTGGTTCGACCAGAAAGGGATTATTGAATTTGGCAATTCTCTTTTTTCGAAGGTTGTTAATATTGGAGACGAAGGAGTTTACCGTGCCTTTCCATATCTCGACGATATTTCAACAATCTTTCAAGGAGCCGAAGACCGTCGCCTGACCAACGATGAAACCGATTTCATGATTACAAACATGTTTCTGTTTTACGCCGAAACGGTTTACAAAGGTATTGATGAAACGAAAAGCAAAGGATCGGGATGGCTGATGCCTCGCAAACAAGTTTCATACGAAAGCCTGCTCGACTCAATTATGCTGAATCCTGAATTGCTCGAAAGAAATGATTCGGTACTTTTCAATCAATATTATAGGTTGATGGATGTTTTGAAAGAATATCGTGCGCTGGAAAAAAAAGGAGGTTGGGGCTCCATCAAATGGAACCGGCTTGTGAAAAATTATAAACCGGGTGATTCTTCGTCAGTTATTCTTCAAATCAGGAACCGGCTCATGATGACTGGCGATTTGGATACAAACAATTTAAGCAATAGGTATGATAAAAAATTGGGCGAAGCAGTTCGAAATTACCAGGTTCGAAATGGAAAAGTTCAGCAAAATCTGATTACGCCAAAGTTGGTTGAGGAGTTAAATGTACCAGTGTCGGAAAGGATAAAAACAATTGTTGTAAATATGGAACGTTGGCGGTGGACACCTCCTGGCATTGGCAGCGCCCGCGAATTTATTTTTGTCAATATTCCCTCTTATATGCTTAACTATAACCGAAATGGACAAATCATTCTCGAATCGCCGGTTGTTGTTGGTAAGAAAATGAATAAAACCGTTGTTTTCAGCGGAAACCTTAGTTACATCGTTTTCAGTCCATATTGGAATATCCCTGCCAGTATTATTGAGAAAGAAGTAAAACCGGCCATCAAAAAGAATCCGAATTATCTGGCCGAGAACGGAATGAAATGGTATGGCAACCAGTTAAGACAATTGCCAGGAAAGAAAAACTCACTGGGGCTTGTGAAATTTCTTTTTCCAAACACAAACGACATTTATTTACACGACTCTCCTGCAAAAGGCTTATATAATCTGGAAAAACGGGCGTTTAGTCATGGATGTATCCGTGTTGGAAAACCCAGAGATCTTGCCATAAAAATTCTGGAAGGTGATCCGGAATGGTCGCCTGCCAAAATCGATGAAGCTATGAATAGCGGCATTGAAAAATGGTATAACCTGAAGAAAAAAATTCCGGTGCATATTGGGTATTTTACCGCCTGGGCAAACGATCGGGGTCAAATCAGTTTTTATGATGACGTTTATAAAAAAGACGAAAGTTTGTTCAACTTGCTTATTAGTCGCTGCGATTCTGTTAATTAGAAAGAGAAAAATGCATATTGGAACATGTTAAAAAATGCAAATCGTCTTTTTTTCGCAGGAATAAATTTAAATTTGCGATATGAGGACGAGATTTTTACTGATTCTTTTGCTTTTGCTCCCAATTTCCCAGATCGTTGATGCCGGGAAAAAACAATCGGATGAACGGGAAGACATTTACAATGTTTTAAGACTTGATGAATTGGGCTTGCCTTTAGAAGCATACAAAATGGCAATTCACGGGTTAGACAAATTAATAGAAAAAGGTATGCTAACGAATTCTTCAATCCTTACGATTATCGATTTTTCGCAATCGAGCAACAATAAACGCCTCTACGTGATCGACCTCTGCAAAAAGATGTTGCTCTTTAATACTTATGTGGCTCATGGCCGGAACACAGGGAGCGAGTATGCCACAAAATTTTCAAACAAAGAGGGTAGTTTCATGAGCAGCCTGGGCTTTTATCTGGCGCAAAATATTGCAACTGGCTCGAAGGTTGGATTGTCGGTTATATTGCAGGGGCTTGAAAAAGGGGTTAATGATAAGGCCGAAAAACGGGAAATTATCATGCACGGAGCTGATTATGCCACTGAAGATTTTATTCAGAAGTTTGGAAGGCTTGGACGAAGTTTTGGTTGCCCATCCTTACCTCCTGATCAGATTAAACCAGTTGCCGAAACAATTAAAGGCGGAACCTGTTTGTTTATTTACAGGCACGACAAAAATTACATCAATCATTCCGTTCTTCTGAAGTAACATTTCAACATCCTCCAAAAAACAAAATGGCCCCGGATTAAGTAAATCTCTGGATTGCTCGGATGAGTAATGGACAAAAGGCCATTTAATGTTGAAATAACTGGTGCTGAGGAGTTTGATTTGTATAGGATGGTTGACCTCAAGTACCAATATTCGTCACTGAACCGCCTTTAGTCCCAATACTCCTTCGGCAAACTCGAAACTGGCTTTTTCAACGTCCTGCCATGCGCCTGAAAGTAGTTTGCAGCCAATCACATGAGTGCCGGCCTCTGGAAAGGCTGTTTTCTGTTTTTTGCCGGCAGGAGTTCCCAATTGGTCAAACATTTTAAGCATGGCGTCAACCCGAACTACATTGTCCTGATGTTTTTCATCTTTATAATAATAGGCTAAAAATAAAGGTTTTTCAACTTTCGAGAAAGTCTCTTTGGTCATCGTTGTTTCTACCAATTGTTGCAGGTAAACTGCCGCTTCCAGGCGTTGTTTGCATTGCCAGTATTGTTCTTCTTCTGGATGATCGGGCTTCGAAATGCGATAATTACCCTTTTTCACAAAGCGCGCAATTTGCAATCCCCAAGGTTTGCTTACCAGAAATGCTGCTGGGTCGTTTATAGCTATGTTGGGTGAATACAAAATCAGGCCATCCACCAGTTGAGGAAAATCAGCAGCCAGTTTCAAACTCAAAGTTCCACCGGTTGATGTGCTCATTAAAATTACTTTTTCGCCCAGCGAGTGCGCCAGAACCAAGGCTCGTTTGGCCGATTCATAAAGTCGGTCGGGAGTCATGTTCAGTAAACATTCTGTTGTGTCAATTCCATGTGCGGCTAGCCGGGGAATGTATAAATTCATCCCGTACCGGCGGGCAAAATCGCGGTGTGCCGGTTCTCCTTCGAACCACGAGGCCGAATAGCCATGAAGGTAAAGCAGGCAGTATGCCGTTTTATTTTTTAAACTATCGTTTACCCAGATGATACGGCTTCCGTTATCTGGCTTTATTTTTAAATTGGCTTCCCTGTTTTTGATGTAAGCATCAGCTTCAGAAGTTTGTATCTGAATTTCAGGAAGAGTTTTATTGTAAACAGGTTTAGGAAACTTTGGACCGGTAAGATATATGATTATCAGAGCTACAACAACCAGCGAAGTGATTTTCAGAAATCGTTTCATAGCCAATTAGTTTTATCGGGATATTTGAAATATGATTTCTGCTAAGCTACTGAAAATTGTTTTGTATTGGGCAGTATTCAGGCAATTTTCAAAGTTGTGCCACTTAATGTTACATTGTAGGTTTTTAAAGCTGTTGGTGCAGGACCTTGCAGAACAGCCCCAGTTGTTGTGAACTTCGACCCATGGCAAGGACACTCAATATTGGTTGATGTATTATTGTATGTAACTGTACAATTTTCGTGAGTACATACCTTTGACAACGCCAGATAAGTTGAGTCTCCGGTTCTGATAATAATAATGTTGCCGCTGTACGCATAACCACCAATATTTTTAAGAGCGCTGAAGTCATTCGAGGTTAAGTCGATGGTTGTTCCGCTTATTCCACCACTGTTATCTCCACCAGTTGAAGGTTCCGAATCATCTGATTTACTACATGAATTTAGAATAGCTGGTGCCAAAAAGATTAAACTGCCACCAATCAAAGCTTTACTGAAGAATTCTTTTCTGTTCATTTTTCGAAACTTTAAGTTTATACTGAATAATATTGATCTTTCGAGGCTATTTAACTTTGACGCTTGCTCTGTCGTATTTTCGATGCTTTTCCCCTCTCTGTGTGTAGAAAAGGGAAAAGTTCGATTCATCAGGCCTTAAGTGGGTCAAAGAATCAAATAATAAATTTTAAACAGTTAGTCAATATTTCACAAAAAAAGCATTGAATAAGGGCAAGGTCTTGTTGTTTTCTGGTTGTATTATCTAACAATCCTGAAAAATATTGGTTTAGTATTCAGATTGAGCTAATTCATCTAAACATTAAAAATGAGTGTTTGTTATTCTGTTTACCTTTTTGTAAAAGTGATGAGACAAATTGAGTAGAATAAAAAACTAAGAAAGAAATAACAAAAAACCAATCGATTAACTATGGATAAATTCTCACAGGTAGGTAATCAGGAAATTTCGGCTGTTGACGAGCTTTATGCATCATATCTCGAAAATCCCGAATCAGTAGATACGAGTTGGAAGAATTTTTTTGCCGGTTATGAATTTGCTCTGAAGAACTATTCTGATTCGCAATCAGCACAGCATGATGATAAAATAGATAAGGAATTTGCTATACTGAATTTGATTCACGGCTATCGTCAACGTGGTCATTTATTTACCAAAACCAACCCTGTTCGTTCCCGACGAAAATATCTACCCACTCTCGATATTGAAAATTTTGGATTACAAAAATCTGATTTGGATACTGTTTTTCAGGCAGGTAACAATATTGGAATTGGCCCTGCAACGCTTCGGTCGATCATTGATCATCTGGAAGCTACTTATTGTCAATCTATTGGTGTGGAATATGTTTTTATGCGTCATCCCGAATTAATCGACTGGTTGAAAGTAAAAATGGAGTCGGTACGGAACTCGGAACAATTATCTGACGAAAAGAAAAAGCACATTTACTATCATCTCAAATTGGCTGTTGGCTTCGAGAATTTCATTCATCGCAAATTTGTTGGGCAAAAACGTTTCTCGCTTGAAGGTGGCGAAGCCCTTATTCCGGCGTTGGATGCGGTGATTGAACATGGTGCAGAATTGGGAATTAACGAATTTGTGCTGGGAATGGCTCATCGGGGACGTTTAAATGTTTTGGCCAACACCATGGAAAAACCTTATGAATACATTTTTAAGGAATTTGTCGGTAAAGAATATGAACAAGACCTTTCTCTTGGCGATGTGAAATACCATTTAGGCTACGAGAATGAGGTTAAGACCGATTCAGGCAAAACGGTAAAGCTTAATTTAATGCCTAATCCATCACATCTCGAAACGGTTGCTTCGCTGGTTCAGGGAATGGCCCGTTCAAGAATTGATTTAAAATACAACGGGAATTACGATTCGGTTGCTCCTATTGTGATTCACGGCGATGCTGCAATAGCAACTCAAGGAATTGTTTATGAAGTTATCCAGATGTCGCAGCTTCCTGGATACAAAACCGGAGGTACCATTCATTTGGTTATAAACAACCAGGTTGGTTTCACTACCAACTACCTCGATGCCCGTTCGAGTACCTATTGTACCGACGTGGCCAAAGTTACCCGTTCACCTGTTTTTCACGTAAATGGAGACGATGTAGAGGCCATCATTTTTACTGTAAAACTTGCTGTAGAATTCAGGCAACGATTCCATTCAGATGTTTTTATTGATATTCTTTGTTATCGTAAATATGGTCACAACGAAGGAGATGAACCCCGGTTTACACAACCATTACTGTATAAAGCAATTGAAAAGCATCCGAACCCACGTGATATTTATGCCGAAAAGTTAATTCAACAGGGAGTTTATACCAAAGAGGATGTTTCTAAAATAAATCAGGAATTTGATCTTTTGCTTGAAGAAAAATTTAGGAAATCTGAATTGATGGATAAGGTGAAGGTAAAAAAGTTTCTAAATAGTGAGTACCTTGAATTCGAAAAACCAGGAGCTGTAGATTTACACCAGAAGTATAAAACCGGCGTAAAAAGAAACGACCTGATACGAATTGCTGAGCGCATTAATTTTTTGCCTGCACATAAAAAGTTCTTCAAAAAGATTGACCGTATTGTTGAAGACAGAAAGATGATGATGCTCGATAACCGGCTCGACTGGGCTATGGCCGAATTATTGGCTTATGGAACTTTGCTTGAAGAAGGCTTCTCTGTTCGTTTAAGTGGTCAGGATTCAGAGCGTGGAACATTTGCGCATCGTCATGCCGCATTTGTTGTTGAAGATACCGATGATAAGTATTTCCCGTTGAAAAACATCAGTGATAAACAGGCTAAATTTCATGTTTACAATTCATTGTTGTCAGAATATGGAGTTTTAGGTTATGAATATGGATACGCATTGGCAACGCCCCAGGGACTAACGATATGGGAAGCTCAATTTGGCGATTTTGCCAACGTTGCACAGGTAATTTTTGACCAGTACATTTCGTCGGCTTACGAAAAATGGGGGATGATGAATGGTTTGGTATTATATCTTCCTCATGGATATGAAGGTCAGGGGCCGGAACATTCCAGCGCACGTATTGAGCGTTTCCTCAATCTTACCGCTGATAACAATATTCAGGTTGTAATACCAACTACGCCGGCAAATATGTTTCATTTGCTTCGTCGGCAAATACTTGGAAACTTCAGAATTCCTCTGGTTGTATTTACACCCAAAAGTCTTTTACGCCATCCAATGGTAACTTCTTCGGTTGACGAACTGGCTGACGGGTTTTTCCATGAACTTATTGAAGATGCGGTTTCAAATCCGGGTAAAGTGAAAAAGCTTGTTTTTACCTACGGAAAGCTTTATTACGATTTGCACAAAAGACAGGCTGAAGAGGGTGTCCAGAATGTTGCCATTGTTCGGGTAGAACAGTTATTCCCGCTTCCTATTGATCAAATCAGAACTATAATAGGAAAGTATTTAAACCTTGAAAAAATATATTGGGTTCAGGACGAGCCTTTAAATATGGGGGCCTGGACGCATGTTCAGCGGTTTTTGCCAGATGTGCCTTTTGAATTGGTTGCCCGTTCAGCAAGTGCAAGTCCGGCGGTAGGATTAATGCACCAGCACAACAACCGGCTGAAACAAATTTTGGATACAGTTTATGAAGAAAAAGTATTTGCCTGATTTGGAAATAAAAAGTAAATAATATTCTCAATGAGAAAATTTTTAAAGAAACAAAAATCTAACCTTTGCACTTTCTATATCCTTTCTTTTGGAGGGTAGGGAGGGGCTTAAAATTCCCAAAATGATCATTGAAATTAAAATACCAACTCCGGGAGAATCTATCACTGAAGTTGAACTTGGTAAATGGAATGTTACCGATGGAGACCTGGTCGACAAAGATCAGGAACTGGGCGAAATAGAATCTGACAAGGCAACCTTAACTATTTCAGCTGCTGAGAGCGGAAAAATTAAAATCTTGGTTTCTGAAGGTAGCCGCGTGGCAGTTGGTTCTGTTGCTTGTAGCATCGATACGTCGTATGCAGTTACAAAATCCGAAGAAACAATTCAGCCAGCGAATGAAGAAAAAGTTCAGGAGAAAGCGGCGAAATCCCAGCAAATGATAGAGCCGGAAGTAACAAAAGAAAAACAAGTGTTGAATGACTTAAGTAAAGTGAAGGTTACTTCGGTTGCAAAAAAAATGATGGAAGAATATAACCTATCACTCGAAGATGTTCTGAACGGTTTACATCGTATTTCAAAAGGTGATATTGAGGCTGTACATGCATCATCTGCTTATGCAGAAACAACCACATTATTGCCGCCACAACCCATCAAATCGCGTAATGAAAAGCGCGAAAAAATGACTCCTTTACGGCGTAAACTGAGTGAAAGGCTTGTTGCAGTAAAGAACGAAACCGCGATGCTCACTACATTCAATGAAATTGACATGAGCCGTGTGATGGAAATGCGGGCCCGACTGCAGAATAAATTTGTTGAAAAATACGGTCTGAAACTGGGATTTATGGCTCTTTTTACAAAGGCAGTGGCACAGGCTATGCAATTTTATCCAGCAATAAATTCTCAAATTAGTGGCGACGAAATTGTTACCCCTGAATTTGTTGATGTTGGCATTGCGGTACAAACACCTAAAGGATTGATGGTTCCAATAATTCGGAATACAGAGGGTAAAACCGTTGCCGAAATAGAAATTGAATTAAAGGAGTTGGCAGAGAAAGCCCGTAGTAAAAAAATATCGGTCGAGGAACTAACCGGAGGAACCTTTACAATTACCAATGGCGGAGTTTTTGGTTCGCTGATGTCAACACCTATTATCAATCCTCCTCAATCAGCAATCTTAGGCATGCACAATATTGTTGATCGGCCTGTTGCAGTAAATGGCCAGGTTGTGATTCGTCCAATGATGTATGTAGCTTTATCTTATGATCATCGGATCATTGATGGAAAGGATTCTGTTGGTTTTCTGGTCAAAGTTAAAGAGTTTGTTGAAAATCCTGAACGGTTATTGACCGGAGGAAAAAATTCGGAAGAAGTTTTGTTAGGCTTATAAATAATTAGAGATTATTATTTAAAGCTCTTCTACCTGGTGGAAGGGCTTTTTTGCATTTTATTCTGTAATTTAGGAGAATAGTTATATCCAAAATTGATGGACATGAGATTAGCTTACTTTTCTGCTTTGATTTTCATTGTTTTGTTATCATGTACTGAAGAAAAACTTAAGGAAACAAAAAAACATTCTAACCTTCATGTTGTGAATGTTGATAAGTCGGGAATGGCAATGCAAAAAAAAGTTTATCTTCCGATATATGGTGATATTTATTATCGGGATGCGCAGCATACGTTTTCTCTTACAGTTACTTTAAGTATCAGAAATACATCGTTTAGCGACAGCATTTACATTTTCGCTATTGATTATTACAATTCTCAGGGAAGGAAAATCCGTCGGTTTAACGATGCAGCTTTTATGGTAAAACCTATGGAATCTGTTGAGTTTGTGGTTGACGATAAAGATAATTCAGGTGGGGTGGGAGCAAATTTTGTTGTCGAATGGGGTGCCGCCCAAGGCGTTCAGCCGCCGTTTATTCAGGGGGTAATGATTGGCACAACTGGCCAACAGGGAATTTCGTTTACTACGGAAGGAATAGAAATTCAATGATTTGAACAAAGGTAGGAGTAGAAAAGAAAAAAGCCAACCGAATGTGACTACGGCTGGCTATTGTTTGTTTGAAAATGTTTGATTCTGTGTAAATACTGATTTAAAAAAAACTATTCTGAAACTACTTCGAAACCAAGTTCAACTACAACTTCTCTGTGCAGTTTAATCTTAGCAGTGTAATTTCCAACTTCTTTAATACTGTCTTCAGGAATAGTGATCTGTTTGCGATCAACTTCAAATCCTTTAGCATTGATTGCCTCGGCCAACATAATGGTATTAACCGAACCGAAGATTTTCCCGGTTGAGCTGGTTTTAGCTCCAATGACCAATTGAACAGTTTGTAATTTTTCGGCAATACCTAAAGCCAATTCTTTAAGTTTTGCTTCTTTGTGGGCGCGCTGTTTAATGTTTTCAGCAAGAACTTTTTTTGCTGATTCGGTAGCGATAACAGCCATTTTCTTTGGGATGAGGTAATTACGGCCAAAACCGTCTTTTACCTTTACAACATCGTCTTTCGATCCCAGTCGAGCAACGTCCTGTACTAATATTACTTCCATTTCTTTTCGCTTTAATTATTTCAACATATCAGTAACATAAGGCAGTAATGCAAGATGACGTGCTCTTTTTACTGCTTTGGCCACTTTGCGTTGGTATTTCAAAGATGTACCGGTGATACGGCGTGGCAGAATTTTACCTTGCTCGTTAAGGAATTTTTTTAAGAATTCCGGATCTTTGTAATCAACAAATTTGATTTTGTTCTTTTTAAAGCGGCAATACTTTTTCTTTTTGATTTCAACCGTCGGCGGGGTCAAATATCTGATTTCTCCTTGATTTGCTGACATTTTTTAGTTCTCCTTTTCAGTTTTAGCTTTTGATTTGTTTCTTCTCTTTTCGCTGTATGCAACGGCGTATTTGTCTTTCGCAAAGGTTAAGAAGCGAATGATACGTTCGTCGCGTCTGAATTGAGTTTCCAGCGTTTTTGCAAACGTTGGTTCGGCGGCAAATTCGAAGAGTTGATAAAACCCTGTCGATTTTTTCTGGATAGGATACGCCAATTTGCGTAACCCCCAGTCTTCTTCATTGACAATTTCTCCACCATTTTCGGTGATGATGTCTTTGAATTTTTTTACCGTTTCCTTTACCTGAACTTCAGATAAAACGGGAGTAATGATGAAAACGGTTTCATACTGGTTTTTCATAAAACATCTGAATTAATTAAACATGTATACTTTATTCCTAAAATTAGGAGGCGCAAAAATATAAATATTTTGCAATTAATCAAATGCTAGTAACTAAAACTTTGAGGCTGTGCTTGAAATACCAGTTTTGATAATTCATATATGCAGTTTGCTAACTTGTTTCGCTTTTTTATATAGGGTATGCTTAAAATAGATTATTTTAGTTCTTTATAACCTTCGAAGAATTCTATTTATGACCTCAGTTACTTCATTTTATAAATTTTGCTTAATATTTCCATCCTTTTTTTCTAAACGAGTTATTTATTTATCAAGGCTTACCTTTATTTTGTTCTTTTTTCTGTTTTATTCATTTGAAACTTTTTCTCAGTCTTTTGCCATTAATCTTGGTGGTAAGGAGATTCAAATGGTCAATTCCAATCGTTCATTGGTTACAAATAATGGTAATAGCGGATTAAGTGCTGGTTCGGTCTGGCGGTATGATGATTTGATTTCTACGGATGGTATAACAGTATATGGCTTATTAACTATTCTGGAGATGAACAATGCAAGTATTTCCAGTTTAACATATCTTGACGATGAAACAGATGGAGTTCCAAACCGGTTTCAGCCAAGAATTACTACTGGCTCGGGGGGTGGATACATTTCTTTTAAACTTGAATTCTTTGAATTGATGACGAATCAAAATGTCTATATTTCAAATTACTATATGACTGGCGTGGATATTGACGGACAAGAGTTTTATGAAATTTCTGGTTATTCGAGTTATATTGTTGATGCAACTTGTGTGTTGGGCATTACCCCATCCACTATCCAAACTCCTGGAACCAGGTTTGCTGCGTTGAATAATGGTGAATTATCTGGTGTTACATTTGATAATACGAGGGCGTTTATTGCGAAATTCCCTCATCCTGCCACAATAATATATTTTGTTATGGGTGCAGCCGGTACTTATACAAATCGACAATTTTCAGCTCAATTTGGATCTATGGGAGGTACTTTTTCCACCATTGAAACACAATATAATCCAAATCCGGTGCTTACAATAAGTAAGACTGCAAGTCCAACAGTTTTTTCACCTGGAAGTAATGGCCAGTATACTGTTAGTGTTTCCAATGCAGGGAATACTGTAACTTCAGTAACAGTTACCGACGCACTGCCTTCGGATATTATTTATATTCCGAATAGTACCACTGTTTTGATACCTGCCTCAACTACTTCAAAAACTGTTCGTGATGAATTTACTACAACTCCGGTTACTTATACCGAACAGGATGGTATTGGTGGCTTTTGGACAACTAACTGGCTCGATAATGATAATAATGCAGCTTCGGGTACAATCTATATATCTGGTGGTAAACTTACTTTTGCGAATCTGATTATAAGTGATGCTATTGAACGAACGGCTAACCTTTATCCAACAGGGAGTACTTCCGGTAATGCTACATTATCTTTCGACTATACCTTAGCAGGATCATTAGGAACTTCATCACTGACTGTGCAATTATCCACTGATGGAGTTAATTATACCTCCGTGGAAACATTTACCGGAGCTAATACTTCTGGAACATTTACGTATACACTTCCAGCTGCTTTAATTGGAAATAATACCAGGCTAAGGTTTGCTAATTTAGGTACCGCATGGAATTCTGCCTCAAAGATCGTTACGATTGATAATATCCAGATCGCCTATAATTATAGTAAACCTGATGTGACATTAAGCAATTCTACAGGAACACTGACTGATGGTAATCCTGCAGGATACCTCGTTGCACCTGCTGATGCTATAACTCTTGAACCCAATGTAACCATGTCGATTAATTTTAATGTAGCAATTGGATGCGCGGCAACCGGTACAAAAACAAATACTGCAACAACTTCCTGTAGTGGTTTGGCTACCTCGGTTACTGCAACGCACTCGGCACAAATTGGTCCGGTTACAACAGGAACCAATTATATTTGTTCGCCACCAGGAACAGCGGTACTTACAGCTTCTGGCGCCGGTTCAGGACAGATTTATCGATGGTATAGTGCAGCAACCGGAGGTACATTGCTTTATACCGGAAATCCGTTTACGACCCCATCTATTAGTTCTAATACAACTTATTATGTGGCTATTTATACTACGGCTTCAGGGTGCGAAAGTACCAGAATCCCTGTTGACGTAAGTATCTCTCCAGCAGTTACAGGAACAGGAGTTATTACCAGTAGTTCTGCGCAGAATGGTAGTAATCTTTCTACTTCGGCTAATCCAGCCTCGTCTGCTACAAACAATAATGCTGCCGGAACCGTTTCCTGGACAAATCCTACTAATGTTTACACTTCGGATAATAACAGGGCTACAGCAACCATGGCTGTAAGTACAATTTCGAATTACCTGGATTTAACGGGTTTTGGCCTTTCGGTACCTTCTATATCTTCAATTGTTGGTATTGAAGTTCAAATTGAGAAATCGGCTGGTACTTCTACACGGGTTTATGATAATTTAATTCAATTGATGGTTAATGGGACTCCTGTTGGAAGTGACTTAAAGAATACAACGGCATGGCCAACTACCGAGGCAAGTACTACTTATGGCGGTTCAACAAATTTGTGGGGGCGTACTTGGACAGCTTCTGAAATCAGTAATTTGGGATTAAGGATTCAGGCCAACCGAAATTCAAGTACTGGAAATGTAGCTGCTAATATTGATTATGTGACAATAAAAGTGTATTATACCGCTTTTTCTGATAATCAAAGCAGTTTGCAGTTTACTGCAACCGGATATTCCAATGCTACTAATTATGCCTGGACAATTCCTTCAGGGGCAAGTTATATTGGGACCTCAACCGGAACAACAATTTATCTGAATTTAAACGGAGCCGGGCAAAATGGTACTTATACGGTTTGTACAACTCCTTCAAATATATGCAATACAGGCTCACAGGCTTGCGCTACAATTGCTATTGCCAATTCGGTAAATAATTACATTTCAGGGTATGTTTATAATGATACCAATGGCTCTTCCGGGTCGAACAAGGTAGACGGAACTGGTATAAATAATATTGGTGGTCAGCCAATTTATGCAACATTGGTTGCTTCTGGTGTTACAGTATCTACACAAGCCATAAACTCAGATGGCAGTTACAGGTTCGATTATTTATCCGCGTCAACATCATATAGTATTTGGATTACTTCGACCATTTATGGAACCGGAACTACCCCTGTGGCTTCTTTGCCGGCTGGAGGAAGTTTTAATGGAGAAATAAATAATAATGCTGCTAATTCGTTGACTGGCAATGATGGAACAACTGATGGAAAAGTTACCGGATTGACAGCCGGAGAGGAGACTAATGTTAATTTCGGGGTTGCGCTAACCAATCCTACAGCTGTGAATGATAATTCTACCACTAATGAAGATACTCCTGTCACTTTCAGTGTTACGAATAATGATACTCCTTATTCGGGACATACAATTAACGTAGCAACAGTTGATCTTGATCCCGAAACCAGTGGACAACAAACTTCTTTTAGTGTCGCAGGGCAAGGAACATTTACGGTAGACAATTCTGGAAATGTTACATTTACTCCGTATAGCAATTACAATGGGACCGTATCAATTCAGTATGTAGTAAATGATGATTCTGGTATTACATCTAATGAAGCCACTATAACGGTGGTGGTTAATCCTGTTAATGATGCCCCTTCTTTTGTTAAAGGCACGAACCAGGCGGTATGTGTTGGATCGGGAGTACAAACAGTAGCATCATGGGCAAGTTCAATTTCTACAGGTCCATCTAACGAGTCATTACAATTGTTAACTTTTAATATTACCGGAAATACCAATACATCTGTTTTTAGTAGTCAACCTACAATTAGTTCGACTGGAACGTTATCATATTCACCACATGCAACAAATTATGGGACAGCAACAATTACTGTGGTACTACAAGACGACGGTGGAACTTTGTTTGGGGGAGTGGATACTTCTTCCAGTCAAACATTCACAATAACAGTAAATGGAAATTCTACCATAACGCAAACATCGGTAGCATCAACTAATCCGCAAACTACATGTATCAACAATGCAATAACGCCAGTTACTTTTTCTGTTGGTGGGGCTGGAACAGGTGCTTCTATTACTTCAGGAAGTTTGCCCGCTGGTGTTACCGGAAGTTTTAGTTCTGGAGTTTTTACTATTTCAGGTACTCCTACGGTTGCAGGTACGTTTACTTATACTGTTACAACTTCAGGCGGGTCGTGCTCTCAAGCATCGATAAGTGGAAGTTTAACAGTACAAAGTGTTGTTGCTACTGCGGCTATTAGCGGAACAACGTCTGTTTGTGTTAATGCCACGAATCCTGGTATAACATTTACCGGAGCAAATGGAACTGCACCTTATACCTTTTTTTATACCGTTAATAGTGGATCGGTACAATCAGTAACAACTTCATCGGGGAATACTACATCTGTAAATCAGGTTACTAATGTTGCAGGTACTTATGTATATAATCTTGTTTCAGTTCGTGATGCAAGCTCTTCAATATGTTCCAATGCGCAATCGGGTACGGTTACTGTAACAGTAAATGCTTTACCAACGACAACATACGAATTAACTCCGGTAAGTTGCTACGGAGGTAATGACGGAAAGATAAAGATAACTGGGGTAGGGGGCGCTGGCAGTTATTATTTTTCGATAAACAATGGCACAAACTATACGATAACTCCGGAAACAACTCATACATTTACAGGGCTTTCAGCTAATAGTTTTACTATTAAGGTGAAAGATACCAATGGTTGTGTATCGGCTCCGTAGTTTTATTTTGGTGTGTTTCTGGCGAAAATAAAGAAGAAATCTCAAGCCTGTAAAATTTTAAAATGGTTTTACAGGCTTTGGTGTTTTGTTGCTGATAGTTTTATGTCAAAAAGTCTTTTTGTATTTTTCTTTCCTGAAAAAATTTCCTGATTGGTCATAGCTACAAGCCAAATTGACAACTCCGAGAAAAAAAAACTTGCTGGCAAACACTTTGCTGAGAGTTTTGCGTACTAAACAACGGGAAACAATTAAAATAAAAAATATGAATTTTAACAATTTTACAATTAAATCTCAGGAAGCTATTCAACATGCCTTTGAGGTGGCTCAGGGCAAACAGAATCAGGCTATTGAAACTGGCCATATTTTAATGGGTTTGTTTCACGAAGCGGAAAATGTAACTGGATTTTTATTAAAAAAAGTTGGCTCAAACCTGGTAGCTATTCATCAAGCACTCGAAAAGATTGTTGATTCCTACCCCAAAGTTTCGGGTGGAGAACCTTATTTGTCGTCGGATAGTAACAAAGCTTTGCAAAAATCTATTGGATTTATGCAGGAGATGGGCGACCAGTTTGTTTCGGTTGAACATATATTGGCAGGTTTGCTTGAAGCTGGTGATACCATTAGTCGGATGTTAAAAGATGCTGGCGTTTCAAAAAAAGATTTATTAACTGCTGTAAAAGAGCTTCGTAAAGGAGCTAAAGTTGATAGTCAGTTGGCAGAAGATAAATTTGATTCGCTTAACCGCTTTGCTATAAACCTTAACCAGCGGGCCAGGGACGGTAAACTCGATCCGGTTATCGGGCGTGATGATGAAATTCGTCGGATACTTCAGATTTTATCCCGAAGAACAAAAAATAACCCTATATTGATTGGAGAGCCAGGTACCGGTAAAACTGCTATTGCAGAAGGACTTGCTCAACGAATAGTTAGGGGAGACGTTCCCGAAAACCTGAAATCGAAACAAATTTTTTCGTTGGATATGGGGGCTTTAATTGCAGGTGCCAAGTACAAAGGCGAATTTGAAGAACGATTGAAGGCTGTTGTAAATGAAGTTATTAATGCTAACGGCGAGATAATTTTGTTTATTGACGAAATTCATACGTTGGTTGGTGCCGGGAAAAGCGAAGGCGCTATGGATGCAGCGAATATTTTGAAACCTGCGTTGGCCAGAGGCGAATTACGTGCCATTGGTGCAACAACCTTAAACGAATATCAGAAGTACTTTGAAAAGGATAAAGCATTAGAACGTCGTTTCCAGATTGTTGCAGTAGATGAACCGGATGTTTTAAGCGCAATTGCTATTTTGCGTGGATTGAAGGAACGTTATGAAAATCACCATAAAGTAAGAATTAAAGACGAGGCTATTATTGCTTCGGTGGAATTATCGCAACGGTATATTACCGATCGTTTTTTGCCGGATAAAGCTATCGACTTAATGGACGAAGCAGCAGCCCGCTTACGGCTTGAGATGGACTCTGTTCCTCAGGAACTGGACGAAATTGACCGTAAAATTATGCAACTCGAAATTGAACGGGAAGCTATTAAACGAGAAAAAGATGAAAGAAAGCTTTCGGTTTTGAATGAGGAAATTGCTAATCTGAAACAGGAACAATCGAAATTCAGGGCTCAATGGCAGCTCGAAAAGTCATTGATTGATGGGATTCAACAAAAAAAACAGGAAATTGAAAACCTCAAAATTGAAGCAGAGCAAGCAGAACGTTCAGGCGATTTTGGCCGTGTTGCCGAAATCAGGTATGGAAAAATCAGGGAAGCCGAAACTGATATTGAAAAACTGAAAAGTGAATTAAGCAGCAATAAAGATCAGCACCTGATAAAAGAAGAGGTTGATGCTGAAGATATCTCTGAAATTGTGTCGCGATGGACCGGAATACCTGTTGCACGAATGTTACAAAGCGAGAGAGAAAAGTTGCTTCATCTTGAAGATGAGTTGCATAATCGTGTAATTGGCCAGCACGAGGCTATTCGGGCTGTTGCCGACGCTGTTCGCCGAAGCCGTGCTGGTTTACAGGATGATAAACGCCCAATTGGATCATTTATTTTCCTCGGAACAACAGGTGTTGGTAAAACTGAATTGGCAAAAGCCCTGGCTGAATTTCTGTTCGACGATGAAAATATGCTAACCCGAATTGATATGTCTGAATATCAGGAAAAGTTCTCTGTTACAAGGCTGATTGGTTCGCCTCCCGGATATGTTGGTTACGAAGAAGGTGGACAATTGACAGAAGCTGTTCGCCGTAAACCTTATTCAGTCATATTATTCGATGAAATTGAAAAAGCGCATCCCGATGTTTTCAATGTGTTGTTACAAGTGTTGGACGATGGGCGTTTGACTGATAATAAGGGTAGGATAGCGAATTTTAAAAATACGATCATTATTATGACTTCCAATTTGGGTTCGCATCTTATTCAGGAGCGGTTTGAAACAATTAACGAGCGAAACAGGTCGCAGGTTGAAGATCAAGCCAGAACTGAACTGTTCGAATTACTTCGGAAGACAATTTCACCAGAATTTTTGAACCGTATTGACGAAGTTATCATGTTCACGCCGTTATCGCGGAAAGATGTTCGGAATATTGTGAAACTTCAATTTAACCTGATATTAAAAAGGATACCTGAAAGTAAATTTACTATTGAAATATCTGACGAAGCTATCGACTGGCTGGCTACGATAGGTTACGACCCTACACATGGAGCTCGTCCTGTTAAACGAATGCTTCAGAAGTATTTACTGAACGATCTGTCGAGAGAGATTCTTTCAGGACGAATGGATAACCGTACCAAAGTTAAAGTTGATGTTGAAAACGATGAAATTGTTTTTAAGTACACATAAGGGCTATTGGTAGTGCCCCAAAGAGTTTGTTTTCTGGTAATTAATAGTTGATATAACCAATTTAATTACGGTTAAATAAATGTTGTATTTTTTAGCTTTTATTCCAGAATTAACAAGGACTTTTTAATGAAAAAAGGTTGCAGCCGATTCCCGAAACTGCAACCTTTATTTTTGCATTTTTATTTTTCCTGGTTAAATGAATTATCGGTACCTGACTTGATGAGGATAACTTCCACCATTGATAAAATACATAAAAACAACGATGTCGCCGTGATTGGTATTTATAGTATTGAAATGGGCATGGTCGACAAATTCACCGTTTAATTGAACTGAGACATTAGATTTTTTCGCAATATTATTTTTTATAAGTAAATCTGCTACAGAAACCGGACCTTCAATTTCAAAATCATTCCCATTCAGTTTTATCTTACCCATATTTTTAGATTTTTGAATTTTAAAACTAAACATAAATATCAATCATCGACAGGTGTAAAAATCAATTAGCGTGAACAGCTACAGGTTCTTCAAATTGATACAGAATTGTTGAAAGGTAACGTTCACCTGTATCGGGCAAAATAACCACAATTTTCTTTCCTTTGTTTTCAGGACGTTTGGCTACCTGCAGAGCAGCAAAAGCTGCAGCTCCTGAAGAAATGCCAACCAACAAACCTTCGGTGCGGGCCAACTGTCGGCTGGTCGCAAATGCATCGTCGTTGCTAACCGTAAATACTTCGTCGATTACAGCACGATTCAAAACATCTGGAACAAAACCTGGGCCGATTCCCTGAATTTTGTGTGGACCAGGATTTCCCCCCGAAATTACTGGTGAATCGGTTGGCTCAACTACAATAATTTGCACTGAAGGTTTGCGTTGCTTCAGCACTTCGCCAACACCGGTTACGGTACCGCCAGTGCCTGCTCCCGAAATAAATATATCGACCTGACCATCGGTGTCGTTCCATATTTCTTCGGCAGTTGTAGCGCGGTGAATAGCTGGGTTTGCAGGATTTTTAAACTGCTGGGGGATAAATGAATTCGGAGTCGCTTCTGCCAGTTCTACTGCTTTGGCAATAGCACCTTTCATTCCCTGATTTCCAGGAGTCAAAACAAGTTCGGCTCCCAAAGCTTTCAGTAAGTTGCGTCGTTCGACACTAAATGTTTCAGGCAAAGTAATAATTAAGCGGTAGCCTTTTGCAGCAGCAACCAGGGCAAGCGCAATACCTGTATTTCCACTTGTTGGTTCAATAATTACTGAATCGGGGTTTAAGATGCCTCTTTGTTCTGCATCTTCAATCATTGCTTTTCCAATTCGGTCTTTTACACTTCCGCCCGGATTAAAATACTCTAGTTTGGCTATAATTTGTGCATTTAAGTTGTAGTGGCGGTTAAAGTTGGTCAACTCCAGTAAAGGAGTTTTGCCAATCAAATCGGTTAATTTTTGTGCAATTTTTGTCATGATGTTTTCCTTTTTTGTTTTTACAAATATTGAACTGATTTATAGCTGACACAATACCTAAATGGTAGTATATTGTATACCATAATTGTGGTATACGACGGGGCAAGAAACGTGAAAACTTAATTGAAAAATTGCTTGAAGATGTTATTCCGTACTCTTAAAAATAGAAAGCAGTCCTTTTTTCACTTAATCAACATTTTCAAAGGTCAATGCTTTTTCTTCATCAAACGCATTCTCCCATTTCGCCATAACAACGGTAGCAGTACAATTGCCTATTACATTTACAGTAGTTCGGGCCATGTCCATCAGAACATCTATTCCTAAAATCAGAAAAACTGGAGTTGTTGGCAGTCCAAAACTTGACAAAGTTCCGAGCAGTACAACCAATGAAGCTCTTGATACACCAGCGGTTCCTTTACTTGTGAGCATTAGCATAAAACACAAAATCAATTGATCAGTAAATGGCATACTGATGCCTGCCACCTGGGCTACAAAAACACAGGCTAACGAGAGGTAGAGTGTTGTACCATCTAAATTGAAGCTGTATCCGGTAGGGATAACAAAAGCCACGATTTTTCGAGGCACTCCAAAACGTTCCATATTTTCGAGCGCTGCAGGTAAAGCCGACTCTGAATTCGCTGTTGCAAAAGCTATTGAGGCTGGTTCGCTGATTGCCTGAACGAATTTTTTTATTGGAATTTTCAGGAAAAGGAGTAAAGGTAGGATTACTCCCATTAAGAAAATAACCAAAGCAACGTATAGCGTAGCTAATAGCTTTACGAGGCTTCCTAAAATATCAAATCCTAAATGACCAATTGTAAATGCTATGGCTCCAAAAACCGCAATTGGCGCATAATACATGATAATGTTGGTGAATTTAAACATCGTTTCGGCAAGTCCTTCTGTAAATCGTAACATGGTTTTACGATACGAATCAGGAATGCGGGCAACAGCTACTCCAAAAATGATACTAAAAATTACTACCTGAAGGATATTTCCTTCGTAAATTGATTTTGCAATATTTTCGGGAAACATGTGCAATAAAAATTCAGACCATGTATGTGCTTTAGCTGCTGTGACTGGAGCCATTGCATTTTCAGGAAGAGTTAAACCAACTCCGGCCTTACTTAAGTTGATAGCTGCAAGTCCAATAAACAAAGCTATTGTAGAAATAACTTCGAAGTATAATATAGATTTCCATCCTAACCTTCCAACCAACTTTAAATCGTTGTGACCAGCAATACCATTCACCAACGTTGCAAAAATTAGTGGGGCTATAATAGTTTTAATTAGGTGAATAAAAATGTCGCTAAGAAATTGCATGTTTTTTGATATTTCAGGTAAATCATGCCCAAACTCGGCTCCTGCAAAAATGCTTATCAAAATCCATACTGTTAACGATTTTCGTTTAATTGCAAAAAGTATCAGAAGTGCAACATTGAAAATTCTAAATGCAGTAAAAAAAGTAATATTTATTTCAAGAATTTTATAGGCAACTAATAAAAACAATATAGCTGTAATTGCCGAAACAATAATGCATGCAAGTGGTAAAATATGGATGGTTTTCTTAATTGGTGATTTCATTCGGTAGTCTTATATGTTTTGTTGTTTGAGCCGTTAAAGTATGGATATTCGGTGTTATTCTAACAATGTTGTTTTACTCAATCAAATGTAATACTCTATATTGTCGATCCACCCGGCTTTTATGGCTTGAATTATCAGTTCAGAGGTGTTGTTAATTCTCATCTTTCTGAATATATTTTTTCGATGAGTATTTACCGTATGAAAACTGATATTCTTTTGATTGGCAATTTCCTTGGTGGTTAACCCACCCGAAATCAGGCGAACAATTTCTATTTCCGATGCTGTTAAGTGGGTTGGTTCTTCTGTAATGGCTTTACTTTCGTTCATTTCAATAATTAGGTCAAGTACCTCTTCTGAAAAGAATTTTTTGCCTTTTAATGCCGCATCAACAGCTGAAACTACTTCGTTTCTATCGGCAGTTTTATAAATAATGTTTTTGATTCCAAGCCTCGACAGTTCATTAAATTCAGCTTTCCCAACCAAACTTGTTAAGATTAAAATTGACAAGCCAGGAAAATTACTTCTGATATTTTTCAGGTCGTCAATACCATTAAAATCGAATAAAACGGGATCAGTAATAAGCAAGTTGCAAATTTCATGTTCCAGTATCTTCATCAGTTCATGTTTCGATCCAACTATACCAACAACCGAGAATCGTTCATCCTCATTCAGGATAGTTTTTAAAGTTTCAACTACAAGAAACTGTGTATCAGCTATAACTATTCGTTTTAATAAATTACTCATAGTTTTTCAAATAAAATAGTTTCGCATTATACCGGGAAAAAACTTTTCGATTTTTTGTTTTTGTAGTGTTATTGCCAAACGTTTCGAACTTTGGAATAAAACATTATTGATTCATTTTCAAATTAACGGTTATTTTTTGAATTAACCAGAAATAAGAATGTTGATAATCCTATAAATGCAACTCTTTGATAAATCAGGTCTGGCTCAAGTTAATTTGTAACACTTTAGGTGTGTTTGGAGTCAATTAGTTTGAATAGGATATGTAAGATTTTTGAGTTTTCTTCATGTCTTTGGGTTTATTATTTGGCTGTTTATTGACCAGCAAAATGGTGTTGGTTATATCAACAATCAAAGCTATTTCTCCGCGGATTAATATTTGGCTGAGCTACATTTCTCCGGGGCACAGAAATCTTAATAAAACATTTAGCCAAGTGAATTAAGTCTAAAACATAATCAGGTTTCGATTTAAATATCTATTTTTATACAATTATATCTCCAATTGAAATTTAATTCTTTATGCTGAAGTTCAGTAATTTAAATATTAGAAATAAATTAAGGGTTCTTAGTTTAATATCTATAATCTGTTTAATCATCCTTGGTGTTTTTTCAAACTATTTTTTTAATACCAGCAAAGTCATAGGAACAATGATTAATGCTGAGAGAATACATAATAATATTTTACAGGAAGGTGTCGAGTATTTTTACAAATACAGAATATTAAAAGACAAGAACCTTTTAGATTCAGCAGTTAATAGAATATCAAAAGCCAATCAAATGGCTTATCAGTTTTCCATTATGGATCAATCGCTTAAGAGGCCGAAAAAAGAGTATATCGACATTTTTCTTAAAAATTATATAGAAGCCTATTATAACGATACCGAAATGGCGTACTTGATGGCCAGCAGGCTTAAACTTTTTATGTTTTTGAACTCGGATAAGCTGAAAGAAGCTATGATAATTACAAAAGATGGATATAATCTGGGTGAAAAAATAAAGAAAGAGATGTTTGAATATCAAGTTACAGATACCAACTTACAAATTCTCGATCAGGATTTGGTTAAAATGCGGCAATTTTATACTGATTTTTCGAAAGCAATTTCTTCGCTTAATGGGTTTGCAAATAACCTGTTAAATATCGGGATAATTTTGCTGGTTATATTTATTATTCTCTTTTTAGCCTTGATTTCAAGTTTGATTTCTCAAACTATAGTTGTACCGATTCAGGAAATGGTTAATAAATTTAAAGTTATAGCCAGAGGTAACCTGAATACGCCAATAGTGATTAATTCTGATAATGAAATTGGAAATCTGGCCCGATCATTTAGCGAAATACAAATTGGACTTAAAGAGGTAATTGAATATACTAAAAATGTTGCGCAAGGCGACTATAGTACCCCAATAAACCCTCGGTCAGATGAAGACGAATTAAGTATAGCCCTGAACACAATGGTTGATAAGCTCAGAGAATCATATAACATGTCTGAGCAGGATTCATGGTTTAAATCGGGTATAAACCTTTTGAATGAAAAGTTACGTGGCGATCAGGAGTTATCTGATATTTCTATTCATACACTTTCATTTTTATCTCAGTTCCTTCATGCGCAAATTGGAAGTATTTATTTGTACAACAATGAATTTAAATTATTAAACCGGCTTAATTCAATAGGTATCGACATTAAAAAAGTTCATGATAAATTCAAGCTTAACGAAGGTATAATTGGTCAAGCGGCCTCAGAGAGACGGACCATTATTTTAAACGAACTGCCAGATAAAAATTACATCAGCTATTCGTCCAGCGGGGAGTACATTCCCAAGTTGATTATTGTTTCTCCATTGGTATTTAATGATTCGCTGATTGGTGTTTTGGAACTTGGTTCATTGAAAAGTTATTCAGATCTTGAATTACGGTTTATCAATCAGGCGACAAACATTGTGGCAATTAATCTCAATTCTGCGGTTAATATGCTAAAAACAAACGAATTATTGCAGAAGACCCAGGTTCAGGCAAGCGAGCTTCAGGTTCAACAGGAAGAACTTAGAGTTGCCAACGAAGAATTGGTTGAACATACTAAAGTTTTGACCGAAAATGAGAAACGCCTTCAAGTACAACAGGAAGAACTTAGGGTAGCTAACGAGGAACTTGAAGAACGTACCCGTCAACTCGAAATACAAAAGGACGATATTAGCCGTAAAAACAATGAGTTAACCGACATCAAAGAAAAGCTTGAACTAAAAGCCAAAGAGTTGCAACTTGCGAGCCAGTATAAGTCGGAATTTTTGGCCAATATGTCGCACGAATTACGTACGCCACTCAATAGTTTACTTATCCTGTCTAATTTATTGTCGACGAACAAAAAAGGTAATTTAACTCCGGAGCAGGTTCAATCGGCTAAAATTATACATAAAAGTGGTACAGATTTATTGTATTTGATAAATGAAGTGCTTGATCTGTCGAAGATCGAAGCTGGTAAAATGAGCCTTGATATTTCTGATGTTCAAATTGCTGACATTAAGGATGAAATATTAATGAATTTTAGCGCAACAGCGGAAGAAAAGAAACTTGCTTTCCAAGTTAATGTTAGCGATGATTTTCCCCAAATATTAACAACCGACCGCTATAGGTTGATGCAAATTCTTCGAAATTTGCTTTCAAATGCTTTCAAATTTACCAATATTGGCAATGTTACTGTTGATATGGTCCCAACTCCGGGTTTTGTTCATTTTAACACAAATCTTACTCCGCAAAACACTTGTTGTATACGGGTTTCAGACACTGGTGTAGGTATTCCGTCAGAAAAACTGGAATTGATATTTGAAGCATTCCAGCAAGCCGATGGAAGTATTTCAAGGAAATATGGCGGTACCGGGCTTGGGCTTTCCATTTCCCGTGAATTAATTAAAATGCTCGGTGGAGAAATTCAACTCGAAAGTTATGTAAATAAAGGTTCTTCTTTTTATGTGTATCTCCCTTTAAAGCCTGAATTGCTGGCTCAATCTTTAGAACGAACTGATGACCAGGCGGCAATACTTACGAATATCGAAGTTAAACCTACACAAAAGGAAATAACATTAGTTTCTGATACCAATCCTTCAGTAGATATTGGTCGTGATTTGATTGATGGAGAAAAGGATGCATGTGTGCTAATCATTCACCCAAATAAAACTCAGGCTGAAAAGTTTTCACAACAGGCTCAGGCTAAGCATTATAATGTGTTAGTTGCACCTGCAATTTCTGATGGTATTTTATTGGCTCAGGCTCATCATCCAATTGCAATTATGCTTGCAGTTGAACTTGCAAAAACCGATGATCCAGACTATCAAAAACTAATTGCCCATCCTGAAACCAATAAGTTACCTGTTCATATTATCAGCCCCATTGAATATGATACACCAACCAATCAGGAGAAATTAAACACATTAAATTCTGAAACATTTAATGACGCCTTAAATTCACTTGAGAAAAAAACAATTGGTAATTCGAGACGATTATTACTTGTTGAAGATGATCTTGTGACACGAAATATTATTAAAGATTTACTTTCAGTACTTAACATTGAAATTGAGGAGGTAAGTTTAGCCGAAGAAGCTTATCAAATACTTTCTGCCGAGACTTTTGATTGTATTATTCTTGATTTGGGATTGCCCGATTATTCCGGGAAAGAATTACTGGCAAAACTTAAAAACAACCAAATTACAATTCCTAAAGTAATTATTTATACAGGAAAAGAGATGTCGAAAGAAGACATTAAAAATTTAAATGTTTATACAGATACCATTATTTTAAAAGGATTGAAATCGGATGAACGATTGATGGATGAGGTGTCATTGTTTTTACACCAGGTTTCTCAATCAATTATTACACCAAAGCCCAAATCAAAATTAGTTGAAGATGAAAATTTGTTTAATGGCAAAAAAATTCTCATAGTCGACGATGAAATCAGGAATGTTTTTGCTCTTGGCAAAATTCTTGAAGAAAAAGATATTGAAGTTTTTGAAGCAGAGAACGGACAGGTAGCTATCGACATGTTACTTGAAAATCAGAATATAGATTTGGTGCTGATGGATGTTATGATGCCCGTAATGAATGGTTACGAAGCGATGGAAAAGATTAGGAAAACACCTGAAATAAAAAATGTTCCTATTATTTGCTTAACAGCAAAAGCGATGAAAGAAGATCACTTTAATGCACTAAAACATGGTGCTAACGACTATTTATCGAAGCCAATTAATGAGGAAAAGCTTTTCGCGATGTTGAAAATTTGGTTATACAAAAAATAAGTTTATGCGACCTAAAATTCTTATAGTTGACGACCTTTTAGAAAATATTATAAGCCTTGAAGCTATTTTAGAAGATTTTGATGCCGACATGATTAGAGCTTTTTCGGGTGAAGAAGCGCTGCGGTTAAGTTTTAAGGAAGAATTCGCCCTTGTAATTCTTGATGTCCAGATGCCAGGCATGAATGGTTATGAAACTCTTGAAATGATGCGGCAGCGGAAAAAAACAAAGTATCTGCCGGTAATTTTTGTTTCAGCAATTCATCAAAGCGATTTGCATATTATCAAAGGAATTGAGACAGGGGCTGTTGATTTTATTCCAAAGCCAATTATACCTGATATTTTAAAAGGCAAAGTCAGGGTTTTTCTTGATCTCTTTTTGCAGCGAAAAAAATTGGATGATCTGCTTTCTCAAATGGAGGAAGCAAATTTGAGTCTTAAAATTGCAAAAGAAAAGGCAGAAGTTGCTGCGCGAACTAAATCGATGTTTTTGGCCAATATGTCGCACGAGATTCGTACACCGCTGAATGGGGTAATAGGCTTATCAAAATTGCTCCAAAAAACAGAGCTTAACGATGACCAGAAAGAATTAATAAATATAATAACCTATTCAGGGGAAAACCTGTTACAAATAATTAATGACATTCTGGATTTTTCGAAAATAGAATCTGGACAAATCCAGTTCGAAAATATTGATTTTGAACTGAAAACAATCATTCGTAATATCTATCAGTTATTAAAATTCAAGGCAGAAGAAAAAGGTATTGATTTTGGTTATTCGATTGCAGATGATGTACCGCCGATTTTAATTGGAGACCCTTTACGTATAAGCCAGGTTTTACTCAATTTGGCAAATAATGCCATTAAATTTACGCCTAAAGGAGCTGTAAAAATAAATATCGAATTTGTTGACAGGAGCAACCAGGCTGTAAGAATTCTTTTTAAAGTTTCTGATACAGGAATTGGGATTTCGGAGGAAGGGAAGCACCATTTATTCAAAGAATTTTCGCAAACAGAATCATCAATAAGCAGAAGATATGGAGGTACGGGCCTGGGACTGGCCATTTCAAAAAACCTTATTAGCCTGATGAACGGGGAAATTGGAGTTGAAAGTGAGCTTAATCAAGGTTCTAATTTTTGGTTTCGGTTACCTTTAAAAGAGTCTGAAGTAACATTCAAAGAAATGGAGGATAATGAGATTGTGCTTCCTAAACTAAATATTCTTTTGGCCGAAGACAATAACATTAATCAAAAAGTCGCTTTCTTAACGTTGAAACAACTTGGTTATACCTGTGATCTGGCTGTAGATGGTAAGGAAGCATTCGAAAAGTACAAAGCCAATGATTACGATCTGATATTAATGGATATGCAAATGCCTATTATTGATGGGTTACAGGCAACCTTATTAATAAGGGAATACGAACAAAAGACGCAAAAAAGTACACCTGTGTATGTGGTTGCGTTAACTGCCAACGCTATGGCTGAAGATAAACAAATGTGCTTCACTGCCGGAATGGATAATTTCCTCAGTAAACCTTTTACCGAAAGCGAACTTCGGCAAATTATTATCGACTTGGCTAACCGACAAAAAAAGCGTCTTCTCTATGACGAATGAATATAATGAGTCGAATGCTGACTTGTTAAACATTGAAATCAAACTTTTACTCGAAGCCATATTTCTTAAATATGGTTACGATTTTCGTAACTATAGTAAAGCTCATATTAAACGTAGAGTTTTGCATTGGCTTAACGTCAACCATACCAAAACAGTTTCAGAATTACTTCATAATATACTTCGGAACAGGGAAATTTTCTATGAACTGCTTGACGACTTGTCGATAAATGTTACTGAAATGTACCGCGACCCCGAGTTTTATAAATCATTGAGAAATATTGTTATTCCTAAATTGAATACTTATGCCTATTTTAAGATATGGCACGCAGGATGTTCTACCGGGGAAGAAGTTTATTCTTTAGCCATACTTCTGAAAGAGGAAGGCCTTCTTGGCCGATGCCAGATTTATGCAACTGATTTTAATAATAAAGTATTGGAAATTGCCAGGGAAGGTATATATAAGAAAGCTGATATTGAGCAATATAACCGAAATTATGAGTTGGCTGGAGGTAAGTACAACCTGTCGGATTACTACCAGGCTATGTATGGTTCGGTTAAATTTCAGAATGAACTTTCCGAAAGAATAGTATTTGCCGATCACAATCTGGTTACTGATAGTGTTTTTGCTGATGTCAACCTTATTCTTTGCAGAAATGTCATGATTTATTTTGAGAAAAGTTTGCAGAACCAGGTACTTAAACTGTTTTACGAAAGCCTTGTTCCTTCAGGGATATTATGTCTTGGTTCGAAAGAGACTATCAAATACACCCAATCGGAGAACTATTTTGATACTCTGGATGAGAAACAACGTATTTATAAAAAGAAATTGATATAAAATTGTACAAAGCGATTGTTATAGGAACTTCTCATGGTGGGTTGGAAGCTTTAAAAGTAATTCTTCCTGGTTTTAAACAAGGATTTCCTTTGCCGGTAATTGTTGTTCTTCATATTGGCGATCATAATAACGATCCTTTTATCGCTTACTTAAACCAATGGTGTAATATACCAGTTAAAGAAGCAGAAATTAATGAGACAATTGAACCGGGAATTATTTATTTCGCTCCGCCAAACTATCATCTGCTTATCAACGATACTTTTTCTTTTACACTTTCTATTGAAAAAAAGGTAAACTTCTCCAGACCATCAATCGATGTGTTATTTGAATCAGCCGCATGGGTTTATACAAAATCGTTAATCGGAGTAATCCTCACCGGAGCAAATTCGGATGGGGCTAATGGCTTGTTGACTATCAAAAAGTTTGGAGGAACAACTATTGTTCAAAATCCTTGCTCGGCAATTGCAACTACTATGCCGCGGGCAGCATTAAAACTTGCTAAACCCGATTGCCGGCTAAGTCTGGAAGAAATTGTACTTAAATTAAACGAATTGGCATATTCAATGAAATAGCCATCTCGCCTTAGACTGGATAAACCGAAAATGTTTAAATGGCTATTCACTTCGCGGATTTCATTTCATGGATTTTCGCTTCGCTTCAATTCGCAAGCTCAATTCCATACGTTGGATTGTTCGATTGAAAGAAAATGGTAATACGCATATTTTGAGACGATAGACTAAAATTTATATGAAATAATTGAATGTTTTCTTTTATTCGTCCCATAAATAAAAACCTTTCCAGAATACTTGTTCTCCCTTTTTTAGTGACAGGTCTTTCCCATTGACCAGGTTGAAATACGATTTCCCGTAGCTTGCCGAGAATGCTTTGGGCTTACCGTCGCCCAGGTTGCCCGGTATACCTAGTCCTTCGGCAACATTCAGCACCACCCTAAGCTGATGCTTTGTTTCACCTCCCGTCAGTAAAATGGTATTTACACCTTCATTTGTTTTACAGTTGCTATCGGCCTTGATGGGGGCTGTATTGATTACCTGCTGGCCTGCAATGTAGCTGACCTGATCAAAAATGGAGAAATTCTGGCTTTGTAGTCCGTAATAACGCTGAATAACGACATCTTCCAAAGCTTCTATCCTGACTTCAATGTCAATCTGGCGACTTGGTTTAATGGTATAATGAACCGACTCTTTCAGTAGGTTTGCATTAGTTTTTGAGTAGTCGTACCCGTTAATCAGGTTGGTCACATACAGGTCGACCTGACTGCAATTTTGATCAAAATTTCCGTTTTTTTCTTTACCATCCACCACAAAATGGGTTGAGCTGGTTGATGCAGTTGGATTTCCGGTACCATCGCCATTGGAACCGTGCCAGCCTCCTGTGAATTTCTGCGGTAACCCTGCATTAACCGATGAAGCGCTACATACATAATAAGGGCCAATCCAATCGGTACATGAGGTGAACTCGTTGGATGAACGTTCCTGCTTATGGTCGTTCAAACTCGAATAATAGCACACGTTGGCAATGGCAAACAATTGGTTGACTCCACATGGGTAGAAACTAATCTGCATATTTTTAGTGTCACCCCAAAAGCCAATATGAATATGGCCTTCATAATTCTTAACGGTCATCGGGGCAATGGTCTGTGTTTCGTTTTCTTTCTGGCAGTGGGCAAACAGCACGAGGGTCAGAAATGCAAAAGTTGAGAAGAAGTATTTCATTTTTATTGAGCTAAATAATTGGCAAAATTTATTGTCGTATTTTATTTCAGACTCACCCCACGTCCGCTAGCGTTCGACTGAGCTCACGCCGAAGTCGGACGTCCCCCTCTCTACCTCGCAGAGAGGGGAAAAGCGAGCGTTGCGAGCTTGGGGTGAGTCAATAAAACAACGAAAATATAATACGACATTTATTTATTCTTACAACTTAATTGTATTTCTCGTTTGACAGTTTCGCTTTCGCCAGTATTTCGGCAACCTTTTTCTCCGGAAGGTTAAAAACCAGATAACGCCGGTGATCAGCCGGGACAATCAACTGATTATTTTTTTCAACCTGAAGTTTTATTTCGTTTCCCGGTTTCTCGAACAGTTTGACCTGCCCGTCATCCGCTGGTAAACGAAGTTTCCCTTCGCCCCTTACATGCCAGTAAACCACCCAGGTTTGATGATTCCTACAAAATACAAAAGCACGGATATCGGCTGAATGTCCGACGGCATCCGTCAATTGGTGATAAGGAATCAGTTCGAAATTTCCATTTTCGTTTTTCAGTAGAATATGCTCTTGAGTTGGATTTTTCAGTTCTTCTTTTTGCTTAACCGAAAGAAAACTCTGGATTCGGGCTTCTTCCCAGTTTCGGATCACTTCCATGTTATCGGTTGTTCGGGGATGAGTGCGTAACTGATCGAGTTTGCCCATCAGTGCGATTGGACAATCCCAGGCAGCACCCCGGCTACAGATGTATTCGTACATATCGGGCTGCATCCCTGTTGATTTGTCGGTTGGGGCCAGGTAATCGTTCCACCCAAAGTTGATTGATGTAAAGTCCTGAGCGATGTAACGGGCTTCGGCCATCGGGTATTTCTGAGTGGCAGGCCTGATGTATTCTGGTTTGAACAAGTCGAACGCATTGGCCCGGCTCAGAATATGCCATCCGAAATGCGATTTCAAAGCGCCTTCCGAAAATAAAGGTTTTGGTTTCAGACAGTTGTAAACTTTTAATTGCGAGATGGAAACGGTATTCCAGAAAGGAGGATGCACATCTTCGGCGCCGTCGAAGTACACAAACTGAAATCCGGCATCAGCATATATCTTGCCAATTCGTTCGGCCACTTCCTGCTGGATGCTTGTATTTTGGTCGAAACGCGCAAACAAAGGCCAGTCGTCAATGTCGAGCAACCCGAATTTATACCCTTTCTCTACGGCTTTATTTTTTGAACCCAGTTCGCCCCGGCTACAACCGGTAAATCGATACGGCCATGTTGTGGTGTAATTCTGGTAGGTAACCAGTTCGTTCCCAATTTTCATGAACCGGCGTCCTTCTTCCATGGTACATCCTTCCGGATTTTCCTCAACCGGAATTACTGTGGTCTTTTCGTCAATTGAATCGGCAAGTGTAAAATGCCTGATCAGGTTTAATCGCCCGTCGGGTACCGGACTTACATACGGGTCGTCTTTCGCGGCCTTGTTGTAATGAATATGGAACCCGGGAATCATGCCTGCTTCCTTAATTTTTCGGGTAATGGTCTGCAAATCGGCCATTCCGTTTGGATATTCCGCTCTCCATGGGAAATGCCCCATCGATTTGGCAAAGTCGGGATAGTAAATAACAATTGTTTTGAAACCTCCTTGTTTGGCATAAGCAATGTGCTCGTCGATGTTGGCTGTGGTTACATTTCGAAGCTCGTAATACGAATATTTGTATGCTTTATTCCGACGGCTTTCAACGCCAAGCGGAAGTTGATAGTCTTTCTCTAATTGATCAATTCGATCGAGTAGTTTGTCTTTACTGGTGGTTATTAATGCGGCACCAACGCCCATTAACTTTACCTTGTTTTCCATTCCGGCATAAAGCAGGTAATGGTTTTTTGCAGGAAAAGCATCGATTTTGGCATACGGATCGGTGGCCAGCACATTTACGGCAACCTTATTGTCCCACACTACATTGAGCCATTCGCCAAAATATGTACGTTTTTTTATTGGTAACTGCAACAGCGTAAATTCATCAACTTCCGTTTTTCGTTTTACACCAAAAGCCTCGATGTGGTAATCCAGCGCTTTTAGGGTAAAACCGATGTAACTGTCGGTGATATTTAATGCGATGGTTGCTGTATAGGCGATCTGTTCAAACCCTACTTTCAGAACATTTCCTTCGCGACGAATGCTGTCGGCAGCAAAGGTTCGTGATTTTGCCGGGTAAGTCAGGAATAGTTCATTATCATAAGGACGGTATTCTGTCAGGGCAAAAACCGGTGCATCCACTCCTTTTTCCAGACATTCCTGACCGGTTGGCTTGTGCTTTAAGCTAATAGCTTTCCCGTTTGAACCAAGCACCAGCCGCATTTCGGCATTTTCGATAACGATTTCGGTTGGTTTAGTGTTCTTTCCTGAACCAAAAAGTGAACTTGAGAAAAGAAAGAAACACAGCCCGATAAGGCCCCATAGCTGAAATGTCCTCATATCAGTTAATTTCAATTATTTCTTTGATCTTTTGTCGGCTTGCTTTTGTCTTTCGACGATAATGTCTCCCAGGATTTGGTACATCTTTCTTAGTTCGGTATTGCTACTGGTTGCCATGCCACCCCAGGCCCCGCCGCCTTCGTAATAAGCCACCGGACGCAGTTTCCAGACATTGTTTTCGGCGAATGCTTTAACGTAATCGTCGAACCTGGTTTTAAATTCGGGTTTTGAAACCCGGTAATCGAATTCCATTTCCATTCCTAGTCCGTATTTAGTTCCAAAAGCGCAGGCATCGTTTAAGCGGCTGTAAGGAATAGTTGTGTTGAAAAAATAGTTGGGCTGTTCGTAGGCATAGTCGAAACCGAATTCTTTCCAGTGGTCGCCGCCATTGGCGTTCCAATACGGTATCCAGCAGAATTTTTTCTCCTGTTGGGCAATGTATTGTTTGGTGAGTTTGACAACTTCGGCATAGTTAGAGCCACAGTCTTCGGTTACCCAATAAAAACCCGACAATTCAATATGCTTGTACTTTTTTTCTTTCCAGCGCTGGATTGTTTCGTCGATATACCATTTAACAGCAGCCAATTGGTCCGACGGATTGTTAAAATCCAATGTTTTGCCGTTTACCTCGCCCCAGTTGCTAAATCCTTTGATGGGTGTAGGTATGCTGATTACGACTTGTCTCTTTCGTAGTGGTTTTTGCCCCTTCTGTGAAAGTTCTTCCATGATTGATTCTAAAGCGCCCAAACTCTTTTGCTCGCTAAAATAGGTGTCGAGCAACGATTGCCAGTCGGCTTTTGCAGCGGGGTTTTTCTTGAACCCCGGATAATATTCCACATTCTTTTTGTCGTCGAATATTTCAAGGAAGAGAAATCCGTCGAACAGATATTCGGTTTTTCCGGCATTTTCGCGGTAAATGTAGGGACGTATCTGGTCGGTCGTCCATGGCTTACGGTGAAGACCTCCGTCATAAATCAGTACCAGGTCTGAAATCGGGTTATCGGATTGGTATTTCGGTTCGATCCGTGGATCGGGAGTTGGGGTTTCTTTGTTGCAAGCTAAGTTGATATTCATCGCTGAAAGCAGTATTGCCAACAGGAAAAGTAAACTGGTTTTCATTTTTTTTAGTAAAATTTTAGTTGTTCGAAGTTTTTAGTTTTTCAGGTATCCATGTTTTATCAGCTCGTTATACAGCTGCACCGATTCTTCGGGACCTGCAAAAGCAGGGGTTCCGGGTTTGTTGATTAGTCCACCGTACTGGTAAATAAGTATTTTTTCGACATAAGGCGATACGGCTTCCAACTGGGCAATCACTCGTTCGGGCGAAGCAGGTAAAAGGGCGCTGTTATATACTTTCCCTTCGAAACGAAAGACTTCTACATCGGCCCAAAGTTTTGCCTTGGCAGCCTTTTTATGCAGCTTGTAGAGTTGTTCGTAAAAAGCGGCGCTTTCTTCTACGTGGGTTTTCTGAACCCCAATTTCATCCTGATAAGCGATGAAATCGACATTGAGTTGTTCTAACTGGCGTACAAATTCGTCGTCGGCTTTAACATGGCGGGTTCCATAAGGACCTATCAGCGATTTGGCTTTGGGAGTCAGCTTATTTGCTTCTGCCGATGATGTGTTTACATAGTCGATAAAGAAATCGGTGTAATGGCCGTTAATTCCAATTTCATTGGGATAATACCATCCGTAAAAACTCTTGTGATGGGCATATTTTTCGGCCACTTCATTCATAGCCTTTAATCTAAGTTTACGAACTTCCATATCTTTCATCAGGAATGCTGATTTGGTCCAGTCGC
Organism: uncultured Prolixibacteraceae bacterium; assembly: GCA_937915865.1. Classification (GTDB taxonomy): domain Bacteria; phylum Bacteroidota; class Bacteroidia; order Bacteroidales; family Prolixibacteraceae; genus Aquipluma. The sequence continues at coordinate 3,507 of CALGIG010000065.1, read as the reverse complement.
CAAAAAAACCGTTGCTGACAAAAAAGCGGATACCATATTTATCTGCAGCCGATAGCACCACTTCGAGCGGGTCTTCACAACCCAGTTGGTGTTTGGGCATGAGCGACGACGGATAAAACGTCTTTCCGTAAATGGCAACATCAAGCAATGCAAGGTAACGTAAGCCGGCATCGGCCAATTCCTTAACCTTGGCATCCCACTGTTCGGCAGTGAATTGTTCAAGAGTTTTGTTCCAGGGTGTTCCTTCAACAGCCGAGTGGTGCTGAAATTCGAACCAGGAACCTTCGATAGGCTTTATTTTCTTGTTTTGACTGATAGCGGCTGCAAGCTGACTGGAGAACGTGGTTGCCATGGCTGCAATTCCGGTTGTAAGTATGAATTTTCGGCGATGCATAATGAGATTGTTAATTGGTTTGGTAACGCAATATTAATTGTTTCAAATGGTTAATTCAGATCATTTTTGCACTATCTCTATCCAGAAAGAGGGTAGCGTTGCGGTGATTCCTCAGCGAAGTGGCCGGATAGTTCGATTTAATGTTCTCGTTGAGAGTAAGAAAAACTGCCTGGGCCTTGTGCTCTCCCGGAACGACACAGAACAATGCTTCTGGACGGAGGAGTGTTGGAATGGTAAGCGTTAATGCGTGGGTTGGAACTTGTTCGATGGACTCAAAACAGCCATCGTTTACTTGTTGTTGGCGGCACTGCTGATCGAGATCGACCACTTTAACCGTTTGCGGGTCGTCGAAACGGGCCACATGCGGGTCGTTGAAAGCAATGTGGGTGTTTTCGCCAATTCCCATACATACAATTTCCGGATGATAGGTATTTAACAAACTTGAATAACGGTTACACTCTTTTTGCAGGTCTGTGGCATTCCCATTCAGGTAGAAAATATTCTTAAACGGTACTTTATTAAAAATACTCCTTTTCAGAAAGTTGCCAAAACCTTGAGGTGCATCGGCTGCCAACCCCACATATTCGTCCATGTGGAAGGCTGTAATTCGGTTCCAGTCAATTCCGGGCTGAATTGATAAGGCTTCGAGGAACTCGTTTTGTGAAGGAGCTGCTGCAAAAATTATGCTGATGGAATCCCTGATTTTGAGCATATTTCTGATTTTTTCAGCGACCAAAAGAGCAGCATTGTTTCCCATTTCTTTACGTGTTTCAAAAATCTGTACCAAAAGCAGATCCTTTTTAAAGGTCGTTATCATGAGTGAATTTATTTGCTGTTAAAAAATGGATTGATTCGTCCGGAAAGAGCATTCTGGAGGTTGCCATCCCAGTAAAAGATAATCGGCCAGGTTCCTTTAAACTCAGCAAAAGCTGAAACATATTGGTTATAGCGTGTTACATATTCGGTGTAGTTGTTTGCAGGAACCACATGCCAGTCCAGTTCCATTTCGGGTCCGATAACTGTTTTCGAGGCTTTGCTTGTCACCTCAGTTCCATCGCGGTAGCTTACCGTTTGTTTCGAAATACAGTACTTTACTCCGGTTATGTTTGATTCTATAGTTCCGTCGAAGTAATAATGAGGCTGAATAACAACATAGTCGAAAATGGTGCTTTTATTGGCCACATAACCTATACGCTTGATGACTTCGGCCGGATCGGATCCATAACCATAGTAAGGGATCCAAAGAAATTTGGTATTCAGGTTATTGTGAATCTTCATCGAAAGATCGCTCATTAGTTTAATGCAGGAGTTTGACGTAAGGTTACCGTAATCAACCGTTCCGTAAACAGCTTCCATATTCATGTAAACCCCGGCAATATTGGTACTCCACATCGTTGAACCAAGTTGGTCGCGCACGTAGCTCAGGAAATTAAACACAGGATCGAGACTGGTGCTGGCAACCGGGGTGTTTTTCGAGGTTATTCCGGGAGTTCCGATCCATATTTTAGCTGTACTTTTATTGGCTACCAGTTTATTGATCACGGTTACCATAAAAGGAGCCAGCTGCGATTTGTATCCTTCCTCTGTGGAGCTATAGTTTGATGCTTCTTTCGGGATAATCACAAAATCGGTCAATGGTGAATTGCCAAGCGCCTGCCAGTCGGTATCGGTAAATGTTTCGGCCTGACCAACGAAAATACAGATGCCTTTTATTGTTGAAGTTTCTGTGTTTGCGCCGGGGTCGGTCGGCTTAATAACTATATAAGGATCTTCCTTGTTGGAAGCTTTACTACATCCAATCAACAACAAGACATTCATTAATGCCAGTAATATATTTGTTTTCACTATTCTTGAATTTTAAAGTTTGTTCATCACTATTTGTCCGTTGACTATGGTTGTTTGAACGAAAATTTGATCGTCGAACACAACCACATCAGCATCTTTGCCTATGGTAAGTGTTCCTTTGGTGCGGTCGACCTTGCAAATCCGGGCCGGGGTAGAGGTCATCATTTGCACGGCATGGAGCAAAGATACCCCGGCCTGTTGAACCATGGTTCGCACACACCGGTCGGCTGTGGCCACACTGCCTGCAAAAGCTGTTCGGTCGGGTAATTTGGCTACGCCATCTTCCACAATGACTTTCAGCCCGTCCTTCAGGCTTCCCAGTATACTTTCTCCTGAACTTAACCCGGCGGCGCGCATCGAATCGGTGATCAAAGCAATTCGTGCCGGGCCAATTTGTTTGTAAATCAGTTGCAGCAAACTCGGGGGAAGATGAATGCCGTCGGCAATGATTTCAACGGTGAGCTGATCGTACAGGTAAGCGCTTTCAATAACTCCGGCATAACGGAAAGCATTTTTTCGCATTACGCCCGACATTCCTGAATACAGATGAGTGAGGTGTGTGAAACCATTTTCCATCGCTTCGGCTACTTCTTCGGAAGTGGCGTCAGAATGTCCAATGGCCGCCAAAATCCCTTTTTCGGTCAAAAAACGTCCGAATTCCAATGCTCCGTCCACTTCGGGAGCAGCGCTCCAGCGGATAATATCCGGCGAATGGCTGAGTATCGTTTCATATTCTTTCCTTGCAGGAATACGGATGTAGCGTGGATCCTGGGCTCCGCGCTGGTTCATCGAAAAATACGGTCCTTCGAGGTGAAGTCCCAGAAACTGTGCACCTTCCGAATTCAGTTTTTTAGCCCGACTGTACACCGAGAAAGTTTGCAGCAGGTCGTCGGTTTCGGCTGTGAGCGTGGTTGGCACCATGGCTGTAGTTCCGTGCAGGGCATGTATTTTTGCCGATTCCAGGAACGCGTTGATGGTCCCATCCATGAAATCGTGGCCTCCGCCGCCATGTGTGTGCATATCGATAAATCCGGGCGAAACATAGTTGTTTTGCGCATCAATCAGCTGCGCACCGGTGAAATCAACATCTCCGGTGCAAATATTCACAATACGTCCACCTTCAATCAGCAGGGTCCCGTTTTCGACAATCCGGTATGGCGTGATTAGCCGTCCGTTAATTATTTTTATTCGTTCCATATTCTTTAAGTAATACGAAAAATTTATTGTCGTATTTTAAATGTACTCACCCCGACGTCCGCAAGGCGGCC
>CALGIG010000064.1 GCA_937915865.1 uncultured Prolixibacteraceae bacterium | reverse complement strand
GGAGTTTAAAATTTCCAATATAGAATAACCAATAATCAATATTCAGGGAAAACCCTAAAGAGGGGCTTAAAAAAGCCGCGAGGGGCGGTACATTTTTGGATATAGGATATTGAATATTGGGTATTTGGAGTTTAAAATTTCCAATATAGAATAACCAATAATCAATATTCAGGGAAAACCCCAAAGAGGGGCTTAAAAAAGCCGCGAAGGACGGTACATTTTTGGATATTGGATATTGAATATTAGGTATTTGGAGTTTGAAATTTCCAATGTAGAATAACCAATAATCAATATTCAGGGAAAACCCTAAAGAGGGGCTTAAAAAAGCCGCGAGGGGCGGTACATTTTTGGATATAGGATATTGAATATTGGGTATTTGGAGTTTAAAATTTCCAATATAGAATAACCAATAATCAATATTCAGGGAAAACCCCAAAGAGGGGCTTAAAAAAGCCGCGAAGGACGGTACATTTTTGGATATTGGATATTGGATATTGAATATTGGGTATTTGGAGTTTGAAATTTCCAATATAGAATAACCAATAATCAATATTCAGGGAAAACCCTAAAGAGGGGCTTAAAAAGGACGTTGATGAGCTATTTTTTATTAGGACGAAATGGAACAAACCTGCTTCCTTTACGGTTGAATTGCTTCTTAGAAAACCGTAGGCTTGGGCAATCTTGTAAGGAAGGAATTTATTCCGTCTGGAAGTTACAATAAGGACAAATGTTCAACATAAAACATAAAACAAAAAAATGAGACACACAACAGAAACAACAAAATGGTCTAGCAGCAGGTTAATCAAAGGGGTTTTACTTGCCGTGGCGGTATGGGCTGCCACGGAAAGCGAGGCGCAACCCACGGCAGACAACAATACTCCGGCCAAAAACTTTTACATTGGAATCGACAATTCGGGCGACAAGTGCAAACCCGACGAGTTTTTCAACCCGGAAGCCATGAGCGCCCTGGGCGTCGATTTCGTAGTTTACCATTACCGCGGGCCTAAAGGCACCATCGACGACGAGGCCAAACGCCTGGGAAAACTCGGTGAAAGTTTTAACAACAAAGGATTGAAAGTGATCGTCAATGTCGAATGTGGAAACTTCGCCAGGGAAATGAAAAGCACCGATGGCGTTAGCTGGGTCGATCGTCCGAATAACCTGCACCTGTTCAAGTTCCCGCCATCTGTGATCAAAAACCTCGAACAATCACCTGCAGTATGGGGCGTGATGTACGACGAGCTGGAACATTCACAGATCACCCGCAACCTCAGCATTGCCCTGCGTAATCCGGGCGTTGAACTGGCCTGCCTGGCCGAGACAAATGGAATGGACTTTAAATCAGCCGACAAAGCAATATTCGAGAGTGCAAGGTCGCTGGCCGACGAGTGCAAGGGATACGGGTCGCCATACCTATTTACCGAGCACGTATGGCCGGTACTCTTCCACAATTTCGCCCGTGCCGGAATTACCCCGGTTTACAAACAGATGAAGGAAAACTGGTCGAACGTTTGGGCCGCCTGCGCCATGGGTGCCTGTTTACAATATAACAAAGAGTTATGTACCTGTATCGACTTTTGGCATTACAATACCTTTCCAGGCCATTCGGCCAAAGAATTGGAGGGGAACCTTTTGTTTGCCTACTGGGCCGGAACCGACAAGGCTTATGTCGAAAGCATCGGCAACCACATCTATGAAATTGATAATCAAGGTAAAATCCAGCTAAAGGAAAGAGGCGAAGTGCTCAGCCATTTTGCCAAAGAATACTTGCCCCACAACCCACGACCATACAGTTTCCGCGATTTTGAACCCGAAATTGCCATTATCAGGTTCGACGATACCGAATGGGGACAGGGCAAAAACGTGTTTTGCAGCGTTGACGAAAAAGGCAAAAATTTTGACTTGTACTGGAAAGACTGGCTTTTCGGGGCTTACAACCTGAATACCAGTGCCGAATCGGAAGAATGGATTCGGGCATGGCACACCATCACCCACGGAATGGTCAAAAAAGAAAGCCTGTCGTGGAATGCCGGAAATTACTACAAAGACCTGCCCCACCGTTCGTTTGCCCCGGTCAACTCGCCCGTTGTATTCGACTACCAGGTAACCAAAGGATACCTCAAAACCGTGAAGCTGGCCTTTTTGTGCGGTTTGTTCCTCAGCGATCAAACCCTGGCCGACGTGAATTCGCTGGTAAAAGACAAAGGTCTCGTGGTAGTCAGCTCGTCGCGTTTTGCCCCGAAAAAGCTAGCCGATAGCTATAAGGGCGGCACCAAAGAAATTAAATACGGGAAAGGCAAATGGATCATTACCAACGACATGGCTGGCGATGAAGTAAAACAACTGGTAAAACCTTTCCTCGGAAAAGAGGATGAAATTGTTTACCGGTTCTCTGGAAACAAGAAAGTAACAATGAAAATATCTCCTGATGGAAACGAATTGGACATTACGAAAACGAATTTTTAAAAATGACAATGAATAGATTCATCACTACGTTCGAAATGACAGTTGATCTTAATTATAGGGGCTGTCCAAAGACTCCGTGGTTCTCTGTGTTTTTACTCCGTGGAACTCTGTGTAAGAAAATAAACAATTGGAACACAGAGTTCCACAGAGTTGTCCACAGAGTTTCACAGAGAAAAACCAACATAATAGTTGCTTTTTGGACAGCCTCGTTTCTTCTGCACGCACTTGTCATCCCGAATGGAACATAGTGGAATGAAGGATCAATTTTCCCTGTCATCACCACATTGACAAAACTACAACTTCATATTCTAAACGAAAATAGCAATGAACGAAATAATACTAAACGTAGTACCGAGATTAGTCTGGGCTGGAAAAACAGAGAGTGAGCATGATGAATACTCCTCATGGTGTAAAACCCTGACGATGCTTACACTTCTGTTCTTTCTGTCGGCATTTACAGCCTTTTCGCAAAACCAGGGCAAACCCGTGTTAACCAAGCTGCCCTTTGCTTTTTCGGGCGAAGGGCGAACACCCATGGAAAACACGCCATTCGAGTGTGGCAACCTGTTGCTGATCGTGGCCAATTACCGTCCGGGTGGCGCCGAGGCCAAAGGAAAAGATGCCTATTTATACATCGACGACCTGCAAAACGGGATGGAAGTTGCCCGGTTTGGCGAAGGGCATTCGTTCGTTTCGGCATTCGTCAACGGCAACGAGCTGAATGTTTTTGCGCTCGAATTCACCGACTTTGGCCGGGTGATGAACTCGACAGGGATCGACCGGCTGGTTTCGACCGACCTGAAAAACTGGAAAACCGAAAAAGTGATTTTACCTGAAGATGGCGAACACTTGTTCAACTCGTCGGTCTGCCGCGACGATAAAGGCTATGTAATGGCTTACGAATCGGACAAGCCTGTCCAGTTCTGCTTCAAGTTTGCCCGCTCGAACGACTTGTCGAAATGGGAAAAAGTGGATGGATTGGCCTTCACCGGCGAGAAGCGCGAATACTCGGCCTGTCCGGTTATCCGGTATTTCGCCCCGTACTACTACGTTATCTACCTCCACTCTAAGGTTCAGGGGCACAATGGCTGGATATCGTATATGGCACGGTCGAAAGACCTCGAAACCTGGGAACTAAGCCCTTTTAACCCGGTACTTGAGGCTGGAGCAGGCGAAGGGAAAAATAATTCGGACGTGGACATTCTCGAATACCAGGGGAAGACCTATCTATACTATGCCACCGGCGACCAGGAAACCTGGGGAACGATACGTACAGCCCAGTTCAATGGAACCGAAAGGGTTTTCTTCGAAAGTTATTTTCCAAAGGATACCACCTTTGTGCAAGTATCAGCCAAACAATAAACTATGGAACAACGACTCCTGCATATTGGCATTCTCTTTATCACCTTCCTGTACTATCCGGTACTGGCCCAAACCCCAAAAAACAACCCAATCCAGTCGGCTTTCGACCCTTCGAAAAATTGCTGGAATATTGCCTGGCCGGGGCGGGTAGCGCAATACGACCTGGTTTACCAAAGCCCGCCCATCGACCCGTTGCAGGGCATCCCATTGGGGAACGGCGAGATTGGCGTATTGTGCTGGTGCGAAGATTCGAAACTCATCGCAGTGGTAAACAAAAGTGATTTGTGGGATGATGCAGCATTTGGTCCGTTTCACAACTGGAGCGGGAAAGAAGAGGATTACAGCACCACGCAACGCCATGCTTGTCGGATCGTCATCGACTTTAAGCTACCGGTTTTCAGCATATTGTATCTGTACAACTTTAAAGCCCGACTCAACCTAGCCGATGCGTCGATGACGATGGAGTCGGAAACACCGTTTGGTAAAATTGCCCTGAGGGCCTTTATCGATCATGCCACGGGCAACCTGCTGTTCGACCTGCAAAGCGGCCTGAACGAAGATACTCCAATCGACATTGCAGTGGAACGGTACGGTTCGCGCACCTACTCGCACTGGTACAGCCAGATTAACCGCGATGCCTCCATTGGGCTGTCGGGAACCGAAGCCATAGCCGACGATTCGGGCGTTTTCGTTACCCAGAAATTGTCGGGAGGAAGATTTGCAGTTGGCGGCAGTGTTATCCACAGTAACGGGTTAACGGTCAACTACTCGCGCGAACATTCGCGTTGTGCAAACATCAAGCTAAGCGGGAAACAGGAAAAAAGCGTTCAACTGGCTTTTGCCATTACTTCGCCCAAAAGCGAAAACCCCGTCCCCGAAGCAAAGCAAAGCCTTTCATTCGCCAAAGAAAAAGGGATAGAAGCTATCGGCCAGTCGAATGCCGAAGTATGGAAGTCGCTCTGGCAAAGGTCTCTGGTCGATTACGGCGACGATTACCTCAACAACCTGTGGTACCTGACCATGTACTATGCCAATGCCTCGCAGGGCGGCAAATATCCCGGACGGTTCAACAACGGGTTGTGGGGCTGGAGCCACGATGTGCAAAACTGGAACTTCTATTTTCACTGGAACCAGCAACAGTTGTACTGGCCGCTAAACGCTGCCGGGTTCCACGAATTAGTCATGCCTTACCTCGACTTCCGTTTCAACTCGCTACCATACGCGCAAAAAGATGCCAAAGAACTGTTTAATGCCAGGGGCGCATTCATTTCCGATGTAGCCGATCGACGTGGCTACAACTCGTCGGGCGAAAAAGACAACCACACCCCGGTTGCCGAGATTGCTCTCGATTTTTGGCGACAGTACCAGTACACTGGCGACCGTAAATTTCTACAGGAAAAAGCCTTGCCATTTATCCTCGAAGCTGCCCATTTTTACGAATCGGTACTGGTTAAGGAAGCTGACGGGCTGTACCACGCCAAAGAAGGTACCGGCTACGAAGGCTGGATTAAACTGAAAGACGGGCTGACCGAACTGGTTTATGCCCGCGCCTTGTTCGCAACCGCGCTCGAAGCCCTGAATGCCTCTGGGACAAAAATGGAGGAAGCCGAAAAATGGCAGGAAATACTCGACCATCTTGCCCCGCTGCCTTCCATACAGGCCGGCGAAAATATAATTGCCCGTAACGGAAGAGGCTTTCAGCTTCAAAAAGGGTTTTTCAAAGGAAAAACCTGCCCTACCGATCAGATACTTGCTGCCGGATGGGGCATTAAGGATCATAAAATGTTAAGTACCTATAACCCAGTTGAAGACTCAACAGTCAATCACGGGCTGAAACTGCTCGATGGCATTTTCCCATCAGTACCTAGTTCTCCTGTTTTTCCGTCGGGACAAATAGGCTTGTCGCAAAAAGGCACCGAATTGTTCGACAAGATGAGTACTACTGCCCTTTTGTACGGTTCGGAAGTCACTGGCTGGGACCCTGTTCCCGTGGTTTTGGCCCGTCTGGGGCTGGGCAGCGAACTGTCGTCCGACCTAACACGTTTCCCCGGAAGGTGGCAAATCTATTGCAACGGCTGGGGGCATTGGGGGCTTGAAAGTGAAGTAAACAAGGATGCCGAATGGTTTTTCCGCACCAACACGGTGAGAGATGTGAACTCCAAAGATAAATTCCTGCTCCCGATGTGGCCATTCCGGCACCAGTCGATGGAGTCGATGTCAGTACTGGCAACAGCCATCAACGAATCGCTGTTGCAAAGTTACGACGGTACAATCCGTGTTTTCCCGGCTTTCCCGTCCAACCGCGACGGACGTTTTACCCTTCACGCCGAGGGCGGTTTTGTCGTTTCTTCGGAAATTAAATCGGGAAAAGTTCAATGGATTTGCATCGAAAGCCAGTTGGGCAACCCCTGTAAACTGGCCCTGCCCTGGGGAAAAGCTGTCTGTCAGTCAAATTTCAGGAAAAAACAAAACCTGAGCGGCGAAACCATCACGATCAAAACTACTAAAAACGAAGTGATTACAATTATTCCTGAAGGGTACGACCTTAAATCGTGGATGGTTACAGGCGAAAACCCAGCGCCCAACCAACAGGTAAAGAACCACCCGTCGGGAAAAACACGGCTGGGGATACCACGGATGTACTAACTTTAATATCAAAAACCAATGAACCAACTAAAAATCCAACTCATTCTGATCGTCCTGTTTCTTTGGGGATGCTCGCAAAAACCAGACACGCCAGCACCATCAGCCAACTCAGGCATCGAAAAGGCCTTCATCTCGTTCCGTATCGGCGTGCCACAATGGAACTCGCCGGAAGCCTTTAACGAGTTGCTCAATATGTTCGACAAATACAAGGGCGTAACCGATGAGATCACCTTGTTTACTTCGTTCACCCATTCCCCGCTCCCGCTCGATGTAATTAAAGAACGTACCTCGGTGATGAAGGAACGGCTGGAACAGGCCCGCAAACGGGGCTACAAAGCCGGGATCAACATACTGACCACCATCGGCCACCACGAAGAAAACCTCGACAACTCGCTCAAAGGCAATTATACCGGGATGACCAACATCGACGGGCAGGTGTGCCTAGGTTCGTTTTGCCCCAACGACACCAACGTGCAGGAATATGTCCGCGCTCAATACCAACTGGTTGCAGGGGCTAACCCCGATTACATCTGGATCGACGACGATGTTCGATTTGGTCACATGCCAGTCGGTAACGGTTGCTTTTGCGACAACTGCCTGAAAATCTTCGAAAAAGAAACCGGCATAAAATACACCCGCGAAAGCCTGAAAAAAGCCCTGAACGAAGGCCCGGTGGAAGAAAAACTGAAAGTAAGAAAAGCATGGCTGCAACACAACCGCAACACCATCACTCACCTGTTCGAACTGATTGAAAAAACCGTTCACCAAATAAAGCCGGCAATGCCGCTTGGCTTTATGACCGGCGACCGCTTTATCGAAGGGTACGATTTCGACAACTGGGCCAACATACTATCAGGGCCGAACCATGCACAGGTGATGTGGCGACCGGGCGGTGGATATTACAACGATATGAATACCACCGAACTGGCTGGAAAATCGCACGACATTGGCCGCCAGGTATCAGCATTACCCGATGATGTGGTTTCCATCCAGTCGGAAATCGAGAATTTTCCCTATCAAAACCTGAAGAAAGCCGACCGGATTGTTGCACTCGAAGCCTGTTCTCACATTGCCGCCGGGTGCACCGGTGCTGCATTCAACGTCCTTTCGGGTTACGGGCTCGACGAATACGAATCGCTGATTGCCCTACTGCACCAGGAACGACCGTTTTTCGACCTGATGGCTAAAACGCTGGGCCGTTCTCCTCTTTCCGGAATACAAACTTTCTGGAATAAGGACAGTTACATCACTGGTAACCTGAACGATGGAAACTGGACCAGTTCTGGTAACCCGGTCGTCAGCCATGAATTTTACGATATTGGGTTGCCGATCTGTTATTCGAACAAAAACCAGAAAGTCACCATTCTGAGCGAGGACAACGTTTATGCACTATCGAACGATGAGCTTCAGAAAATACTCTCGGGCGGGGTTTATATGGATGCCGAAACGCTGAAACTGCTGAACAAGATGGGCTTTAGCGAGCTGACCGGATTCGAACCCATCCAGGCCGAATACAAAGATCGCATCGAACGGTTCAGCAACCACCCGTTTAACGGAAATTATGCCGGGCGGGAACGCGACAACCGGCAATCGTTCTGGAAGTCGCCCGCCTGGACATTGCGCAAAACCAGCGAAAAAGCGCAGTCGCTGGCCGGGTTAACCGACTACGCAGGGAAAGACCTGGCCGATTGCACGCTGGGTATCTTCGAAAACAAGTTGGGCGGACGGGTCTGCGTGGCTGGCTATTACCCTTTTACGTTCATGGAAAGCTACACCAAGAGCCTGCAAATGAAGACAGTATTCCGGTGGTTGTCGAAAGATACGCTTCCGGCCTACATCGCTTCGTTCAACAAAACAAACCTGTGGGTGCGCCAACCAAGTGACGGGAAGGTCGCGCTGGCCTTCACCAACGCATCGTTCGACCCGGCCAAAAACCTGGTTTTGATGCTGCTGACCACCAGCGAAACCATCAATATATATGACATGCAATGCCACGAAACCACGATCCGCTCATCGGAAACCGACGGCCCATACCGGAAGTTCGTCGTTCCAGAGGTAGCACCATGGGAGATAAGACTGGTAAGCCTCCCCTAAATAGAGAGGAAGGGATATCGAAGGATAGTTCTTTGAATATTGGGTATTGGGTATTGGATATTGGATATTTGTTTTTGAAATATCCAATGTTAAATATCCAATAATGAATATCCAAAGGGAAGGCCGCGAAGGAAAGTTCTTTGAATGAAAACCAGTTCCTATTCATCCGATGACTCGGAGTCATCGGATGAATATTCAAACAAAAAAATAAGAAATAACGAACAATAAATAAGAAATGAAACGAGAGAAGTCTCCCCCGCCATCCAGAGAAACCGGAACATGCATCTCGTAACATGAACAACATAAACCAAATAACTTCAAGAAAATGAAATATATTAGCATCGCTTTGGCAATGGCCTTACTCTCTGCTATGTTGGGAGTTGCCCAAAATGTACCAAAAATTTTGGATCACGAAGTGGTTCTGAAAAACGGCAAACTTCAACCCTGGACCGAGTATAACAATATACTGAAATGGAGCATGAACTTCCTGGAAAAGTGCCCAACCTACAAATCGAAGTTTGGCGACGACCCGCTGTACTTGGTCACCTCGAAACTGAACAGCGACGGTTCGTTCATTTACAAACAAAACAACCCGGGCAGTAATGTTTATTTCGGGATGGAAACCTTCATGAGGTATTATGCCTATTCGGGCGACAGCGCCGCGCTGATCCCGGTGAAAAAACTGATGGAACGTGTGGCATACTACCACACGCCAAAAGACTGGGCATGGGCCGATGTGCCACGCACCCAGGACGATACCCCCGATGGCGAATACACCGACGAGTGGAGCGGGGTTGACAAAATCTGCATGGTGGCCATTGGCTATTACAACTATTACCGCTTCACGGGCGACAAACAATACTTCACCAAGGCCGAAAACATTGCCCGCACCATCCTGAAGCACGTTAGCCCGGGAAACGAAAAACAGTCGCCCATTCCGTTCATGGTCAACCTGAAAACGGGCAAAGTCCTCGACCCGTATTGCTCGAATATGACACTGCCCGTCCAGCTTTTCGACGAGTTCCTCGATAACAAAGCCACGACCATCGACAAAAAGGAACTCAAAAGCAAGTGCGACCTGCTCTGGAAATGGATTCTGGATTACCCGATGAAAAACAATATTTGGTCGGGTTACTACGAAGACGTGAAGTCGAGCTACACCAACATGAACCAGCAAAACCCGATGGAAACCGCCCGGTACATCCTGAACCACCCATCGGTTGACCCCGATTATAAAACACACATTCCGGCGCTGATCAGTTGGGTCAATAACCGCTTCGGAAAGGAAAAACGGTTTGGCGCGACCAGCATCAAGGAACAAGACGGTTGTTTCAAGGAAATGAGCAGTCACACAGCGCGTTATGCCTCGATCGTTGCCAAGTGGTACGGCGTTTGCCTCGACGAGAAGGTACGCGAAGAAGCCCGCGCCTCGTTTGCCTTAGCCACCTACTCGGCTTATAACAAATACTCGAAAGACGGGATGGGCATTAACTACACCGGCATCGGGTATATCGAACCCTGGTTCTCCGACTCGTACTGGGATTACCTGCCCCACATCCTCGACGGTATTTCGGAAATGCCCGATATGCTTCCCGCCAACGAGAGCCACATTTTCTATGCCTCGTCGATGATTACCCATGTACGCTATGCGCCACAAGCTATTTCGTACACCACCGAAAGCAATTCGGGCGAAGAGCGGGTTAAGCTCACCTTTGCCCCCAAAGTATTCTCGAAAGGCAAACCGCTCGACAAGAAATACTGGAGCTTCGGCAAATTCAGGGGCGTTGACAACATATTGGTCATCAAAAGAGATGGGATCAACCAAATTGAAATAAGGAAATAAATATATCGATTTTGCATCAATGTATAATACAAATCCGGAGGGTTGGCATGTTTATAGAAAAGAATGGACGAAGAAACATTCGATGCCTCCGGCATCAGATAGTATTAACAAAATGCCTAATTCGATAAAAAAGAAATGAATAACCATGATAAACACCTAAATATGAGAACTATGAAAAAAGCAATCCTTATCCTGCTACTATCAATTATCAGCGCAGGACTTAACTTCATCCGGGCCGACGTAAAGCCAGCCAAAATCTTCAGCTCCAACATGGTACTTCAAAAAGGTGTCGAAAACTCCATCTGGGGATGGGCCGACCCAAACGAGGCCATCAGTATTTCGATGAACGGGAAAACGGTGAAAACCAAAGCCGCGAAAGACGGCAAATGGATGGCCAAGCTTCCGGTAATGGACTACGGTGGCCCTTATACCCTGACCATCAAAGGTAAAAACACGATCGAAATGACCAACGTGATGGTGGGTGAAGTCTGGGTATGCTCAGGCCAGTCGAACATGCAATGGAGCGTCGATGCCAGCAACAATGCCAAAGAAGAAATTGCTTCGGCTAATTACCCAAACATCAGGCTATTTACCGTTCCACGGAATATAGAAGGAAAGCCAATTGATGATATAAAAGAAGGCGAATGGAGCGTATGCTCGCCCTCGACCATTCCCGGGTTTACCGCCGTGGGCTACTTTTTTGGCCGTAAGTTGCACCAGGAACTGAACGTAGCCATCGGGTTGATCAACACTTCGTGGGGCGGAACAGTGGCCGAAACCTGGATCAGCCCCGAAACAATGAAAAACGATCCCGATTTTGCCGGGAAACTGGACGAACTGCAACATGGCGACCCGATTGGCGATTACAACAAGAAACAGGAAAAAATCAGGGAACTTTTGGGCGGCGAATTGTTGGAAGATGACCAAAAAATTATGACTCCCGAATTCGACGACAGTCAGTGGAAAACCATATTTGTTCCGAAATACTGGGAAGAACAAGGGTACGACGATGTGAACGGCATTGCCTTTTACCGTTGCCCCGTAACCCTGACCGAAGACCAATGCAAAGGCAACGCCGAGCTTCACCTGGGCAAAGTGGACGACTGGGACATCACCTGGTTCAACGGCACCGAAATCGGGAAAACCGAAGGGCCATCGTCGAAAGAACGAATCTATCCGGTTGAAGCCAAACTCCTTAAACCCGGCAAAAACATCATTACCGTGCGGGTTTTCGACAAAGGCGGAAAAGGTGGAATATGGGGGCAGCCCGACGAACTCTTTCTGATGGCCGGGAACCAGAAAATACCCCTTGCCGGAAACTGGAAAATCAAATTTGCAAAAACCTCTCAGGATTTTGTTTTCCTGCCCAATTTATACCCAACTATGCTGTACAACTCGATGATCCACCCCATCGTGCCTTACGGCATCCGGGGGGCAATCTGGTACCAGGGCGAATCGAACGCCGGACGTGCCAAGCAATACCAACGGGTGTTTCCTGAACTAATTACCGACTGGCGAAACCTCTGGAAAGAAGGCGATTTCCCGTTTATCTGGGTGCAACTGGCCAATTTCATGAAAGCCAGCGAACAACCATCGGAAAGCGAATGGGCCGAACTGCGCGAAGCCCAGACCATGACGCTTAAATTGCCCAATACAGGCATGGCTTCGGCTATCGATATTGGTAATGCCGACGACATCCATCCCAAAAATAAGCAGGAAGTAGGTCGCCGGTTAGCCCTGAATGCCCTGAAAATAACTTATGGGAAAGATATTGTGAGCCAGGGGCCATTGTATTCGGGTGTTGAGTTTAAAAATGGCAAAGCTTTAGTTACATTTACCCAAACTGGTAGCGGGTTGGAAATTAAAGACCGCTATGGCTACCTGAAAGGATTTGCTATTGCCGGCGCCGATGGTAAATTTCATTGGGCAAAAGCGCAAATCGTTGGCCGCAACCAAGTGGAAGTCTTTTCCGGCGAAGTACCCGATCCTAAAGCGGTTCGCTACGGCTGGGCCAACAATCCCGACGATATCAACCTGTACAACAAGGAAGGACTGCCAGCCATCCCGTTCCGCACCGATATAGAAAAATAAAAATGTTGCAGGTTCTATGTTACAGCCTGCAACCCGTAACAAAAAATATAAACTAAAGAAAAATTATATGTCAAAATTTTTACTAGCAGTCACTTGCATACTATTTCTTAACTGGAATCTTGCATCAGCCAATGGTACTCCTTCCAGCCAGCCGTCAACCCAGGAAATGAGCCAATGGGTTGCCCAACATTTTGCACAAGGAAAAACCCCGCCATTTTCGTTTGTTTACGGCGGAAAAAATTCAAACCAGTTTCTGAAAAGCTGGCAGTTCAAGGCTGAAAAAGGCCAAGTCACTGAGCCAAATTCAGAAGTTACCATTTACACCTATACCGAAAAACCAAACGGGTTGGTTGTGAAATGTACGCTTACCTGCTTTACCGACTTCCCTGCCGTGGAATGGGTACTGAATTTCACCAATAAATCAGGAAAAAACACTCCAATCATCGAGAAAGCAGATGCTATTGATTATTCGTTCGTTTCTGAAGAAAGCGGTACGTTTATGCTTTACCATGCCAAGGGAAGCGATGCGGCAAGAAACGATTTTCTGCCCATCGACGAAGCCTTGAAACCCAACAAAAATGTTTACATGACACCCAGTCGCGGACGTTCGTCCGACGAAACGGCTTTCCCGTTTTTCAATATTGAAATACCAGGCAAACAAGGAATTATGGTTGCTATTGGCTGGACTGGCAAATGGTTTGCCGATGTGAACCAGACCAGTGAAAAATCGGTAACCCTCAAGTCGGGTATGGAACGGATGAAATTAGTGCTTTACCCGAATGAAGAAATACGTACGCCCAAAATATGCCTGCTTTTCTGGAAAGGCAACGACCGAATGGTAGGTCATAACCAGTTCCGCCGGTTTATCCTGGCCCACCATTCGCGTAAGATCAATGGCAAATTTGCCGAATACCCCTTATCAGGAAGTTTCGATTACGGCGACCCGGCCCCTTGCGGCGAATACGAATGCCTGACTGAAGAATTTGCTGTTGCCTTAGTAAAACGTTACCAGCAATTCAACATTCTTCCTGAAGTGTTTTGGCTCGATGCCGGCTGGTACACCGGGTGTAACGGGTTGAAAAAAGGAGGTAGCTGGGGAGAAAATGTAGGCAACTGGACTGTTGAGAAAGAACGTTTTCCAAATGGGTTGAAACCGGTTGCTGATGCTGTCCATACTGCCGGTGCAAAATTTATGGTCTGGTTCGAACCTGAACGGGTACGTCCCAACACCCAGATTGATAAGGAACATCCTGAATGGCTGATTAAACGCCCCGGAAGCAACAATTACCTGTTCAACTTAGGCAACAAAGAGGCGCTGGCCTGGATGACCGATCATATTTGTTCTTTTCTGAAAAAAGAAGGGATTGACATTTACCGCCAGGATTTTAATTTCGACCCCATGCCCTACTGGATTGCCAACGACCAACCCAATCGGGTCGGTATGTCGGAAATCAGGCACATCGAAGGGTTGTACGCTTTTTGGGACAGCATTCTGGCCATTTCGCCCAATATGCGAATAGATAACTGCGCCAGTGGTGGCCGCCGTCTCGACCTGGAAACCACCTCGCGCAGCGCACCACTCTGGCGAACCGACTACCAGTATGGCGAACCCAATGGCTACCAATGCCATACCTACGGATTGAATTTCTACTTGCCCATTCACGGAACAGCCATTTATAAGACCGACAATTATACCTTCCGCTCAGGCTTAGGAGCTACAGCCGTCACAAATTGGGAAGTCACAGGAAAAAACTGTGAATCGGTCCCTGATATTCAAAAGAAAATCGAGGAATACAAAAATCTGCGGCCCTATTTTTATGGCGATTACTACCCGCTGACACCGGCCAATACAAGCGACAATGCTTCGCTGGCCTACCAGCTAGACCGCCCGGAAGAAAAGGATGGCATTGTGGTAGCTTTCCGCCGCAGCGAATGCAACAACGAAATGATACAAATTAAACTTCATGGACTTTCGGAAACCTCAACCTACGAACTGTTTTTCGAAGATTATGGCATTACTTTAACCAAAACAGGCCGCGAACTGATGGAAAACCTCAGCTTTGCCATTCCCCAAAAACCCGGTTCAGCATTAATTAAATACAGAATCATCAGGTAATATTTCAAGATATGAAAAAAATATTAACAACAACAATCATCTTATTTATAACGGTTTGCCTTTCGTTTGCTGAAGGGAAAAGCCCCAAAGCTACCTTAAAATTCAATACAAACGGGAAATTTAAGATCATCCAGTTTACCGACCTCCATTACCAGGTCGATTCGTACCGATCGGATAGTATGCTGGTGATGATGAAAAAGGTTGTCGCCAGCGAGAAACCCGACCTCATTATGCTGACAGGCGACGTAGTCTGCTCGAAAAATACAGCCCGTGCATGGGCAACGTTTTCGAAAACTATGGCCGATATGAAAACCCCCTGGGCAGCTATTATGGGAAACCACGACCAGGAATATGAGCTAACCAAACCCGAAATTATGAAGGCAATTGTTGGCCTGCCATACAACTTAACCGAAAATGGACCACAAAATATTACCGGAAATGGCAATTATGTTTTGCAGATTAAATCATCGGCTACAAATAAAACGGCAGCAGTGCTTTATTGCCTCGACTCGGGAACCGGGTTTCACCCCAAAGGCGAATTGGGCAGTTACCATTGGATCGGATTAAGCCAGATAAACTGGTATGTCGCCCAAAGCGAAAAGTTCACCAAGGCTAATGGCAACAACCCACTGCCAGCCCTGGCTTTTTTCCACATTCCACTACCCGAATACAAAGAAGTGTTAGGTAAAGGTACAACCCTTGGAAGCCAGATCGAAACGGTCTGTTCGCCCGACCTGAACTCGGGATTATATACCGCTATGTACGAAGCAAAAGATGTGATGGGCATTTTCGCAGGGCACGATCACAACAACAATTACATCGGGTGCCTGCGTGGTATAGCCCTCGCCTACGGTGAATCGACCGGGCGCCAGTGCTACGGCACAGTTGGCAAAGGCGCCAGGGTGATCGAACTGTACGAAGGCCAGCGAAAATTCGACACATGGATACTGAAAATGTATGAAGCCGACCGAGACAAGGACATCTGGTTCCCGGCATCAGCCACCGAACGGCAACCCCAGTATAAAGTAACTTACCCCGATTCGTTTGCAGAACCGGTGGCAGCACCTGCCAAGTAAGCCAGTCAGGGATTCCATTTCTGGGGAAAGATGGAATCCCTGAAACAATCAGATTCAACCTTCAATACAAAAAAACACTATATTTGAAAATCATAACCTTGTCCTATAAACACGCTTTAGCTACCAACTAAATCATCTTAAAATGGCAAAAAAGAATAGCTCATCGGCCCAAAATTTGCTTTTATCGCTCCTTACCGGGGTAATCGCATTATTATCGTCCTGTTGTTCAAAAGACTATACTTCGTATATCGACCCGAATATAGGGAGTGTGGCCACCCTGCTCACCACCAAAAACCCGACTGTTCACCGGCCTCATTGTATGGTTCGGGTATTCCCCCTTACCCGCCCCCGTTTGAACGACCGTTACCTTTCGGATAAGATTTACGGGCTTGCTTTTAACATGCCTGCTTACCGACAAGGGGTAGTAACTGAGCTTATACCTACCCAGGGAAAAGTAAGTTTCTCGCGAGACCTCAACGCCCAGGGTTACGATCACGATTTGGAACAGGTTCACCCTTGGTTCCATCAGGTTTTACTTGAAGATCGTGATATTACGGCCAGCTGGACAACTACTGAAAGATCGGTATGGTATAAATTCGATTACAGCAAAAAAGATTCCTGCAATGTTATTTTCAGAACGTCCAATCAATCCTCATTTAAGATTATTGGCACAAACAGCCTTTCGGGATGGGAAGAATACCAAGATGCAAAACAGTACTTCTATATTGAACTGAGTAAACCTTTTAGCGAAACCGGGATTTTTGATCAGGAAAAGCTGGTTCCGAATGCAAAAGAACAAACCGGTAAAAAACTTGGGGTTTTTGCGACTTACAAAGATTTGAGTGAGCCTCTTTTCGTCAAAATAGGTATCTCATTCATAAGTGAAGATCAGGCCAAAGAAAACCTGCAAAAAGAAACTACAGGAAAGAACTTTGAACAGGTGAAAAACGAAAGTTATCAGCTATGGAAAAAAACAATCAATCAAATTAAGGTTAAAGGCGGAACTGAACGCCAAAAACGAATTTTCTATACTTGCCTGTATCGCGCCAGCGAACGAATGGTAGATATATCGGAATATGGAAAATATTATAGCGGCTACGACCATCAGATTCATGAAACGAATGGCCGCCCATTCTTTGTTGACGATTGGTTGTGGGATACATTCCGTTGCCTGCACCCCCTGGGGCTTATTCTCAACCCTGATATGCAGGCTGATATGGTTCAATCCTACGTCGATATGTACCAGCAAAGTAAATGGATGCCAGGCTTTCCTCAGTTTTATGGCGATTTTCCGGCTATGATAGGATTTCACACTGCTCCTTTGATGTTGGATACATATAGAAAAGGAGCAAAAAACTTTGATGTGGAAAAAGCTTATGAAGGCTTGAAAAAGAATGCAACGCAAGGAACAATGCTTCCCTGGAGAACAGGACCAATGTGTTCGCTTGATTCATTTTATATTGAACATGGGTGGTATCCTGCATTGAAAGAAGGTGAAAAGGAAACCGTTGCAATGGTAGATGGATTCGAGAAACGACAGTCGGTTGCGCTTTCCCTCGAACACAGTTTCGATGACTGGTGCCTTGCTCAGCTAGCCAGGGCATTGAATAAGACAGATGACTATAATTATTTCATGAAAAGGTCGGCCTACTATAAAAATGTTTATAACCCAGCTATTGGTTTCATGGCTCCTAAAGATGACAAAGGAAACTGGATCGAACCATTTGATCCGCAACTTTCAGGCGGAACGGGTTCTCGTCTTTATTTCACCGAAAATAATAGTTACCCCTGGACATTTAACGTAATGCACGATATTCCCGGCCTCATTGAGTTGATGGGTGGAAAAGCTAAATTTGTAGATCGTTTGGACAATTTATTTAACGAACCCACGCACATATCAAAATGGCAATTTATGGGACAATTTCCCGATGCCACAGGTTTGAATGGTATGTTTCCGGCAGGGAACGAGCCTTCGTTCCATATTCCGTATTTGTACAATTATGCAGGACAAGCCTGGAAAACCCAACGGCGTATACGCGAAATTATGGATATGTGGTTCGACGATTCACCTCTTGGTTTAGCCGGAGATGAAGATGGTGGAGCACTTTGCTCATGGTATATTTTTTCGGCAATGGGATTTTACCCTGTTACCTCAGGTTCGAACTTATATGCTATTGGAAGCCCTTTCTTCAATACAATTACAATCGATTTGCCTGGAGGAAAGACTTTTACTGTGGACGCAAAAAACTGTTCAAAAGTGAATAAATACATACAATCGGCACGATTGAACGGTATAGATATTAACCGGGCATGGTTGACCCATTCTGAAATTGTAAATGGAGGGAAACTCGAATTGGTTATGGGCAACCGACCTAATAAGCAATGGGGAACCGACGTTTCATTCAGTACAGCTCAACATTAGAATTAGAATAGATATTACAGAACAGAGGTAGTCGAACTACCTCTGTTCTGTAATATCTATTCTACTATAAACTAATTTTCCTCGACAAAAAGCCAAACTCGTCGCTGTAACGAAGCATTTGTGAAGTATAATCTTCATCGTAACGAATAGCCACATCGTAAGGAGTTCCGCACGGCCATGTCATCAATTCATAAACGGGGTTCACAAAACCCGCATAAGGGGCCAAATCCAACTTTTTAAAACGTTCAAGCACTTCAATGTGTAATTCACGGTCAACTTTTACTCCAAAAGTTTCAACAATTTCCTGTGCCGATTTATAATCTCCTTCCGACTTAATTCGCTGTATTTCTTTCAGTAACTGACCAAATAAATATCTAAGTTTGGTATAATCGTTTATTCTGACAAACGTTTTCGAATTATTTGTAACCAATTCAACAACCTGCTCCAGCATACCTGCATTTACTACCCAGCGCGATATCAATTGCCGGTTACGCATGTGCGACTCTTCAATATCTTTTCCTGGCTCTATACGTGTTAATTGTGTAATCAGCCCATTTCTGAGGTATGCGTCATACTCAGCTTTTGAAGCTTCCAACGATGGAATTAATCCCAAATCAACAAGCTTTTCATCCATGATATAGTACAAAGCGAAAAGATCGGCACGGGTTTCTTCTATTGTCGAATAGTAATTTTTCAGCACCTCAGTATTTACACCTTCCAGAATCCTTCCGGAGCCATGTCCCAAACATTCATGTAAATCGGTATGCAAATTTCCAGCTAAATACCCAAAATTTCGGGCCCTTACAATTTCCTCTGATGAAAGAGCAAATTCTTCAAGCATCCCGTTTCCTATGGAATCCAAAAAATAAGCTTGCGTTATATTTTCAATAGTAACCGATTTCGATCCATGTTTTTCGCGAATCCATTCGGCATTAGGTAAATTAATTCCAATCGGTGTTGCAGGATAGCAATCGCCTCCAAGAATCGCAACATTAATTACTTTAGCACTAACACCTTTCACCTCTTTCTTCTTAAATTCTTCTGATACAGGTGAATGGTCTTCAAACCATTGAGCATTTTCACTAAGGATTTCGGCCCGTTTGGTAGCTTCTTTATCTTTGAAATTCACAATCGATTCCCAACTTCCTTTAATACCAAGTGGATCACCGTAAACCTCAATAAATCCATTTACAAAATCAACCTCACCCAACTGTTCCCTAACCCAATTAATACTGTATTCGTCGAATTTTGCTAAATCGCCAGTGGTATAATATTCTATCAAATTTCGGATATAGGATCGTTGAAGCTCATTTTCAGCAAATTCAATAGCCATTTTCAACCAGTAAATTATATTTTCGATGGCCTCACTATATTTACCATCAACTTTCCAAACATCTTCTTTTAACTGTTCGTTTTCTTTAATCAATGTAGAATTTAGACCATAAGATATTGGTTCTCGGCCAGCAATAGATTTCAGTCCGGCATAAAACGCCTCAGCTTCTGGTTGAGTAACGCCTTGGTAATAATTATTTGCTGAAGATAATATCAAATCAGCATTTGTTTCCAGATTAACCCGTTTTCGTTCAATTTCCAGATTAAAAAGCAACTCTTTAATCTCAGAAACAAGTTGTTCATTCTCATCATAACCAGCAACCTTAAATGACAACCAATCAGACAATTCAATCAGTTTCTCGAAATATAGGTTTGTAAAACCTACAGGAATTTTATCTGTTGAATAATGATGATGAATTCCATTTGAAAACCAAACTCTTTTTAGGTAAACAACAAATTGGTCAAATTCAGATGTTCCCCGATTACCAGAATAAGTTTTATATATATTTTCGAGAAAATTCCTGACAATCAGATTGTACCGATTATTCTGATCCCATAGAATATCACGGCCACACAATGCAGCCTGAGAAAGATAATAGATGTAAATCTTTCGTTGTGGCGTAAGTTTCTCAAATTCGGGAACCAAATACCTAAGTATTTTTATATCAGCAAATTTTTCTACAAAAACTTCCATGTACGATTTCTTTATTTATTCAATTCATAAAACTTTTGTTCTATTAAATCAACGCGCTTAATTGAAATGCGCAGCCAATCCAATAGTACTTTTTGTTTCTCTACTTCGCTAAGCTGCCAATTGACATTGTTTTTTTTTCGTAACTCGTAAGTTAGATCGTGAAGTACAATTGCTACTGAGGCTGATACATTTAAACTCTCAGTGAAACCTACCATCGGAATTTTCATGTATTCATCAGCGTTTTCAAGAGCAAAACTGGTTAAACCGGGCCGTTCACATCCAAAAACAATAGCAGCTTTTCCTTTTTCAAGGTCAAAATCTTCAAGTGGCACATCATGGTTATGAGGCGTGGCCACAACAATTCTGTATCCATCATCCTTTAATTTCTGAAATACCCTGGGAGTATTAGTTTCTTCATTATCATACCGATTAACCGTCACCCAATTTGTAGCCCCACGAACAACATTCGGATTAACATGAAAAATATTTTTATTTTCGATAACATGTACATTCTGAATTCCAAAACAATCGGCAGAGCGAATTGCAGCACTTGTATTTTGAGTTTGATATAAGTCTTCTAAAACAATGGTAAGGTAGTTTGTTCTCAATTCGAGAATTCGATTAAGCAACGCATATCTTTTTTGAGTAAGAAACCCGGATAAATAATCAATTAATTTGGAATCCATTCTATAATTTTAAAGCAGGCAAAGATAAAAAAAGGGAAACATTTTGATAATGCCTCCCTTTTTCTGAAAATTTTATCCAGGTATTTGTTAAATAGAATCAGCTAATTCGGCACCTGGTTTAAATTTAACAACTTTCTTTTCCGGAATTTCAATGGTCTTACCAGATTGAGGATTTCTTCCTGTCCTTGCACTTCGTGAAGCGACAGAAAATGAACCGAAACCAATAAGTGCAACACGATCTCCATTTTTTAAAGCTTCTGAAGTGGAATCAACAAAAGCATCCAAGGCTTTTTTTGCATCAGCTTTAGTCAAATTAGCTTTTTCAGCAATTGCATCGATTAATTGTGCTTTGTTCATAGGAAAACTGTTTTAAGGTTAAAAATATCTGAGTTTAAAAATCATTAAATTTTTCAATTGAACCATTTAATATAAATTGAAAACCTCAATAAAATCAATGCTTTCAAATCGTTGAATTTAATTTGATACTAAATTCTTAAATATGATTCAAAAAAGCAACCATTAGCAAATATTTTTTGCGAAAAAAAAACTGGTTTTTTTTTATAATAGTTTTTGCAGTACAAAAAAATGTTCTACTTTTGCCACCGCATTTGGAGAGATGGCAGAGTGGTCGATTGCGGCGGTCTTGAAAACCGTTGACCGTGAGAGCGGTCCGGGGGTTCGAATCCCTCTCTCTCCGCCAAAAATATTTATAATCAGCTTCTTAGCGAAAATGCACCCAATTTTACATTTATGAAATGTTAAGTTGGGTGTTTTTATTTTCAAATCCTTTTCCCATATTTAATATGAATTAAGACAAGTAAAAGAATCCGATCAAGCGGAAAACACAGCTTTGATATGCCAGAACCATGTACAATTTTTCCTTGCGGCAAAAAGGCGTTAAAGCTTAACCTTAACGAAAGGGTATTATATCCGGTAAAATAGAAAAAGGATGGCCTCTGCCACCCTTTCACTCTAACCTAACCTATTTCTATGAAAAAAACCTATTGTGTAGTACTTAAAACTAACTTCGATACAAAAATAAAACATCAAAACGTTAAGAGGTATGAACGATAGTTAACTAATGTTAAGATTTTATCCCTTACTCATTCACTTCTATATTCTCCCTACTATAAACCGTTTAAAAACGTTCTAAATATTTACAACAGAACTGTTTTGAAATCTGCAAATAAAAGTGAATTAAAATTTCAAATAAAAAACGGCTAATATTAAATTAAAGTTAAGAAAGTATTTTTAGCTTGATAAATGAATGTATATATTTGCCTCACTTTTCAGGTGAAACAATTTTTGTTTTTAACTGTTTTTTCGTTTAAATATTTTTTTACAGAACATCTAAAATAACTGACTACATATCAATAATTTATAAATTAACACTCTATGACAAAGTA
Organism: uncultured Prolixibacteraceae bacterium; assembly: GCA_937915865.1. Lineage (GTDB taxonomy): Bacteria > Bacteroidota > Bacteroidia > Bacteroidales > Prolixibacteraceae > Aquipluma. The sequence goes on along the minus strand of CALGIG010000064.1, from coordinate 37,531 downwards.
CGTTTATACGTTCGGAAATGGTGCAGCTGAAGGAAAAGCTGATATGAAAAACTTACTTGGAGGTAAAGGTGCAAACCTTGCTGAAATGAACCTGATCGGAGTTCCGGTTCCTCCCGGCTTTACGATCACTACTGACGTTTGTACCATTTATAATAAAGACGGACGTGAAAAAGTTGTCGAATTAATTAAAACGGATGTAGAAAAAGCAATTACTCACATTGAAAGTCAAACAAACAGCAAATTTGGAGATGCTTCAAATCCGCTTTTAGTTTCTGTACGTTCAGGAGCACGTGCTTCAATGCCAGGTATGATGGATACCATCCTTAATCTTGGATTAAACGACACTGTAGTTGAAGGAATGGCAAAAAAAACCGGCAATCCACGCTTCGTGTGGGATAGCTATCGCCGTTTTGTCCAAATGTATGGCGACGTAGTTTTAGACATGAAACCTACCTCTAAAACAGACATCGATCCATTCGAGGAAATTATTGAAGAAGTAAAACACGAAAAAGGTGTTGTAAACGACACTGAACTTTCGGTCGACGACCTTAAAGAACTTGTTTTGAAATTTAAAGCTGCTGTTAAGGCAAAAACAGGTCACGATTTTCCAGAAAGCTCATGGGAACAATTGTGGGGAGCTATTTATGCTGTATTTAACAGCTGGATGAACGACCGTGCAATTTTATATCGTCAGTTAAACCAAATTCCGGAAGAATGGGGAACTGCTGTTAATGTTCAGGCCATGGTATTTGGAAACATGGGATCAACTTCAGGAACTGGCGTATGCTTTAGCCGCGATGCCGGGACAGGGGAAAATCTTTTCAATGGTGAATATCTGATTAATGCACAAGGAGAAGACGTTGTCGCCGGTATCCGTACCCCACAGCAAATCACTCTTGAAGGGTCAAAACGTTGGGCTATTTTAGCAGGTGTTTCTGAAGTAGACCGAGCCGCTAAATATCCTTCATTGGAAGAAGCTATGCCTGAAATCTATAAAGAACTTTTTGCTATTCAGAATAAGCTTGAAAACTATTTCACCGATATGCAGGATATGGAATTCACTATCCAGGAAGGAAAATTGTGGTTCCTGCAAACCCGCAACGGGAAACGTACCGGCGCTGCAATGGTGAAAATTGCTATGGATATGCTGAAAGAAAGCTTAATCGATGAAAAAACCGCTCTATTGCGTGTTGAACCAAACAAACTCGATGAATTACTCCACCCGGTTTTCGACAAAAACGCGATTAAAGCGGCCCATGTTCTGGCTAAAGGGTTGCCTGCTTCTCCCGGAGCAGCTACAGGTCAAATCGTATTTTTTGCCGACGAAGCTGAAGAATGGGTTGCCAAAGGAAAACAAGTTGTTCTGGTTCGTATTGAAACATCGCCGGAAGATCTTCGTGGTATGAATGTAGCTAAGGGGATACTTACTGCCCGTGGAGGTATGACATCTCATGCAGCTGTTGTTGCCCGAGGAATGGGTAAATGTTGTGTTTCAGGTGCTGGTTCGTTGATAATTGATTACAAAGCCAGAACACTAACTGTTGCTGGTAAGTTATTTAAGGAAGGCGATTTCATTTCACTAAACGGCACAACCGGAGAAGTATATGAAGGAAAAATCGCAACAAAAGATCCCGAATTGAGCGGTGATTTTGGTGAATTAATGGCTATTGCCGACAAAAATACCCGCATGAGCGTTCGTACCAACGCCGATACTCCGAAAGACGCACGTATTGCACGTAATTTTGGAGCTAAAGGTATTGGGTTGACCCGTACTGAGCACATGTTTTTTGAAGGCGACCGTATTAAAGCCATGCGCGAAATGATTCTGGCTGATGACGTTGCCGGACGTGAAAAAGCTTTAGCCAAACTGTTGCCTATGCAGCGTAGCGACTTCGAAGGAATTTTTGAAGCTATGGAAGGTTTTGGCGTAACCATTCGCTTGCTCGACCCGCCATTGCACGAATTTGTACCTCACGAAGAAGCTAACCAAAAAGAAATGGCTGATGAAATGGGCATTTCGGTTGAACAAGTAAAAAATAAAGTTGAATCGCTCCACGAATTTAACCCAATGTTGGGCCACCGTGGTTGCCGTTTGGGTATTACTTATCCTGAAATTACTGCCATGCAGGCACGTGCCATTATTGAAGCAGCTATGAACCTAAAAGCTAAAGGTATCGATGCTCGTCCTGAAATTATGGTTCCATTAGTTGGTACAATTGCTGAATTGAAAAACCAGGCAGACATTATTCGTGGTACAGCCGAGAAGGTATTTGCCGAAAAAGGCGAACGTATTGATTACCTTGTTGGAACAATGATCGAAATTCCACGTGCTGCTTTAACAGCTGATCATATTGCAAGAGAAGCCGACTTCTTCTCGTTCGGTACAAACGACTTAACCCAAATGACTTTAGGTTATTCGCGTGACGACGCCGGCAAATTCTTACCTGAATATATCAATAAAGGAATCTTTAAACAGGATCCTTTCCAGGTATTAGATCAAAATGGTGTCGGTCTACTTGTTGAAATTGGTGTAAACCGTGGTCGATCAACAAAACCAGAACTGAAAGTAGGTATTTGTGGTGAACATGGCGGCGAACCAAGCTCTGTAGAATTCTGTGATAAGGTGGGTATGAACTATGTAAGTTGTTCGCCCTATCGTGTTCCAATTGCACGCCTGGCAGCTGCACAAGCAAATATTAAGCACAGCAAATAAGAAAATCACAGTATACCTGACTTAGTATTAAGTAGAAACTGAGCAATTACTGAAATGAATAATAGGAAGGGAATAATCGGTAAGGTTATTCCCTTTTCATTTTCAAACCATAATCAATTCGTGTATAAGTTTTTAAATCAAATAAATTAAAAAAGTAGGGCCTTTCAAGAATTCTGCGGATTTGTATCTGAAGTTCAAATCTAAAATTCGCTACATGAAAGTAACTGGTTTTTCATTCGTAAGAAATGCAATCAAATTCGATTATCCGGTAATAGAAGCTATAAACTCAATATTACCGATATGCGACGATTTTGTAATAGCTGTGGGTAATTCTGACGACAAAACACTCGATGTAATAAAAAGTATTAAATCTCCTAAAATCAAAATAATAGAAACGACTTGGGATGAATCATTACGGAAAAGTGGAAAAGTTTTAGCTGTTGAAACAGATAAAGCTTTTCAAGCTATCTCGTCTGATTCAGATTGGGCATTCTATATACAGGGAGATGAAGTTGTGCACGAAAAATACCTGGATACTATCTATAAAGAAATGCTTATATGGAAGGATGTTAAGGAAGTAGATGGTTTATTATTCAATTATAAACATTTTTTTGGATCGTATGATTATATTGGAGTATCTACAAAATGGTATAAAAATGAAATTAGGATAATAAAAAACAACAAAAAAATATATTCGTACCGTGATGCCCAAGGATTCAGGAAAAACGAAAATGAAAAGCTTAATGTAAAACCTGTTGAAGCCTTTATTTACCATTATGGCTGGGTAAAACATCCTAAATCAATGCAATCGAAATTTGAAAATAGTAATCGTCTTTATTATGAAGACGACAAATGGTTGAAAAAACATATTGCCAAAAAAGAAGAATTTGATTACTCTCAAATTGATGCACTCTCTCTGTTCAAAGAGAATCATCCAAGAGTAATGGAAAACAGGATTATGAAAAAGAACTGGAAATTTGACTATGATTTGTCAAGAAATCGTTTATCAGTAAAACACAGATTCAAACTATTTGCAAACAACCACTTAGGATTAAATATTGGTTATCGAAATTATAAAATCATCTAAAATAGCGCATTAAAGAAAACATAAGAAGCTGTCCAAGTAGCAAATGTTACATTAGCTTTTCTCAAAGATCACTGAGTTTTTTTAGACAGCTTCTTCATATACATACATCAAATAAAAAGTTCCAGGCATCCATTAGAATTTAATAATACCATAGCTTCAGATTTAGTTTTCTATCTTTGTCAAAAGTTTCAGGCTTTTCCAATTCCAATTTTTTACAAAAAGAAACACAATTAGGATAATCTATTAAGAAAACTAGAATGACAACATTTTTAATTGCAATAATTGGCATTGTTGCTGGCATTATGTCTGGATTATTTGGAATTGGAGGAGGAATAATTATTGTTCCGTCCTTAATTGCCTTTTTGGGTATGGATATCCTGGACGCAAATGCCACTTCGTTGGCTGCAATGCTTCTCCCTGTCGGAATATTAGGCGTAATAAATTATTACAAAGCCGGTTACATAAAACTTAAAGATTCGCTTTTTATTTCGCTTGGACTTTTATTAGGCTCGTACTTTGGCGCTGAACTCGCGTTGTCAGTCAATGTTCATTTACTCGCTAAACTTTATGCAACATTCCTTTTGTATGTTGCTATCAGCTATATCAATATTCCAACGCTTATTGGAAGGAGAAAGGAAGAAGCTATCGTTCAGGAAGAACAATTGAAAGGGCATTCTTTTTTTCAGTTTTCAGGGCTTGGCGTTCTTGCCGGAGTAATTGCCGGAATGTTTGGGAAAGGCGGTGGACTTGTTATTGTTCCAGCTCTCACCAAGTTCTTTAAATACAAGCCAAAGGCGGCAACTGCCACATCACTTGCTGCACTACAATTGCCTGTTGGTTTACCCAGCGTAATTGTATATGCCGAAAATGGACATTTAAACCTTGTTTATGCAACGTTAATGGCTTGCGGTATTGTAGCCGGTGCCTTAGTTGGATCAAAACTAGCCATAAAACTTTCCTCAGCGACTTTCAAAAAAATATATGCAATTTTTCTTGTTGGAGTTGCCATTTACATGGTAATTAAATATTTATAGAAAAACATTCAATTAAATAAGGCATACTACCAGTCACTTAACGGAGAGCGTAGAGTGTTTTCATATTTTACAATACCTTTTACATACAATCGCCTAAAGTATAAACGAATAATCTCGCCAAACAATAGTACTTTTAGAAGAAATTACCATCAACTTTCTGATATATTTTCGAGGAAATGAAAACCATAATTGAAAACCAACGACAATTTTTTAATTCAAACCAAACAAAAGATATTTCTTTCAGAATAACCCAGCTTAATAAACTGAAAAGAATAATCGAAAAAAATGAAAACCTGCTAAATGATGCTATCTACAAGGATTTTGGCAAATCTGAATTCGATAATTATTCCTGTGAAAATGCAATTATTTATGCGGAAATTAACACAGCCATTCGAAACATTAAAACATGGTCCTGTTACAAAAAAGTAGGAACAGGGTTAATGAATTTTCCAGCGAAAAGCTACATAATTCCTGAGCCCTTTGGTGTTTCTTTAATAATTGGGGCATGGAATTATCCTTATCAACTTTCGCTTGGACCCGCTGTTGCAGCTATTGCTGCCGGAAATACAGTAATTTTAAAACCAAGCGAGCTTCCGTCGAACACCAGTGCGGTTATAACAAAAATTATCAATGGAAATTTTGATCCTTCTTTTTTTATAGTTATTGAAGGAGGAATTCCTGAAACCGAAAAATTACTACAGCAACGCTTTGATAAAATATTTTTTACCGGAAGTGTAAATGTTGGACGAATTATTTATCAGGCTGCTGCTAAACACCTGACACCAATAACTCTCGAATTGGGTGGCAAAAGTCCAGCTTTTATCCTCGATGATAAAAACATGAAAATGTATGTAAAACGCCTGATTTGGGCCAAATTTCTGAATGCCGGACAAACCTGTATCGCCCCAGACTATGTTTTAATACATAAAGCATTGAAGAAAACGTTTTTAGAATTAGCTATTAATGAGATACGGAAAGAGCAATTTTCGATAGAAAACGGGAATTATGTACAGATAATAAATGAAAGAAACGTGAACAGGCTCGGTGAATTACTTGATTCGGGAAAAGTTGTATATGGCGGTGAATTCGACATTACTAAACGTTTTTTCGAACCAACAATCATGGATAATGTACAATTCAATGATCCGGTTATGCAACAAGAAATTTTTGGCCCCATTCTGCCAATTATTTCTTTTGAATCGCTTGATGACGCCATCGGTGAAGTGAAAAAGAGAGAAAAACCCTTGTCATGCTATATTTTTACTCAAAATAAGCAGCTAAAAAACAAAATTTTAAGCGAAATATCGTTTGGTGGTGGCGCTGTAAACGATGCAGTTATGCACATTACCAATAGTAAATTACCATTTGGAGGTGTTGGCGAAAGCGGGATTGGCTCATATCACGGCGAGCATGGATTCCGAACCTTTTCGCATTACAAAAGCATTTTGGAAAAGCCAACATGGTTCGAATCCAATGTTAAGTATTTTCCTCATACTCCTTTCAAACTTAGGCTGATGAAATGGATGTTTAAACTGGAGTAATTTTTAAATACCGATGATAAACATTTTCAGTTTAGTCGTCAGCCCATAGTAAGGGTTATTTCCCTTACAACCAAAAGGTTTATCCTGTATAACTGGGTTTTATTCTGTTATTTCAGGCAGAAAACAAATTGTGCAATTTTCTATCCGGTAATCTTTATACCAGTTTTTTGTCCGTACCTTACCAATGTTTCTGTTTTATTCTGTGTTTGTTCAAGAATATCAGCATCTGGTTGTACATGTTCTTTTTTGAATATTTGAATGATAGTTGATCCACCATATTCGAACCAACCTTTCTCTTCTCCTTTTCCGAAAGAATGCGCACCATGATCTCGCTGGATAATTTTGCCAACCAGTAGAGCGCCAACTTCTAAATGAAGTACTTTCCCAAAGTTTTCGGTATGCAGAATTGTCAATTCCCTATAATTACGCGACAACAAATTCTTCACTGACGACATTGCAATTGGGTTCACCGAATGCAAGACCCCTCTCAACCGTTTAACCTTTTCCTGATAACCGTTATCGATATAGCAATACCGATGGTAATCAGCTGGGGCCAAACGATAAATAAAGCACCATCCTTCGGCATATTCTTTGGCTAGCTTTTTATCCTTAATCAGTGCTGACAATGAATACCAATAACCTTTAACTGGTAAATTATTCTTCTCAGCCAGGTCAAATACACAAAGTCGTGAATCCGCAGGTGAAATTAAATGATCGCAATTCGTATCAATCGGACGGGCACCATCTTTTAGTTCACGAATAAAAAAGTCGTTGAAACAACGAAAACCCTCGATTGGATGTTTGATTTCAGAAATGTCTATATCGTAGTGCTTAATAAATTTCTGGATTAATGAAATGCTTTGACGGCTTTTAACTACACGTGCATACAGCTTGGAAATCAAATGTTTATTAAAAACAGAACTTGAAAGCGCCCTTCCCAAATCGGTTTTATACAAAAAGTGAAGACTATCCTGTTTATAGGTATTTTCTATTTCTATTTGTTGCGTTTGCCTGTTATAAACCTTTATCATTTCAGTAATCAAAAAACTTTTGCAAGTATAAAAGTATTTTGCACAACTTTTACATTTTTTCAGAAGATCACATTAAAAGCTTGCTTATATTCTATTAGTAATCGCGAAAAATAAAAGAGATTGTTCAAATAAAGATAAATTGTAGCTAAAACCGTCCGAAATTTCCAAAACTGCTAATATTGTAATAATAACAGTAACATATATTCATTGTATTAAGAAATACTATTAAATTTGAAAATTAAACGCTTTTATTAAAGGCAAACAAATAGAAAATGAAATGATCATGCCAAAGTGCCGAAATTTTTGGTGATGGCACAAAAGGACATGTAAATATTTTGGAAACAGCCAGTTTCTTTAGCATAGAATTACACAAGTACATACTTTATATTCAACAAATTAATAACAATATTTACCTGTGAAAAAATTGAACTTTTTAAACACAATGCTTAGCGTTGCCATTATTTCACTGGCACATTTAGTTTCAGCTCAGGAAAGAGAAATCAAAATTGATTACAATAAGACTTCAGGTAAGCTAAATACCATGTTTAAAGAATGTATTGGCGCGGGTCGCGCCAACGAGGGGCTCAGGGCCGACTGGCAACAGCAACTGGCCCTAACGAAAAAAGAGTGTGATTTTAAGTACATCAGGATGCATGGCTTGCTAAGCGACGACATGGGCGTTTACCACGAAAACAAAAATGGCACCCCGGAATACAACTACCAATACATAGATGTTTTATACGATTTTATCGTGAGCATCAAGATGAAACCATTTGTTGAACTCGGATTCATGCCTTCGGCACTTGCCAGTGGCAAAGAAACTATCTTCTGGTGGCGAGGAAATGTAACTCCTCCCAAAGATTATAAAAAATGGGAAGATTTGATTCGTAATTTAATCATTCATTTTACCGAACGATATGGCGAAGAAGAAGTAAAAACATGGTATTTTGAAGTTTGGAATGAGCCGAATCTTTCTCCTGGATTTTGGTCAAGTACTCAGGAAGAATATTACAAATTGTATGATTATACAACCAGGGCAATTAAAAGTGTAAACAAGGCATATAAAGTTGGTGGACCAGCCACTGCCGGAGCTGCATGGGTCCCCGAAACAATAGAATTCTGTGAAAAGCATTCTGTTCCAATAGATTTTATATCGACACACTCGTATGGCGTAAAACAAGGCTTTCTCGACGAGTATGGCTCGACCGGAACCATTTTGAGCAAAGATGAGTGGAGTGTCAGCGGCGACATCCTGAATTCGCGCAAACAGATTTCAAATTCGGCCAAACCAAATCTCGAATTGCATTACACCGAATGGAGCGCATCATATACTCCTGCCGACCCTATTCATGATAGCTACCACGAAGCGGCTTACATTCTTGAAAAAATAAAACAAGTTGGAAATGCAGCAAACTCGATGTCATACTGGGTTTTCACAGATATTTTTGAAGAAGCCGGACCTCGATTCACTCCTTTTCATGGAGGATTCGGACTGTTGAATTACCAGGGCATCAAAAAACCGGCCTACTATTCCTATTACCTTCTGAATAAGCTTGGCGAAACGGAATTGTTGAATCAGGACAACAGATCGTGGGCAACCAAGAATTCTTCAGGAATACAGCTGCTTTTATGGGATTTTACAAATACACATCCTGGCGACACGGTTAACAATCAATCCTATTACGTACGCAATTTGCCATCAAAACAAAAGGGGAATGTTGAAATAGAGCTTTCAAATATACCCCAGGGTACATACAAATTAGAAGTGTACAAGGTTGGCTATAATGTAAACGATGCTTATAGTACTTATCTATCATTGAATAAACCCAATCAGTTAACCATCAAGCAGGTTGAACAAATCAAGCAAAAGAACAATGGTTCTCCAATTGCAACCGAAACTATTAAAATTGGATCAAATAAAAGATTAGTACGAAAATTAAGCATTAACGAAAATGATGTTTTTATGCTAAACCTTATCAAACAATAACCAGAAAAAAGAAGAATTGCTAAATTTATAAAGATAAATAACATTCATAATTCTCTTTAAACAAGCAATGTACCAACGAATACGCAAACCAATTGTAATTGCAACGGCAGTTTTGTTCCATCTGCTGTTGATTTTTCACTTGCTTTTTTCACCAGTCATTATTGTCGTTGCATCATACAAAGGAATTGTAAATGCCAGTTTTATTGTTTTTATCCTCCTGTTTTTTCTGTCTCTATTCTTTGGAAGGGCTTATTGTTCGTGGTTTTGCCCAGGGTGCGGAATTCAGGAAATACTGGGTTTTTTCGTAAAAAGCAGATCGAAAAATACAAAAGCCAACCTGATTAAATATTTCATTTTTGCAGCTTGGTTGTGTGCAATCATTGTCGGCTACATCATTAATGGTTTTAAAGAAGTCAACCTGAACTATGGAATGACCGATATAGGGACTGAACGGAAAATAATCCTGACTATAGGAGCTATCCTTATCATTGTTCCCATTTCCGCCATTTTTGGAAAATTTGCATCGTGTAAATACCTTTGCTGGCAAGCACCATTTATGATTATTGGTACAAAAATACGCGACCATTTTCATTGGAGGGGTTTGCGGCTAAAAGCCAACGTTGAAAACTGTAAAGCCTGCAATTTGTGTACCTTGAAATGTCCGATGGATATTGACGTGATGGAAAGCGTTAAGACCGGAGAATTGGAACATCCGGAGTGCATTTTGTGCGGTAATTGTGCCGACAGTTGCAAAAATAAAGTAATTCGGTACACCACGCAAAGAAGAAATATTTGTCAAACGCCACACAATTGAGATGGTCGAGATTATTTTCGTGACATTATTTCCGGCTTCTCACCCATATTTTCTGTGCATCAATTTCAATCTTAGCCGGTATTTGCAATTTCCCGGGTTCGCCATCAAAATGGAAATAAGGAGTATTAGCTACTTCCAGTTCAACTTTACGAGCTTTATAACGATCGACGAACGGTAAGCGGGGAACCAATTTCGAAAAAAGTGCAATCGCAAAAAATGGCATCCATATTTTGGCAAACTTTTGTACAACAACTACATCGACTAAACCATCGGTCATGCTAGCGCCTGGCGCAATAAAAGCATTGTTGCCAAACTGCGATGCATTGGCGTAAGTAATCAGGAAGACTGTTTTTTCAATCAATCTGCCATCAATTCTCATTTTCACATCAACAGGCTTAAAAAATATACTTTCCTTGACAACCAGCTGAACATACCTAAGAAATCCGCGTGACGACGCTTTACTCATTTTGTCAGCAACCAAAGCATCGAAACCAATACCACTGGTACATAAAAAGCGTTGACTATTAATTTTACAAACATCAATATGAAGCGTATTCCCCTCAAGCAATACATAAGCGCTTTTTCGTATATTCATCGGAATTCCTAATTCGCGAGCCAGCCCGTTTCCCGAACCCATTGGTATTATTCCCATTGGTGTGGTAGTTCCAATTAATCCCAATGCTGTTTCGTTTACTGTACCATCTCCCCCAACAGCCACAACCAAATCGAAACCATTTGCAGAGGCCTGGGAAGCCAATTCGGTAGCATGTCCCGGATGATTTGTAAATGAATATTCTACAAGTTTTCCATTTTTTTCAAGAATAGGTATTACCTGATGAATAGCCCTTGCAGCTACTTTATGTCCAGCATATTCATTAATTACAAGAAAAATACGCTCTGTTTTTGGTTGAGTCATCTTAAATTTTGGTCTTTTTATAAATAACTACCGATAAAATTACCGGGCAATGAAATCATCGTGCAAAACCTGCATATATGCCTTAGGGAACAACAGGTCGTCAGATGATTTTCCGTTTGGCTTTCTGACAAAATCATGCAAATTCTGATCAAAATAATACTCTCCATCCGTGGTAACAAAACCCCATCCAGAATCGAGCATATAAAAAGCAAACGGCTGCGAAATAAAGAAATCTTTTGCAAATTTCGATGTATCGGTTTCCCAACCTAGCTGATGAATGAGCGAAACTCCAAAATCAACCTGCTGAGTAATGGTTTCAATACGATGTAACGAATCGACTACGCCACCTGACCAAATTAACGGAATTCGATACGAGGCAGTTTCTGTAATATCAGTAGGGCCTGGCGAAATCGTTCCGTGATCAGCAGTAACAATAAATAAAGTATTTTTCCACGAAGGTAATTTCCTGATTTCACTAATAAATTTACCCAGACAACTATCGGTATAGGCAACCGAATTCAGGTATTTTTCGTCAACAGAATTTCCTTTAATTTTAGAAAATGGAACGTCGTATGGTGGATGAGAGCTTACCGTATATATAGTTTTCATGAAAGGTTCCTTTTCCGTTTTTAAATCTTCCAATGCTTTTTCAAATAAAAATCCATCAGGTACCCCCCATTTGGTCATTCGCCCTAGTTTTGCCGGAAAATCTGATTTTGTCACTATTTTGGCGCATTTACTTTGCAAAACGAAGGTCTTCAGATTGTAAAAATTGATGTCGCCACCGTAATAAAATGAAGTATTGTAACCATGTCGATTAAAATACTCAGGAAGTAAAGTAAGACTTCCCGATTTTTCGGGATAAACCATAATTGAAGTGCTCAACAACGAAGGATAACCACCTAAAACAGCCGAAATTCCACGATCAGACCTGTTCCCGGTAGAATAAAAATTGGTGAAAACTGTGCTTTTTGTACATAGAGAATCCAGATTTGGGCAAATTCCATGCATACCACCTAAAGGAGCTATAACTTTATTCGAGAAACTTTCGAGAATTATCAATACTACATTGGGTTGTTTTTGTTTGTCAATAGTTATAAGCTGCGGCCTATTAACCGAAGAATTTCCATCCATAAATTGGTTGAACACCCTAATGCTTTGTTCTTTTGACATGTAAAGACAAGGATTTGACAACCGTTTTCGCTTTTCAACCGATTTTGCAAAATTCCACAAATAGTTGCACGATGCCTGGTTAACAAATAATTTCTGACTAAAAGCTACTGAACTCAGATTTAGAGGCGAAGTATCCAGTCCTCCTCGAATTGGAATTATAAGTGAAGCAACAATAAATAATTGTATAAATGAAGTACCCCATGAGCCTTTTTCGTTAGCTACCACTCCCTGCGGAAACAACTTCCTGAAAATATACCTGAACCCAAGAACTAACGCGCCAATAACAAGTATGGCCAGTACTACATCAAAGACCGAAACAGAGGCGCTCATCGCAACCGGATCGTCGATATAATTGAATGCGGTAATATTTACACGGGTACCCCAATGCGGGTATAAACCCAAATCGAGAACAGCTAAAAATGAAGCAAGCAATAAAAATATTAAGGTATAAACCGAAATAAACCTATTCGCAAATTTCCAGGGTACTATTTTAATCGATGCAAAAAACAAACCCGGCACTATTAATAAATAGCAGGCTGTTGAAATATCCATTTTAAGGCCATAACCAAAAATGCCAAATATTTCAGAAACCGACAACTGGCTTGCCTGGTTAAAATTGAAAAACAAAAATAGAAATTTAGCCACCCAAAAAAAGATCAGCCAAAAAGCGAAATATTTTAAAAAACGAGGTATTTGATTTCTCAAAAAGACCATAAATCCATTTTATCAATTAATAAAAGTGTGCAAATATAAGAAAACTGAATCTTCGGGGTTTGTATTTCAACCTTTTAATCTATAAACAAAACAAAAAAACTATGCTCTGTATATAATCTTTTTTGAAATATATCTGCATTGTTCGTTTACACAAGTTGAAATACTTATAAAATAGTCATTATCTCCAAAGGTGACTAACAACAAATTGGGTTTTTCTTTTACCAGCTTTAATCAGTTATATTTTTCTGAAATGTATCAGCTCGAAACTTACGAAGGTTATAACCAAATAAAATTTATCAATTGATGAGGTTTAAAATTTGAGGAAAATAAACAAAGTAATTTTCAATTAGAATTTAAAGCCGAAAAAAGCATAAATTCAAATAAAATATAAAACAAGAATCTTTTTGACTTATTAAAATACTATATTATATCTTTTTGATACTATTACATATATCTACTGACTAATTGACATTCAACACCTTATATCCCAAATTATGAATTTATTTTTTTACACTTTTCCATATTACACCCCATTTTTTAAACTATATTTTTAAATTTTTTATACTTTTTATCGACAATACCCCTATTTTTTTGACAAAATCATTGTTAATTTATCTTTAATTTCAAACCAACCCCATTTTTTTTACATACCACAAAAGAAAAAATACATATTTTTGAGCAAGCGTTCAAACAAACAAAGGGGGGAACATTAAAAAACATTTTTTTATTCGACGAAATCCCCCATTTCGATTTTTTACAACTGAATTTTAAAACAAATAAAAGTTAAACCCTAAAAAATTAAGTAACATGAAAAAGAAAATTACCCTTATCGTTTTTGCGCTTTTAGCCATTTGTACTTTAAATGTAAATGCACAGTGGACCGCTGGCGCTGATTTAGTAAGTAGTTATGTATGGAGAGGTTCGAAAGCGGGAGCCTTCAGTATTCAACCAACCGTTAAATATACCAGCGGAGTATTTACAATAGGCGCATGGGGATCGGGCGATTTGACAACCGGAGCCCCTGAGGAAGCAGATTTATTTGCAACTTTAGCTTTTAAATCAGGTTTATCATTGGGATTAACCGACTACCACTACAATTCGACCAAATTTTTTGGAGATGCGGCTCACGCAATTGAAGCCAATTTAGGTTATACTGTTGGAAATTTAAGCTTAAGTGGAAACTATATTTTCAATGAGGCTTCTGGTTCATTAGGTGACGACAAATATTTCGAAGTTGGTTACCAATTTCCATCAGTTAAATTATTTGCTGGCGCTGGCGATGGATGGTATACAAACGATGGTTCATTCCAGGTTTGTAACCTTGGCGTCTCAACTACAAAATCAATTAAATTTTCAGAAAGCTTTTCACTCCCATTAACTGGCTCAGTAATCTTCAACCCGAACAAAGAACAGGTTTTCTATGTAATTGCTGTTTCATTCTAGTAATCAACCCAAATACGGAAATAATATGAAAAAAATAGAAGCTATTATCAGGAAAACAAAATTCGACGAAGTAAAAGACGCCCTCAACGAAGTTGGCATTGAATTCTTCTCCTTTTGGGATGCACGTGGTGTTGGACAAACTCGTGAAGGACGTGTATACAGAGGTGTAGTTTATGACACAAGTACAATTGAAAGAACAATTCTCTCAATAATTGTTCGAGACAAAAATGTTGAAAAAACAGTTTTGGCCATTATGAAATCTGCCCGGACCGGTGAGATTGGTGATGGAAAAGTATTTGTATCACCAATCGACGAATCATACAGAATTCGGACAGGTGAATTCGGAGATGAATCATTGTATATAAAAGGAAAAGAGATTTAAAAACAGTAAAAGAATAACTATGGAAGAAATTACACTCAATAGCTTAGCTACGTCGGCAGCGGACATAGCACGCTCTGTAGACACAATATGGGTATTAATAACAGCAGCATTGGTATTTTTTATGCAAGCCGGGTTTGCATTTGTTGAAGCCGGGTTTACTCGTTCAAAAAATACAGTGAATATCTTATACAAAAACCTTATGGATTTTGCTATTGGGGCCTTGATATTCTGGGCCGTGGGCTTTAGCTTAATGTTTGGAAAAGATATTGGTGGCTTTATCGGAACTTTTTCGTTCTATAATTCAAACATTTGGAGTGGCGGAGTTCCAATTGAAGCATTTTTAATATTCCAAACTGTATTTGCAGCTACTGCCGCAACAATCGTTTCTGGTTCGATGGCAGAGCGTACAGAATTTAAATCCTATTTAATTTATTCCTTTGTCATTTCTCTCTGCATCTATCCAATTTCAGGCCACTGGACTTGGGGAGGCGGTTGGCTTTCTCAGTTATCTACTCCATTCCATGATTTTGCAGGTTCAACTGTTGTTCACATGGTGGGTGGAATGATTGCTCTAACAGGGGCTATAGCTTTAGGCCCGCGGTTAGGAAAATATAATGGAGATAAGGTAAATGCAATCCCTGGCCACAACATTCCTTATGGAACGTTAGGAGTATTCATTCTTTGGCTTGGTTGGTTTGGATTTAACCCAGGATCACAGCTGGCAGCATCAGGTTCAGCTAATGCAACAGCCATCTCCCATATATTTGTAACTACCAACTTAGCAGCTGCGGCTGGCACATGCGTTGCCCTTTTAGTTAGCTGGATTCGCTTCGGAAAACCTAGTTTGAGTTTTGCATTAAATGGCGCTTTAGCAGGTTTGGTAGCAATTACTGCAGGTTGCGATTTAGTAACTGACGGCGGAGCAATTATAATTGGGGCTTTAGCAGGTCTACTATTAGTTTATTCTGTAACATTCTTCGACAATGTTCTCAAAATTGATGACCCGGTAGGTGCTGTTTCTGTTCATGGTATATGTGGTGCATTCGGGACACTGGCTGTTGGATTTTTTGCCCAGGGAACAGGATTATTTTATGGTGGCGGTACTGGCCAATTAATATCACAAGTAATTGGAGTTGTATCTTCAGCAGCATGGGCATTAGTCGCTGGATTTATCTTATTTAAGATACTAAAATCGACTGTTGGACTACGTGTTCCGAAACGAATTGAAGAAGAAGGCCTGGATGTTTACGAACATGGTGAAAGTGCCTACAACTAATATTTTCTTCAACAATTAAATTTGTTGTAATCAAGAAGGGGCTTGTTGGGGGACAAGCCCCTATCTTTTTCAAACTGAATAAAACTATTTCAAACAACACATTGACTATCAATAGATTATATCTTGTAGAAAACTTACATAATCCATTAATGTTTTTATCATGAAAAAAATTGAAGCTATTATTAGAACTTCCAAATTTCAGGATGTTAAGGAAGCTCTGCAAAAGATTGACATTGATTTTTTTACGTACACCGATGTTGTTGGTGTCGGAAATGAAATCAAGAAATCAAACAAATCGTATCGTGGTACGGTTTACGACACCTCATTTATTTCAAGGCAGGAATTGACTATTGTTGTTCGCGATGTTAACGTACAAAAAACTATCGATTGCTTACTTGAAGCGGCATACACTGGCGAAGTTGGTGATGGACGAATCTTTGTAACGACCATTGATGAAGCATGGAAAATCAGGACCCGTCAAAGCGGCGAAGACTCACTTAAAGGTGAAGACGGCAAATAATAATCAATCCAAAAATCAGAAATATGAAAAAATCAATTATATTATTAGTTTGTGTAATACTAACTATGGCAAGCATTTTAGTATTCAACAATACTGTTTTGGCTAAAGATGTAGATCCATCGGGGGCAAATACCGGAAATAAATCTGAAATTGTTGCAGCCGATCCGAATGCCGGACCAACAGTTGGTGAGGTTGCTGACTTGGTTGGCCACAACAAAGTTGCAATCAACATGGTATGGGTACTTATTACAGGGTTTCTTGTAATGTTTATGCAGGCAGGGTTTGCAATGGTTGAAGCAGGTTTGACCAGAGCAAAAAACGTTGCACACACCATGGCCATGAACTTTTTGATCTATCCATTAGGAATGATCGGTTTCTTTATTTGTGGTTTTGCATTCATGTTTGGGGGCGTTGGCTCTTTAGGCACATTAGGAGGATATGATGGATTGAACAATGAAGTTTCCATTAATCTTTTCGGGCATACTTTTGGTTTATTTGGCGGTAAAGGTTTTTTCCTGACCGGAACATACGATGTTGCCGTATTTGCTTTGTTCCTTTTCCAGATGGTTTTCATGGATACAACAGCAACAATTCCAACCGGATCAATGGCTGAACGTTGGAAATACTCATCATTCTTTATTTATGGACTTGCAGTAGGTACTATTATATACCCAATTTATGGCAACTGGGTTTGGGGAGGTGGCTGGTTAGCCCAGCTTGGTTCGCAATTTGGCCTTGGGCATGGACATGTTGATTTTGCTGGTTCTTCGGTGGTACACCTTACTGGTGGCGTTCTGGCTTTTGTTGGAGCAAAAATACTAGGTCCACGTATTGGCAAATATAATCGCGACGGTTCTGCAAATGCTATTCCAGGACATAACATACCGATGGCAATTGTTGGCACATTTATTCTTGCTTTCGGATGGTTTGGTTTTAATCCGGGTTCAACTTTAGCAGGCGGCGATCTTCGTATCTCTATTGTAGCAGTTAATACAATGATAGCTTCGGCAACAGGAGCTTTAGCTGCTACTTTATATATGTGGCTGGTTAAAACAAAAAAACCAGACCCAACCATGATGGTTAACGGGATGCTAGCAGGTTTGGTGGCAATAACTGCCCCGTGTGCTTTCGTAACTGTAGGAAGTGCTGCTTTAATTGGTTTAATATCTGGTATATTAGTAATTGAAGCTGCATTCTTCATCGAATTAAAACTAAAAATCGACGATCCTGTTGGCGCTGTGGCTGTACATGGTGTAAACGGAGCTTGGGGATGCCTGGCGCTTGGTTTATTTGCCGATGGCACTTATGGTGACGGATGGAATGGTGTTGCCGGAAAAGTTACTGGTTTATTCTATGGTAATGCAGGCCAGTTTTTTGCTGAATTCATTGGAGTAGCTGTCAACATTATTTATGTTGGTGCAATTGGCTTCCTGGTATTTAAACTTACTGATAAACTTGTAGGTAACCGCGTAAGTGCAGCTGATGAATTGCAAGGTCTGGATATTCCTGAAATGGGAGTTGAAGGTTATGCTGGAGTTAAACTTGATAAAAACTCTGAAACGCCACTTTCAAGATAGACATTTTCTTCAACAATTAAATTTGTTGTTTACAAAAGAGGGGACTGTTGGGGGACAGTTCTCTCTTTCTTTTTTAAAAAAAACAACATCAATTCAAATTACTATCGTTTTTAAATATATACCCCTAATAAAACAACACTTGAATGTTAATTTTATATATTTTTTTTATTTAAACCCATATTTAAAATAGGGTCATGATATATTATTTATATTTTTGACAAAAAAAAAGAAAAAAGTTATCAATAACCTTTCAGAAATCAACCCATTTCTGAAAATAGTTAAAACCCAAAATTTAATTGTTATGAAGAAAATTGAAGCCATCGTTAGAAAAACGAAATTCGAAGAAGTTCGTGCAGCTCTTCATGAAGCAGATATTGACTTTCTTTCCTGGTGGGAAGTTAAAGGCCAAGGCACTGCACGACAGGGTCTCATTTTTAGAGGCATTGCTTATGATGTAAATGCAGTAGCCCGTATTTACATTTCATTTGTGGTTCGCGACATTAATGTTGAAAAATCGATCAAAGCTATTCTTGAATCGGCTTATACCGGAGAAAGTGGTGATGGCCGAATTTTTATTAGTGACATTAATCAGTCGATTCGCATTCGCACCAAAGATAGCGGCGATGATTCGCTTTACGACAAGTAAAAAACCACAAATTTTCAATTGAATATTTATGAAAACCAAATTTAAATATATTGGGCTGGCTATACTAGGTATTATAGCTCCAACTTTAATGTTTGCACAAGAGGCTGCAACAAATGCAGCAGCAGAACCAACTCCATTTATTAGTGCAGGTAATACAGCCTGGATGATTGTTGCAACTGCATTGGTAATGTTGATGACAATACCTGGATTAGCTTTATTTTATGGAGGATTGGTTCGTCAGAAAAACGTTTTAAATATTCTGATGCAATGTTTCATCCTCACGGCAGCTATCACCATTGAATGGGTATTTATTGGTTACAGCTTATCTTTCGGATCGTCAACAGGTGCATTAGCTCCATTCATAGGGGGATTCAACTGGGCGTTTCTAAATGGTATTAATATTACAGATGTTAGTCCATATTATATATCCCAGGCGACTGAACGCATTCCACATATTCTTTTCGTGTTATTCCAGTGTATGTTTGCTGTAATTACTCCCGCTCTTATTATTGGTGCCTACGCCGAACGAATCAAGTTTAAAGGCTTTCTGATTTTCTCTTTATTGTGGTCAATCTTGGTTTATAACCCGGTTGCGCATTGGGTATGGTCGGCTGATGGTTGGTTATTTAAACTGGGAGCTCTCGATTTTGCAGGTGGAACCGTAGTTCATATTAATGCTGGTATTTCTGCATTGGTTATGACCCTTATGATTGGATCACGCAGAAATTACAACAATCATCCAACAGCGCCTCACAATATTCCGTTAGTAGTTATTGGGGCAGCTTTATTATGGTTTGGATGGTTTGGTTTTAATGCAGGTAGCGGTTTAGCTGCTGATGGTTTAGCTGTAAGTGCTTTCCTTGCAACTCATCTTGCTACTGCAACTGCTGCTTTTAGCTGGGCTTTACTCGATTGGAAACTTAACGGAAAACCCACAACAATTGGTATTTGTACCGGCGCTGTAGCTGGTCTGGTAGCAATTACCCCAGCTGCCGGTTTTGTTGGAGTTTTGGGCTCGGTATCAATTGGTATTATAGTCGCAGTTGTATGTTTCTTCATGGTATCGGTTGTAAAACACAAATTTGGATACGATGACTCGCTTGATGCATTTGGAGTGCACGGAATTGGAGGTATCATAGGCGCAATTTTAACAGGCGTATTTGCAACACCAGCAATTCAGTCATCATACAGCGGATTACTTTCGGGCAACGTAAAACAACTTGGAATTCAATTAATTGCAACAGTTACAACAATCATCTTCTCTGGAATAATGACTTATATACTTTACAAAGTAGTTGATGGTATGGTTGGAATTCGTGCAACTCAAAAAGAAGAAATTGCTGGTTTGGATATCACTCAGCACAATGAAATGGCACTGTCAGAGGATTAATTTTACCAATAATCTTTTAACAGGAGCTAATAACGAATAAGTTTAGTTTTAGTTCGATTCATATCTAGTCAGCTTTGGAAGCTAATTTCTGAAGCAACTGAGAGACCTGTTGGGGGACGGGTCTCTCTTCTTTTTTATATGATTTTATAAAGCTAAACCAGTAAGTAAATCGACATATATCTTAAAGCCTTCTTCAATTTCAGAAAGTAAAATATATTCGTTGGCGGTATGCGACCTGGCGCTATCTCCAGGACCAATTTTAATGGATGGATATGGCAAAACTGCCTGATCGGAAGTTGTTGGCGAACCGTAATAACTTAATCCTAAGACAATACCACGTTGAACTATTGGATGGTCAACCGGAATTCCTGATGAATTCAATCGAAGTGAACGAGCTACAATATCGGAGTCAATAAGTTGGCCTATAATTTCACAGGCCTGTTGATTCGAGTAAAACTCGTTGGTTCGTACATCAACTACAAACGAACACAAATCGGGGACTACATTGTGTTGTGTCCCCGCATTTATTAAGGTTACTGTCATTTTTACCGCTCCCAGGACTTCTGAAACCTTTTCAAATTTATAATTTCTGATTTTTTCAATGTCAGAAATAGCTTTATAAATAGCGTTCTCCCCTTCTTCGCGTGCCGCGTGCCCCGATTTCCCGCGAGAAGTACAATCCAATACCATCAAACCTTTTTCAGCAATGGCCATTTGCATTTTAGTAGGCTCACCAACAATTGCCAAATCGAGTTTGCCAAGTTCGCCTAAAATACTCTCCAGACCTTTAGTCCCTGAAATTTCCTCTTCAGCCGAAGCAACATAAATGAGGTTAAATGGCAAATTATCAAACTGATTGAAATATATAAAAACAGCTAATAAAGTAACAAGCGCCCCGCCTGCATCATTGCTGCCCAATCCATATAACACGCCATCTTCAATATCAGGTGAAAACGGATTACGAGTATAACCACTTGCCGGCTTTACCGTATCGATATGCGAATTAAGCAATATTACAGGCAAACCTTCTTTCCAGTATTGATTTTTCACCCAGGTATTGTTAACCTGAGAATCGTATACAATACCATTTTCAGAAAGGAAACTTCGGATAATCAGGGCTGCATCTTGTTCATCACGACTGAAAGATGAAATTGAAATTAGAGATCGTAACAGTTCAATGTACTTTTCCATGAGGTTTTACGTTTCTATCCTACAACAAAAATCAAAAAAAAAAGGAAGTAACCAGCAGAATATTTAAAAAAAGCAAATTTTTTAATCTGAATGTAATTTCATTAAATGAATGATAGCTACAAATACACTTATACAACATTTTAATAATGAATGTATTAATTTTTAAAAACCTGAAAAATTCAGCCTAATTGCTTTTTTATTTTGTCATAAAGAGTCAAATCGGTATTTTTACCTCGATCAAAACCAAAATTTAATAAACTATAAAACTCAATTAATGGAAAATCAAGCTAAAAAAGGCGTTTCAAGACGTCAGTTCCTTGGTACAGCAGCTTTAGGTGTAGCCGGAGTTGCTATGCTCTCGCCACTATCATCGTGTATTGCTAAACCAGTTGATACTGACATCAAACTTGGATTTATTGGTATGGGACGCCAATCAATGTTTTTGTTGAGCGGATTCATTCAGATTCCAGGTGTTAAAGTAGTGGCCGGATGCGATGTTTACGGAGTGAAACGTAAACGCTTCGAAAAACGTGTAAATGGCTTCTATAAGAAAAACGGAAAAGAAGTTGAAGTTAAAACGTA
Source organism: uncultured Prolixibacteraceae bacterium (assembly GCA_937915865.1). Lineage (GTDB taxonomy): Bacteria > Bacteroidota > Bacteroidia > Bacteroidales > Prolixibacteraceae > Aquipluma. Next base: position 15,514 of record CALGIG010000064.1, on the reverse strand, counting down.
TGAAAAATTCGAAGAACTGCTTGCCCGTCCCGATATTAATGCCGTTGTAATTGCTGTCCCTGACCATTCTCATGCACGGATTGCCATTGCTGCATGTAAAGCCGGGAAAGATGTATATTTGGAAAAACCAATGACTTTCACTATTAAAGAAGGACAGGAATTACGCCGCATCGTACGTGAAACTAACCGTGTATTGGCTATTGGTAGCCAGCAGCGTTCTGATCCAAATTTTCAACATGCCGTTAAATTAGTTCAAACAGGAGCTATCGGCCAGATTGAAAAAGTAAACGCTTATGTTGGGGCTCCTCCTCGCCCATTCGACCTGGCTATTGAGCCAATCCCAGCCGATTTGAATTGGGATTTATGGCAAGGATCGCTCCCTGATGCTGTTCCTTTCAATCACGAATTAGACCCGCCTATCACTGTTGATCCCGACAAAGACGAAGAGGCATGGGGTGCATGGCGCTGGTATAAAGGAATTGGTGGCGGTTTTACAACCGACTGGGGCGCACACATGTTCGATATTGCTCAGTGGGGCTTGGGAATGGACAAAAATGGCCCGGTAGAAATTTCGCCAATAGCCGATGGAACTCAATATATGCAGTTTAAATATGCTAATGGAGTGGTAATGTCTTCGGAACCATTTGACGAAAAAAACACAAAAGGTGTAAAATTCATTGGTAAAGACGGATGGATTGAAGTTTCCCGCGGGTATTTCAACGCATCAGACCAAAAACTTTTCCCACCAAAGGAAGAGAAAAAAGACGACAACGTACCTTATGAAAATAAAATACCTCACCAGGTTAACTTTATCGACGCCGTTCGCGAACGTAAAGACCCTGTCGTTCCGGTTGAAATTGGACACAGCAGTTGTACCGTTTGTAACCTTGGAAACATTGCCTGTGAATTGAAACGCACCGTAAAATGGGACCCTGTTAAAGAAGCTTTTATTGACGATGCAGATGGCGCAGCAACAAAATTACTTCACTATGAGTATCGCGCCGGATATAAACTTGTATAACCCGTCCTTCCTGAATTAATACGAAGCAAGTATTCAGTTTTTAAAACCTGAGTACTTGCTTTTTTATTGTCTACTTCCATTTTGGTTCAAAAGGGACCCTTTCGCCATCAGTAGTAGTGTATTCTTCAAGCGAATTTTCCTTTGCCTGTATTACCATGTAAATCATGGTTTCTCCCGAATCATTCCGGATACCCCGTTTGCCAGCAGGAGCAACACGAACAATACTTCCTTCTTCTATATGGAAACAATCATCATCAACTTGAAAAAAACCAAAACCTTTCAGAATGATATAAGTTTCTTCGTTCTTCCGGTGAATATGAAAATACGGTTGCTCGGTTTGAGGCGGCAACATATTAAACGATATTTCGGTACCAGTGGCCTGCGTTGCATCTTTCAGAAATACTTTCCCTTCTATCAAATTCTTCCGAACCGGATGAACCAGGCTATAATCCATCAACTCGTTCAAACTACCTAAATTTACAGCAGTGTAATTTTCGTTTTCCGATAATTTCTTAATTTGTTTCATATCCTTAAACTTATTAGTATTCTACAAAACTCCTTAAAAATTCAATAAAAACAAAAACGGGAAACTTCTTTTCAGAATCTCCCGCTTTGTTTATAATTTCTCCGGACTTCAGTTTACCTTTTCCAGTGTCGTCTTTTTTACTGATAAATTACCTTTGCTTTTTCAACTGGTTTGTCGCCTGCACGCAACGGGCATATACGGAACGAATAATTGTAAGCTTTTTCGCGTAAACGATATTCGTCGTGTGTCCATGCGCCCCAACTATCATCCCCACCAACACCTTGCTGTTTGTAGTCGATATTTACCGAAGTTAAATCGCGTGGTTTTACATCATTGATGTGGCGGCGAATCATTTTCTGGCCTTCTTTCACACGTCCGTCGGTACGATCAGGCGATTCAAAATCTTCCATAATCTCGTGGTGAGCGCTTACCGACAACAACGGCATACCAACAAATTCGAACCCAACGCCATCTTTATTTACAATGCTTACCCAACGCACATCCACCTTGTTGCCATTTTCCTGCGGACGAACATACGGGAAGTATTGGTCGGCTACTGCACCCGAATACAAACCAACCAAAGCGCTTGTGTAGCGGTCGGCATACGATTCGTGCGGACCACGGCCCAGCCAGCTGATTTGATCGAATTCACGTGGCATCACCAGGTTCACCCCAAAACGAACAATCTCGGGCAAAGAGTCGCGCATCATCTTAAAACTGTTGTGAACAATCACTTCACCTGAACCCAGAACGGTGTAGATTGAATTGTAATTGGCAATCACTTGTTTTTTATCGTTATTCAGGTCGAAGTTGAAATTTATCACAGCACCATTACCAATAATTTTTATCGACGACGCATTAATTTGAATTGATTTTTGATTATCCGAAGTATTTAGCGGGTCTTCTTTGCTAATTTCCCTTACCGAAGCCAGTTTTACCGTTTTTTGTTCGCCAGCTTTTCGCCATACCCGACTGCGTTTATCCAGCTGGTTTCCAAAATCGTTATCGATTGGCGCACGCCAGAAGTTTGGAACAGGCCCGGCCAACAGCATTTCTTTTCCATCGAGCACATAGCTTTTCATCGTAGCATCGTCTTTGTTAAAGGAAACTTTAAAGCCAGTTCCTTCAACAACTATTGTATTGCCTTCTTCTTTGGTTTGTAATGCAGGCAAATCTTTTATCGAAGTCAAAGGTCCCTTTTTGAAGAATGGCAGTTTAAACTGTTCGTAAGCCATCTGTGTTTCGGCAGGTAACACGCCTTTCTGATTTTTCAGTTTAGCATACACATTCAGAAAATATTCTGTTTGAGGTTTGGTATCAACAGCTACGTCAATTTTAACTTTTTTATTTACTCCCGGGGCTAAATCAAGATTATCAATTTTGCCCGATTTTAGCACTTGTCCGTCGGCCACAACTTCGTACGAAAATACAAATTCAGAAAGGTTTGTAAACGAGTGTTTATTAACCACTTCAATTTCTCCTGAATTTAAATTAATAGCCTTGAACCCTATATTTTGGTACACCTTGCGAACTTCGTAAAGAGCAGGTTTTGGAGTACGGTCGGCATTAATCAAGCCATTACAACAGAAGTTACCATCGGTTGGCAAGGTGTCGCCACCCAAGTCGCCACCATAAGCCCAGAATTTGTTGCCCTGAGCGTCCTTGGTCAAAATTCCCTGTTCAACCCAGTCCCAGATAAAACCACCCTGCAAAACCGGGTATTTTTCAATTACATCCCAGTAATCCTGAAGGTTACCGGTGCTGTTTCCCATCGAATGGGCATATTCGCACTGAATGTATGGTTTGGTTGGCTTGCCTTTGGCATAATCTTCCATATTCTTTATACGCGCGTACATTGGGCACATAATGTCGGTGTTGTCTCCTCCGTGCGCTTGTTCAAACTGCACAGGACGACTCTGATCAACCGATTTCAGGTAAGCATAAGTAGCTTCAAAATTTACACCGTTTCCGGCCTCGTTACCCAACGACCAGATAATAACCGATGGTTGGTTTTTGTCGCGCTCGAACATATTTTTAGTACGGAAAAGATGTGCATCTTTCCATGTTAGATCTTTGGCCAGCGATTTTTCGCCATAGCCCATTCCATGCGATTCGATGTTGGCCTCGTCAACCAGGAAAATACCATTTTCGTTGCACAGTTCGTACCAGCGTTCAGGTTCAGGATAATGCGAGCAGCGAACAGCGTTAATGTTGTTGGCTTTCATTAGTTCAATGTCTTTCTGCATGGTAGCTTCGTCCTGATAGTGACCGGTTATTTCGTTGTGTTCGTGCATGTCGGTTCCTTTCACATAAATTGCAACTCCATTTACCAGCAACTGGGCATTTTTAATTTCCACCGTGCGGAATCCAACTTCCTGGTGCAAAACTTCGATTGATTTACCTGACTCGTCTTTCAGGGTAATCAGCAAATGGTACAGGTTTGGATTTTCCGACGACCACGGTTTAGCATTTGCAACAGTTACTGCCAGGTTAACCGTAACCGGCTCTTTTGCTGCCTGAACAGCCTGTTTCATTTCAGCCACTTTGGTTTCACCATCTATCAAAACAGCTTCAACCGAAAGATTTGAATTTGTTTGTGCTAAATTAACAACTTCAAGGGCCAGTTTAAAATCACCATCCTTGTACCCGTTAACCAATGGCGAAGAAACTCTGAAATCGCGTATATGCTGCGGATTACGCGCCATCAGGAATACATCGCGGGTCATACCGCTCATACGCCAGAAATCCTGATCTTCGAGATAACTACCATCACACCAGCGATATACTTCAACTGCCAGCGTATTTTCGCCTTTTTTCAGATACCTGGTAATGTTGAATTCAGCTGGAGTTTTGCTGTCTTCACTGTAACCTACCTGTTGTTCGTTCACCCAAACATACATAGCCGAAGAAACAGCTCCAAAATGAAGATAAATATCCTGCCCTTTCCAATTTTCAGGAATACTAAATGTGCGTTTATATGAACCAACCGGGTTATAATTTTTAGGTGGATAAGGTGGCGTTGGCTTGAAAGGGTATTGCACATTCACGTAAATTGGCACGTCGTAGCCCTGAAGCTCCCAGTTTCCTGGAACTGTAATCGTTTTCCAGTCACTTGTGTCATAATCGTCCATAAAAAAATAATACGGACGAAGCTCTGGTGTATGTGCCAGATTAAACTGCCATGTACCGTTTAAACTCTGGATGTAAGGCGACTTCCAGATATCGTACTGCATGGCCTGTTCGGCATTGGCATAAGGGATAAAGTAAGCCCTTGGAGCTTCACGGTTAATTTCGTTGACTGCCGGATTTTCCCAATCGCGCGGCGATTTTTCCTGAAAAGCTTTGTCTTTGTATTTGCTTTTGCATGAGCTGGTTGCAACAGCTACCAAAAGAGCCAGTAATAAGAAGGAATACTTCATAAAGTTTCGATTTAAGTTAGAAATTTAGCAACTACCACCCAACTGGTGGGAACTGGTAGGGTTGCAAATTTTAGAAAATAAATTTGAAATCCCAAATTGCATTATCATGTTTTTGGGAATACTTAAAGGAAAGTAAACTATAATCCATCAGGAAGTTAAATTTTCGTGAAGCCTTTTACAGTTGGTTACCTTTGAAATCCAAAAAATCCGCAACATTAAAACTTTGCTAATTTTGCCTTTGAAAAAATTGCATAACATGGAACTAAAAATATATCCTAAAGTCAAAGCGTTGATCTTTGATTTAGACGGCACCCTCTCTGATTCGCTTCCTGTACACATTGTTGCATGGCATGCTGTATGCGAAAAACTGAAATGCACATTCGACGAACGCATTATGGTTGAAATGACAGGTGCACCAACAATCAGTTTTGCTGAACGAATTATAAAGGAGCAAAATTTAACTATTGAAGCAGAGCAACTGGTTGCCCTCAAGCAAAAAGAATTCTGGAGAAACATCAACCAAATAAGGCCACATGATGCCGTTATTAACCTGATGAAAGGCGCTCACGGGAAAATGCCCATGGCTATTGGTACTGGTGCAAGCCGTAAAAGCGCTATGCTTCAGCTAAAAGAATTGGAAATTGATGGTTTATTTGATGTTATTGTAACTGCCGATGATGTTGAACGCCATAAACCGGAACCCGACACTTTTCTGAAATGTGCTGAATTAATGAGCATTGAACCACAATACTGCCAGGTTTTTGAAGATGGAGAGTTAGGAATGCGGGCAGCTCAAACTGCGGGTATGATGCTTACCGATGTCAGGCCATTTGTAACTGATCCGTTCAATAACTAATTTTTTAGTGAGCGGGTGACTCCAAGTCACCCGCTCACTAAAAAATCATGACTCCGGGAACAAAAATTCATCAAACATCTTTTCCACTTCAAATTTGCTGATGTCAATTCCTATAAAAACAAGTACACTTTCCGGAACTTCCAGTGGATTGATCATTGGACCTTCAACGAGATTAAAAGCACCACCAACAGCCTGTAAAACAGTATATACAGGACTATTTTCAAAAAGAAGAATTCCTTTAATCCTGAAAATTTTCTTTCGGTAAAACGAAACAAAATAGGTAAACCATTCGCGAAAACGATCTTCATTAAAACTTACACTAAACCGAATTGTGAAGCTATAAAACTTGTTTTGGCCTGGTTCGCAAAAAAATGGTTTTTGAAGTTTTTTCACAAAATCATCATGAATCTGAGCATGTAAGATATTCAACTGCAACAAGTCGATTTGCGCGTAATTGGTTTCTATCAGCGGAACGGCGCTGTTGAGTGCAGAAACTTTTTTCCGAAGATATGCCACCTTTTCAGGAGCTGCTTCACTAACTTTATTTAAAAGAATGAAATCGCTTAAAATAATTTGCTTCAATTGCTCAAATTGCCCAATTTCTTCCTGAAAATTTAGGGCATCAACCAGGCAAATAGTTCCCCTAAATTCGAAAAGCCGCACTAAATCAGCATCCTGAAAAAAAGGTTGAATTATAGATTCAGGATCAGCCACGCCTGTGGTTTCAATAATAAGTTGTTCAAAGCTATCACTTTGCTTAACCAATTCCTGGAGAGATAATGAAAACTCATTGAACAAACTACAACATATACAACCATTATTCAGTTCAAGAATACTTGCCGGGCTATAATCAGCGATAAGTCTCGAGTCAATTGAAATATCACCAAACTCATTTTCGACAACAACAATTTTCACATTCTGATTTTGCATCAACAAATTGTTGATGAATGTAGTTTTACCCGACCCGAGGAATCCGGTAATTATAGTAACTGGTATTTTTAAACGACGGCTCAATTATTTTTTTTATATATAAACCTTTTGGGTGTCAATATGTTTACTGAATTGATGCAAATATAACCCGGATGGATAGTATGCTTTTTGTAACTTAAATTGGTTTTAAAATACGAATGGTTAAATGCAAAACATACAGTTATCTTTTCTAAAAACAAAACTATGAACAAATTACTGATGATTTTACTCATTCTTGCTGCGCTTACTTCATGTAAACCAGCTGCCGAAAAGGCACCCAAAATTGCAATGGAAAACTTTTTCAAAAATCCTGAAAAAACAGCCTTCCGTCTTTCTCCCAATGGCGAATATTTCTCGTACCTGGCTCCATGGGAAAAACGCTTAAATGTATTTGTACAAAAAATTGGTTCTGATCAGGCAATTCGAATTACTTCGGAAAAAGACCGTGACATTGCCGGGTATTTGTGGAAAGGCAATAACCGAGTACTTTTTTTGAAAGATACCGGTGGCGATGAAAACTTCCAGCTATATGGCGTTAACATTGATGGAAGCGACCTGAAAGGACTTACCGTTTTCGAAAAAGTTCGCACCGAACTGATTGACGACTTAAAAGATGTTGACGATGAAATCATTGTCGGGCTTAATAAACGTAACCCACAGGTTTTCGATCCTTATCGCTTAAACGTGGTTACCGGCGAAATGATCCAGCTGGCAGAAAATCCGGGAAACATTATGGGATGGATGACTGATCATGATGGGAAATTACGTCTTGCAACAACTACCGACGGTGTAAACCAAACAATTTTATACCGCGAGACCGAAAAGGACCAGTTCAAACCGGTTTTGACAACAAGTTTTAAAGAAAACATGTCGCCACAGTTATTCACTTTCGACAATAAAATGTTATACGCTCTGTCAAACCTTGGACGCGACAAAAATGCGCTGGTAATTTTCGACCCTGCAACGGGCAAAGAAAGTGAGGTGCTTTTTGAAACGCAGCAAGCAGACATTGAAGGCATTGATTATTCAAGAAAAGATAAAAAACTACTTTCGGTTTCATGGACCACCGACCTCGAAAAAGAACATTTCTTTGATAAAGATGCAGAAACAATGAAGAAAAAACTGGAAGAAAAACTTCCGGGTTATCAGGTTAGCATTGGCAGTACAAATCTGGCTGAGGACAAATACATGGTCCGTACCTATTCCGACAAAACCCGTGGCTCCTATTACATGTTCGACAAGACTTCAGGAGAGCTGAAAAAACTGGCTGATTTAAGTCCCTGGTTGGATGAAAAAGATTTGTGCGACATGAAACCAATCAGTTACCAATCGCGCGACGGACTTACCATTCAAGGTTACCTTACTTTACCCAAAGGTTACGAACCTAAAAATCTGCCGGTTGTAATTAATCCACATGGAGGTCCGTGGGCCCGCGATTACTGGGGCTTTAATCCAGAAGTACAATTCCTTGCCAATAATGGTTATGCTGTTTTGCAAATGAACTTCCGCGGATCGACCGGATTTGGCAAAGCTTTCTGGGAATCGTCCTTCAAGCAATGGGGACGTACTATGCAGGACGATATTTCTGACGGTGTAAAATGGCTTACCGATCAGGGTATTGCCGACCCAAAACGTGTTGCTATTTACGGTGGAAGTTATGGTGGTTACGCCACATTGGCCGGATTAACCTTAACGCCTGAATTATATGCTGCTGGTGTTGACTATGTGGGTGTTTCGAACATGTTTACATTCATGAAAACCATACCACCATATTGGAAGCCGATGCTCGACATGTTTTACGAAATGGTTGGCAACCCTAAAACAGATAGTTTAAAGCTTGCTGAAGTTTCACCAGTATTTCACGTAGATAAAATTACTGCCCCAATATTTGTTGCCCAAGGGGCCAACGACCCACGTGTAAATAAAGCCGAATCGGACCAAATTGTTGAAGCCTTGAAAAAACGTGGAATTGCCGTTGAATACATGGTAAAAGACAACGAGGGACACGGATTTCGCAACGAAGAAAACCGTTTCGATTTCTACCGTTCAATGTTAGCTTTTCTTGACAAGCATTTAAAAACCCAGGAAAAATAAGGTATTGATGATATTGTTTTAAGGGTTTCGCCAAATTGGTGAAACCCTTACTCTTTATGGAATAAATTTCACTTGCATGAAGTTTATCTTGATCAGACCATTGTCAACAGGAACATTTAACTGAATATAGGAAGCATCAGGAAAAATAGGAACCAACAATTTGCCATGAACAGAAAAACCACTTTGCAGCGTAGTTTTACGCAAAGTTGTCGATTTCCAGGCATCCCTAAGTTCGTTCAAATCCTGTGCAACAAATTTATTATCAGCATTTGCAGCCATAGCAACAGGCAATAAATCAGTTCGTAAGTTATCATTTCTAGGATTATCGTCGCTTAAGACAGCAATTCCGGTTGCTATATCAATCCCGGCAGCTAAAAGTGTCAAACCAAGTCCATTTTTACGATTGGAAGCATTGACCGACAATTTTCTATCCAAATCCATAATTTTTTCTTCAGGGTCTATTGCATGGATTGTATCCCCCCTTAAGGGTTTCCCACTACCATCGAGGGGTACTATAAACATTTGCGACGGATCGACCAAATAATCCATATTAGACCGGTTCACAACCTCAACGTCAAAAGCATAATACGGTGGTTGAATTTCGTCAAAAGCAACTTTGGCAATCACACCAAATACAGAATCACCGGTAAACTCCTGACCATAAAACCAGCTTGTTTTATCTGATTGTGGTTTTAACTTAATAATTTCCTTGGGTGTTGAGCAACTCGAAAAAATAATCAGGCATAAAGCCCCAAAGAGGATATTCGATTGTTTCATTGTTACTGTGTTTTTCTGTGTTTCCCTAAATCCCAAATATTATGCCAAGGATAAAATATTTATAGTATTAAAACGTCTAAATTATTAATAAAAACTAAAAGTTATCTTCAAACATGAACAAGTTAAATGTAATTATAACCGGAGCTACCGGGATGATTGGTGAAGGTGTTCTTTTTGAATGTATTAACCATCCACTAATCGACAAAATACTGGTAATAACCCGAAAGCCCACCGGATATAAACACCCTATGCTGACAGAAATTCTACATCATGACTTTTCAGACATTTCTTCCTTGAGCGAACAACTAAAAGGATATAATACTTGTTACTTTTGCCTTGGCGTAACTTCAGTAGGAAAAAATGAGGTTGATTACACACAATTGACCTACACCCTTACGTTAAATTTTGCCCGGACACTTTCCGAAATAAATCCAGATTTAATTTTCTGTTACATTTCGGGTGCTGGAACGGACAGCTCCGAAAAAGGGAAACGTATGTGGGCCAGGATAAAAGGGAAAACCGAAAATGATCTGTTGAAACTTCCTCTTAAACAGGTATATAATTTCCGTCCCGGAGGCATTGAACCATTTTTACCTTTACGGCCAACACAAACCTACTATAAAACTTACAAATATCTGAAATGGCTATTTAAAATACTTAAATTGGTTAAACCTGAATTTATGATCACTTTAAAAGAATTAGCTTCTGCTATGATTAATGCTTCGCTTGTTGGATATCCGAAAAATATCCTTGAAATCAACGATATTAAACTTTTGGCAAAAGAAAATCCATTTAAATGAAAATAATTATGTACGTTTTTATATTTGTTATTCTGGTAATTACACTAACTACAATTGTTATCATCAATCAGGCACAATTTGGGAAATTACCATCTGGGAAAAGAATGGACCGAATCAAGCAATCATCACACTACATTGACAATCAATTTTATAACATTAATTCTACTCCGACATTTACAGAAGGCATTTCGAAATATGAAATGATCCGCGACGGAATATTTAAGATCAATAAACGAAAAGCTCCCGGAACAAGTTTGCCTTCAATAAAAACTGATCTGAAAAATCTTGATCCTGAGAAAAATCTATTGATATGGTTTGGACATTCCTCGTATTTCCTCCAGATCGATGGCAAAAAGATACTGGTCGATCCGGTTTTTTCGGGACATGCTTCGCCATTCTCCTTTATGGTAAAAAGTTTTAAAGGCAGCAATATTTATACCCCAAAAGATTTTCCTGAAATTAATTACCTATTTATTACACACGATCATTGGGATCATTTGGATTATCAAACTTTGATGAAGCTGAAGTTGAAAGTTGGAAAAATAATCACTGGATTGGGAACTGGCGCTCATCTGGAACATTGGGGATTTGAACGGAATAAGATCGTAGAATTGGATTGGTTTGATCAAACTGTTGTTGATTCAGGATTTATTGTGGCAGCTACTCCGGGGCGACATTTTACAGGGAGAACTTTTAAACGTAACCAAACTCTCTGGTGCTCCTTTGTACTTCAAACGCCATCAAAAAAGATATTTATTGGAGGAGATTCGGGTTACGATACCCATTTCGCCAAAATCGGATCCGAATATGGGCCGTTCGATCTGGCCTTGCTCGAATGTGGACAATACAACAAATCGTGGAAATATATTCATTCGATGCCTGAACAGACCGTACAAGCTGCAATTGACCTAAAAACAAAATTTCTAATGCCAGTTCATTGGAAATTTGCATTGGCACTTCATTCCTGGGATGAACCTATTATCAGGATAACTAATGAAGCCCATCGGTTAAATGTCCCGATCATTCACCCGATGATTGGTGAGTTGGTTGATTTGAATATTTTTTGTGAAAAAGACGAATGGTGGAAGGAATTAAACTGATATTGGAGTGATCGCATCTCTTTTTTGAAGATAGTTTTCGGTTGATTTGAAAAGAAACTATATTTGGGTAACTTGATTTTTCAGTAAAGCGAAATCTCTCATGACAAGTTCATTCCCCAAATATTCAATTTCAATGCTGAAAATTGGATTGATTTTTCCTGTTTATTTGCTTTTGGTGATTGCCTTTTGTGCCTGTCATCCTCAAATAGCTGAAAGCATCCGCAAAAGAGACTTGAAGAAAGATGTGGAATTAATGACTGAACTTGGTCCGATTGTTATTCGATTGTCGGATGAAACGCCAAGTCATCGCGACAATTTTATTCGTTTGGTGAACCAACATCAGTTGGATAGTTTGAATTTTTACCGGGTGATTAATAGTTTTCTGATTCAGACAGGCAAAGATCTTCCGGTTGAATATCCAACATTAATTGATGCCGAATTCCGGCCCGGTCTTTTTCACAAGCGTGGTGCGGTGAATGCTGCCAGGGAAGGAGATGAAACCAATCCGACACAGGCTTCTGCCAACCTGCATTTTACCATTATTCAAGGGAAAGTATTTACCGACAGCGCCTTGCTGAAAGCAGAAAAACGTATTAACAATTGGCTAGCCTACAATAAAGTAATCACTGATCCGGCAAATGCTGTGTTGTTTTTACATTTGCAGACATTTAGTAAAGAAGGAACTAATCCTGACAGTTTGCAGAAAGTTCAGGCTAAATTGGAACAGTTGACTCAAAGAAAATTGGAGAGAATGCCTCACTACCGAATTCCGGATGATCAGCGGAAAGTTTATAAAACCCTTGGAGGAGCGCCACATTTGGATCAAAATTATACTGTTTTTGGCGAAGTAGTGAAAGGCATGGAAATCGTGGACAGCATTGCACGTGTAAAAACCGATGAAAATGACAAACCCCTGAACGATATCATGATTTTAAAAGCCCGGATGATTAAAAGGATTGAATAATGCAGATTCATCCCATAATAGGAGTGCGGTGAATCATTTTGTGTTCAATCAGAATGTAGGCAAGGTATAAACTGGTATATTTGTTATAACAATTGTTCGGATTTAAACCAAGTCGTGGAATGACTACTTTCAGATCAAAACAAAGCATAGGATTAATTCTCTTTATAGTACTTTTTCTTGGTAGCGAAGCCATACTCATGATTTATATTGGGAGTACTGGAGGTCTAATTATTGTTTCTGCTGTAGCAGCCTTTATTATACACATGTTTCTTACTACTTATTACCAGATAAAAGGAATGAAATTGAGAGTAAAATGTGGGTTGTTTTTTCATCAGGAGGTTGATATTGACGCAATAAAAAGAGTTTCAGAAACCAATAGCTGGATAAGTTCTCCTGCTACTTCTCTTGATCGGTTGGAAATTAAATACCTCAAGAATAAGAAAGTAGAAAGTGTAATTGTATCGCCGAAAGATAAAGATGGATTTATAAAAATGATAATTGAATTAAATCCGGAAGTCGATGTTCGATTAAAACCTAAAAGTTAATTACTGAATGATACCTCCAACTACCCAGCTCTTGTCAAATATCAAAATCCGTCCGATTCAATCCTCGGATAATCCTGAATTGGCGAAGATAATCAGGAATACATTGTCAGAGTTTGGTGCAGCAAATCCCGGAACAGTCTTTTTTGATCCTACGACAGATGCATTGTTTGAACTGTTTAAAATGGATAAATCGGCCTATTTTGTTGCTGAAGCAGATGGCAAAATTCTGGGCGGAGGTGGCATTTTCCCTACCGAAGGATTACCTAAAGGAACGTGCGAACTGGTAAAAATGTATTTGTTACCTGAAGCACGTGGAATTGGATTGGGGCGCACTTTGATTGAAAAATCCCTTGAAACTGCCAGGAAAATGGGATTTCGGCAGGTTTATCTCGAAACTCTTGATGAACTTCATCTTGCATTGAAAATCTACGCAAAGTTTGGTTTCAAATACCTGAAAGCACCGATGGGGCAAACCAAACACTTTGGCTGCGGATTATGGATGTTGAAGAAATTGTGAGCTGATTATATAACCACATAGGCACATAGAACACAATAGATTACAACATCAAACAAATACCATGGTCGGTTTACTTCGTCGAATGCAACTTTGGCGATAATTCCAAAAATAGAATCGCCTGTAATTTCCTGACCATAAAACCAACTTGTTGATTTTGATTGAGGTTTCAATTTAATAATGTTTCGTGGAGCAGAACAGCTTGCCAACAATAGAATGGTGGTGCAGCTGATTAGAAAGGATAATTGTTTCATGGGTTTTGTTTTTTGGGGGGGATTTCAAATATTGTGCCAACGGCACAAAAAAGAGGCTGTCCAAATAATCATGGACAGCCTCTGACGAAACCATTCTATAATCCCAATCCCCTTTATTCTTTGAGTATTTTAACGATTTGGTTGTTAATTTTCAGCAGGTATGTGCCTGACAACTGGTGGGTAAGATCGATTTTTTCGACCGCATTGTTACTGATTTTCTTCATGATCAACATTCCGTCAATCGAATAAATGGCGATGGATGTTTTCCTTTCCAAAGGAATTCCTTCAATTGTTACCCATCCGTTTGTCGGGTTCGGGTATGTTTTCAGCACCATTTTGGGGATGTCATCAACAGCAGTTTTGATGGTGTTATTAACTGTGATGATTACCGAAGAGGAGTCGGAGTTCAACGAGCCATCGTTTACGGTAAGCCAAATGGTAAAGTCGGTATCGCTGTCCACTTCAGGTGCTACAAAGCTTGGTTTGGCTGCGGTAGCTGAACTTAAGATGATACCTGCAGGTGCTACCCAATTATAGCTAAGTGTGTTCTCGTCGGGATCTGATGAGTTTGATCCATCCAGGGTAACAAGTCCACCCTCATCTACCGTTTGTGCGGCACCTGCGTTGGCTATGGGCGCTCTGTTTATTTTGATGGCCAGTGAAGAAGAAGCACCCTCGTCACAGCCATTGCTTCCCTTTACCGATATATTCCCGTCGGTAGCAGAGCTTCCGAAATCGACCTCAATGCTGTTGTTTGTGATCAATCCGATTGCCCCGGCTGGTAACGACCAGTTATAGGAAGAGGCATTTGCAATGACAGGGACAGTATAAATTACTTTTTGTCCTGGGCTAACGACAGTTGCTCCCGCTATGATACCTGCAGGTGCAGGCAACTGTTTAACGGTTACTGTTACACTATGGGTGCTGAAACAGCCAGCAGAGCTTATTTCCACCAGTGTATAGATGGTGGTTACCTTTGGCGAAACTGTTGGGTTGGCTACAGTAGAAGTAAACCCGGCAGGGACAGAAGTCCATTTGTAGGTGTGTCCGGCAATTGCTGGTGTTCCGATAGTAGTTTCTGAACCAATACAGATGGTCCTGTCGGCTCCGGCATTTGCATCAGGGATGGAACCCACTGTTACCGTAATGGTGGTTGAGTTGGTGCAGCCGTACCCATTGCTGTAAGATACCGAAACGGTTTGTTGCGCGGCTTTATCCCATGTAACTGTAATCTGGTCGGTTCCTGTTCCCGAAGAAATAGTCCCGCCATCCGGTATCGTCCATTGATAACCTAACATTGCAGTTTCCGTTTTGTAGCTTACACTGCTTCCTGAACAAACCAATACAGGGCCGTTGATGGTAGGCGATGGCATTGAGTTTATGCTTAGGATGCCTGTCTGGAAATCTATGTCATAGTTTTCCGAGCTTAACCCTTTCGGAACAATAGTATGGGTTCCGGCAACGGTAGCATCAATAGCTGTCCCGGTGAAGCTCAAAGTTCCACCAAGCGCCGACTGGTCTTCCCCGTTTACGAATCCATTGTAGCTTACAGTATAACCGTCACTGAATGTTTTCCCGTCATAACACTTGCTTTTATGATCGGCAGTCACTGTCAACATAGCTTTTGTTACCTCGAAGTTGGCAGCTACATAAGTAAAGTTGTAGTTGTTGTCAA
>CALGIG010000063.1 GCA_937915865.1 uncultured Prolixibacteraceae bacterium | reverse complement strand
AAGTTGTCGTTGCGGATTTCGAAGAGCGTCAGTCCCGGGAACCGGGATGACGGTCGAGAAAGGAGCAGCGGCAACGCACACCACTGCACCCGCAATGCAATTAGCAAATTGTTAGCGGTTGTACTTAAATCAATATTTTTCTATCTATTATCCATTTGTCTTTTGTTCTTCTAATAATCAGAATATATTCGACGTCGCATTCGTATCCGCATATCTTTTCAAAAACTATTAATCCATACTTTTTATTCTCATCTATAAGTGGTTTCGAAAACATCAAATTCCCAAAGTAACAATATGTCCAATTGATGTTTGGATTTATCCTAAAATTGAATCCTTTGGGAAGGATTTCACTTCTTTTTATTAATTCATATTGCCCCGTATTCTTAATTTCATTTATTCTTATGGGAATACCATTTTTATTATCCTGTATGAAGTTAATTATACCCATTTTAAAACTAGAATAAAGTCCTTCGGCTTTTAAATTCTCAATTATTTTGGCTGTATCCAAAGAGAGATATGTTGAATCCTCTATAGATAAGACGTGTCTTGAGGAGTTAATTTTTGAGATAAATTCGTTATATTTTTTTTCATTAAGACTATCAATATTAATATTCCCATTTTTATCAATTAATTGGGGTGGAGGTGGAGGAGGAAAAATTGGGTACCATCTGTCAATGTCCGTTATTTGTAAAAATATGTCATTAATGATCTCACTCTCAAGTTTCGACTCAGATGAATTTGTACAAGAATTAAAACTAAGTAGACTTATAATGTAAATTGATAAACTAAATACTTTCATTTTAATGAGTCTTTTTGATTCTGACTAACGGAAAGTATATGCAAAGTAGGCGATTGCGGGCTTCAAACTTATCAAACCGTTACGACTTTGAAGCGGGCTAAAACCGTTGAATTTACTACTATCACGCCTATTTTGTATATACATTGTTGAACTAAATCCGCCTTCGCGGATAGCTGTTTTAAAATTACCCGATTCTTTCTATTCTCAGGAATTAATCACAACAAAAATTTCTGAATATGAGAAAGAAATCGGGACTTACTATCGTTGAGCAGGCTGTTGTGCTTGTTCCTGAGTTTGAAAAAGTTGTTGGCAAGCTGGATCAGCAAGTTGCTTTGCGGGGGCAAAGCAAAAGTACATTAAATAAATGCCAACAAAAACGGCCATAAACAGGTGTCAAACACGATCTTACCGGTGCTGTGAACCCACAAAAGCACAAAAACCTGCAATACGTCAAAGAACGTTATCTCATTTAATTTACTTCAAAAACTAAAAAACGGTCGTTAAGTACATAGCCTTGATCCCGGCGGGTGCGGTGTATCGAGCTTGCCGAGATGTAGTTCAACCGGGAATAATCGCTGGGCGTTGCACGCCGCTCATATTCCTATTTATTGTGTGCAGTTTTTTCTATTTTATTATTGCTGGTAATATATATTTTGATAGCATTTCCGTAACCTGTGAATGGGCATAATACTGTCCGTATGCACTCGCTGTTATTACAATAACTAATGGCTCATTTTTAAAAATCAAAATATAGTTTCCACCGTTTCCTGCACAATAAAAGGCTTCATAATCTTTGATATTGGCTTTGTAAGTTTTATTCCAAAATAAATAGCCATAGTATTCATTATCTCTACCGGTTATTTGTTTTTGTTTAGTGAAGGTTTTCTCTACCCAGTCTTTACTAAGAATTTGTTTATCATTCCAGGTTCCGCCATTTTTATAAAGCTGACCATATTTTGCAAAGTCAAGTGCATTCATCTGAATTCCGCCAGCCGTATTAGGAACATTTTGTGGTGTATATTGCCATTTGTAGTTTGTGATGCCCAAAGGCTTAAAAAGTTTGTCATCAGCATATTTTTCTAAACCATTTGGCGCCGACTTGTTTAAAATGTCGCCCAGTAAAATAACACCAGCTGTAAAATAATGCCACTTTTCTTTTAAACTGTCCTGATAAGGCAAATCCAAAGTGAATTTTACCCAATCTTTTGTAGGATACATATTTTCTTCGTTGCCTGTTGAATTTAGAACTTCATCGTTTCCATCAAATCCGGAACTCATAGTTAACAAATCTTTTATCGTAGCATTTTCTTTGGAATGAGAAAAATTTTCAAATTGATTTAGCTTATAAAAATCGCTTATAGTTTGGGTTTCACTTTTAATAAGACCATCACTAATTTCTATTCCTGTCAGTGTAGATGAAAAAGATTTTCCAACTGAACGCGGGTCGTGAAGCGAATTTCTATTTTCGCCATTAAAGTATTCCTCTATTAGAATTTTCCCCTCTTTTAAAACGATAATGCTATTTATCTTTTTAAAAACACCTTCTTCAATAGCCCCTTTTAATTGTTTAATTCTATTTGTATCAAAACTTTCAGAAGAAACTACCATTCCATTATAAGGTAAAGGTTTATTTAATTGAATTTTTTTGATGTCAATTTTTGGAAGTCTGTCAACTTCTAGTAACAATTCTCCTGATGCAATTATTTCACCTGTTTTAATAGTGTCCGTCTTAATATATGGGCGAATTTCCATTTGTAATAGATGCCTGCCATCGGTCAGAACTTTATCGCCGCCATTTTGCATAAAACGATTCCAAAAAGATTCACTCCATGTACCTTGTCCGTTTATATTGTCTACAAAGGGACGATCCAAATAGGTGTCGGTATTTTGATTTTTAGCCGGAGGAGCACCTGGCAAAAGGTTGCTTTGATATATTAAATTGTGATCGATATATAAAGTAAATTGGTAGTTGCCAAGTTTAAAAAGCGTGTCAGCTGAGAACTGAGGTAATAATTGATGCTTATAATTGGTTAATGTATTATTAAAATAGGCAACAAAAAAAAGATTGCTTTTATTTGTCAATTTATAAGTTCTGAGAAAATCTTTTTTCGTAAGAGTTTCATAAGAGATGCGTTTTTCTGTAAAAAATATTTTACCAATATTGGATTGGTGTAACTCTGACTTTGTCGGCTCTGCCTCAATTATGTTTAGGTTCTGTCCAAAACAGAATTTAGAAATAAATAGTAAAGCAATTATTATTAGATAGGACTGTTTCATTTTGAAATTTATTAGAATATAAAGTTAATTCTTCCAGAATTGCACACAACGGTGGCGGTATGGTTAGTAAGGGATTGCGGGCTTTTTACCTATCAAAATACAGTAAAATTTGAAGCGGGTTACTACGCTCCGAAAACCACTGAAACCCTTATTAACTATACCGCGTGTTGTGTGCATGTGCTTTATATTCTTTAAAATATTGACATTCTATCGCTTGCCTTATGTTTTTCAATTGCCTCTTTAAGTATATTTGAAATTTCATCTAAGCCTAAAATATCTTCTTTATTTTCTCTTAAATAATCAATTTGACTGTCAAACATATAAAGTACGGTTGAAAATGATTTTCCGTCTTTAAACTGCTCTAAGTAATCATTTAGTTCCTTAATTGAATTTTCTTCGAGTTCTTTAAAATCATAAATAACTAATGTTAAATCAAATATAATCTTCTTATAAAGTTCTTTCTCCTCTGATGAATTAATACCGACAATATATGATTTAATTTTGTCCTTAATTTTTTCATTTGCAATATCATAAAGATTCAGTACGAAATTTTGGCATATTTCTATTTTCTCGCTTGTGTTATAACTATCTATCTCATTAAGCAATTTGTCTATTAATTTAATGTTGTTTAATACAGCTTTTCTTTCTTTTGCATAGCCATAGAGATTAGATAATTGATTTCTAGTTAAAACATGATATTCATGTCCATTGAATTTTTTATACACTATTTTATTGATTAAATCTTCAATAATTCCTAATAATGTCTTTTCTTCAATTTCTAGCTTGTATAGATTGTATTGAACTCCAAGAAAGAGATTTATTGACTGAAATATACCTATTGTGTTATTACCCTGAGAAACTATTCTTTTAATTATTTCAAGTACATCATTAACCTCTTCTTTTGTCAAGTTTGATAAGGATAATAGAAACAAACAATTTTCGGTAAGATTCTCAAATCGATTAAATGGATTTTTTGTTTCAAGATATTTGTTTACAATATTATTTATTGCTGTTTTAATTAACCATTCTTTATTTTCCGTTGAAATTTGAAATTTACCTTTCTTGCTCGATTCATTATCGTAATACTCATCAAGCAATAATTTCAATTCTTTATGGTCGAAATATTTAATGCAAGTATAGAGTTCAATTTTACTTAGAGAAACATCATTTTCTTGAATTTGTCTTATAATAGCAATTTCAACAAATGACTTATTTATCTTTCTAAACTCACCATAATTCTCTAGCATTATTTTGTTTCTAAATATGAAATTTAAGAGATTTCCATGTTTAGATGAAAACTTGAAAACATCAGAATTTAAAACCATCCCGCCTGCTTCAATTGTTCTTTTCGAATCTTCTGTTTTTCTAAGTTCTTCAGCTACATTGTATGCGTATTTATAGATAAAAGAGAAATCAATAAATTCATATATTGGTTCTAATGCTAGTCTTAAATCTTTAGGTAAGTTATAGTATCTATCTTTTAAATTGTATTCCTCAATATCCTTATATTTGTCACGATTAAAGTCAATACCATACTTTAAACTTCTTAATAAAATATTTCTATTAAACATTGCAACAAAAAGCAGAGTATAATTGCGTTGCTTTAAACAAAATGAAACAGCTTCTTCTAGTAATGAAAATGCTTCTTCGAATTTGTTTATGTTATAATATTTAAAAGCTAGTTCAAATAATTCACTTAATTCTGATGATTGTTTAATTAACTCGTTAAAATCAAAATTCAAATATAATTCGTTCGATTCTGTTGTTTTTCCGTTAAGATATGGTTCAAATGGCAAGTATTCTTTCGAATGTATTGATATATCATCTGGTGAGATAACTACACCTTTGATTCTAGCTTTGGATAATATCTCAAATATCCTTAAAATATTTGCATTGGGAGTATTTCCATTATCTATTGCTTTTAAAATCTCAACAAACCTCCGATAAATAGCTCTTTTGTTTTTATTAAGGTCGCCTGTCAAAAGAGTATTGTAGAACTCTAAAATGGGTCTTGAATCGTTGTCAAAAACAAAACCACAATTAGAAAATGATTTTTGAACTTGCTCAATTAATATTCCATTTAAATCGTTTAATGGTTCTATTTTCTTAAGTACATATTCAATTATTTCATTATCGGAATTTAACAATCTCTGCTCATCATTATTCTTTATTCGACGTAAAAAGGTGTACATCTTTTTTGAGTAATCGTCAAATCCGATGGCATCAGCATCAATTTCTTGTAGAATAATGGACGCAATTCCATGATTCTCTAAATATCTATTTTGAGTTTGATTTTCTTCAAATGTTGTAAGATACATTGGAGGCCTTACTTCTGAATGATTTTTAATCCAATTTAAAATTTGTTTCAGATTAATATCATTGTATGAGTAACCAATGAATAGAATTGTATGAGTAGACAATATACTTTTTACATAGTTTTCAATTAATGGAAAATTGAACTGATAATTAATATAATCGTCCTCTTTAAATACGATATTATGGTTTTTAAAATCACCATGCATCTTAACCAATTTATTCTGCAATGAGGATTTTACAAGGTCATTGTCAGAACATATAGTATCAAAAATATACGCATTCTCTTCTATAGTTCTTTCAAGAATATTATCCCAATTTGTTGTTAAAATGATATGAGGATTAATCTCAAATATTAGTTTATGAACTTCAGAAGGAGAAATAAAGTCAGGAAAATATTCCTTTAGTTTTTTGTAATATGTGTATTCTCCAAATGCCAAATAATACAATTGAGCAACCTTTAAATAATCACTTTCATTTGTATCATTTAATTCATTCTTTAAATCTACGATTAAATCATACCAACTTGGAAGTTTAAATGATTTTGTCTCTGAGCTTTTAGAAATCCCAGCACCTACAAATATTGCTAAACTATTATCATTATTTGCAGAAATTATGTTTTTTATATATTTCAATTCAAAGTTCATAGGCTGTCATTTTCTGGCATTGCACACAACGGTCGAAGCTAAGTGCAGAAGCGGATTGCGTGAAGATTTCGTGTCCGGCAGGACAAAGAAATCAAGCGGGAATCCGCTGATGGCGAACCACAGAACCCGCTTTTGCATTTAGCTTTTGTTACCGCCATGTTGTTTACTTTAATTTTTTAGTCTTAACATATAAGTATCTAATTATGAATCAATTTGAGTCAATGCTAGAACGTTACAGAGATGTACCAGTCATTCTCGAAGAATACTATGAAACTGTCATATCTGATGAAAAATTTGCAAAACTTATAGAGAAACATCAATTAAAAACTGAATCTCCAAGTGATAACTCTGCCAATGAATAGTCAGCGTCGTAAAATGGTTCAAGTCGATTATATGCGTCCATGAACAAATTTAATTTTACTGGATCATTGACAAACAGAAAATTAACAGTATCTAAAGCTTTATCTATGTTCTTCTCAGTATCAAAAAAAATCAGGTCTCCGACAGTCATTTCTCTATTTAGCTGTAGATAAACAATAAATCGGCCAACATGAGTAAATAGATAAATTGACTTTTTATTTTTAAAAAACTCTTGTATTGTGTCAAAAAAGTAGGGGGAAAACCGTTTAATGTTTTGAACAATTTTCTCAATCGACTTTGTTCTACCGAGCCGTTTGTCATGGCTCAAATCGTCAACGATAAACTTTGCTGTCATAATGCACTGTCTTTATTACAATTGGCGGTAACGGACAAGTATATGCAAAAGTGGGCGATTGCGGGCTTCAAACCTATCAAACCGTGATAATCTAAAGCGGGCTACAACCCTTGAATTTACTACTATTTCGCCCATTTTGTATATACCGTGTTGGCAACCGTAATTTATTCATACTAAGCCAAATTCAGCTAGACTTTTAACTCTTTCCCTATCTTCTTCATTCATTTGAACTAATACCTTTTGTGACATTTTCAATATAAAATCCTTTTCTTTCTTGAAAGCTTTGTCACTATATGAAATTGTTCCGTCTTGCATATTATTTAAAGTCGCCATAATGTACTTAATGAATAACGCAGGATTTGCTAAATCTAAAATTCCTTGCCAGCTAGTCGTATATCCTGCTGACCTGTAACTATTCTCTTTTTGTTTGTCACAGTTACCTTTACAAGCAATATAGATGTCTTCAATTTGATTTGAGCTTCGATTTTCTACGAATGCAATTACACCGTTCATTTTATCAACAAACATTGATTCCAAAAGGTCTTTTCCGCAAACCTCGCATTCTAATGGATAATACTTATCAAATACAATATTTAAAGGTTTAATTTTTTTATAACCTTCTGGAAAATATCTCATCAATAATGTCGAGAAACCAATTCCAATTAAGTATTGCTCTACTAATTTATGGTCAAATACTCTAAAATCTTTTAATCTTCCAGCTTCTGTTAATTGCTTTAGTCTATTATTCAATCCCGAAGATGCAACTGTTGAGTAAAAACCAATGAAACCATCAGCATTAAAACTAGCTACTCTTTCTAAGATATTATATTCTTCAGTTTCAGAGACTGATATATTACTTACAGCATTATGTTTACAGCTAACAAGCCATCTGAATTTATATTGTCCAACTTTTCCATTTAGTGTTTCTGTAATTAATATGTCTTTACCTCCATCAGGTCCTCTATCTGGGCTAGATTCAATATAAAATCCTAGTTTCTGCAAAAAATCTCGGGCGAATAATTCCCATGCTTCTGGATTCTGTATTTCTTTAAAGTCTAACATAAATTATAAATTAGGGTCGTTCTTTTTTTATGGTTGCCAACTCTGTTGTATGTCTACCAAAGGTATCACATATTCGTGTTTCAAGAGCGATATGTTCACCTTTTGTATCTTATATATCCAGGTCATTAAACGGATTTTTATCAATTTAACCCCCGACATGGTTTAAAACCCTGTCGGGGGGGGGCGAAAGCTGTCGGTTAAGCTTTGGCCAGTTTTACATCCACCTAAGCTCATCCGGATTTGCGCTATGCTATTCGATGCGGCTGGCGCTGATTTACAATCAGCACCTCTTAGCTTCGGATCTGTGATTCGTTTGAATACTTACACCAGTATATTTTTTTGCCCGAATAATCACGGGTTTGATTGCATAATGATCATGGTTTTATCCTTGCTTCCAAACAGAATTTCCCTCAGGCTTGCCGCCCTTTCCCCTGCTGCTATCTTGTTTTTCCGTTGCTAAAAGTAACCCATTATGTTTCTAATTCAAAACGAATTGGTGGTTATTATCAATGTACTAAGAGTAGAGCCCGTCTCACGACGGGCTCTACATTCTAACCCCCTAATTTAAACCTGGAATAAAAAATCAGGCTTTTGTCATTTTAACGTCCAGCTCGGTAAGCTTTCCTTTTTCAATTACCGTTTTTAGGATTTGCGTGGCGTAGTTGGCCAGCGTAACGCTCATGTTATAGGTTCCGGGCGTAATCTTAATTATTTCGGCTATTCCGTCAATATCCGAAGTGGCGGTTTTGCCGTTAACTGCTACAAGTGCTCCCTCCAAATCGGCGCCGGTTTCGGCATCGGTTATGTTGATGGATATTCCGCTGTGACGGGTCGGGAGTTTGTCTAAAACGCGGGTTGCCAAGTATTCTCTGACCATATCGGGTTTGGTGGCCGAGTAGGAACTAACAATCAGCTTGTCGATTAGGACTAAACTCTTATCAATTGGAACCATAACAGCATCGATTGCCTTTGTTCCTTCGGTTTTATGGGTCTGTGCAGCCCCGGTAGTTCCAATCGTATTCTGGTAGGCAGTAATGGCGGCATTTACAGCGGTAACATCGGCAGCGGTTAATTGTACACTGGCCATCGAAGCGATGTTGGCGCTCAGCGCGTCGCGTATGTTCTTGATTTGGTTATAGGCCTTTGTTTCCGAAGTATGAACAAAATCCGATTTTTGCACATCGAATATTTGTGCCAGGTTGGCATTAGCCGTATCAACAGCCCAAACATAAGCTTTTGCTGCTTTATTGACAGCGATGTTCACCATGGCCAAAAACGCGTCGTTCTTGGTTTGGGTAATGCCTTTGATGTCGGCCTGATGTTGTTGTAAATACGCAGAAAGAGAATTGTTGAGCGCCACGAAATTGTTGATTTCGGTCGCTAACCGTGTAAAAGTTGTCCAAACAGCGGAATTAGTCGGGTTGGCAAAGAAAAGAAGCATTCTCTTGTACATGCCATTTTTTTCACTTTGGCGGTGGTCCATAACAGTGGTTTTAATAGTTAATATTTATATTATTTAACTCATAACCAAATATAAAAAATTAAGATCAAAATTTGAAGATGTTTTACAACTTTTTTTAATATGATAGTAAGAAACTGTTTAAATTTTATTTTACCATTCCGTTAGGGGTGTACGACAAAATTCACTTCATTAATTTTCACTCACCCCCGGTACGCTTCGCATACCTCCCCCCTCTCTACCAGAGTAGAGAGGGGGACGTCCGCAGAGCGGACGTCGGGGTGAGTACATTTAAAATACGGCAATAATTTTTTCCAATACCTAAGATGTTTTGATTTCCTGTTCGAAAAAATCAAAAAAAGACCTATACTTATTCAAATTTTCTATCCTGCTGTTGGCGCTATGCACCTTATCAATATTAAGCCACATAGCGGTAATCGTATGACAAAACCCTGCTTTTGAGTGTCAGAGGCTTACTATCGAGTGTCAGGAGCCTGTTCTTTAGTGTCATGTGCCTGTTCGCTAATGTCAGATGCTTACTCTTTAATGCCAGAAGCCTGTTCTCGAATGTCAGGAGCTTACTCTCGAATGTCAGATGCCTGTTCTTTAGTGTCATGTGCCTGTTCGCTAATGTCAGATGCTTACTCTCTAATGTCAGAAGCTTGTGCTTTAATGTCAGACGCTTGTGCTCGAATGTCAGAAGCTTACTATCGAATGTCAGATGTCCTTCCCTGAAATAGCTTGACAGGATTTTTACTTTTTTGTTGAAGTGGATACAAACATAGGATTTATTCCTGGTTTGTTTTTCACATGGTTTAAAATTTCCTGTTTTATTGTTCCATCAACTTGATTTTCCTGTTTTTTCTTCATGGGTTGGTGTATTCCCTGATTTGGATGTCAGGTTGGCTTTTTGTTCCTGTTTCCCTATACAGCTTGATTCTTATCCCTGTTTTTCCATACAGGTTCATCCGTAAATACTGGAACTTCGGTGCATGGATATGTTACGATCTTCGCAGCAACTGGTGCTGATTTGTATCAACGCCTCTTAATTCCATATATGTATCCGGTTCAAAAGCTCAGGCAAATAAATAATGTGTTGGTAAAAAACATCTATCCATTCTTCGATTGTAAGGTCAAAAACGCAAATATTTTATTGAAATAATGTCGTATTTGGGTTATTGTTTTTAACCTGACTCATCCCGCGCATCGTTCGAAGTCGGCGATGCTTTACCCCACTTTTTCGGGAGAGGGGGCGAATCCTGAGCTTGTCGAAGGGTGGAATGAGTACCTTAAAAATGTAATTGAATATCCCATAGAATACCTAATTGATTTAACGATGGGGCTTTGCCCCAAAACCCCAATTACTTTTTTGTCTTGACACAAAAAAGTAATCAAAAAAGGTCAAGGCTAAGCCCGCTTCGCACGAAAAACTACGTTTGACCGCTAAAATCTTTTAAACTCTCCCGGTTAAACCGGGATCAAACAAAAAAGATTTTTTAACGCCGTCTTCACTTGTTTTTCGGCTCACCGGCCTGGGCCGATGAGCTTCATTCAGCGTTAGGCAACGAAAAGGATATTCATAAAAATGTAACATTATTAGTTTATACACCAGCGTTAAACCTTCTTCAAAAACGCAGCGCTTTCTTTAAAAGTAACAGGGTCCATTTCAACAAAAATGTTTTTTACGCCACCCAGAATAGCAGCAGTAAAAAATTCTTTCCAGTCAACAATACCCTGTCCTATTGCCACCTGGTCCTTTTTTACGTCCGACCAATCGGCTAAATGGGCCGAGATAAAACGTCCGGGATACTTACGAAAATAATCGGCTGCTTTGTAGCCAATATTTACAACAGCAACCTGGAATTGCATCTTCACCAGTTCTGGGTCGAGCCGTTCGAGCATGGCGTCATAAATCAACACCTCTCCCCGCTTTTCAAATTCGGTATGGTGATTGTGGTACCCTAATTGCAAACCGGCAGCTTTTACCTTCTGCCCCATTGTGTTCAGTTCGTCGCACCCTTTGCGGTAATCGTCAACCGAAGCGCCCTCGGGCAGCCACAAGCTGGAGCAAATCATTTGTTTCATTCCTATTTGCTGCGCCCACTCTATGCGGTTTTCAAGATGGTCGCGCAATTCGCCCATCCCAAAATGAGAACTTGTGCATTTTAACCCGGTATCTTCAATCATCTTCCGAAGTTCAGTTCCACTCAGGTTATTGAACTTTTCGAACGGAGTACCGGTGTAACCCAGCGGAGAGCACATTTCAACCTCCGAATAGCCCATTTCAGCCATTTTCTTCAAAGTTCCCGCGAAGTCGTTGCCCAGTTCATCGCGAAGTGTCCAGGTTTGAAATCCGAACGACAATTTTTGCTTGGCATCAGCTGCCAAAGCTTCGGGCAAAATAGTGTGCAACAAAGCCACAGAGCCCAATGCAGCTCCGCCTGCTTTTATAAAGTTTCGTCGTGATAAATTCATGATTTCCGTTTTAAAGTAATAAAAAAGATAAACTTTCATATTTTCAATCATGACTCACCCCGAGCTCGCTTGGCTTGCCCCGCCCCTCTCTCGCGGGAGAGTGGCAAAGTCACCGCAAGGTGGCTTGGGGTAAGTACTTAAAAAATACGACAATAAATTGTTCCTTTAACTTATATCGAATCAATATTCCAACCCGTCCTGTAAGTCCGCTGCAAGTACTTATTAGCCTGCTCGTCGTTGGTAATTTTTAGCTGAGCGGCATCGTACCTCAGGGTCTTGTTCACACGTAGCGCCGTAGCATATAAATTCACTGCTTCGGTAATAGGCCAGGCTTTCCTGAAATTACCTTCTATCTGTATCCCGGTTTTTATTCCTTCTACAAACCGCTGGGCGCCGGGTTGCTTGGTTGCCCCGGCTGCTACCGAAACTTCCTCGGCTTTCTTCACTTCTCCCGACAGCAAATAGGGCTTTTCAACCGTGAAAGCCGACGACATAATGATCCCCCTGTCGCCAACAAACATCATTCCTTCTTCCGGGAAATCGATGTTTTTATCGTAGAATTCCTGAGGTGTAGGAGGCTTCATTCCGCCATCGTACCATACCAAATCAATGGCTGGACGATTTCCCTTGGCCGGGTATTTAAACCTAACTGTGCTGGCAAACGGAAAAGCAAAATCGTTTTGAATCTGGTAGGCCGTGGCATCAGTCTGCAAGTCGCATACATGGCTTCGGTTAGGTTCAACAATGGTCGGATTCTCCAGTTCGAGTGCATTAAAAACTGTCCATAAGCTGTAATGCCCCATGTCGGCCATCGAACCGCCGCCAAAATCGTACCAGCCACGAAAAACCATGTTGGTATAGTACGGATGATATGGACGTTCGGCTTCGGGGCCAACCCACAAGTCCCAGTCGAAACCATCAGGAACGGCAGGTTTGTCGGCAGGTATTTTGGCATACTGCGGCCAAACAGGGCGGAACGACCAGTTGTGAACTTCCTTTAAAGTCCCGATAGCGCCACCGTTAATCCAGGCCATGATCTGGTCCATATTTCCGTTGGTATCCCACGGAATGAGGTGCGTAATCACATTCGAATTCTTTGCAAAATCGATTACTTTTTTGCCTTCGAGCAAACGGTTCGAAATGGGTTTGTGCATGGTAACGGCAATGTTTCGCTTCATGGCAGCCATCGCAATCAATCCGTGCAAATGATCTGGTGTCATTATTTTCACTGCATCAAGGCCTTTTTCTTTTTCGAACAGTTCCCTGAAATCGGCATAAGCGCGGCAACCTTTATATTTTTGATCGGCACGTTGTTTGGCATAGAAACCATCCACATATTCCTTCGCATTGTCGCGTCCTCCGGGAATAGTGTTATTGCCTCCTGTTGTCCAGTTCGGGTTGCCAATGGCTTTGCGAATTTGGTCGCGCAACGATTCAGGGTCCCAATCGTAATAATTAATTGCCTTTTTCTGGGGGTCGCAAACAGCTACAATCTGTATCCCGGGAAGGTCGAGCATTCCCTGCATTTCGCGTAATCCCTGGGTTCCACAACCGATATAGGCTAAATTGATTTTATCGCTTGGGGCAACAAAACCCGCGCCTCCTAATACATGCCTTGGAATTAAAGTTACTCCCAAAGCTGCTGTTGTTACTCCTCCAATAAATTTTCGGCGATTGATTGTGCCGGAACATTCTTTTTCAGTCCTGCTGACTGAAGTTTTCTTTTTTGAGTTCAATTCTTCATTCATTGTGATCAGGTTTAGACTTGTTTGATCCTCTAAAAATAAAGAAAGATTTGGATCAATAGCCTGAAATTCATCACAATGTTTTGAAGAAAACCGGCATAAAAAAAGTCCATCACTTTTCAGGCAATGGACTCTTTTCATATCGTTTGTAACTCTTACTCCTGAGTATCTTCGGGGTCGGCTATGTTGCCGTTTTTATTTTCGGCATACCAGGCCCCGGCAATTACCATAAATACAACCACAATGACTACATACAAACCACCTGGGATTGGCGGAGGATCGCCGGCTCCGTACGAGTGCATTCCCGACAGATAGTAATTTACGCCAAAGAATGTCATCAAAACGGTGCTTATACCCAGCAATGCAAGGCTATTCAATGCAAAAGTACTTTTCATTCCAGGTACTTTACGCAAATGCAGAATAATGGAATAAATGAGAACTGTTACCAGCGCCCAGGTTTCTTTCGGGTCCCAGCCCCAGTAACGTCCCCACGACTCGTTTGCCCAAACACCGCCAATAAACGAACCAATGGTTAGCATGAACAACCCGATAATCAATGCCATCTCAACAATATAGGAAACTTCCAGGATGGTATAACTGATGTTTTCGTTGTTCTGCTTATTACGCAAAATCATAAGAACAAGGTTTAACATTCCGAGCAAAGCGCCCATCGCCAAAAAACCATAACTGGCCGTAATAATTGCCACATGCACAACCAACCAATACGATTTCAGTACCGGAACCAGGTTGGTGATTTCGGGATTCATCCAGCTCATTCCAGCAACAAAAAGAATAATGGAAGCAAGCAAAGTTGTTACAGCTAAAGTTATAGGCGATCGTCTCACAAAAATAAAACCTGAAAGGCTGGTCGCCCATCCTACATAAATCATGGTTTCGTAGCCATTGCTCCACGGAGCGTGCCCCGAAATATACCAGCGCATAAGCAGTCCGGCTGTGTAAGCCATAAATGCTGTAAAAATAACCCATGTGCCAACCGGAATATACCTGACTATTTTGCCGGAAGGTTTGAAAATAAGCATAAAGTGCATGACCAGCAGGAAGAAACCAAGCAACGCATATATTTTAGCCAGCTTACCGAAGATATTCCATTCGTTGTACTTAATCTCCATGCCGATTTTGGTTTGCGATGGCATAATATCGGCCCCGTAAGTCGTCTGGAATTTCTTGATATACCCCAAATATTCGTCGGGTTTCGACCAGTTGCCGGATGATTGCGCTTCGTTGTAACTTTGGTAATACAAATTCAGGATATTACCGGCAAAATCGGCTTCTTCCTTCTTCATTGTTTGGGGAAGTTTGGTCGAGGTTGACCAGGTTTTATTCTGATCGTTCGGAACAGGGAAAATCTTCAGGAAATCGCCGTTAAAAATCTCGTAGCAAATATTCACGCGCTCGTCAACATTCATCACTTCCTTATCGAACTTATTACGCATGGTTTGCTTCTTATTGTATGCTTTCTGAACTAAATCGTTCAGTTTGTAGGTACCTGCATCGTCAAACATTTGCCCAAAAGATGCAAATGAGCCCGATACGCCAATCATTTTGGCAAGTTCGGTATTGCCCACCTTCAATAACGGAACAGTCTTCCATTTGTCGGGGTTTGCACTCATATCCATAAAAAACTCAACCGACGACATTCCTTTCCATTCGTTGGTTTTGGCAATCTTTCGCAACAAATCAGAAGCCAGGGTACTAACCGGTTCAATCCGGCCCTGGTGGTCTTGTACCAACAGCCGGCTAAAAGCGCTGATATGCTTTTCTTTGGCTGCCTGTGTTCCAGCGGCAAAAGCCGATTGGGACATTCCGATACCCGACAAAGCCAAAGCCAGTAGTACTACCTTTAAGCCTTTACGCTTCGCCTGAAGTTTTGAGCTCAGCCGAACCAGAGTTTGAAAACGGCTACTCTTACTGAAAACAGTAAAAGCCATACCAAGTGCCATAAGAAAATAACCCAGGTAAGAAATGAAAGTCCCCCAGTAATCGTGATTCACCGACAGGATTGTTCCTTTTTCATCCCGATCGAAAGAAGACTGAAAGAAGCGGTAACCCTGGTATTTCAGGATGTTATTCATAAAAATGCGGAAAGGCTTTTCAAGTCCCGAAGCCGGATCTTTCAGCGTAATTTCGCTTGCGTACGACGACGGACTCATTGATCCAGGGTAGCGCTCCAGCTGGAAATCGCGTAAATGTATACTGAAGGGTAATTGACGAATTGTTGAGCCAAACGAAAGGGCAACATCAATACCATTGATCGTACAGGTTGCAGGTTCTGCAACTTCACCATCTTTTTCAAAAACATTCAAACGGCGCACATCGGTTCCCGAAGTTATTTTTGCAGTAAAAGCATTTACCGATCCATCCGTTTGGCTTCCTTCTGTTTCCTGTAACAACGATGGTGTAGCTTTGGCCAAATAACTTTTCAGCACAAAAATAAAATTGCCAAGTTTGTAAATCGTATTACCCTGCATCGCAACTGTTGTTCCGGGCAACACTTTTTCGCCGGTATTTCCCATCATTGAAGCAACAATTAAGGTATCTGAACAAACAAAGTTCAATCCTCCTGCCTGGCTAAAAACAACATTGGCCGAACCTGGGCCAGTTTCAAAACCGAAACTTTTGCCTGAGATACTTTTTTTCTGATTTAATGCGAGCAGGAATCCGGAATTACCACTATTCCCGTTGCTATACGCCAATGATAAATAAGGTACGCCATTTGCATCCGGGGCGATGGTTTCAACAGCATTGGGCACAAACATTTCGTTTTCAACCGTTATTTCTTTTCCGGCGATAGTTACCGTTTGCTTGTAGTCGTTACTTGTAAATGGCGTAAACATTACCTTTTTGTCTACCTGAACGGCTGAACTACCCTCTGATACTTTTAAAGTGATGTATGTACTCTCTGAAACTACCTGGTTCGAAGATTCACCTTCGCGAATGTGCATACTTCCCTCGAAGCCAAAATAGCGGGTAACACCTGCGCCGACAATAATCAGTATGAACGCCAGATGGAAAAGCAGGATGGCCCATTTTTTCCGGGTCACAAGCTTATACCTGAACATGCTGCCCGTAAGGTTTACTACTCCAACCAAAAGCAGCAACTCGAACCACCATGCACGATAAATAAGCGCCTGGGCAACCGGCGTACCGTAATCATTTTCGATAAAAGTTGCGTATGCTATCGAAAAAGCAAACGCAAGAAGCAAAACAACCGAAAAGAACATTGAAAATAAAAAGGAAGTTATTTTCTTCATCAGATTAATCAATTAAACATCAATTTTCAAAACTAAACGAATGCCAAAAACAAACAATGCCGTATAATCTATTTTGTATCCTGATTCACCTCCATCAGTTTGCGAACGTAAGGATATGTACTTCAAAAATAAGACAATAAATTGTTCCGGTTACTTAAACAATAGACTATCATACAAAAAAAACTCCTTTGTTTTATTACAAAACAAAGGAATTCATACATTCTATTATTAAAAAACACCCCTATTTTATCTGTATAAATTTTCGTTTGTCATTCTGCAATTTTGTTGTTAACATCATTGTTTTGAATGACATATCAACCATAAGGAATAGCCATTTATTCGCTGCACGTATTTCCCTTCAGTCAATTCATTTACGATTTGTCTCACCTTAAGCGAGATGGTTATTTCGTAGTTGGATCGTCGTGGGCAATTTTAGCGGCATATTCCTTAAAGTTGAACCCTTTGAAGTTCGGGCTTTCAGGATTGTGGCATTTTTTGCACACTTTTTCATCGGGCATAATCAACCCTTTAGCCATTGCCTGTGTACGATCTTTCATTACTGTAGCAACTTTATAACCGCTACCTGGTCCGTGGCACGATTCGCATGATACACCTTCTTCAACAGTAATTGTAGCTACTAAAGCCTGGTCGGCGCCGGCAGCTGTTGAGTGGCATTTCAAACATTTAGGGTTTTTAGCATCAGCGCCTTTCAGCGATTCCATTGCTTTGGCATGAGGACTGTTAGCCCATTTGGTATACTGTTCGCCTTTATCAGCTTTATTGTGACACATTTTACATTTTGCTGCACCAACATAATTCTGCGCAGATGCCAATGAGACACAAAGTACAGCAGCACTCATCAGTAAAAATAGTTTTTTGATACTCATAGTCATTGTTATTTTTAGTATTTGTGTTTTATCCTAATCTCTTCAACCTGAAACATTAGTCAGAACAAAATTGCATGAAATAAAAGAGCTCTCAAAAAAAAATGAATTAACATTTGTCAACCTTGTTCAATTTTCGGAAATATGAGCAACCGATTGGTAAGGGAAAAGTCAGTAGGAATAGTGGCCAAACCGGATAGCCGATAGTTCCGAAGAATTTTCTGGCGACAAATGACTAAGTAATGAGAATGAAATAATGTCGTACTCAAACCTGTATTTTATACGGACTCACCCCGCGCATCTACGATGCTTTGCCCCTCTCTTTCAGAAAAGAGAGGGGGGAACGGCCGCTTTGCGGACGTCGGGGTGAGTACATTTAAAATACGACAATAAATTTTTCCTATTACTTATTTCCTTAGTACAATGATGAATGACAACTCGAACACAATTCTGTTTTCCATGCCTCATCAATATCAACAGGATGTTTAAACTCCAATGGTTCAAGCGAATTAGAATATTCCATCTTATCAGGAGTTCCCTGAGCTAATATAGAATGGCAAAGATTACAGTCTTTCGAAATCACCTTTCCATTTTCACTGGCATGGCGATCGTTGTGACAGCGGAAACACCCATCGGTAACAATATGCCCAATATTGTTTGGATACGATTTCCAACTTGATTTCATATAAGGAAAAACGTTTTTGGAATACCCATCCTGAATTTCTGCTATAGCAGCTTCAACATCTGTTTTCCGGGTGGAAAGAACCTCAGGGTGACTAGTTTTATAGTAGTTGGTAACGCCATCGCGAATAGCCATAAAAGCTGAATCTTTAGTGGAATAATCCTTGTAAAGAATTTTCATTGCAACCTGCTTTATTCCAGGCAAATCTTTTGCAATTCGCCCATCGCTCAATGACTGATCGACATAGCTCTGCGGGGTCTTGTAATTGTGCGAAGGCCGGTTGTGACAATCCAGGCAATCCATAACACGTGTTTCAAGTGAATCGAGTTTCGCTTTGCTCAAAGGATTTTCGCTATCAGTAAATATTTCAGTTTCTCCGGTTTTAGTATTGGTATATTTCACCCAGGGAATTACCTGACGGTTATTTGCTGTGGTTTTATATTCAATGCGAACATCGGGGCTGATATGTTGATGAATTCCGCGCTCAAAACCTTTGGAAGTCATTTTTGAGCTGGTTTTAACCTGAAGATTAACTATAAATTCGGTATTTGTATCATCGGCCAGGTACGATTGTCTGACACGTAATTTCCGGTCGTAAAATTTGGCTGGCCAATGGCATTGTTCGCAGGTTTCGCGCGCAGGGCGCAAATTAGAGATAGGCGCAGGAATCGGAGTTGGAAATTTGTGCGCCAAAACCGAATAAACCTGGTATAAACCAGATAATTTGCTCTTCACATACCAGCTGGCGCCAGAGCCCACGTGGCACTCAACGCAGGCAACTCGTTCGTGCGACGAACCATGATAAGTAGTATACTCCGGTTCCATCACTTTATGGCAAAGTTTTCCGCAAAACTCAACCGATTCGGTATAATGAAAAGCTTCGTAACTACCTATTGAAGAAATGATAAGCAAAATCATGGTACCAAATACGAAAATGATAGCAGCATTCCGGGTGGCAATATTATTAAAATCGATTATTGGCCAATTTCTTTTTTCTCCCCGTAATTCGGCCTCTCGGGCAGCTTTTCGGCTTAACCTCATTCCAATGGGTATCAGTACGAGACCGATAACCATAAAACCAGGTAACACAATGTAAATAAATAAACCAATGTAAGTACCTCCAAAATTGAAAATCCAATTCAGGATAACCAATGATAAAATTGCGGTAAGGTTAAATACGGCCAAAACCGCTCCTGAAATAGATACCCAGTTTTTAATTGATGATGGTAGTTTCATATACCTGTTTTTATTTAGGGTTTCTAATCCAAACTCATTTATTACTTTGTATCAGAAAAATTATAGAAGCAGTTGTTCTTTCTGATTTAATCCACCAAATGCCAAAGCGCTAATGGAAAAGTAAAGAATAAATGATAAGCAAAACGAGAATTACACCTGCCGAAAGGAAAAGATAACCAAAGAACTTGACGACTTTCATCCTCTTTTCAGAGAATGAAGATTGGGTCGTATATTCAGGCAATTTTCCTGTTTTTTCCAATTCTTCAAATTCGCGTGGACGATCAGCTTTATACTCATCAACCTCAACCTGCCCTGTAAAAATTACTGTATCCATCGGGAAAGCCTCGGGCCGCAAATGTGTATTGAAGAAGTGAATGGTGAAAATAAAACCAACAGCAAGTAATGCCTCATCACTATGAATGATTTGAGCAACATTAATTAACCATCCGGGAAGAAATTTTGTAAAAAATACCGGGAACCATAGAACCAATCCGGTTGAACCTATAACAACCACTCCCCAAAATACGGCCATGTAATCAAACTTCTCCCAATAGGTCCATTTTCCATACGACGGACGCGGTCCACGGCCGGTAAACCATTTTATTGAAGCTACAAAATCCTTCACATCCTGAGTATTGAACATCAGGGTATCTTTTCCGAAAATGAAATTTTTCCAGCTGATTCCTTTTTCTTTCTTCATGTTAAACAGCGAAACCACATGATAGAAGAAATATCCGAAAGTTATTACAGCCGCCATGCGGTGGATAACACCAGCAACCTGGGCCCCTCCAATTAACTGGACAAGGAACTTTGCCCATGGCGTAAAGGCAAATTTCAGTAGCATTCCGGTAAATGCCAGCGATAAAAAGCTAATAATTACAAAAATATGTGTGATACTCTGACTTCTTGTAAACCTACGGACATACACCTTCTCTCCTATTTCTTTTGAATGAGCTTTTTTCTTTCTCATTGCCTGTATCGATCGTGGTAACCATAATAAAGTATGTACCCCAAAGAAAATAAATACACTAACCAACAAACCAGTCATCGCCCAGAAAGTATAAAACAACCATGGGAATTTCGACTTATTATTATGAGTTGCATGAGTCAGATAACCTGTAAAACGTTTGCTTGCATCTGCGTGGCACTTTTGGCAGGTTGCAACAATATTTTCTGGTCCAACCGACGACTTGGGGTTACGAATGTTGTATATTTTATGAGCGCCATGACAATCAGAACAACGTGCAGCCTGCATATAACCCAACTGATACACCTTGCCGTGATATGTTTCAAGATATGTTTCAGCAAGCTTGGTATGGCATTTACCACATTGTGTCGTAATTTCTGCCATAAATTTATCCTTATGCACTTCCGAAATATTGTGGGCTGTATGGCAAGTCTCGCAGGTCGGATATTTCATCTCGTTATTACCATCATTAGCTTTGTAAGCATGATCGCTGGCCATATATTCATTGTAAATGCCTTTATGGCATGATCCACAGGTTGCTGCAATATTCCTGGGATTTACCGATGAACGTTCGTCAGATTGTTTCAGATTAAAGTGAGTTGTATGGCAGTCGGTACATACAGCTGCCGATAATAAACCTTTTTCAGCCAAACTACGTCCATGAACACTCGACGAATAGTCGTGCAACGCATCCACTTCCTTTAAATTGGTGCCTTGAACAGCTTTACCATTTTTTTGATGACATTCGCCACACAACTTAGGTATTGAAGCCCTGTAAACAGGCGAATTCTCATCTTCTTTTGGCTTGACCCCATGAGTGCCATGACAATCGGTACAATAAGGTGCATTTTGCTTCTTATTAAAATATGCTTGTCCATGTCCACTTGAGAAGTAAACATCCGATTCCTCAGCATGACAAGCCGAACAATCAACTTTTCCGGCTGTTTCGCATGGGCGGTTATTGGCATGTAGAGAAACATCGGAGTGACATTTTACACAGGTAATATTTTTATGAGTTGACGCAGCAAGCTCGTTTATATCAACATTTAGTGAGACCGACTTTCCATCTATTACTTTATGCGTATTATTGCCTGAATGACATTTAAGACAGGTATTATCAGAAATTGTTGAGGCTAAATTTTTCAGTTCAACTTTATGCGGAGGATGACATGATGTACAAGCTGGAATTGCTCCTGGTTTCTTTTCCCAAAGCTCTTTATTTATCACCTTAACATGAACATCTTCAATACGGGCATGGCATTGCATACAAGTTGCGGCAATGTTTTGAGGCGAAGTGGTTGAAGCTACATTGGTGTGCGGTAAAATAAGGTGGTTCCCATGACAATTATTACAAGTAGCCGATACAATCAGCCCTTTTTTATAAATGCCCTGCCCGTGAATACCTTCGCTATAATTTTCAAGAATATTGTGCTGAGAAATGTTGTAATTACGTGCAACAGGGGCCCCTTCCTTATGGCACGAACCACATAAAATAGGAATATTCATTTTATAGGTTCGTGAGGTAGGCTGGTCTGACTTTAAAATATCGTGCGTTCCATGACATTCTTTACAACTTGGGGCATAAGGTTCGTTTGCCAAAAATGCCTTTCCATGTATACCTCTGAAGTATTTCTCTTTTGCATCAGCGTGACAATTACCACAATTAACCGGTTTAAGTGTTTCCGGATGAGGAAAGTCTTTAACAACTGCATCGGTATGGCAAGCTGCGCAATCAACGCCCTTGTGAACTGAATGCTGAAGGGCATCTGGTTTTACATACAGGGAAACTTTCTTTCCAGCCCTGATTTTCGATAAAGTTGCATCATCATGACACGATAAACAGTCATCGTTTGTCTGAGCCTTTATTCCCAGCGACTGGACAAGTAAAAGACCAAGTAAAATCAGAAGTCGTGATATAAAAATCAATGAAGTTTTCAATCTAAAATCCGCCAACATAATATCCTCACATTTATGCACGTAAAAATCCTGAAAATCCAGATGTTATCATTACTTCAGCGAATGACATTTATCAAATCAGTATCAAATATTTCGCAAAAGAAAAGCAAAAACCTGGCAGAAAACTGATACAAAAAGCTGTATGCTTTAGTATCATTTTCTTAACCAGGTTTGATTAATCTCCCCCCGAATCCAGCAATATAAAAATTTAAATGTGGTGCCAGCCAGTAACGATACTTTTAAAATTTTGTAAAGGTGATTTACCAATAGAAGCCACATAAAGGTGGATAATCAGGAAAATTGAAATAAGAAATCCCATGGCCGAATGTAAAACCGCTGTAACCAACACACCACTAAACATGTAAATTTTATCGATAATTACTTCAGGGAACAAAAGCCCCAAACCTGTAACAATAACAACTGGTACTGAGAAATACATTACCAAAATGTAAAAATACTTCTGTAACGGATTAAACTTCCGTCTCTCGGATAAAGGATAAGGCGACTTCTGCCCATGAAACATACCCCAGGCATAATACATAGCCTGCCTAACCGGCCTTTTAAAAAATCCCTGACGTTTTAATCTATAGAACTTTCCATTAGGAGTAACAATATTTCCTGTAAAATATAGTAAATAACTCAAAATCACAACAATACCAGCGATATTATGAAGACTTACAATCAGGTTGAAACCAATTACCTGCGAAGCTTCAACGCTCGACTGCATAGATAGTCCGGTAATAATCAACGTTATAATTCCCAGAGCATTGAATCCATGCCATATTCTCAACCAAGCAGGATAGAAATAAACTTTTTCGCTCATATTATTTCTTTTTAATAATTCTGAAAATGCTGTGAATTACTATTCCGGTTAAAGTCAAAAGAAAAATGATGACACTAATTGTTTTTAGGACCGGAATCTGATGTGATCCAATAATATATGACTCGCCCATAGGAACAGTTGCCAATTCGGTTCCTTCTCCCCTTTTTTGCAAGTTTTGATATTTATACAACGAAGCTTTTAATTTTGAATTTGCTGAATGACATTCAACACACTTACGCAAAGCTTTGTCTTTACTTAAAATATTATGAGATACCATTAAACTATCAGCAACTTCAGTATGGCACTCGATACACCTTACATGCTGGAAATGTAATTGTTGATTTGGCAACCAACTATGAATTTGTACAAGCTTAGGATTTTCATGACCAGCTACAAGCTCATATTTTTTCATGTCGTTATGACAGGATAAACACATTTTGTTGCTGTAATCAACAATTTCGAGAACATTACTGCTGTTACGGGCTGTTGCAACATAAGTATGCTGGCTGTGACATTTCGAACAGGTAAAATTCTCTCCGTATACTTTATAGTGTACACTCTTTTTAAATTCCTCATCAATTCGTTCGAATTGATATTTTGCAAAAGATGCATCTCCCCCATGA
The DNA here is from genome assembly GCA_937915865.1 of uncultured Prolixibacteraceae bacterium. Classification (GTDB taxonomy): domain Bacteria; phylum Bacteroidota; class Bacteroidia; order Bacteroidales; family Prolixibacteraceae; genus Aquipluma. The sequence continues at coordinate 148,084 of CALGIG010000063.1, read as the reverse complement.
CAATCTAAGCATGTGTTTAATGGCTCAAGTTTCAAATTAGCCTGGTGCGGATAAGTGGCATATTCGGAAGAGTGACAGTCGGTACAATCAAATTGCTTATGCACACCTTTAACTAAAGCAACCGTGTCTAAAATGTAATACGGATTCATCAATCGCTTTACTTCCTTATTCGTAACCGAATTATGAAAACTGTAGGTTTGCTGGGAATGACATTTCAAACATTGATGATGGAGTGCATTCTGATACGACTGCGCCTCAACAACCCGAAATGTTAAACAGGTTAAAGAAAGCCAAGCAAAAAGGACTATAAAATATTTCACAACTTTTAATTTAAAGTTTAATAAACCAACGAGGATATCTCCGTTGGGAATTAATCATGAGGTTGTCACAATTTGGCAAATGCCAACCAAATCTGCGAGAATATCTTTTCGATTATGGCTGTTCCATTTGACCGATAAAAATAAATTATTCAAAAATTGAACAGTGAATTAAAAAAATGGTAATATCCTGATTAGAGGAATATTACCATCAACATCAAAAAAACACTTAAAATTAATTCCCAAATAAATTAATACGCCCAAAGTCTTGTGATGACAAAACCTATCAACAAGCCGGTTTTATCAAACTTGTTTTGGTTCATTGTCATATTATCCTGTGGCAGCAAAGCATTCGACGATCCCATGTAAATTTGAAAGGCATGTGTTCCGGTCGAAATTTCGTAACCGAAGGCAATGTTCCTCTTTGCATGGTAAGTCCAATCAAGCTGCTCTGATATTTGCTTAATCTTCAAAGGTTCGTCGTAATTAAAAATTATTGAACCTTGAGGTGAAACTTTAATTCGGCCATTGAAGTGCGCACCTACAATGTCATGATCATAACCTTCGGGTACAGCATTGTAGTGTGTAAAACTCACACCACCTTGTAACGAAAGCCATTTATTAAACTTGCGGGCAACAATCAACTGCGAAAAATAACTTAACCGATCAGGAAATCGATAATGATAAACCGGACCTGAATATGCCTCGCGAACCATTCCTGAGGCAAAAGCGCTGACAGGTCTTCCATCCACTGCTACATTTCCGAAAAGCGCAACTGAAACTGGAATTTTATCTTTTCTGGTTTGTTGAAGAACAGTCCATTTCAGATTAGCATCGGTAGCCATATTCCGTTTGGTTACACCTGCTCCGATTTGAACGTTTTTACATGGTACATAATTCAGTCCAAGCCGAATATTTGCAGATCCATATATTCCCCAGAGATTAGAATGTCCATTTTCAATGGTTCCGAATTTGTGCTGAATTGCCATTTCCAAAGTTTTTTTCTCAGGAACAACGACAGTCTGGGCATCTATAAGGTAGCCACTTTCAAAAGTTGCAGCTACAGGGTAGTCTTTTTCCTTTGCTCCCTTAGTCTCGGTAGCTTCTTCTTGTGCATAAGTGAAAACAGAAATAAATGAAAGAAGAGCTATTAATATGATATTTTTTTTCATTTCAGCTAATTTAAAGTGTTTTCACTAGTTGTTTTTAGCCCCTTCTGTTATCCACTGTAGTATGATGGCTGCCTGAGAAGAAGATACTTTAGCGTAGTGTGTTCCTGAAGAGGCATTTACATACAATATACTACTGGAGGGAGTAGTTGTATTTACATAAGCTGGTACCAGCTGTGAATAAGCGGCACTTGCAGACATCAAAGGAGCCTGCCCATTATGGCAAGTGGTACACTTTGATTCCAGAATTGGTATAACCTGCGTCGCAAAACTGATTGGTTGTCCTCCGTTATCAACTGGAGTAGTCTCAACCGGCAATACAAAATCGTACTTGCAACCAGAAAAAAATAAACCCAACAAAGCTAAAATAAGGATTATATTATGTCTTTTCATGAGATTTTGCTTTTATATATTGTCACATAAAACTAACTGTTCGTGATTTTTTTACTAATCCAGAATTAGTTAATCTCATTGCATCAACTTTTTTATAACTCATATAGAAAAGACTTCGTCAAAAAGTCAAAGTCTTTTCTATAATAATATAGCACCTTATTTACTAAGAGCTTCAATTGAATTAAGAAGAAGTGCCCTGATGTAAGGTGGGTTGTGAACACCATTACTTCTGTCGTCAACCAACCCAAAATAATTATATGCAGCTTGTGCCTGAACCATCGGGAATGAACCTGAAACAGCAGAATATGTACCATCCGTATTCAATTTTACTAACCCTTTAGCCACCAAAAGATCACGTAATTTAATAATGTCGGCAGCAATTTCTGTCTGCACACCGTTGTGGTCAAAGTTCTTATCAGTCGCATTATGACATGTGTTACAAGCTTTTAGACTTGGGATCAAAGAGTGTCCTCCCTGTTTTGCAGTTGCATCATAGGTAGCCATGTGACACCCAGTACATGCAGCAGTGTAATGTTTGGAAGTTCCTGCAGCAGGATATGCAACAGAGCCGGCAATTTCAGCAAAATCTTTACCAGCTACTAAGTTTCCCTGTGGCCCGTGGTGCGGTCCAATTCGAGTACTCAAAGCGAAAGTAGTACCAGGCTTCGCTTTGTTTGGTTCAGCCGTTCTGGCTTGATGACAATTCACACAAAGGTTACTGTTGTTTTTAAAATCAAATTTGTATGTAGCATCAACATTTGAAACAACAGCTGCAGCGCCTAAACGTAATGCATAATCTGTAGCCTCAAAAGTCTGATGAAGTCCATGACATGTTGCACACTCCCACGCACTTGGGCTTGCAACGGTAGTTGTAACGCCAAGGGTAGCATATTCAATAAATCCTTCGGATGAATGGCAACGGTTACAAGAAGCATTACCCCCTTCAGACTCAACAGCAACAGCACCAGCACTGTGTTCTGACATGTAAAATTCCGCCTTTTTCTGGTCCATTTTTGTCCCCGAATGACAAGCAAGACAAGTTACAGTTCCTGCATCTCCATCAACACCGTCAGTACCATTGGTTCCATCTTTTCCAGCCGGACCCATAGGACCTTCTTTCACACAGGAAGACGCAAAGAAAACCATTACAAAAGCCGAAAGCAAAAGCTTACTAAAATTGTTAAGTTTCATAAAATCGGTATATTAAGGTTATTATTTTATCCTTCAACGCTGTATTTAAACAAACGCTTTTTTACACAGCTAAAATAGAAACCACAACCGATTATATTGAAAACGGATGGTTGATGTAAACAAGCCGTTGTCTTGATTAAAGACAAAAAAAGGATTGACAAATATCAATTCATTATTCTTATCCTTTACGGCTTATTAAATGTAAGGCATCTTCATCAAGAACGTGAATTGTTGGTCCGTCAACAGCTATTATTCCTGAGGACTTAAATTCCTTCAAAATCCTTATAAAACTTTCCATGGTCATACCGGTCATATCAGCCAATTCCTGACGTGACAGCCTGGTATCAAAAGGATTACAAAGGAAAATATCGTTTTTCAAATACAGAAGTAAATCAGACACGCGTCCGGGCATATATTTTTGAGTAATACCAACCAAATTATTCAACATCTGAACATTTTGCTGGTTGTTCAACTTCAGCAGTTCAAATGCAAACCGACTATTATTCGAGACCAATTCATAAATTTTCTCGGAATCGATAAAACAACATTCAACCTGAGTTACAGCCTGAACTGTAAAATGTCTGATTTCATCAATGAATATTCCGCCACCGGTAAGAATAGCATGATTGGCAACAAGACGCAATATTAGCTTTCTATCTCCTTCTCCTTCGGCTATTATCTTGGCAAGCCCGCGCTTAATGCAAACAACATGGCTAGCCGAAGTATTTTGTTTTAGAATTGTTTCTCCCGCATTAAAAACAACATGCCTTTTCTCCTTCACCAACATTTCCAGTTCATCTGTTGTCAGGCTACTAAAAATGTTTTCCTCTCCATCGTCAAAACAACGTGCACAACACCGGTCTTTACATTTAATGCACGCTTCTTCAATTCTTCTAGGCTCCATAAGTTCAGTTATTCAATTACATAGGCTGTATAACCTTTATATCTACCTATATATTTTGGGTTGATTAAGATACTTAATCTATTTAAATATTCAAATGATTACATATCTACTATTTCCCGCCAACACTTCTTTTATATGCAACACCTTTGCTTAAAAACAGTAATAATCGAATATTGTTCAACAAGTTACAAAATTCAAATAAATAATACAAACTGTTAAACCAAGTTAAAAAACACAAAATCCTGTAAAATTTTATCTTACAGGACTTTGTTAATTTGAGGTGTGGAGCTGGCGGGAGTCGAACCCGCGTCCAAACGAGGAAGCAATATGCTTTCTACATGCTTATCTCCCGACTTGATTTTCGTGTAAAAGCTGGATCAGAGCCACCGACTTTTACCTTATCCTTTTAAGTTTCACCAAAATCTCAAGGAAAAATTCCGGCTATCCCCGATTTACTTGCACCACCTGGTCGGGCCGCTTCAGGGCAATAGCACCCGGGTGATGTCTCGTTCCAGCACCTTGTGCCGAAATTAAGTGTAATCTACTTGATTCGATTACGCAGCAAGAGCGTAATTATTTTCGCCAATTATGGTTCGAACGCCCAGTTTTACGGGCTGTGCGATCAAGGCCCGGCATGCTTACATACCTCTTCTACCCGCTGTCAAAACCAGTCAGCCCCTGGTTACGTAGCAAAGGCTTGCAAAAATACAAATTTTTTGTCATTTTAAATTTTTTCCCGGAAAATTGATTTTATAACTCTAAAGGTAACCTAATGCACGCAATAAAATAGTGAAGCAATTTTATTGATCAAAGCTGATCCTGGTTTTCAATCCTATACTAACTAAATTCAGATTAAGAAAACAATCTAATTGCGTCAGTACCTCTCACTGTTTTTCACTTAGGGGGTTATTATACGAAATAGGTTGGTCTTTTTCAAAATCGTACAATGTTAGTATCCTCAGGTTGTAATAAGCTTCCCAATACGTTTCAAGCGAACGTATATAATCACGTTTGGCATTCTCACGTTCGTTTTGCGAAATATTCAACTCAGTAATGCTAATTTCGCCATTTTGAAAATGTTTTAAGGCAATTTTATACCCATCCTCAGCCACTCTATCAGCTTCTTTGGCAGTCTTTAACTGGTCTTTCAATAAACCAAACTGTTCAACCTGAACGACAACACTACGTTCAAAGTCTTCTTTATCCTTTTCAACATCATAAATTACCAGGTCGCGTTGAGATTCAGCAAGCTTAACTGTCGAAGTAGATTGCCCCCAATCGAGGATTGGAATGCTTAATGAAAGACTTAATGTTTGTTGTCGTTCCGGTTTTTGATATACACCACTCAATGATTCAGCACTATTTGACAAACCATAGCTTCCTGACAATGTTGCACTCAAACCGTTACTACGTTTTGCATTTTTCAAATCTCGATCAGCTTCGACCAAACGCCTTTTAAAATATGTTGTTTCTTTTCTGTTTGCAATAGCCTGAGCTACTGCCTTATCGGGATCAACATCAAAAAGCACCATCGACAAGGGCATTTCTAACCCTATTGCCTGGTCCTGCGATAAACCAATATATGATTTTAACTCGAAATCAGCATTTTTCAACTCGAACCTGGCGCTACTCAACGCTTTTTCGGCATTAAGAACAGCCAATTGTATACGGGCAAAATCATTCTCCGAAATTGTTCCCAAATCCTTCTTTGTTTGGGCAATCCGAAGATTATTACGACTGTTTTTAAGATTATTTTCTGCAAGGTTATAATTTGTCTGAACCAACAAAAAACGGAAAAAACGAACCACAGAGTTATACGATATCCTTTCAATAGATTCAATAAAATTCTTTTGTGCTTCATCATGAACCATTGGTTCCGTCTTTTGCGACCATTTCATCGTATTTATTGCAAATACAGGTTGTGTAAAACCTATAGAAAAAGGGCTTCCTGAGAAGTTAACGGTATTCTTGTTATAATCCTGAAAACGAATTGCCGATGTTGATGCATATATATAAGTTCCGGTTAGCGGAATTGATTGATTTAATGCTATACGTGCTGAAGTACTTAAATTTGTAACATTCACAAACTGAAGACTTCCATCAGGCTGAGTAACACCAACATTTGATTGGGTATAATTCGGTAAATTTCCTGAAAGTACTAATTGAGGCCTAAATCGCGTTTTAAAGTTTCTCCAACGCCAATAGTAGTTAATATTTACATTCTGTGCATTCTTAACTGCCGGCGATTGCTCAATAGCCAACGAAACAACTTCTCCCAAAGTCAGTCTCTGTTCTATTGTATCTTTTGAAGCAACATTTCCCATGACTTCTTCCTGAATTGAGCAAAAAATCAGGATAATCACTAATATAATATTGATTTTTAATCTCATCGTCAACAAATAATAATTAGATTCGACTAAAAGAAAGGTTGTTTTGAAGTAACTACGAGGTCCCCTTCTTTCAATCCAGAAATAACTTCTTGATATTCAGATCCCCTCATCCCAAAACGGACAACACGTTCAACTTCTTTACCATTTTCCAAAACGTAAATAGTTTGCTCCGAATTTTCACGGAAGTGCTTGTTTACCACTACCCGCAGTACATTATCCCTGAGAGATTTCAAAACTCTAAGCCTTACATTCTGATTTGGAATTAAACTTGGATTGTTGTTTTGTTCCAGATGTACATTAAAATGTAATTTATTATCCGACACCGAAGGAGTTACATTACCTATAACCCCTTTTAACTTCTCCATTCCTGAAAAGATAAACACAAGGTTGCCGGTTTTAACAAATTCCGAATTTTTCTCATTTATCGATCCTTTAATTTTAAATGTTGTTAAATCGGAAAGTGAGATTAAAGTTTTATCATTGCCTATTCTTTCTCCTGCCCTACCTAAAATAGACAAAACAATACCATCTAAAGGAGCTTTAATTTTCAGTTTTGATAGAAGTTCTTCCTTGTCAATTAATTGTTTCTTCTGAATTTCAATCTGGAGATTTAAGCCTTCCTCTTCGGCTTTGAGCTGTTTTTGTCTAATTGCATTTTTTTTCAGCAACATATCGAGATCTTTCTGGGCCAGAACAAGATTTTGTTTGGTTTCATCAAGTTTGGCTGATGAAATACCACCTACCGACAACAATTGTTCTTCGTCAGTCAATTGTGCTTTTATTGAAGTAATCCTAAGTTTTTTCACTTCAACATTGTAATCCAAATCAATACGGGTCATTTGGGCATCGAGCCGGGAACGCTCAAGCGAATTTGATTTAACATCTAACTGATCTCTAATCTGACTGATTTCATTTTTCGTCTGTTCATCATCCAGATCAATTATAACTTCGCCGTTGTGAACACGGCTACCAGGCTCTTTATATATTGTTTTGATAACACTGGCCACCGGACTTAAAATAAGAACCTCATTTTCGGGCTCAACAACTCCTTCGGCATCAACCGATAAAAAAACAAGGCCCCGGTCAACAACAGAAACATTTGTTTTTGCGCTATCTACAGACGTAGAAGAAGGAACTACCCAAAACAAAAGATATAGTAATACACATGCAGACAAAGACAGAACCGCAATCAAGAGTCCTTTTTTGTTTCTCATAGTCAATTAATTAGTTGGTAAAGGGCTATTAAATTATTTCAATAGCTAAACATTTACAAATGTAGTGCATTAATTTAGCAAATTTGAAGATTAATTGACTTGAACTACAAGAATATTCACTACAAAATTTAGAACCCCATTATTTTACAAGGAAATCGAACATTTTTTGACCTTCCAGATATCCGACCAAACGATCGCCAATTTTAACGGGTCCAACACCAGCAGGTGTTCCGGTATATATTAAATCACCAATTTTAAGAGTAAAGTATTTGGAAATATGCGAAATAAGTTCGTCAATCGAAAAAATCATCAACGAAGAATTTCCATTCTGAACCGTTTTACCATTAATATCCAGGTTAAAGTTAATAGCATTACGATCGGGTAACGAATCGACGGGGACAAACTCTTTACATATTACAGCTGAATGATCAAAAGCTTTGGCTTTTTCCCATGGTAGCCCTTTATCTTTTAATTGATTCTGAATATCACGTGCAGTAAAATCGATACCCAAACCTACCTCGGTATAATAACGTGATGCAAATTTAGTTTCGATGTTTTTACCTAATTTATTAATCTTCACGATAAGTTCTACCTCATGATGCAAATCGTTTGACCAATCGGGAATATAGAACGAGTCGTTGTTTCGCAACAATGCAGAATCGGGTTTCATGAAGATTACCGGTTCGGTTGGTAACTCATTGTTTAACTCCCTGGCATGAGCAACATAATTTCGGCCTATACATATAATCTTCATATCCAGCTAATAAACCTTTTTGTTTATTTCATTCTCAACTTAATAGCAGTCAGAACTTTTTTGGTATATAACGGAAATTCGCTATTCATTATCCAACCATAATAACCAGGTTGTTCGCGTAAAACCTTTTCAACTGGAATTCCTTTATTCTTACCAAAATTGATAATTTCTACTCCTTTTTCATCGTAAACAATACGCCCGACAAAATCAACATTAACATCATACGATGAAAATTCGCTCAGAGCATCTACATCATTTACAATAGGTTTGGATATTTTGCCATTCATGTCCTCGTAATCTTCATCTTTATAAACATCAAGCTGAGCCTTTAAAACTTCATAAGTAGCTTTAGTGTCGGCCATAGCACTGTGAGCATCTTCAAGTGTTCTTTGGCAATAAAATTTATAAGCTGCCGCCAGTGTCCGCTTTTCCATTTTATGAAAGATAGCTTGAACATCAATGAATTTGCGCTTTTTCAAATCCAAATCAACATTTGCTCTCAAAAATTCTTCAGCCAACAACGGAATATCGAACCGGTTGGAGTTAAAGCCTGCAAAATCGCAGCCTTCCATAAACTGAGAAATAGTTTTTGCTACTTCTTTAAATGTTGGTTTGTCGGCAACATCCTGATCATAAATCCCATGAATTTTACTAACATGCTCTGGGATGGGCATTTCGGGATTTATTCTATACAGTTTTTCCTCTTCACGGCCATCAGGATGAATTTTAACAAGAGCAATTTCAACAATACGATCAGTTACGATATTCATCCCTGTGGTTTCAAGATCAAGGAAAATTAATGGATTTCTAAGATTCAGCTTCATTACAGTATGATTAGTTTTACCCTAATAAAATGCGATAAGTTTATCAATTAAGCTTCAAATTACCGAAAAAATACTGAATTGATAAAACCCAAAATTCAAAAGAATTTCTTTTCTCAACTATATCAATGAATTATAAAGCAAATAAATTTAAAATTGATCTCTGAGTTACTTTTTCAAATACTGTATTGATATGTAACCCAAGCTTTGTGTGAGGAATAGAAACCAGCAGGAGAAGAATGCTGTCAAAACTACATAATTCGGCTTTGGCCGATTTTATCATGCTAAATGCCAAAAAACCAAAGCGATCAATGTTTTCTTGATGAGATTTTCGATTACATTATTTTCCAAAAGAGAAAATCCAAGCATAAAAAAAGAGGTCGTATCAAAAGCAAATTTATCCTCTGGAGAATTCAATAATTGGGAACAGTCTCAGATAGGAATACGAATAAAAAGAGGGTGTCTCGGACTTTTGAGACACCCTCTTTTTCATGAAAGCCCTTATTAATTAAGCGTTTATCATCATAGGCATCAAAAGCATCAAAACATCTTCTTCATCATTTTCGCCTTCATTAGGCAACAACAGACCGGCACGAGTAGGATCAGACAGTTCCAAACGAACTTCCGTTTCAGAGATATTTGATAATATTTCCTGAAGGAATGTTGACTTGAACCCGATTTCCATGTCTTCACCTTCGTATTGGCAGTTCAGTCGTTCAACTGCTGAAATAGAAAAATCGATATCCTGAGCCGAAACAACAAGCTGATTTTCTGCAAGCTTAAGTCTAATCAAATTGCTTGATGCACTTGAAAATACCGACACCCGGCGAACTGTATTGTAGAATTCAACGCGGTCGATAGTCAATTTATTCGGATTGTTTTTCGGAATTACTGAATTGTAACTTGGGTAGTTACCTTCAACCAAACGACAAATTAATTTATAATTGCTTAGCGTAAAAAATGCGTTTTTATCGTCGAATTCCAATTTCACATCAAAGTCTTCTTTGGGAAGCAAATTTTTCAGCAAAGCAGCTGGTTTCTTCGGAAGAATGAATGAAGCATTTTTATCGGCCTTAGCATCAAACCGTTTGTAGCGAACCAATTTGTGGGCATCCGAAGCGACAAACTTCATATCCTCGGTTGAAAGTTCGATAAAAATACCATTCATCACCGGGCGGAGCTCGTCATCAGCAGTAGCAAAAAGTGTTTTGTTGATTCCACTCAATAATACACTATGATTTACATTGATTGTTGACGAAACATTTTCATTTAACAGAGGTTGTTGTGGAAAATCATCACCATTTTGGCCGACAATACTAAACTTACCGTTTTGTGAGAAAATATCAATAGCAAAAGTATCCGGATCAATTTGGAAAGTTAGCGGCTGCTCCGGAAATTCTTTTAATGTATCGTTTATTCGCTTGGCTGGAACAGCAATTGTACCCGTTCCGCTGGTATTTTCCAATTCGATGCTGGTAATTAATGTCGATTCCAAATCGGAAGCTGTTACCGTTAATCGGCTTTCTTCGAGAAGGAACAAATAATTGTCCAAAATTGGAAGTGTATTTTTAGAATTAATCACTTTACTGATAGCAGAAAGATGACTTAGTAATTCTGTACTTGAAACAACAAATTTCATCGATGTATTTTTTAAGTTTTATTTCTATTTACTTTAAAATCACCTCCCAAAAAATTTACCGGGAAGATTACGAATATACAAACTTTGGATTTTCTAACCTATTTATCGGTAAATATTTTCGTTTACGAATAATTTATTTTTTAAATGTTCAAATAGAATAGTTATGATTGAAATGACATTCTCATTTCCTGTTGGGGTTTGCCAAATCATGGTTATCCCATCTGTATAATTTTTGTTTATTATTCTGCAATCCTGGCATTAATGTCTTTTTAAATAATATATCAACAAAGGAATTGAGTTTGGAAATTGAAGTGAGGCAAAAAACCATAAAATGAAGTCTTTGTTTTCAAAATTCTACTTTCAGTAAATTTACACAGGGCTCATATACACAAGAAACAAACAATCTACCAATCAACTACATGTTTGTACCATATTTTTTTCGGCGCAAATAGATGTAAACAACTCCAAAAACCGAAACCAGTAATAATGGACCCAAAACATTAATTACCTGCCACTTCAATTTTTCTTCTTTAACCCTAACTTTATCGAGTAACCTGATTTTAAAAGCCTTCGACCGGAGTTCCATCAATCCGTCGTCGTCACACAAATAACTTACAGCATTAAGCAATAATTCTTTATTTGAAAATGTCCGCTTCGAAAACCGGTCATATCCCAGCGGCATATATTCTGGTACACCGTTGGCCAGCCTGAATTGATTTGCAACAATATTTCCATCTGCAAAAACAACCATTTTGGTTGGCTGGCTTTCTGTTATCACAGTAGCTGAATTTCCCCACGACAGATCGACCATCCTGTTTTTATAAACTGAAGTAAACGTACCTTCGAGCAAGACTCCCGCAGTTTGCGCTGGTTCCCTAAACAGACGGCTATCCGGCGGAGTATTGGTTATGGCCAGGCTTATTTCAACCGGGGTTTGCGCTATTAACGAATGCCCGGAACTTGTTAACAAAACTGTTTTTCGTACTTTATCGCTTTTTCCGACGGTATCGATGGTACTGGCAAACTCAGATTTTAGCATACCAATATTCTTGCTAATCACATGGTTAGGCGACGGAAACAGTAACGGCGAATAATACCATGGAGCCGGTGTCCATTTGGCCGGAGAACCTTTGGGCGCAGTGTTTACCGGAATCAGCAAACACTGGGTGTCCTGGATCAGGTTCGAATTCAGCCGCACGCCATAACGGAAAAGCTGATCATCCAGGTTCAGATTCTGAGGAAATGCCACAGTCATATATCCATTGCTCAAACTGTCGAGACTTACAGCCACCGGATCAATCAGCCACAGAACGCGCCCTCCTTTCATCACAAATTGGTCAACCTGAAACTTATCGGCTTCGGTAAATTTTTGAGAGGGATTAGCAACAACGAGCGTTTTTATTCGCTGCCCGTTCTGTGCCAATTCCTGCGTTGAAATACCAAAGACATTGTACTTCTCTGATAAAGAGTTGGCAAAATCGTGAACTTCGTGCTCATTTAGTTCTCCTTGTCCCGTTAAAAAGGCAACTGATAGTTTATTATCGTTCATCAACCGTGTAAAAGCTGACGAAAATTCGTATTCCAGGTTTTCAATCGAGTTGTTCCAATTTGTCTCAGCCGATGTATTTTGATTGTTTTTCAATAGATTAACTGCCACAAGCCTAGTTCCATATTCAATAATTGCGCCTGGGAAAATCCGGCGGGTAATAGTTCCTTTTTCGGTATTTTGATGAATTTCTGTGGGTTGAAGTCCTTTCGAGTCCAGTTCTGCAAAAAGCTGTTCGCGTCGTTTGATATCAGTAATTTCATACGGATCAACCACCACCAAATTAATCAGTTTCGATGAATAGGCATTATAATCAGCTATTTTCTCCTGAATCGACTTTTTCAGGTTTCGAAAGCCCGCCGGAAGTTCACCATCAAGGTAAAGTGTAATGTTTATTGGTTCTTTCAGGTTCTTAACCAAATTAATGGAAACATCTGTAATTGAATAGCGTTTCTCTGCCGTCAGGTCGATTCGAAAAAATAACTGGCCAGAAATAATACTGACAAAAAATAAAATAGTTAATGTAATTCCTCCTGATTTGAATTCTTTATGAAGATTAATTTTATGAAAATGGATGATTCGGCTGGTCAACCAAAGGAGGACGAAAACCACTACAAGAAAATAAACCAAATCGCGCGAGTCTACAACACCACGGCTGATAGAATTGTAGTGTTCGTTAATTCCCAGACTTGTTATTGTTTGCTGAACACCTGAAGAAAATTGCATGGAGCCAAGAAAATCGAACCCCAGATAAGCAATAAACGACAAGAACAAAGCCAGGATAAATGCAAAAACCGGATTATCGGTCAATGCAGAAGTTAGTAAGCCAATTGCCACATAAATAGCGGCGAGGAAAAACAGTCCAAGAAAGGCGCCCCAGGTCCCTCCAGTATCAACACATCCAACTGGGTTGCCTAATACATACACCGAATAGAAATATATCGAGGTTGGAACCAGCGAAATGATAACCAGTAATAAACCTGCCATATATTTGGCCAGAACAATCTTCATCGCAGAAAGTGGCCGGGTGATCAAAATCTCCATTGTTCCCAGTCGCTTTTCTTCAGCAAACAGGCGCATGGTAATTGCAGGAACTAAAAACAGATAAACCCATGGTGCCAGCGAAAACAATCCATCGAGCGTAGCATAACCGCCCTCGGGTATATTGTAATTTCCGGGGAAAACCCAGAGGAATAAACTGGTTGCCAGCAAAAACACAAAAACAACCAAATAGCCGGTCAGCGACCCGAAAAAACTGGTTATTTCTTTTTTTAGTAAACTGAACATTTTATTTAATGATTTATCTTTTTAGCTTCTCAACCATTAGCCTTGCTGCCCTTTTTGAAGCGCCAGGCTCACCCAATTTCACCATCATGTCTTTGTAATCGTTGAGCATCCGTTTTTCATTTTCAGGATCGTTAATGATCCGTTGGAGTTCGTGAACTACTTTTTTCAATGTAAAATCGGCCTGAATCAGTTCAACAATCGCTTCCCTGCCCAAAATGATGTTGACCAAAGTTACAAAACGGGTTTTCAGGAAAAATTTTTTCAGGAAAATAAAAAGCCAGTTAGGTGTTAGCTGATAAACCACTACCTGTGGCACATTCATTATGGCTGTTTCTAGTACTGCTGTACCCGACGAAACAATGGCGACCCTGCTATGAGTTAAAATCTCGTAAGTTTTGCCCCATAAAATTGGTACTTCAAGCCCGTTCATATAAGGTTGATAAAATTCGAGTCCCATGTTCGGCGCCCCCGCAATTACAATTTGGTATTCGGGAAATGCCTGAGCTGCCTTTATCATAGTTGGCAAAAGCACACTAATTTCCCCTTTACGGCTACCGGGCAAAAGAGCCAAAATTGGTTTCTGCAGAAGTTTATTTTCCGACCATAATTTAGTGAAATCAGGCTCCCGCTTACTTTCCAGAATGGCGTCGGGCAACGGATTTCCGACATAATTGACCGGATAATTGTATTTGGCGAAGAACTCGGTTTCGAAGGGCAAAATGGTAAACATTTCGTCCACATATTTCAAAATACGATGTACGCGCTTTTCTTTCCAGGCCCATACCTTCGGCGAAATATAATAGAATGTTTTAATTCCATGCGCTTTGGCAAATCTGGCCATTCGAAGGTTGAAGCCCGGGTAATCAACCAAAATCAGGACATCTGGTTTGAAGGCCAGCAAATCCTGTTCGCAAAATTGGAAGTTCTTTTTAATGGTACGAATATTCATGATCACGGGGACTATGCCCATAAATGCCATATCGCGGTAATGCTTCAAGACAGTCATCCCAACCTTTTCCATCAAGTCGCCGCCAAATCCACGGAATTGAGCTTTTGGATCAATCTGGTGGATTTCTTTAATCAGGTTTGAAGCATGCAAATCTCCAGATGCTTCACCGGCCAAAACGTAGTATTTCATTGAATTCAAAATTTCAAGTTTGAAATGTCTAAAGTGCGTAAAGTTCAGAATTAAAAAAATTGTTGCGAGTTGCGGGCTGAAAACAGCGACTGAACACTGTGACTTTTTCGAGCCCCGTTCCCCAGGCTCTTTCATTTCCAACTTCTCAAATCTTCTTATTTCCTCACCATCAAATTAGTTTGGCAATTAAAATAACAAACGCATAAATAAATGTCGCTAATATAACGCCCCGTGCAGCCATATCATATTTGCGGCGATAAAATAAAAGGAAAAAACCCAGATCTGGAAAAACACAAAGGCTCAGTATCTTCAAAAGAATCTTCATTTGCCACATATAACTCACATAAGTTCTGAATTCCATATTGGCATATTTCAACTGATAAATCATAAGAAAAAAAACTATTGGAACAACCAAACCCAGGCTAAAACCTACCAGCAAACGGTCGGGCTTGTTTTTCTTTCTGACTGTCATAGCTAAAACCTCCAGGTTTTCATCATATCAAGTGTCTGATAACAGGTCATATCAGCATTCACAGGAACAACAGAAACGAATCCGTTTTCAAGTGAATATACATCAGTATCCGTAACTTCTTCTTCATGATTTTCAAAATATCCTGCCATCCAGTAATATTCTCTTTTATGTGGATCTACCCGCTTATCGAATTCTTCAACCCATTTTCCAGTAGTTTGGCGGCAAACTCGTATTCCTTTTACATCGCCCTTTGGAATATTCACATTCAGGCATACAAACTGCGGAAGTCCATTCTCGGCGACCTGTTGAAAGATGCGGGCAACATATATTTTAGCCCTTGAAAAATCGGCTTCGTGATCGTAGTCGTTGAGTGAAAAACCGATGGAAGGAATACCATGTATACACCCTTCGAGTGCTGCTCCCATTGTTCCTGAATAAATAACACTGATCGAAGAATTTGAGCCATGATTAATCCCCGAAACCAAAAAATCAGGATAACGGTCAAGCAATTGGTTAAATGCCAATTTCACACAATCAACAGGTGTCCCGGTACATTTATAAACCTGAAAATCATCCTCGTCAACAGTTTTGGTTACCCGAATCGGGTGATCAACGGTAATTGCATTCGACATTCCTGATCGATGACCATCAGGAGCAACAACTACCACATCGCCAAACAAACGCATAACTTCGGTCAATTCCCTTAGTCCCTTTGCCGAAACGCCATCATCATTGGTGATTAAAATCAACGAACGATCGCTCATAACTTAATTTTTGATGCACACAAAGATAAACGAATGTGATGGAGAAAATATAAGTACAAAGAAAAAACTAAGTCGACAAGATCATTTTAAACCAGATTAGTCAATTGATTGTTTTACTACAAAACTCTAAAAAACACAAACAATGGAAAAAATGGTAAATTCGATCAATTGGGTTGAGATACCCGTTCTTAATTTTGACAGGGCCAAAAAATTTTACTCAAAAATTTACGAATATGACATGTACGAAGAAACTATAGCAGGTTGCCGCATGGGATTTCTTCCAATGGATAGAGAATCGCGTGGAGTTGGCGGTGCTATTATTCAGGGGCACGGATATGTTCCTTCATCTTTAGGATCAAGAGTTTACCTGAATGGTGGACAAAATTTGCAAATAGTTTTGAGTCGTGTGGAAGGAGTCGGTGGCGAGGTACTTGTTAACAAGACGAAAATAAGTGACGAGATTGGGTATTATGCTGTTTTTGAAGACACTGAAGGAAACCATGTTGCGCTTCATTCACCGGAGTAACAAAGTAGCTGGCTACCTGCAACTGATAAAGATTTCAAATTGCAGGTAGTTTGAAATCACTTTATTCTCTCAACATTGGCAAGTGACATATTACGAAGTTTTGGTGCAGAAACAGAAGCGACTACAACTACAACCAATGTCATAATTCCTCCAAAAACTACCGAAGGAACCAGCCCCATCAGACTGGCAGCTGTACCCGACTCAAAAGCTCCCAGTTCGTTCGACGAACCAACGAAAATACTATTCACCGACGACACCCGCCCTTTCATTTCATCAGCCGTAAACAACTGCAAAATACTGCTGCGTACTACAACGCTAACAAAATCAAATGCTCCACTAAACAACAATACCAATGCTGACAGATAAAAATTGGTAGAAATGGCAAATACAATCATACATAAACCAAACGCTCCTACACTGTATATCATCTGCCGACCTGAATGTTTAACCGGCGGATAAAAAGTAAGAAATACCGACATTATAATAGCGCCAATAGCCGGACAAGCACGAAGTACACCTAATCCTTGAGGGCCTACATTCAAAATGTCAGAAGCAAAAACTGGCAACATGGCCACAGCACCACCAAATAAAACAGCAAACATATCCAACGAAAAAGCTCCAAGTAACACTTGATTTTTAAACACATAGCGAATTCCCTCTCCAATGCTTGCGAAGATATTGTCTTCTTTTTTGCTTTCCCGGGCCACTTTCCCCGGGCTTTTAATAACTGCAAGCAGAATTACACAGATCAGGAAAAAGCTGAAAACAAGTAAATAAGCAGGAACTATTCCGAAGAAACCATACATTAAACCACCCAATGCCGGACCACTAACAGCAGCTATCTGCCATGCTGTGCTTCCCCATGTTGCAGCGCCGGTCAGCAATTCGCGCGGGACCAACTGTCCAAGCAATGCTGTGTGGGCAGGCATTAAAATACCACGAGTGAGACCGACTAAAAAGACAGTTACAAAAATAGGGGCAATTCCATTAAGTAAAGGTACCTGAAGTTTTGCGGCTGAAGCAGTTAAAATTGCCGAACCCAGCAAAAGCAACAAACTGGTGTACGACATGATTTTTTTCCGATCCCATAAATCGACAAAATGCCCCGCAAACAAAGCAATGCTTACCTGCGGAATAACCTCGGTTAGCCCAATCATACCTAGCGAAAGTGGTTTCCTTGTTATATCGTACAACTGCCAACCCACGATAACAGCCTGCATCAGCGTGGCCGAAGTCATAAAGAAACGGTAGGCCAGAAACAACCGGAAATTCCGGTATTTCATCACAGCAAAAGCTTCGTTGGAAAAAAAACGGCTCATATTATTAAGAAACAAAACTGAAAGAGATTTTTCACAAAACACAAATGTAAACAATCATTTTACCGACAAAATTCTCACATTACCCTATTTAATTAAAAAATAGTATAAGCTTAATGTTTTAACTTTATACAAAAAACTAACTGTTATGAGTACACTTGGAAATTTAATCTGGCTGATCTTCGGTGGATTTTTAGTTTTTATCGAATACATGGTTGCAGGCTTTTTGCTTTGCCTTACCATTGTTGGAATACCATTTGGCATTCAATCGTTTAAGTTGGCAATACTTGCTTTGTGGCCATTCGGTAAAACAATTGGCATGAAATCTTATGCCCCCGGCTGTCTTTCAACCATAATGAATTTGATTTGGTTGCTGATTGGCGGAATCTGGATTGCCCTGACTCACCTTGTTTTTGGAATTCTGTTGAGTATCACAATCATTGGCTTTCCGTGGGGCAAACAACATTTTAAACTGATGTCGCTGGCGCTTACTCCTTTTGGAAGAGAAATTGTTGACAAATAATCAATCCGTTGGCTTCAACCAACACAAGAGAAATTCAGAACTCTACAGGTTCTCTAAACACTAAAAACTGAGACTGAGGACTATTTTTCGTGTGTATGCAACCCGCATTCTTTTTTGGAGTTATTTTCCCACCACCAGCGGCCTGCACGAAAATCTTCGCCCGGCTGAATAGCCCTTGTGCAAGGTGCACAGCCAATACTCACGAAACCACGATCGTGCAAAACATTGTAAGGAACATTGTTTTTCTTCACATACGCCTGGCAGTCTTCGAGCGACCAATGCAATAACGGATTGAATTTGATTAGTTTAAAGCCTCTGTCCCAAACGTAAAAATCCAAATCGTGACGGTTGTCTGATTGTGATGCACGCAAACCGGTAATCCAGCATTCCATTCCCTGCAACGCGCGGCCAAGCGGTTCTACCTTGCGAATATTGCAACATTCCTTTCGGTTTTCGGGCGAGACATAAAAGCTCAGCGGACCTTTTTCAGTCACCATCTTTTCTACAGCTTCGTGCTTAGGAAAATACACTTCAACCATTTTCCCATATTTGTCAATGGTGCGGTTAAAAACCTTGTACGTTTCTTCAAATAACCTGCCCGTATCGAGCGTGATAACCCTAATATCCAAATTATTGCTAAAAATCATATCGGTAATCACCTGGTCCTCTATTCCGAAACTTGTGGTGAAAACAGCCTTACCTGCAAACTGTTTTGCTATATTTTCCAACATTCCAACCAAATTATCTCCATTGGCTTGCTTATTCAGCTCTATAACTAAATTCTGATCAACCATAGCTATTTGTTTTTCTTACTCAATCCATCTATCTTGCCGGCAAATATTAAAAGAAAACTCCAGAAACCATCGAAAAGACGTCTGAAATATTGCCTCTCGATTTCCTGAACCGAATTAAATCTCAGTTCACTGCCGACTTTGACCAATTTGTTAACTCCATTGACCAACCTGCGGCTGTCAGTCTACGAGTGAATCCTCAGAAATTAAGTATTCCCGAAAATTTTGAATCTGTTCCCTGGTGCCAATCCGGAATTTTCCTGAAAGAACGGCCATCATTTACACTCGATCCGATATTCCACTCAGGCGCCTATTACGTTCAGGAAGCCAGTTCAATGTTTCTTGAACAGGCTTTCCGGCAGATAGAACACGAAAAAAGTCGCATTGTTCTGGATTTGTGTGCTGCCCCCGGCGGAAAATCGACACATTTGCTAAGTCTGATAGGCCCCGACGATTTGCTGGTTTCAAACGAAGTCATCCGTTCGCGCGTGTCGGTTCTCGACGAAAACCTACGGAAATGGGGGCACCAAAATGTGGTTGTTACCAGCAACGATCCTTCAGATTTCAGTGAGTTGGAAGGCTTGTTTGATGTCATTTTGGTTGATGCGCCTTGTTCGGGCGAAGGCCTTTTCCGGCGCGATGCATCGGCTATCCAACAGTGGTCGGTAGAAAACACCAATCTTTGTTCGACCCGCCAGCGCCGCATTCTGGCTGACATCTGGCCGGCATTAAAAAATGGGGGCTACCTCATTTATAGCACATGCACATTCAATCCTGAAGAAAATGAGGAAAACCTGAAATGGCTGGCCGCCAACAACCAAATTGAAAGTGTCCGCATCCCAATTCTGGAAAGTTGGGGAATTGATGAAATTGAAACGAACAATTTGTATGGCTACCGCTTTTTGCCGCATAAAGTAAAAGGCGAAGGTTTTTTCCTGACACTCATTCGAAAAAAAGAAGGCAGCGACGCTTTTGGTTTTACAAAAAAAGTAAAACCAAAATACGAGAAAGTGCCCCGGCAGTTCGCCGAAATCAAAAACTGGCTAACGACTTCTGATTCGGAATTTTTGGTAAAAAATGAATTTATCATTGCTTTTCCGGAGAACAAAATTCAGGTTCTGAACGTGCTATCCGACAAACTTCGGATCATCAGCTTTGGCTTGCCTTTAGCGCAATTCAAAAAGAATGATCTTCTGCCCGAACATACGTTTGCGTTGTCAATTGACCGAAATCCAGCTATTTTTGAGTCGGTTGAACTTGAACTAAAAGAAGCCTTGCTTTTTCTGAAAAAAGAAGAGATTCGCGTTAATTCGCCAAAGAAAGGCTGGCTGCTCGTTCAGTACCAGGGCATTCCGCTTGGTTTTGTGAAAAATCTTGGAAACCGAGCCAACAACTATTTCCCGAAGGAATGGCGCATACGCATGAACCTGCCGGAAATACCTCAGCCATGGTATGGATGAGTTTCAGAATTCAGGTTTCAAGTTGATCAGATGCGCTACTGAAACTGTAAACTGCGACTGATCACTGACCACTATTTCCCGATCCTGTATAAAAATTTATCCGTCCTAAGAATCACATTATCGCGAACAATTGCAGGAGTTGCTTTTAACATTCCATCCAATTGATTTTCTGAAACGAGTTGAAAGTTCAATCCCGGTTTTATCACATAAGTTTTTGCTTTCTGACCGAACAGATAGATGTTCCCTGAGGCATAAAGTGCTGAGGCATTGAACTGATCTTTCAGTTTTTCTTTCCAAACAACTGTCCCTGTTTTGGCATTCAAACAAGTGAGCATTCCTTTTTCGTGCACCATATAAATCAGACTGTCAACAATTACCGGCGTCGAAATTTGCGGAACATCAACTTTAACTTCCCACGGAACATGTGTTTTAGTCACATCTCCGGTTCCAGTTGGGTCAACCGCCAGCAAACGGGCATAAAAAGGCGTGCCATCTTTGGGTAACATCCAGCCCGAATTGACATATACCATTCCGTTGTAGGCCAGCGGCATACTCACAGTTGAATCATCGCCGTAAAAGACACGCCATATTTCCTTCCCGGTATCCGGATCGTAAGCCATTGCCAGTTGCGATCCATTGCTGATCAGTTGATCTTTCCCGTTTACATTCACGACAATTGGCGTGCAGTATGCTTTTCGCGAAACAGGTTCAATGTTATCGTAAAATTCGCGTGGACGATCGGTTTTCCATACTGTTTTACCGGTTCGCTTATCCAAAGCGATTAAATACTGAACGTCGGTTCCTTCAATGTGCAGAATGAGCAGATTTTTATAAATGAATGGCGACGATGCAGCCCCCTGCATGTGATCGCAGTTTAAATCGGTACGGGTCCACACTACCCGAAAAGTTTTTGTATCGATGCAAGCTGTTCCATAGGTTCCAAAATGAATATAGACAAAACCATCTTCAATGCATGGGGTGGCTGATGCGTAACTATTGGTAGGATGAATGTGCTGAACCGAATCGGGCTTAAAAAGCGTCATTTCTTTCAGTATTTTCCCTGAGTTGAAATCAATGCAAAAAGCAAACAATTCTTTTCCGTCATCGGTGGCCGAGCTTACCCAGATTTGGTCGCCAAAAACCACAGGCGACGACCACGCTAATCCTCGTAAAGCAGTTTTCCATACAATATTGCTGGTTTCGCTCCAGGAAACGGGTGCATTGCTGCTGGCAGAATGTCCATCAAGATTGCTTCCGCGCAAGTGCGTCCAGTTTTCCTGATTTTGTGCTTTCAGACTAAAATTGGAGCAGAGAAATAGAATCAAAAAGTAGATGAAAATTCGGTTCATAGGTTAGGTTTTTGTAGGGCTTGAAAATGAATATTTTTCGGCAAATAGAAAACAAAAACGGCAGAAAAACTTCTGCCGTCACAATTTTTATTTTCAAAAGCTTATTCTTTGTACCAGCTGGCGTACATGCTATACGATTTGGAAATACGCTGGATTTCGCCTTCAAGCAATTCAGGGCCAATATCTTTAATTTTTTTGGCCGGAATTCCACCGTAAACAGTTCCGCTTTCAACGCGTGTACCCTTACTAACTACCGAACCTGCAGCAACAATGCTGTTACTTTCAATCACAGCATTATCCAAAACAACAGCATTCATACCAATCATCACATTATCATGAATGGTGCAGCCATGAACGATTGCACCGTGAGCAATGGTAACATTGCTGCCGATATTGGTTGGCGATTTCTGATAAGTCGCATGAATTACAGCGTTATCCTGAATATTGGTGTTGTTCCCAATCCGAATGTAGTGAACATCGCCCCGCAAAACTGCACCGTACCATATACTACAGCCATCTCCGGTAACAACATCACCTATAATTGTTGCTGTTTCAGCCAGATGACAATTTTCTCCAAATGCTGGAGTTTTGCCTAAAAGTGTTTTTATAAGTGCCATATTATGAGTTCTTAAATGAATTTATTAATGCACAAAGATACAAAACAGGCCGGAAGATGGTTCCTTTTATAGTCGCAATAAATTATCCTGATTTTTTTAAAACAAACGATCTGTATAAATTTTCATTTGCCATTCTGCAATCTTGGTATTAACATCATCTTTTTAAACAATATATTAACCAAATGGAATAGCCATTTATTCGTTAACGCGAATTTCTCTTCGGTCAATTCATTTTCAGTTTGCTTCGGCCAAGGCGAGATGGCTATTTCATCAAAACGAAGAATGATCTGTCAATTCAGAACGAATTCATTAATAAATTTGGTCAGATTCGCTAAACCATCACTCCAATGACAATATTTTACCAACTGATTGTTAATAACTTATATTTATTCTTTTGATTTACTTGTGACAATCTGCATAGAAAAAAAGTCGGAATAAATTATTAAGAATATCCTGTTCGACTTATTAATTAATGGTTATTTTTGTCCGGTTTTGAAAAACAAAAATATAGCCTTAATAATTGCTTTTTAGATGGTTTATTATCTTCGAAGCGTATTCGGTAAAGTATAAAAATTTGAAAGGATATTAGAAAATATTTATCATAAATAGCCTAAAACATTACTGTAATCAGGATTTGTTTTCGGGCTATTCTTTTATCTGGCTGAAAAAAAGATGTTGATACAAAATTTCTAGTTTCAACCTTGAATTAATAAAACATGAAAGACACAAAAGTAATTGAACTCGAAGAAGTCGCCATCAGGTTTTCAGGAGACTCTGGCGATGGAATGCAGTTAACTGGAACTCTTTTTTCAGATACATCTGCACTTCTGGGAAACGACATTTCTACTTTCCCGGATTATCCTTCTGAAATCAGGGCGCCACAAGGTACAGTTGGCGGAGTTTCAGGATTCCAGGTACAATTTGGGAAAAACCGAATTACAACTCCGGGCGACCTTGCTCATGTGCTGGTAGCAATGAACCCGGCAGCGGTAAAAGCCAACGCGGCATTTATGAGCCCTGGAGGGACCATTATTTTTGATGTCGATTCGTTCAGTGAAAAAAATCTTGAAAAAGCTCTGTTCAAAACCAACGATCCGTTTGCTGAACTAAATCTTCAGGACTTTGAAAAGGTACCGGTTCCAATTACCAGTATGACCAAAGAAAGCCTGAAGGATATGGACCTGGACAACAAGAGTATTTTACGTTGTAAAAACATGTTCGCTCTGGGATTAATTTGCTGGATTTTCGATCGCCCGCTCGATTATATCGAAAGTTACATTCAGAAAAAATTCGGAAAAAAACCATTGATTGCTGAGGCCAACCTTAAAGTTTTGCGCGATGGTTATAACTACGGAATGAACATTCAGCAAACCACACCACAATATATTGTTCATCCGGCACAAATTGAAAAAGGAACCTATCGCAATATAAATGGGAATAATGCCACTGCATGGGGTTTTATTGCAGCAGCCGAAAAAGCCGGCTTGAAATTGTTCCTCGGTTCTTATCCTATTACTCCGGCAACCGATGTTCTGCAAGCTTTGGCCGAGCGGAAAGACCTTGGCGTAAAAACATTTCAGGCCGAAGATGAAATTGCAGGTATTTGTACCTCAATTGGTGCAGCATTTGCCGGTCATTTAGCCGTAACTTCGACGTCAGGACCAGGTTTCGCCTTAAAATCTGAAGCTTTAGGTTTATCAGTTATGGCTGAACTTCCTCTGGTTGTTGTAAATGTTCAGCGTGGAGGCCCTTCAACCGGACTTCCGACCAAAACAGAACAATCGGATTTATTGCAAACATTATATGGACGCAATGGCGAAAGCCCTATCGTAGTTTTAGCTGCAAGCACTCCTTCTGATTGTTTCTATTACGCTTTCCTTGCAGCCAAAATAGCACTTGAACGTATGGTTCCCGTTGTACTTTTAACCGACGGGTTTCTTGGAAACGGCAGCGAGCCATGGAGGGTTCCTTCGATGAGCGAACTTCCTTCCATCAAACCACGTATTGCCAAAAATCCTGAATTGTTCAAGCCATACCGCCGTGACCCTGAAACATTGGCCAGAGAATGGGCTATTCCAGGAATGGAAGGATTTCAGCACCGGATTGGTGGTTTGGAGAAAAACATTGCCGGCGGCGTAAGCCACGACCCTGAAAATCACCAGATCAACACCAACCTGAGAGCAGAAAAAGTTGAACGTGTAGTTGAAATGATTCCTGAACTCAAAGTTATCGGAGAACCGGAAGGCGATCTTTTGGTTGTTGGATGGGGTGGAACTTACGGACACATGATCAGTTCTGTTCGCGCTATGCAGGAAGAAGGTAAAAAAGTTAGTCTTGCTCACTTTAATTATATTAAACCTCTGCCTAAAAATACGGCTGAAGTTTTCAGCAAATTCAAAAAAATTGTTGTTTGCGAACTAAATCTCGGACAGTTTGCCAGTTACCTGCGCGACAAAGAACCTGGATTCAAATATTACCAGGTTAACAAAGTGAAAGGGTTGCCTTTCTCTGTGCACGAATTAGTTGAAAACTTTGAAAAAATACTGGAGGCTTAATCATGACAAAATATAATTACACACCTAAGGATTTTAAAAGCGCTGCCGAAGTAAGGTGGTGTCCCGGCTGTGGCGATTATGCCATTATGAACGCCGTGCAAAAAACAATGGCCGATCTGGATATACCTCACAAGGATTTTGCAGTGATCTCAGGTATTGGCTGTTCATCGCGTTTCCCGTATTACATGAGTACTTATGGGTTCCACACCATTCATGGACGTGCGGCAGCTGTTGCATCTGGAGTTAAATCTGCAAATCCAAATCTGAAAGTTTGGGTTATTACCGGAGATGGGGATGCTTTAGCAATTGGTGGAAACCACTTCATACATTTGGTTCGTCGTAACATCGACATCAACGTTGTACTCTTTAACAACAAGATTTATGGTTTAACCAAAGGACAATATTCGCCAACAACCGACCGTGGATTTATCACGAAAACTTCTCCTTTTGGGACAATCGAGGATTCATTTATACCCGGACAACTGGTTTTAGGTTCACGCGGAACATTCTTTGCGCGTGCGGTTGACAGCAATATAAAACATACACAGGATGTTTTAGCTGAAGCGGCTCAACACAAAGGAACATCGGTGGTTGAAGTGCTACAAAATTGTGTTATTTTTAACGATGGTATCCACAATTATGTGACCGACCCAAAATTCCGTGCTGAACGACAGATTTTTTTGAAAAAAGGTGAACCGATGATTTTCGGCGAAAATGAAGACAAGGGCCTAATTCTCGAAAAAGGGAAACTGAAAGTGGTGAAAATTGGCGAAAACGGAATCACTCGTGACGATATTCTGGTTCATCATCCCGAAGAAGATAACCTTGGGTTACAGGTAGCTTTAATCAATATGGCTTTGCCTGAATTCCCGGTTGCAATGGGCGTTGTCCGCAGTGTTGAAGCCCCTGTTTACGATCAGGAAATGAAAAAACAGATTGAGACAGTTCAGGAAAAACGTAAAATTACTTGCGTGGACGAACTACTGCGTTCAGGAAATACATGGGAAGTAACCGATGAAAAATGCCATGAGCCAGTTAAATTCTTCGACGATCCTTGTTTTGAAAAATAAGTAAATATTTTGTATGAGTTAATACAAAGGCTGAATGGGAAACTGTTCAGCCTTTTTCGTTCCTGGCCAGTTCTGTTTGGCTAACATATACTACGAAATATTATAAGCTTTTTTTTGTCCTTTTGTAACATTTTTTCAATTCATCTGTCAAAAGATTATCTGATTCGGATAAACTAATTTGAAAACATTAAAGCTTGGCCAATGAAATCATTCAGAAACCTATTTGTGCTTATTGTAGCATTACTATTAACAAGTTCTTGTCATCATTGGGGAAACCGCATGGTGATTAATAATGGCAAAGACAGGATTGAAGTTCAATCGTCAGGAGAAATCATTTTTAACGATGATGAAACAGCAATTGAGAGCATTTCGTCGCATGGTTATGTCCGCTTCGAAAAAAACGGTCAAAAACTTTTAGCCGGTTATAAAAAAAATGGAGAATTTAAGTATGAACTTTATGATAATGGACAAAGGCTGAACCCGGATAGCCCTGAAGGAAAAAAATTCATTGCCGAAATGGTTAATAACATGATAGCTAGTGGTTTTGGAGCGAAAGAACACATCAAGCGTATTGTCAAGAAAGGAGGAATTAAGGCAGTAATAGCCGAAATAGACAAAATTGATTCCGATTTTGCCAAAAGCATTTACATCGAATACCTTATTTCATGTGATAGTATTACACCAAACCAGGTTCTTGTGATTACTCAAAAAATTAGAAAGCAAGTTGAATCTGATTTTGAAAAAAGTAAACTTCTGCAAAAATATACAGCTGCCCAAATAAAAGATTCACTAACGTCAATAGCCTATTTTGAAGCCACAAAAACTATTGGCTCCGACTTCGAAAAAGCCAATGTTCTGAAAACAATTGTCAAACAATCAATTTCGGATAAACAAGCCAGCCAAATTGTTGACATATCAAAATCAATTGAATCTGATTTTGAAAGGGCCAATGTACTGAAAGAAATCATCCATCAGGATAAACTTCGGGAAACAAACATGAACGCCTTTTTAAACTCAACTGAACTTATTAAATCAGACTTCGAAAAAGCGAATGTTTTAAAAGAACTCATTCATCAAAATAAAATTGAGTCAAAAGATTTAGTTCAGTTTCTGAATTCGACCAATACTATTAATTCCGATTTCGAAAAAGCCAATGTATTGAAGGAAATCATGCATCAGAATAAGCTTGAGGAAGCAAATCTTGGCCAATTTTTGTACTCTGCCGGAAGTATTAATTCCGACTTTGAAAAGAAAAATATTCTGGAAGAATTAATTGACAAACAGATATTTCAAGGTGAAAATTTCAAAAACCTGTTGATTTCAGTCCATCAAATCAAAACAGAATTTGACAGGACTAACTTAATTAAGAAAATCGCCCGTAAAGAGATAAAAACAAATGACGAATGGATTAGGCTCATCGATGAAACAGCCTTGTTAACTGCCGATTATGAAAAATGCAATACTCTGGTGGAAATTGCTGGGAAAATGCCTAAAAACGAAGAAGTAAAAGCAAGTTACATGAAAGCAGCAAAAACAATCAATGCCGAAAATGAATTTGGCAGGGCTGTAAAAGCGATCGATTAATTTCTTAAGCAAAACATCAAAAAGCCAGATCGAACTCGATTGATCTGGCTTTTTGATGTGAGTAATTGCAACAAGGTTAAAATCCGTTATTTTTTGAAGAAGCAACTTCTTCGCTCTGGCTTAGCTTTTACTAATGTCGGTAACCGAAACTTCAATTTCGTTCGTAACCGATTCGCCTGGTTGCAAAAAAGGTAAATTTCCTTCTTCACGAAGGGCAGCACGCGATTTGCAAAGCACATTACATGGTTCAATACCTAAAACATATTCGCCATAGCCAAGCATTTTCCATTGTGTAACGTATGGCAATTGCGCTACATTAAAGCTTATCGACAATGCAACTCCAAGCTTCCTATTCCGAAGTTCTACGGAAGTTTTTCCAGTATTGTCGCCTTTCATGGTGTGAAAAAATACCTGCTCCCGGTAAGTTTGTTGTGGTTCGACGAAACTTTTGAATTCGTGAATTCCCGGAACGGCATCAGCATCTCGTGGCACTGTATTTTCAGCATCAATAATGAGCTCGGCATCTTCCGAAAGCAACGGGTATCCTAAATTCATGTGATAAAGTACAGTATACGGGCTGGCTATATTCCCGAAATTACTGATTGTATCGGTTATTTTAATCGAATTCTGACCAACAACAGAAGTAATCACTCTTTCCATCCGAAGCTTATAGCCAAACTGATACCCCTCCTCTATTATACCTTTTAGTTTCAAGACATAATTATCGCCATCCCATCCCGAAAGATCAGCCAACTGCTTGACCGGTAGTGTGGAATAGCGTCCATGTAACCCCAATTGTTCTCCATTGTCGGTACAAGGTGGCCCCAGATAAGTTAGCCCGCATGTAGTTAATAAACCGCCCGTAAAAGTTCTGAGCCAGCCAATTCCTTCGGGCTCGAAATAAACAGGGCTTGTTTCTCCATTACAGGTAAGGTAAACCAAATTTTTTCCTTTAAAACTGGCCAGCGAAATGTCCATTCCGCGATCCGGTAAGACCGTAAACTGTA
This sequence comes from uncultured Prolixibacteraceae bacterium, assembly GCA_937915865.1. Lineage (GTDB taxonomy): Bacteria > Bacteroidota > Bacteroidia > Bacteroidales > Prolixibacteraceae > Aquipluma. Next base: position 119,287 of record CALGIG010000063.1, on the reverse strand, counting down.
GCCCGGCACCTGTATTAATATCGGTTGCCCTCATGCCCCGGCCCCAACCTTCGGTTAATGTATAATGCCGGCATTGGCCAATCTGACTTAAATTTCCAATGTACTTAAGAACGTCTGATTTTTCCATTTTTGCGTTTATGTTAGTTTCATTTAAAGAAGGGAATTTAGCAAACTATTTTTTATTATATCAACAGTTTGCCCCTAAAACCATGTCCTTAATAGTTAAAAAACAGGAAATGAGTTTGTATTTCTGTTTATATCCAAACTATATTAACTTCAAAATCTATAAGAATCGAACAAAACGCTTAATAAAGTGTGATTTAGAGGAAAATGAAATAACTTGAATGTTTACAAGATAAAAGGAAAAGTAGTTGTGACTTCCAATGTCGGATTTTACGAGTTTAACAAAGACAGAAACAGATTTGAAATCTCATTGTATTTCAATCAGTTAATAAACCATTTTAAAGGATATTTCGTACCTGAACGAAGACACAAAAGGAAACATTTGGTACGTAGCCTGGGACTTGGGAAAAAATAAAGTGGGAGTATTTCGGATTCAGGAAGATTTATAAGCGGATTCGAATCCATTTATGTCTATTCGCCTGAACATGTATTTTTAGGCACAGAAGAAGGATTTGCACGCTACTCTTCGCTTTCGAGATTCAATAATGCACCAAAAATTGAAGCGTTTATAAACAAAGCCTTTGCACTCTATCTTGACAGCACCTTTTTATGGAACTCATCTCCCCAGAAAAATGAAAATATTTATTAAATATCTGTAAATGAGTTCAATCACATTTAATTAAATTTTTCATACAAAGAAAACAGCTTTAGATTTTCGTACACCACACCAACATTCGATAATCAGAACAACGTTGAATTCAGTGTGAAATTGATTGGTTATAACGAAAAATAGTCAACATGGAGTAACATCACTTTTAAAGAATATGCTAAGCTTCCACCCGGATCTTACACCTTTTGCGTAAAAGCCAGAAATCAGCCTGAGATAGAGAACACAACTGATACCTTAAGTTTTAATGCGATAACTACATATCACAGAACTATTTATGCCAACTCATTATATCTCATTCTAATTTTAATAATTGCGTCGATGGCAGTTTGGTACTTTCTGAAAAGAATAGAAATATCGCGCAGAAAAGAAAGACTGAAACACTTAAAATCATACCGGCAGAAAGAACAACGCTATAAACAGGAAGCACTGATTGCTGAAAAGAAAATCATTAACCTGAAAAATGAGAAATTGAAAATTGAAATGATCCACCAAGACAAAGAGTTAGCAAATCAAACCATGGATCTTATCCGTAAAAACAAATTTCTTCAAAAAATCAAAGAAAATCTTGAGAGTTAAAAAAAATCGACATCTGACGATCTGTTAAAAGAAAAGATTAATCTGCTGATCACACTAATTGATAAGGACATTGATCACAAAAAGCAATGGGAAGTATTTAAAAGTGCTTTCGACGAAGTTCACGAAGACTTTCTAAAACGACTGAAAGAGAAATATCCCAACCTAACACCAAAAGAATTGAGGTTTTGCGCTTATCTGAGAATGAACGTTTCGACAAAAGGGATAGTGTCTCTAATAAATATTTCCATAAGAGATGTTGAAATATGCTGTTACAGAGTAAGAAAAAAACTTAACATAGATCGTGATCAGAATCTTACGAAGATGATTATCGACTTATGATTCACATTATACATTGGTTGTAGTACAAACAACAATGTGCTGTATTGTAATTCTCCTATCAGAATTATTTATATAACTCATTATCAGAATTATATAAATAATTCTGATGTATTTTTGATGTAATACAAAATATACATTGATGTATTTTTGCTGTAGAGTTTTTCTTTCCTAAACTACCTATTGCTGATACTTTTGGGTCGCAAAGTGTATTTGCACTTGCTTTTTGAAACTTAAATTCTTAATCTTATGAAAAAAGCATTTTTAGCTCTTTTAATTTTAATGTATTCGTTTGCTGCATTCGCGCAGGGGATACAAGTAAAAGGAGTTGTTACATCGGCTGACGATGGACAACCAATTCCGGGAGTCAGTGTTGTCATCAAAGGAACAACAAATGGTACCATCACTGACGTGGACGGAAACTACACGATAAGCGCTCAGGGAAGTTCTACCTTAATCTTCTCTTTCGTGGGTATGAAATCGCAGGAAATACTTGTTAACAACCAATCAAAAATCAATGTCGTTTTAGCCACCGAAAATACAAATATTGATGAGGTTGTGGTTGTAGGGTATGGAGTGCAAAAGAAAAGCGTGGTAACAGCGGCAATCAGCAGTGTTACATCGGCTCAACTTGCAAACGAAACACCTACCCGTATTGAAGATGTAATGAAAGGCCGCGTTTCCGGCGTGCAAATTACGCAAAGTTCAGGGCAACCTAACTCAGATTCGAAAGTACGCATTCGTGGTATCGGCACTGTAAACAGTTCTGATCCGTTGTACATAGTTGATGGCATGCCTGTAGGCGGTGGTATTAATTACCTGAACCCTACAGATATCCAATCCATCGAAATTTTAAAGGACGCAGCTTCTGCAGCTATATATGGCGCCCGCGCTGCAAATGGAGTTGTGCTAGTAACAACAAAATCCGGCACTTCAGGCAAGGCCACTGTGAGCTATGACTTCAGCTATGGCTGGCAGAACCCGTGGAAAAAGAAAGCAGTACTGAATGCCCAGGAATACATGACCATAATGAACGAAATGGATGTGAACGATGGTAATGCCCCCCGCTATTCAGCCGACTACATTGCCGGTTACCAGGGCGCAGGCACCGACTGGCAAGACGAAGTGTTCAATTACAACGCTCCGGTTGAGCAACACCAATTGAGCATCAACGGCGGTAATGATAGGTCAACTTACTTTCTTTCTGCAGGTTATTTCAAACAAGAAGGTATCGTTGGTGGTAACTATGGCCGTTCAAATTACGAGCGTTATAGCGTTCGTTCAAACTCAACTTATACCGTATTCGAAGATAAAACTCGCAACTTCCTGAATAAACTGAAGGCTGGAGCAAATATTGGTTATTCTCGAGATAAAAGTAGCAGCATCGAGACCAACTCCGAATATGGCTCGATCCTTGGTAGTGCCATCGCGTTTTCTCCGTTAGTTCCAGTATATGCTTCCGACGAGGACGCCGCAAAAATTCTTGCAGATCATCCTACCGCTATTTCTAAAAACGGCAAAGTATTCTCTTTGCCTCCAACCGGTTATCAGGAATTGGCAAATCCCGTAGCTCAGCTTAACCGCCCTAACGGTGGCAAGAACAACTCTGACAAGTTCGTTGCTTCGTTTTACGGTGAGTTAGATATTCTCCCCGGTTTAAAATTCCGTAGTTCCTATGGCGTTGACCTTGCATTCTGGGGTTATGATGGGTACTGGTATGAAGATTATTTGAGTTCGATGTCGCATACCGATCGTAGTGGCGTGGAAAGTTCTATGAACCGTGGTTTCCGCTGGCAGGTAGAAAACTATTTCTCTTACAACAAAACATTTGCCGAAAAGCATAATATTTCAGTAGTATTGGGCCAATCAGCAAATAAATACAGCACACGCAATCTTAAAGGTTATGACTATGACTTGCTTGATACCGACCCAAGTAAAGCCAACATCAACTATGCCATTGCCGACCGCGACGATGAACGGGTAGAAGGCGGGACAAATGGCTTCAACCACGAAACTCTGGCTTCTTACTTCGGCCGTTTAGACTATAACTTTGCAGAACGTTACATGGTACAAGCCACCGTGCGCCGTGACGGGTCATCTCACTTTGGTACAAATAACAAGTGGGGTGTATTCCCTTCATTTTCTTTAGGCTGGAACGTTTGGAACGAGCCATATTTGAAGGATGTCAAACCTTCATGGTTCGATGTGCTTAAACTCCGCTTTTCGTGGGGACAAAATGGTAATGAATCCATTGGGAACTTCCGTTACCGTTCGTTGATGGATGGTGGCGAAAACTATTATTTTGGCGGCAGCTACGATATCGTTAATAAAAACAATACCGGAACAATGGTTTACGGAACATCGCCTGGCGCTGTGGCCAACCCCGACATTAAATGGGAAACATCTACTCAGACAGACATAGGTGTTGATATGCGCTTGTTCAACAGCCGTATGAATTTTGGTTTCGACTATTTCAACAAGAATACAAAAGACATGTTGGCAACCATGCCTGTACCCGTTTATATTGGTCAAAGCGCCCCTATGGGCAACCTTGGCAAAATGAAAAACTGGGGTCTTGAATTTGAAACAGGCTGGAAAGATAAGTACAAAGACTTTTCTTACAATATTGGCGTAACCCTCTCCTACCTGAAAAATAAGCTTATTAGTTTAGGTAATGCTTCAGGCGAAACGAACTATGAAAGTGCCGGGGCTTCAGGTGTAGGAGACTACGTACATGCCAAGAACGGAGAAATTTGGCCTTATTTCTATGGTTACAAAACCAATGGAATTTTCCAGAACTGGGAAGAAGTTAACAGTTATATAAATAAAGAGGGTGGATTGATTCAACCCATGGCAGCACCCGGCGATGTCCGCTTTGTGGATTTGGACGGAAATGGCACTATCGGTTCTACTGACCGTACCAAGATTGGCAAAGGTATGCCCGATTGGACATTCGGGATCAACCTTGGTGCCGAATGGAAAGGTTTTGATCTCAGCCTTTCGTTCCAGGGAACAATGGGCAATGATATATTCGACTTTGCACAACGTGGCGACATCCCTGCAATGAACCGTCCTTCATGGATTCTTGACCGTTGGATGGGAGAAGGTACTTCTAACAAAATTCCTCGCATGACCTCTAAGAACCCGAACGGGAACTGGGCATCTTCAGACCTTTACATCCATGATGGTTCATACCTTCGTTTAAAGAATACTCAGGTTGGGTACACCCTTCCTGCAAACCTTACGCGTAAGTTCAGTGTTCAGCGCTTGCGTTTCTATATTGCTGCTGAAAACCTGATTACTCTTACAGGTTATGAAGGTTTTGACCCTGAAATTGCCTCTGGCAGTTACACCACCTTGGGTGTTGATAAAGGTATTTATCCGCAATCACGTACGATCAGTATCGGTGCAAACATCACATTCTAACTTTTAAAACTTTGGAAAAATGAAAATATTCAAATTATATACAGTAGCTGTAGTTTTAGCTGCCGGACTGATACTGGCATCTTGCGGCGACAGTTTCCTGGAATCGGAGCCAACTGACAAACTGGCTGCCGGTGGCACCGCCACTTTGAGTTCGGTTAATTCAGGGTTGGCAGCAACTTACCAAATCTTACTGTTTGACTCTTATGCCAACGGTTCTTACGAATCATCCGTCTTTATCGGTGATATTCAATCTGATGATATTTACAAGGGCGGCGGCGATGCCAACGATGGAATGTCAGGTATGAATTACGCCGTATCTCAGTTCACTGCCGATGCAAACCACACATTAAGTGGTACCTGGAATATTTATACTTCCGGAAATGCTCGCGCAAATAGTGTTATAATCAGCTGTGCAAATATTAAGCCTTCTAATTCATTGGAAGAAAAAACACTGAAACAATATAATGCTGAAGGTCACTTTCTAAGAGCATACTTCACCTATATGTTGTGGAAGAATTTCGGTAATATCGTATTCTTTACCGAGCCTCTGAGCCCTCCTTATGTTGCCCCACAAATGAAAGCTGATGATGTTTACAAACAGATAATGAGCGATGTCGCAATTGCTTGTGAAGAGGGCGCATTGGAAATGTCAACCAATGGTGGTACAACTTCAGGCCGTGTGAGCCGTGCTGCCGCATTGATGCTGAAGGCAAGTGCCGTGATGTATCAGAAAGACCAAAGCAAGTATGCGGAAGTTGCCAACGACATGGCTACCATTATAAAAAGTGGAAAATATACGTTAATGAGCGACTATTCTTCTATTTGGGTTAATGCAAACGAATTCTGCAATGAATCCATATTCGAGACGAATCAATTGGGAGAAGGTAAAGACTGGTCTGCTTCCTGGACTGGTTATGGAACTAATCTTCCGGCTTATATTTCGCCTAACGAATTGAAAGATCCATCCGCAGTATTTAGTGGCGGTTGGGGCTTCGGTCCGGTTCGCAAAACTACTTATGATATGTTTGCAAATGGTGACACTCGTCGTGATGGATCCATCACCGATTGGGCTGCTGTTCCGGGAGCCAGCTACGGCCCACGTTTTCAGGATACCGGTTTATTCCAGAGAAAATATGCCGCACGTTCTGGCTATAAAAAGCCTGGCGCCAACGACCTGAACTATTGCAACAACCTGCGCATCTACCGTTATGCCGAAACATTGCTTAATTACGCAGAGTTGGTCGTAATGGACGGAGTAGCCGAACAGCAGGGCGTATCAGCCCAGAGTTGTCTGGATCAGGTTCGCGACCGTGCCTTTGGCAATGCTAATCATCGCGTTACTGCAACAGCCGCCAGCATCAAGGCTGAGCGCCACTATGAGTTTGTAGGCGAAGGTAAACGCTACTACGATTTGGTTCGCTGGGGTGATGCTGCTACTGTTTTGACAGAAAACCTGCCTAATGCAAACTCAGTGCGTACATGGAAAGAAACTAATAAGTACTTGCCACTTCCGCAGGGTGAATTGGATAAAACTTTGGGTACAGAATACCCTTTAGTACAAAATCCCGGGTATAATTAATTCAACTGAAAAATAACTAAGATGAAAAAAATAATATATAGCTTAATTTCAGGCATAGTCTTGCTGTGCTTCGCATCTTGCGACCCTCAGGAGATTGATAATCACAGTTTGGGTGGCCAGCTTGTCCCACAGAGTGATATTTCAATCTCTGTAGCTGCAACGGAGAACCCCAATGAATATACATTTACCAATACCTCCAAGGAACTCACTTCGGATGTGCAACTATTTTGGGACCTTGGTGATGGTAAGGTAACGGCAGCAGCTCATGGCGCTTCCATTACAAAGCAGTATAAAAAGGCAGGTTCATACACCGTCAGTTTGTTGGCCTTCACAAAATCTGGACAAACTACTGTATCACAAACAGTTAATGTAGCAGAAGATTTACAGGGATTCGCTTGGCCAGGCTTTAATTTCGATAGTAGCGACAACTTGTTTAAAACAGCCACATTCACTAATGAATTCTACTATGCTGATGCCAATTGGTCACAATATGCCAATCCAGCTTATACTGCAACCGGAAATCAAAAACTAGATCTCGTTTTTGATAAAGCAACGGTTCTCCAGTGGCAAAATCAGGTGCATTTCGTCACCAATATTGCTATCTCATCGGGTAAGAGCTATGATTTTTCGGTTGCCATCAAGGCAACCAACGACATCCCTGCTGCCACTGTAAAGGTAAGCAAGGTCGGCGACGATAATACTTATTTCTTCCTGGCCAATCACAACGTATCTCTTGCGGCAGACGAAATGAAAGTGGTAGCAGGTTCGGCCCTTGCTGGTTTCGATGGAAATGTGAAGATAACATTTGATTTTGGTGGAAGCCCGGCAAATACCAACGTGTCTATTTACAACATCACCTTAACCGAACACAACGATGCCAATGTAGCTCCGTTGGATTACGATTCAGCCAATAACCTTTGGAAGGCTGTGGACAAGAACAAAGACTACACGATGGGTTTCTGGTGGGCTGACGCGAACTGGTCGCAGGTTGGCAACCCTGACTTTGAGCAGAACAATAATGTTTATACAATTACAGCCAAATCTGCCACCGCCGCTGAATGGCAGGCTCAAAACTCGTTCAATACCAAATCTTTAGCCCTTGGAGCCGACGATGTGGTCGATTTTTCTTGCGTAGTAATGGCTAGCAAGGACAGCCCCGCCATTATAAAGCTCTCTTCACAGGAAAGCGATAGCAACTATTTATTCGAAAAGCATGGCGTTCAGTTTAAAGCTGGTGAAATTAAAGTTATTAAGTTTACCAACCAAAAACTTTCAGGAGGTGCTTCTTCAAAACTTAAGCTGATATTTGACTTTGGCGGCTGCAAGGAAGGCACCGAATTTACTATCGGCAGCATAACCCTGATTAAGAAATAAGCTACTTTTATACCAAAAAGCCACTTCTTCCTTCTAGTTTAGGGAGAGGTGGCTTTTCTTTAATTCCTAATTTGAATATTGATGAAGATAAATTCATTAATGCTATTATTTTGTGTACTGATAACAACTGCATGTGGAGGAGGGGTTGGCGACGAAGAAAACACCGACGGACAGACAGAGGTTGCCATCACATTATCGCAGTCGGCCATTGACGTACCGACAAAAGGCGGAACCTATTCAGTTGATGTAGCCACAACAGGCGAAAAATGGGCGGCCACACCAAACATCGACTGGATTACGGCAACCGCAACCGGCTCGTCAACGCCTAAAGGTAAATTGTCCATCGTTGTACAGCCCAATAATGGTGATGCACGTTCGGCAAGCGTACTGGTTAGCTCGGGTACGAAAAGCCAGAAAATAACCATAGAACAGGCTGCAGCGCTCCGGATATCCGAGTCTAAAATAATGACCAAATCGGGTGGTGAAAACTACTCACTCATAATTTCGGGATACAAGGATTGGACAGCCACAGCCAGCAAAAACTGGATAATTGCCAGCCGTATCAACGACGGTTCGCTTACTATAACCACCACCCCTTCTGCTGAAACGAAAACCCGCACCGGAGAAGTTACAATTATTGCTGGCGGCGAAACTGCGGTTGTCACTATTTATCAGGAATCAGTTGAAATAACAGATATTTCTGATCGTGAAGGATACAAACTGATTTGGCACGATGAATTTAATCAAGGAACCGAACTCAACAAGACTGACTGGACGCACGAAGTACAGAAAGCCGGATGGGTGAATAACGAGTTGCAGAATTACGTTGACGGCGTCTACAATGGACAACGCGTCACCGAACTCTCTGATGGAAAATTGCGCATCCACTGCTTTAAATCAGGAGGAAGTGTTTATTCGGGCCGGGTTTATGCACAAGTAGCTCAGGGATGGCAATACGGTTATATAGAAGCCCGCATGATGCTGCCCAAAGGTAAAGGGACCTGGCCGGCTTTTTGGATGATGCCTGCAAACAACGATTTCTCAATCAACCCATGGCCGAAGTGTGGAGAAATAGATATTATGGAAGAAGTGGGTGTTGTGCCCAATGAAGTGTCATCCAGTCTTCATGCCGAAGGGCATAATCATACCAATGGCACTCAGGTAACACATGCTATGACCATTGAAAAAGCGGAAGGCGAATTTCATACTTACGGCATAGAGTGGACATCACAAAGAATAACAACCTATGTAGACGGTAAAGTACAACTAACATACAACAATGATAATAAAGGGGTCTTCAACTGGCCGTATGACAAACCATATTATATCATTCTCAATCTCGCCTGGGGAGGCAGTTGGGGCGGCATGCAGGGTGTTGATGAATCAGCGCTTCCGCTCAGTTGTGTGGTAGATTACGTCCGGGTTTTTCGGCAAAATTAGTTGAGTAAAGTTCACGCAGCTCACCCAAACAAAAATCTTTATTTCACCGAACAATGGGTTGGTGCACCTGGCAATCTGGCTGGCGACCTTTCGTGGCACGTGCGAACACTCATAATTGAAAGAACACGCAACTGGTGCCGCAATGTGCTCGAATGGAACATGGCCTCCGACCCCAAATATGATCCACATACCGACGATGGCGGTTGCAATCAGTGCCTCGCCACAATAACAATCTACGGCAACAATATAACACGCAATCCGGCCTACTACATTTTGGCTCGCGCAGTCAAATTTGTTCGCCCTGGTTCTGTCAGGATCGACTCTAATTTACCTGAAAATCTGCCAAATGTAGCATTCAAAACTTCAGGAGGAAAATTGACATTGATTGTCATTAACGATAACAAAACAGCTCAAAAATCTAGAGTTAAGTACCAAAACAGTGAATTTTCAGCAACGCTTCCGCAAGGAGCTGTTGGTACTTACATTTGGTAACTGCGCATACCACAAACAAAAATAAAACCAATGCCGGAGCATGAAATGAACTCATTTTCTGCTCTTTTTTTATTCTGTGTCCAAATCTGCCTGGCATTCAACTTTGATTTTCTATATTTGTTTTATAGCCAAACTAAATTAATAACCATGATTGTTGTTATTTCGCCAGCCAAAACATTGTACAACAAATGTCCGGTAAATTTTGCACAGTATTCTAAAATCGATTTTCTGCCGGAAGCCGTTAAGATTGTTTCGGTACTGAAAAAGAAAAAACCAGCTCAATTAGCTGAATTAATGGATATTTCGCCCAAACTAGCCGAATTGAATTTTCAGCGATTTCAGACCTGGACTCCCGAATTTACGGATGAAAATTCGTGGCAATCTGTACTCATGTTCAATGGAGATGTTTACCAGGGATTGAAAGCCGAAACATTCACCGAAGCAGAATTCATCATTGCACAGGAAAAGTTGCGTATTCTTTCAGGTTTATATGGTCTATTGAAGCCGCTCGACCGCATTCAGCCTTACCGGTTAGAAATGGGAACCAATCTGTCGGTTGCTGGTAAAAAGAATTTGTACGATTTTTGGAAAACCAAAATCACCACAAAATTGAATGAAGAACTGGCACAATACGATCAGAAAATATTAATCAACCTGGCATCGAACGAATATTTCAACGCAATTGATGCAAAAAAGATAAAGGCCAGAATTATAACACCTTCGTTCAAAGAAAATAAAAACGGCAAATACCAAATGGTTTCGTTTTTTGCCAAGCGTGCCCGTGGGCAGATGAGCCGTTTTATTATTGAAAACAATATTTCGAACCCAGAAGAACTAAAAGCATTTGATGTTGAAGGGTATTATTTCAACAACCAACATTCTGGAGAAAACGATTGGGTTTTTACCAGATAATGTAATACGATCGATATTAACTGGATATGAAAGAATAAAGATAAAATTGGCTTTGCATCTGTCAGTTTAGGCTAAGTTCTTAACTTTGCCAGCAAAGGTTAAGACCTACAGAAAGGAGAACCAAATGGAATTTACTTTGAACGGAAAAGACGGAACCTATCGCAAAATTGAGCAGTTCGACTCGGAAACAACAGCCAAATTAAGCGAACATTTTAAGCAAATTATTGAACTTCTTGGCGAAGATACTGCTCGCGAAGGATTAACCCGAACACCGATGCGAGTAGCCAAATCGATGCAGTTTTTGCTTCAGGGATATGAACAAAACCCGGAAGAAATTTTACGTTCGGCCATGTTTAAAGAAGACTACCGCCAAATGGTTATTGTGAAAGACATCGAAATTTACTCCATGTGCGAACACCATATACTTCCTTTTATTGGCAAAGCGCATATTGGCTATATTCCAAACGGATACATCACCGGTCTGAGTAAGATTGCCCGTGTTGTTGACGCTTATGCCCGCCGGCTACAGGTTCAGGAACGGTTGACCACACAAATTAAAGAGTGCATACAAAATACGCTTAATCCACTTGGAGTGGCTGTAGTTATTGAGGCCCAACACCTTTGTATGCAAATGCGTGGTGTGCAGAAACAACATTCAGTTACTACCACTTCCGATTTTACCGGAGCATTTGAGCGTGTGGCAACCCGCGAAGAATTCATTCGCCTAATCAAGGGGCAATAGCTTTGAAGACTTGGGAATGAAAGAGCTTAGGGTATATAGCTCGAAAAGGAAAAGGTCGAAGTGTTCAGCCGCAGTTTTCAACCCGGAACTTGAAACCCCGCTATATTTACTGAATTCCGAACTTTAGCGCACTCCAATTTTCTTCTTTCTTACTACTTCAAAAATTGCAGGCAAACCGGCGATTCATTTGGTATTTTATAACCTGTAAACCTTAATTTTCCTGAAGCTGGATCAATTTTAAAAATGGTGATGTCATTACTTTTCTGATTGGCTACCAAAAGAAATCTGTTCGTAGGATCGATAGTAAAATTACGTGGCCAGTTTCCTTCAACAGGAGTATTATCAATGAGCTCTAATTTTCCGTTTGTAACATCGCGCTTGAATACAGCTATAGAATTATGACCCCGGTTAGAGCCATATACAAAACGTCCGTCGGTTGAAATGTGAATATCCGCACACCAGCTTTCTCCTTTAAAATCTTTGGGCAAAGTCCTCACATTCTGGATAGTTTTCCATTCGGCACCATATTTCATAAGTACAGTTACAGTTGAGCTTAACTCGTTAATTACATAGATAAAGCGCCCATCCGACGAAAAGTCGAAATGTCGTGGGCCAGCGCCTGGAGCCATTTTCACAAAAGGTTGGGCACGAGGAACAAATAGTTTATCGCCCTCCGGAACATCATAAATTTTCAATTCATCAATTCCCAAATCAGCAGCATACATCAGCTTTCCAGTTGCATCGAACCGGGCGGAATGCGCATGTGGACTAGTCTGTCGTTCAGGGAAAGGACCGCTTCCTTCATGTTGAATTCGCTGAACCATTTCAGAAAGGCTGCCATCGGGATTAACATTGAAAAACGACAGGTTCCCTGCAGAATAGTTTGAGGCAACAAGCCTTTTACCGTCTGGCGACAAGCTTACATGACAAGGGTTTGAGCCGTGTGACAAAACATGATTAATTAAAACCAGACTAAAATCTGGTTCGATCCTGAAAGCTGAAATTCCGCCACTTTGGTTGGCATCCAGATTATCAACCTCGCCAACAGCATACAGAAATTTCTTATTAGGAGAAATGGCCAGAAACGATGGATTATTGCTTACAGTTGGTTTTTTCATATTAACCAAACGACCTGTCTGATCGTTGAACTTATATACAAAAATTCCTTCGGTGGCGCCTTTGGTATAGGTACCTACGTATAAAATATGTTTTTTGGCTTCTGCCTGATTGTATAAGAGAAAAAGACAGAAGATACTAATCAAAAATTTATTCATAACATGCTGTTTTATTGTAGAAAATCTGGATCTAAAATAACTCATTTTTCAGCATTTGGTATTCATATTCAAAGTTAGGAGTAAAAATGTTCTTCCCAAGGTTAGTGTCAATTTGTTTTTGCGTCCAGAATCGTCCTTCTTCCACTTCATCTGAATGCAGATGAATCGATTTAAAATCATGGCTCACAAAAACATAAACCAGTTCTGACTCAATTAAGCTATTCCACCTATAGGTTTTTATTAATTTGGCTGCAAAATCCTGAAGGCCAATTTCCTCCCATGCTTCACGTTTCAAAGCTGTTTCCAAGGTCTCACCAAACGAGATGTGCCCACCCACCGCAGTATCCCATTTTCCAGGCTGAACCAGCTTATTCATTGGGCGTTTTTGCAGGTAAATATGTTTCTGATGATTTAAAACATGCAAATGCACAACAGGGTGCAGCAATTTCTCGCCTTTATGGCAAATCGAACGCGGCGCTTTACCAATAATCTCGCCTTGTTCCGTAACAATTGGAAGCCATTCCTCATCTTCCGAATAAACCACTGGTGAAGGTTTTCGGCCAAATTTTTGCCTTACGAATTCGAAAATAAAAACCACTCCGAAAAGAATATAAAATAAGCCACCGCTAATAAACGCCCATGCTTCGCCCGACATATAAAAAGCCGAATAAAAAACCAGTACAGTATGGGCCAGGAACACAAAAAACATCGTTCGCATCGATTTTCGCATCTGGTTCATTTGCACTTCGCTCAACTCTATATCCTTCATATATCGTTGCGTCATCAGGCCAACAATGTTCAATTTTGAAAATGCAGACAATGCAAGCACTGCACATAGGATTAACTCCACCAAGCCAGGTTTTAACTTGAAAAAAATATCGTTGTTGAGCAAGATAGATACTGAACCCAAAATTAAAAGTAGACCGGTATCGAATAAAACAAATTTATCCAAACGCTTTTCCTGAAACCATATCAAGCCCATTTCGCCAATGCCAATTACCAATGCAGCAACTAAACCCGCTCGTGTTCCCCAAATTTCGTCGATTGCAATGAATACGAACAATGGGATAAACCCCGGAAGCAGCTTTTTCAGTAATTCAGTTTTGCTCATAATTTCAACAAGCTACGAAATTTGATTAAATTACTTAATATCAAGTATCTCTATTGTAAAAAACAATGGACAATAAGGCGGAATTGAATAATACCCATAAGGCCCGTAAGCTAAAGTAGAAGGGATCAAAAAGGCACCACGGCTTCCCTTATTCAATAATTCAATGGCTTCTTCCCATCCTTGAACCATTCGTTGATCGGATGCTTTATGTACATAAGTGTAGTTATCGGAAAAGTCAAATAAAGTTCCATCGAGATACCTACCAGTATAGCTCACAGTTACAGTATTTCCTGAAATAACTTTCGGGCCGCTCCCTACTTTGGTTGTATCAATAATGTAATAAATTTTGCTGTCGGTTGAATCAAAAGCCACTTTTTCAGCGATCATTTGCTTTTTCCAGGCATTGATAACAAGCGCTTCATTTTCGGCGGTATAGGATGTTTCAAAAGAACTATCTTTCTTACAGGATGAAAGAATTATAATTCCGATGAGTATTATAAAGCTTATCCTTGATTTGATACTAATTTTTTTCATTACAACTAGAGTCTGTTTAAATTTAATTTAAAACTCAATACTCATCCCGTCGTCCCGTTTTAAACGGGACTCTGCCCCTCTCTACGTGTAGAGAGGGAAAAAGTCCGATTTATCGGACTTGGGGTGAGTCAAAAAAGATAGAATTAAGGTTAAAATTCTTCAATAAAAAACTTTAAACAGTTTCTTATACTGATTGCTTAATCCGATCTTCAAATTCAGGTAATAAACGTTCAAATTGATCAATGGCATCCTGTAATGAAGCAAAATATTCGCCTCCGGCTGCGTTGGTATGGCCGCCACCATTGAAATATTTTTCAGAAACCTCATTTACCGCAAAACTACCTTTCGACCGGAAAGAAGCTTTAATATATTTTTCCTTTTCAGTAAATAAACCACTGAAAATTATTCCTTTAATCGACAAAGGCATATTAACAAACCCTTCATTATCACCAGTCTTAAAATTAAAGGCTTTCTGGTCATCAAGCGAAATATACATCATAGCAGCATGATACTCAGGATAAACCTTCATGCGGTTGCTCAGGCAAAAACCCAATAATTTCATCCGGTCAGCCGAATAATTGTCGTAAACTTTGGAATGAATATCCAACTGGTTAATTCCCAACCTGGTTAACTCAGCAGCAACCTCAAATGTATTTGGATTCGAAACATTAAAATCGAACGAACCAGTATCAGTCATCAAGCCGGTAAAAAACGAGGTTGCCGCATCCTTATCAATATATTTGGCAAACGATGTTGGTTTCAGGACCGAAAAAATCAATTCTGCGGTTGAACTAAAACTGGTTTCAGAAATCTGTAAATCAGTAAAGTTTCCGGGAAAAGGATGATGATCAACCAAAATCGTTTTACCTCCAAAATTCTCAACCAATGGCTTCATATCGCCTAACCGCGACAGCTGATTGAAATCCATACAAATAACCAGATCTGCTTCCTCAAATGCCCTTGCTGATTGCTTCGGATGATGACTGAAAATAATTACATCATCATGTCCGTCCATCCAGTGGTAAAACTCAGGATATTTTGTTGGACTCACAACTTTTGCCTTGTATCCGGCGTTAATTAAAACACGTCTAAGTCCAAGAACAGACCCCATTGCATCACCATCAGGGTTTGTATGCGGAACTACGACAATTGATTTTGAACTGTTTTTTATCAATTGCTCGAATCTTCTAATCAACTCTAAATCAACTCTTTTCAACTTTAAATAACTTTTAATAAGCTACAAAGATAAAAATAAAGCTATTGCGCTTCAGCTAACAAAACTAAATTTACTAACTTGGGTTCACCGAAATAAACGGATAAAACAATAGGATATGGCAGGAAATCAAACTTTTACAATGATAAAGCCGATTGCGGTTAAAAATAACTATATCGGCGCAATTCTGAAAATAATTAATGAAGCAGGATTCAGAATCAAGGCGATGAAATACACCCGGTTAACAAAGAAACAAGCTGAGGAGTTTTATAGCGTTCATGCAGGTAAAGAATTTTTTGAACGTCTTACTGATTTTATGAGTTCTGGTCCAATTGTGGCAGTAATTCTTGAAAAAGAAAATGCTGTTGACGATTTCAGGAAACTGATTGGAGCAACTGACCCAGCCAAAGCAGAAGAGGGAACTATTCGTAAACTTTACGCTGAATCCATGACGCACAATGCAGTTCATGGCTCTGACAGTGACGAAAATGCAATTATTGAAAGTAATTTTTTCTTTTCAAACACAGAAAGATACTAGTTTATAACCAACTCTAAATCAATGTTTAAACCATTCTTTTTATTATTCGGCTGTTTAATTTTAATTTATACAGCCAAGGCTCAAGATACTGGGCAGGAATTATTTACGGTATCGCCGCGTACATCCGAACCTTTTTTATATTCGGTAACTTCACTTACTCCTCACGATCTGAAATGGAGTTTTGATTACTCGGGAAGTTACGGTGAAAATGTTACCGGTGCTTTCGGTTACGATGGTGTTAGCCAGCAATTGGCAGTGAAAGGTTATTTGGGCAAGCAGCTCACTCTTTATGCAAACGCATCATTGGGTTTGGCAGGACAAAACGAGATTGCCAGCGCTCAACAACTTGAGATACTGCGGAATTTTATTGGTGGCAAAAAAACTACCGGTATTACTTTGGGTTGGGGAATTGGAGCCCGGCGAGATTTTACTAATGTAATGTCGGTGATTAGCCGCGGAACCCTTTCATTCAATACCATTCGGTGGAAAACTAACGGGAATGTGCTGTTCGAAAAAGCATTTGCATCGAACCGTGACGCCATTGATGTTATTTTCAGTGCTGGAATACACTACAATTTTGTTTCAGGGTTCTTCGGTGGAATTGAAGCAATAGGCGAAGATTTGGAAGGCTTTTGGGACAAGGAAGAAGCAGAAGGCGGCGCCAAGCTACTTGTTGGCCCATCAATTAATTTGGTGCCTAAAAATTCAAAGTTTTCATTTTCTCTGTCGGGTGGCCCGGTATTTTATGCTACTCAAAACCAGGTTACGAATCCCGATGCAATTCGTGAATTGCCCAAAGAGTCAGGACTGATGATTAAAGCAAGAGTTGTATTTAATTTATCAGGTACTTAAAAAATTTCAGGTTCAATGCGAAAGAGGATACCATCTTTGTATAAAAATCGAATCCTCTTTTGCATACAAGCCTACACTATTTGCGCTATACCATAAGCATTTATCTGAAAACTATGGTTTTAACAATTTCGGTTCCAACTACTTCATTTAGCCTGGATCGAATTTCTTCTTTCATCATTAATAACTCATTGCGGACGACTGGCGAAGTAGTTTCAACAAACAGTGTATCATTTCTTATATACAGGTTTCGGGTATATCGTGTAATAGTTTTCCCCATAACAGCTTCCCACGATTTTATTAGGTCAAGTTCGCTCAGTTTCCGTTCCAAATTATTTTCATGGACATAACTTTTCAGCACATCGCTGAGCTTTTGTGTATTGCTTTTTCTCATAATAGTCTTTTACTGTCTCCCTTGAAAAGGAGGAATTTTTGCAAGAATTAATTTAAAAAGTTCAGAGCTTCAAGATTGAACTAAAATACTAGTTTGATAGGGTCTCAAAAAACAGGCTTCCAAACATACTATTTCCAAATCTTCGCACCCTCCAATCTATTAAACAACAGCCCCATTGTTAATTGTAAAAATATATGATTCGGTTTCCAGGCTTTCAATCATCTGGTCAAGATGTTCGCGGTTGGTATCAGTAATAAAAATCTGACCAAAATGATCATTTGCAACAAGTTTTACAATCTGCTCAACGCGGTACTTATCCAATTTATCAAAAATATCATCAAGCAATAAAATCGGAGTCAGTCCCGATATCTCTTTCATGAAATCAAATTGGGCCAGTTTTAAAGCAACCAGATAAGTTTTTTTCTGGCCTTGAGAACCAAACTTACGAATAGGGTAACCCGACAGTTCAAATTCAAAATCATCTTTATGTATTCCGGTAGTTGTATACTGAAGGGCCCTGTCCTTGGACACCGAATTTTTCAATACCTGTTCATAGTCGTTATCCAATAAGTCCGAATTTATTTTTAGTCCAACCATTTCGTGACCACCAGAGATTAACTCATAGTATTTTTGAAAAATAGGCTGAAGTTTTTGGATAAAAACAATCCTCACTTCATGAATCAATTGACCATATTTGACAAGTTGATCATCCCACACTTCCAACGACTCAGGGCTAAAAATATTATTGGCAGCAAACTGCTTCAATAAGTTATTCCGTTGTAGTAAAGCCCTGTTGTAGCGGATCAGATTTTCGAGGTAAACAGCGTCGTACTGAGAAATAACCGAATCGACAAAACGACGACGTTCCTCACTTCCCCCCGAAATCAGATTGGTATCCGACGGAGTAACAATAATCAACGGAAGTAAACCAATATGTTCCGATAACTTTTTGTACTCTTTTTGATTGCGTTTAACTATCTTTTTCTGGTTTCGCTTCAGTCCACAGTATACCAACTCATCCGAACCGAGCCTAATATATTTTCCCTGAAGCATAAAAAAGTCCTGCTCAAACCTGATATTTTGCCCGTCAACGGGGTTCAAAAAACTTTTGCAAAATGACAGGTAATAAATGGCGTCCATAAGGTTTGTTTTCCCTGCACCATTATTGCCAATAAAACAATTTAAGCTATTAGAAAACTGAAATTCAGCGTGATCTATATTTTTAAAATTAACAACTGATAATTCCCGAATATACATGTTCTTACCTGTTTGATACAACAAAACTACAAATTTCTGACGGTGTAACCCGATGAAATTTTGTGATTGCGGATAATAACACCAATGTGTTGATTAATATTCAATTTTATATCAAAAAACTGCCGTTTATTTTTGAAAATAATATATTTTTGCCTCTCGATTTTCGAAACACATAATTCAAGATGGCAAAAGACGTAAAAAAACCACAGGTTGATAACCTGACTGAAATTGAAAGTGCGTTAACAAGAACAGAACAGTTTCTTGAAAAAAACCAAAAAATAATTGGGATCGTTATTGGTGCAATTGTAGTTGTTGCAGTTGGTTACTTTGGTTTTCACAAATTCTATATTGAACCAAACCAGAAAAAAGCTCAGGAACAATTGTTTCAGGCACAGAACTATTTCGAAAAAGATTCTTTCAACCTGGCACTTAATGGTGATGGCACAAATCCAGGATTTTTGGATATTATTGATGATTTTGGTTCAACAAAAGCCGGAAACCTTGCAAACTATTATGCCGGAATTTCCTACCTCCACATGGGAAAATACAACGAAGCCATTGATCACCTGAAAAAATTCAGCACCGATGATGTTCTTTTGGGTCCAATCACTGTTGGAGCTCAGGGTGACGCACAACTAGAACTTGGCAATTCGGCAAAAGCTTTAGATTTATATACCGAAGCTTACAAAATGAATAACAACCAACTTACAACACCTGTATATATGCTCAAAGCTGGTGAGTTACTCGAAAACTCGGGCAAGCAGGATGAAGCCATAAAAATTTATGAAACCATTAAGTTAAAATACCCTGAAAGCACTGAAGGCAGAAGTATTGACAAATATATAGCACGTGCTAAAACAAAATAGATAATAATACTAACACGATAAGGTATAAATCCCCTCATTGAAGGGGATTTTTTATTTTTGTTGAATATTAAAGAAACAATATGGCTACTAAAAATTTATCTGAATACGATTTAACATCAGTTCCATCAGCAGCTTCAATGAAATTCGGGATTGTAGTTGCCGAATGGAATTATGAAATAACCGGAGCGCTTGCACAAGGAGCAGTTGATACACTTAAACGTCACGGAGCCGACGAAGAAAATATAATGATCAAACATGTTCCGGGAACTTTTGAGCTTACACTTGGCGCACAATACCTGGCCGAGTTTGCCAATGTTGATGCTATAATTGTTCTGGGTTGCGTCATTCAGGGAGAGACTCGTCATTTTGATTTTATTTGTCAGGGTGTTACTCAAGGTATAACCAGCCTGAATATGAAATATAATAAGCCTTTCATTTTCGGAGTCTTAACCACCGACAACCAACAGCAAGCGATTGACAGAGCTGGCGGTAAACTCGGTAATAAAGGCGACGAAGCCGCTGTCACCGCAATTAAAATGGTTGACTTAAGAAATCAACTTAAATGAGGTCGTATCAAAAGCAAATTTATCCTCTGGAGAGTTCAATAATTAGGAACAGTCTCAGATAGGAATACGAATAAAAAGAGGGTGTCTCGGACTTTTGAGACACCCTCAACCAACAGAAACTATTATCTTGGACCGCCGCCAAATCCACCAGAACCGCCGCCATTCCTTCTCATTTCTTCACGCTTCTTCTGGTTTTCATCAAAAATTTTGGCTTGTTCCGGCGTTAAAACAGCTCTAATTTCTTTATTTCTTTCAGCTTGAACCTTCATCATTTCTTCACGCATTTTGGCACGTTCTTCGTCGCTTGCGTCTCTCATTTTAGCAAAATCAAATGGTCTTTTTTCAGTATATTTTTTATTAATTGCCAATACTTTGGCTTCTTGATCCTTATTCAATTTTAATTCGTCGACTAAACGTTTGGTTTGTCGTTTAATCATTTCTTCAGGATTCATTTGCGGACGATCGCCCCTTGGGCCACTTTGCGAACCTGATTTGGATGGTCTTTCGCCACTACCTCTTTCCTGGGCATTGGAAATGATGGCGACCAGCAGAAATGCTACCAATAAAATACCAATTCTTTTCATGAAAGTACTTTTAAAAAGTTAATAATCTGTTTGTGAAAATTGACTGCTAAAAAACAAAATAGTTTAACTATCCGATAAACTAAAATTGTTAAAAAAGGTAAAAGAAAACCAGTTCGTAAAATACTTAATTTTGGTGTAAAGAAATTATAATGATGGAAGCATTAATATTTGCAGCAGGACTGGGAACCCGGTTAAAAGAATTTACGCATGACAAACCTAAAGCGTTAGTATTATTAGCCGGAAAACCACTTATTCAACACGCTATTGAACATTTAATAAATTTTGGAATTACCCATATTATCATCAACGTTCATCATTTTGCCGATCAGGTCATTGAGTTTATTGAAAGTAACCATTCGTTTGGAATACAGATTGATATTTCGGATGAAAGGGAATTACTTCTTGATACTGGAGGAGGGTTGAAAAAAGCAGGTCGTTTTTTCAATGGGAATGAACCCATCCTGATATATAACGTTGACGTTATTAGTAATCTGGATGTAAATAACCTACTTGAATTTCATAAGCAAAGTATGGCTTTGGCTACGCTGGTGGTGCGACAAAGAGAAACAAGCCGATACCTGATGTTCAGTCCTGATATGCTTTTAACTGGCTGGAAAAATTTCAGTTTAGGTGAAACAATAGTTAGCCGCGACGATTTGTTTGCCGAATCAAGACCATTGGCATTCAGCGGAATCCATATTATGGAACCCAAAATTCTGGACTTAATTACCGAAGAAGGAAAATTCCCGATTATGGATTTGTACCTGCGACTGGCAAAAGATCATCCGATAAAAGCCTACATCGACCAATCTGAGCTTTGGATGGATTTAGGAAAACCGGCGCAACTTGCTGAAGCGGAAAAATTATTTCTCTCAAAATAAATTTATTGATCCGATGACTTCGAGTCATCGGATCAATAGGCATTGTACTATTTCGAATTCTCAGGCTTTAAAGCAACACCATAATAGTTGCTGAAATTACACCACTTTTTAGTCGCTTCTTTAATGTCGTCGATGGTAAAGCTATTCACTATTTTTTCGTAATCGTTAAAACCAGTGAAATCGCCATTACTGTTATACCATGTATTACTCAGAATCCCCAACCAATAGCGATTTTCGCGAACATTTGTTTCGCGTTCGCGTATCAGTTTTTCCTTGGCTTTTTGCAGGTCAGCTTCCGAAGGACCTTTCGTTATAATATCCTTTATTTGTTCAAAAACTGCAGTTTTCAGCTCATCAAGTTTAGCCGGATCGGCACCATACGAAATCGAAATGTCGTATTTTGATGCCGGAAATTTCTCAACAGCCGGACTGGCATCAATGTAATATACACTACTTTTGTCCTCGCGGATTACTTCAAGCAAACGGGTTGTCAAAACCTTACAAACAGCATTAATCAAGATGTTGTTTCTTCGGTTAAAATCGTAATTGCCATGAAAAGCAATATATTGCATACTCTTAACATCTAATCCTTTTCTGACAGTTTTTTCTGTCACCCCTGAAGGTTCTTTAACGCCCAAATCTGTCCAGTTTTCGCTTTTATGCGATGATGGAATCGATGCGATATACTTTTCAACCAATGTTTTCAGTGCTTCTTTGTCGATCTTTCCAACAAAGAAAAACTTGAAATCACTGGCATCGCTGAACCGCTCCTTGTTGATTTGAGAAATTCTTGTCAAATCAGCTTCATCTAACATCTCACTTGACATTGGCTTAGTTCGGATATTATAATTTGTTGAAACAACCTGCAAGGTATCCTGAAAAGCTGCTTCCGGCGACAATTTCTTGTTTTCAAGAATACCTTTTGTCCTGGTTAAAAAAGAATTGAATGCAGCCTGATCGGTGCGTTGACTGGTAAAATACATGTAAACCAATTGCAATAAAGTCTCTACATCTTTTACCGATGAACCTCCGCTAAATCCTTCACGCAAATTGCTGATATAAGGGCTCAAAGAAACTGCTTTCCCTGATAAAAGTTTATCAAGTGAAATTTTATCAAAATCGCCCAATCCACTCAACGACAGCACAGATGAAGCAACGTCAGCCGACACATCGTCCTTTGGACTATATAACGAACTTCCGCCCAGGCTGTAAGCTGAGAACAAAACCTCATCATCCTTAAAATCAGTTGATTTTACAACAACCTGAGCACCATTGGATAAAGTCCACACTTCGGCATCAACCTCATTTACTTTAGCAACCGATGTTATTGATCCGGCCTTTGGTTCAACAGGAATTAACGGTTTGTCCGAAACTTTATCGTCATAAGGTTTTACCGGAGTTTTCTCGGCTTCATCCAAATATCTTTTCAAATCAGCTTCAGTTGGCACCTGAACGCCTTCAATTTCAGGAGCCGTTAAAACAACAACCCTGTTCTCTTTGGTAATCCATTGAGCAGCAAGTGTATTAACCTCTTCAAGCTTGATTCCTGGTAAAAAAGCTTTGTAGTAATTGTATTCGTTTTCTATTCCCGGGAAAGGTTCTTCAGTAGTTAAAAAGTTACGCTTATACTCTTCTGCATAGCTGTTCGACTTTTGCTTTTCGCGCTCGTTGTACGATGTTTCTACCGAAGTAATCATAGCCGCTTTTTGCCTGTCGAGCTCTGTTTGGGTAAATCCGTATTTCAAAACACGTTGATTTTCTAAAAGAACAGTCTTAATCCCTTCTTCAATTTTTCCATTTTGGCAAACAGCAACAGAACTGTAAACACTTTCAGGACCAAACAAAGCGCCATATCCTGAATTAGCCATCAGGAACGGAGGGTTTTCTTTTTGAGTGAGTTCGGCCAACCGATCGTTAATCATGGCATTGTACAAACCTTCGACCAAGCTTTGGCGATAATCGCCCAATGTTTTCGATTTTTTGAGCGGATGTTTGTAAAAAATCTGGGCAACGGCATATTGCGCTTCCTTATCGGTGGCTACTTTCACTAATGTTTCTTTGTGATCAGGAATGTCAAAAACCTGTTTCTTTCTTGGATTTTTTTTCGCCGGAATCTGAGAAAACATTTGCTGAACTTGCTTCACCATTGCTGTTTGATCAAAATCGCCTACAACAATAACGGCTTCCAAATCGGGGCGATACCAGTCGCTACGAAACTTTCGCAACAATTCGGGTTTAAAATGATCGACGATTTCCATTTTACCAATGGGTAAACGGTCGGCATATTTTGAATTGTGAAGGAAAACCGGCAACCACTTCTGCATCATTCGCTCGTCAGCATCGCGGCCACCACGCCATTCTTCGTGAATCACTCCCCTCTCCTTTTCAATTTCTTCATCCGAATCGGTAATCTGACTGGCCCAATCGTAAAGAACCTGCAAGCCTTTGTTCATAAATTTAGCACTATCGAGCGGCACTTTAATCATATAAACCGTTTCGTCGAAACTTGTATAAGCATTAATTTCAGGACCAAATTCCATCCCAATCGATTCGAGATAATTTACCAATTCGTGCTTTGGAAAATTTTTGGTACCATTGAAAGCAAGATGTTCTGCAAAATGCGCCAAACCAAGCTGGTTATCATCTTCTTCGACCGAACCTGCACGAACTACCAAATACAAATCGGCTCGATTTTTTGGCGTGCTGTTTGCCCTAACATAATAAGTCATTCCATTGGGCAAAACACCTTTCACTACTTTAGGGTCAGTTGGCAGTAAATCTTTCAGGTTAAATTTGGGCTGACTGAAACCAACAACTGTGGTCAGAATCCAGAATAAAATAGTTAAATTCTTCATGATCAGTATTTTTCTTTTTTTCATTTTGTTCTAAATCACTTATATATGTTTTCGAACGGCAAATGCAAAAGCATTATCTTCGTTTGATAGTGTATTTAAAAATCTGGTTTTAAGCTCTTCAGGCCCGTTATCAACTATGTAAGAAAAGTTGGTAAACTCAAGCAAATCCAGATCATTAAAGTCGTTGCCAATTCCCAATGTATATTCATGCTCAATATTCAGTGTGTCGCAAACAAACTTTACTCCGTTTCCTTTGGACACAGAACGGTGAAAAATCTCCATCCAGATATAGCCACTTTCAAGTGGCGAACTTGTCCGCACCACTTTTACTTCAGGAAATTGTATTTCAATATTCTCCTTTAATGCCAGGAAACGTTCAAGTTTATCTGGAAAAACTACCAAAAACTGGCATGCTTCCGAACCGATTGGTTTTTCTTTTGGTAATGGTTCTGCATGTGATTTCAGGTAGTTGAAATAATTCTCAAACTCAGCACAATAAACACTTCCGCGATGAAACCAGCAATTGTGGTTTTCAGGAACAGGTTTAAACAGGTGAAAATTCAGATCGTTTTCAACCAAATAATCCGACAATTTTTGAACAATTTCTTTGCTAATATTCTGATGATATAAAAGTGTATTTCTCTGATGATCGTAAACACCCGCGCCCGATGAAAAGACAACATAATCGAAAGGAGTTTCAGGAGGAATAACATCCCAGGTTTTTCTCAGGTTTCGCCCTGTTGCAATTACCCTCAAAATTCCTTTTTCCCCAAGAAACTGAAGCATCTCTAGGTTCTCTGCAGAAATTGATTTATCGTTTCTTAAAAAAGTACCATCCAGATCAGTGGCAACCAGCTTTATTTCACAATTATATCCCATTCTCTTTTTTTTGTTCCAACTGAATTAACAAAATTCTTACGACTTCAGTTTAAGTAAGGCCAAAGGCTAAATAATTACAATCATCTGTTACAACTAAATTCACGAAAGTAGTCAAAAAGCTCACCCACGGCAAAAAATACACCAAACTCTGTCGATAAAATCCACGATTCATCTTTGTATATAGTTCGATGAATATCGGGATATTACCCTTGATTTTATATCTTTGCAAACCGAAATTTAAGAACATTTAACTTTTGCTTATACTTGTTTGTAGTAATGATTTGTTGATTGGGAACACATATTTGGAAAAGCAAAAAGTAAACATCAAAAATAAATACAAGGTGAAGATTGGATTAATTGGCTACGGCAAAATGGGTAGAGAGATTGAAAAAATTGCTCTTGACCGCGGACACGAAATCGTTTTAATCATCGATATTAATAATCCGGAAGATTTGACTATCAATAATATTAAAAAAGCTGATGTAGTGATTGAATTTACAATTCCTGCTTCAGCAATTGATAATTATAAGCTTTGTTTTGAAGCAGGTGTACCGGTAGTGAGCGGAACAACAGGATGGCTCGAAAAACGCGACGAAGTCCACCAATATTGTAAAGCTCAAAATGGGACATTCTTTCATACAACCAATTTCAGTTTAGGTGTGAATATTTTCTTTGCAGTAAATAAAAGACTTGCGCAACTAATGGCGGGCCATTTGGGCGAATATAAAGTAGAAATGAAAGAAATTCATCATACTCAAAAACTGGATGCCCCAAGCGGTACAGCAATTACGCTGGCCGAAGGAATTTTCGAAAACATACCAACAATTAAGTCGTGGGTAAATAAACCTACCGAATCTGCTGATGTAATAGGTATTATTTCTGAACGTGAAGGACAGGTTCCGGGAACTCACATTGTTAAATATGATTCGGAAGTTGATTATCTTGAAATAACACATTGTGCTAAAAGCCGCAAAGGACTTGCTCTTGGCGCTGTTTTGGCTGCCGAATACAGTGCTGGGAAAAAAGGAATTCTCAGCATGAACGATTTGCTAAATATTTAATAACATTATAGATATGAAAGAAATTTTGACAAATAAATGGTTCAAATTTGGAGTAGTAGGCTTCATCTACCTGCTTTGGGTACTTTGGATTCAGAGTTTTCTATGGTCGATTGGCCTCGCTGTAATTTTCGATATTTATATTACGAAAAAAGTTCACTGGGCTTTCTGGAAAAAGAAAAACACTCCGGATGGAAAGCAAACCAAGGTAGTTGAGTGGATTGACGCCATTATTTTTGCTGTAATTGCGGCCACTTTTATTCGGATGTTCTTTATTGAAGCTTATACCATTCCCACTTCTTCGATGGAAAAATCGATGTTGATAGGCGATTATTTATTTGTGAGCAAAACATCTTACGGACCCAAATTACCAAATACACCACTGTCGTTTCCGTTTGTGCACCACACCATGCCATTTTCGAAAACGACCAAATCGTATGTCGAATGGATCAAAAACCCTTACAAACGCATTGCTGGATTTGGTAAAGTAAAAAACAACGACGTGGTGGTCTTCAACTTTCCTGAAGGCGATACTGTAGCACTTAATGTGCCAAACCAAAGCTACTATGCCTTGGTTCGTGCCTACGGGCGTGCACGTGTCTGGCAGGAAAAAGAGACATTTGGAGAAATTGTTGCCCGTCCGGTTGACAAACGCGAAAACTACATCAAACGCTGTGTTGGTATCCCAGGCGATATAATTGAACTGAAAGATGGTCAGCTTTACGTGAATAGTAAAGCTCAGCAACATTTTCCGGGAATGCAACGTGAATATATAGTTACTACCGACGGCGCCAGTTTAAGCAAGCGTACTATGGAACAATTGGGAATTGCCGAAGACGATCGCCACGCAATTTCGGCTTCTCAATACTTATTTCCACTTACTGAAAATATGGTGGATAAGCTGAAAGCCATTAAAAGCATCAAAACTGTGCAGCCCACACAAACTACAGCTGGAAACTGGGACCAGAATATTTTCCCTTTCAGCAATAAATATCCTTGGAACGTTGACAATTACGGGCCACTTGAAATTCCGAAGAAAGGACAAACAGTAAAACTAACTATCGACAATCTGCCATTATACCAGCGCATTATCGACCTTTACGAAGAAAACGACCTGAAAGTGAAAGACAATAAAATTTTCATCAACGGTAAAGAAGCCGACAGCTACACATTCAAAATGGATTATTATTGGATGATGGGTGATAACCGAAACAATTCGGCTGACTCGCGCTATTGGGGTTTTGTTCCTGAAGACCATGTTGTTGGGAAGGCAGTATTTATCTGGCTATCACTCGATAAAGATCAGCCATTCTATAACAAAGTGCGCTGGAAACGTTTATTCTCACTCGTTCATTAAAAACATTTTTTATAAAAACAAAAAAGGATGACCAATTGGTTGTCCTTTTTTGTTTTAATCTTCAAACTCATATTTGCTCACATACAGTCAATTGGTTATTTTTGCGGCGAAAATAAAGTTATATGTCCTGGAAAGTTATAGTGTTTTTTATTCTTGGCGCCCTGTTGTTAATTTTCACCTTGCAAAACCAGATTATTCTGGACATCAAAATCCTGAAATGGGAACTGAAAGACGTTCCGGTGGTTTACTTGGTACTTTTCGGACTTATTTTTGGCTTTTTATTATCCATGATTACCCAACTTCCTACCATATTAAGGCTCAGACGCGAACTGCGAAAAGTTGTTCACGAGCTGGAAGAAAGTGAACGAATTGAACCCATTACCGATGAAGAAGTTGACGCCGAAGGTGTAAGCATGGGTAAGGACTATAAAGGCGGCTTTTTTAACGAATAACAAATGAAACAACCATCCTCGATCCTGCTTAGTACAGCCTATTTTGCACCCATCAGGTATTTTTCAAAACTGGCCAACTATCATGAAATATACATCGAACAACACGAAAACTTTGTGAAGCAAACATACCGGAACCGAACGGTAATTCTGGGCGCCAACGGACCAATTTCGCTGATTGTTCCGGTTGAAAAAGGCAGGGCTCAAAAAATCAGGATCAAGGATTTGCGTATTGCCTACGACGAAGAATGGCAGAGAAACCACTGGCGGACGATATTTTCAGCTTACAACTCCTCTCCTTTTTTTGAATATTACGCCGACGATATTGAACTTTTTTTTCGAAAGAAACACGAATTTCTGTTCGATTTCAACCAGCAAATAGTAGAAACTATTGTAGAACTGCTTGAAATTGAAGCAAATTTTATTTTTACTGAAGACTTTGAGAAAATTCCGGATACTTGCCTGAATTTCAGGGAACAAATCAGTCCAAAACTTCATTTAATTAAGCCTGATCGGCATTTTGAAGCACGACCTTATACCCAAGTATTTTCAGAAAAATTTGGGTTTATTCCCAACTTAAGCATTCTGGATTTGCTGTTTAACGAAGGGCCGTCGGCAGGCGAAATTTTGCGAAATTGCTTTATGGAGAGATAGATTTCATTCAATTTTTACCGTTTAATCACTCATTCCTGCCGTACAATAATTTATTGTTTGTAAATTCATGCTTTTCTGGCACATTTGATTCAACCAAACAGAAAATGCAATGAAAGCAACTTCCCTTTTTACTGTTATAACCCTTTTCCTGAGTTTGCTGTCCTTGACTTCTTCAGCCAAATGGATTCGGGTAAAATTTAATCCAAAAGATGTTTTCATTTATGAATGGAGAAGTAACAAGGCCTCGCGGTCTAACAACTCGCTTACCGACGGAAGCCGTGTTGTTAGATACTCATTGCAAATCGATAGTATTTCGCGCGAAAAAATTGTTTTCAGCACACGCATGCTTCGCCAAATCAATGAGAATGGTATTCTTACATTCAAAAGTTCAACAGATTACGGATTTCCTGAGTTAACAAAATACTACCAGGAAGGACAACCCACAGACATCCTGGAAGAAACTCTGTACAGAATACCATTCCGGTTTGAGCTCAACAGAAAAGAAAATACCGTGTCGCTGGTCAACAAGGACGAAATAATCAACCGAAGCCAGGAAATATTAAAATCACGCCATTACGCCAACAAAATAATCGAAGAAATTACAGCTTCGTTGAAGTACAATGTGCTGCACAACAAAACCAAATTCTTTTTGCAACCCTTCCGGTATATCCGCACTAATCTGGATATTCCAGACACTTTAACTGATAACAAAACCAAAATACTGGTACAAAACCTTGGCAATGGAATGCTTGAGGTGAATGGCGTTCCAAACAAGACTATATCATACCTGAATTACAAAATCAATCTTCAGCATGGTTTGATTGTTTCGTCGGTTAAACGAATGAAATTGGAAGAAAAAAACCTGAAGTTTTTTGGGTACCCAGGTACTAAGCCAACAGAACCTGAAGAAACACTAAATTTAATAGAACGAACAAGTAAAAATCAAAAAAAAATTATCGTTTGCGGGCACATCGAAAATCCGGTAAGTAATCAAATAAATCTCTATACGCAAACGAAGATATTTGGTACTGAACTCGATTCAAAGTCGGTACAATTGGATAATTCAGGAAACTTTAGGTTCGAATTTAAACTGGTTGAAAAAGGTTTGATTTATTTACTTAACAAAAACAACAACCATTTCTTCAATAGTATACCGATACTTTTATATGCCAAACCAGGCGATTCTATTTACGTAAATTTCAGCTTAGTAAACAAGGAATATGAGGTTCCGTCTTATGATCCTAACGCTCCAAACTCAAAAACTACCGAGAAATATACAGTTCCTCAAACCATCACATTTTCAGGCGACAGATCAAAAGAAGGTCGTTTATTGTATCAATATCAAAACTCAATTGGCTTACCTCAGGTTTGGGCAGGAAGAATATCAAAAGTTAATTGTGACGTTTATTTGAAAGCGCTTTCTGAATTAAAAACATTACTCAAACCATTGACCGACGATGAGTCGTGTTCCGAATCGGCCCAGTACCTGCAAAAAGAATTACAGGCAGGTTTGTACTCCGGTTTATTCAATGCCCGATTAGATGACCAGGCATCTTTTGGTTACAGAATGCTTGATAGATTCTTCATTCCTGCAAACATGAAAGATATCGTTTTCAACCAACTTGATACATTTAATATTCAACGAATTTACAACGACTATGGCATTTTTTCCCGCGCCCTAACCGAATCATACATCAACTATAAAATGTATCGGTTAGCCAATACAAACAGCCGGATGTCCCTTTCATTCAGGACTTTCAGGCTGGGTTGGAACCGCGATCCTGAACAAAGTTTACAATTCTGCAAAATGGTTTTATTTGGTTCTCCGTTATACCGCGAAGCTGCCAGTCAACTCTATTCCTACATGGTTAGTGCAGATCCTGATTCGAAAACCGATAGCCAGTGGCAGGCCGAAATCAATGAAATGTTTGAATTAATGATCGAACGATGCAACGAGGAGGCTTTTACCCGATCACTTTGCGAAATCATCGAAAACTTTAACAGGTGGAAGGCTATCAAGCATATACCCGATAACTTTTTCCTGAACCTGAAAGGCGAAAGAGTAAAGCTACGCTCATTCATAACCAAACGTCCAACAATTATTTGTCCAGCAACAAGCTGGTCGGTTGGGCGTTACGAAATGGACGATGCAGCTAAACAACATCCAGAATTCAATTTCATACACATCGATGAAGGTGAAAATTTCGAGTACTGGAAAAAATGGAACGCCCGTGCCAATCCGGTAGCTAACCAGCTTTTCTTATCAACTGACTCGATCAGGCTAAACGATATTTTCCTGAATAACATGGGCCAATACATCATTTTCGATAAATCAGGAAAGCGAATCAGTATTGAGCGGGAAATTGAAGACGCCATACAAGCCGCGGAAGATGGACGTCGGCAATACTTTAAAGACGTAAGCAAATCAGTTTTAAGCGGCATTATTCTCTTCCTGGGCATTTTGTTACTTGTTTCGCTTGCAGGGTTCCTTATATATAAAATAAAAATGAACCGAAAACTCAGGAAACATAACCAGGAAAAACGATTACACGAATTACAGCTGGCCGCATTGCGGTCGCAAATGAACCCACATTTTCTGTTTAACAGTCTGAATTCGGTACAAAACCTTGTACAACAACACAAAAGCGAGGAAGCACATTTGTATTTATCTGATTTTGCCGGATTAATTCGAAAAGTGCTGAAAAATTCGGATAAGGAAGAAGTTACACTTTCTGAAGAAATTGAGACACTCAGAAAATACTTAAATCTCGAAAAATTACGTTTTGAGTTTGATTATCAGATTGAAGTTGACGACTCCATAGATCAGGATTTGTTTATGTTACCATCCCTTATATTACAGCCTTTGGCCGAGAATGCCCTAATTCATGGACTTCAACATAAAAAAGGTGAGAAAAAATTAACGATACGCGTTACAAAATTGAATAATGAAATACATATCATAATCGAAGATAATGGCATAGGAATTGAGGCATCGCAGAAATTGAAGACCGACTCTAATGGTATTGGCCTTAGAATGAATGAAGAGCGAATCCTGATGATGAAAGAAAAATATGGTGGCAATTATTCGTTCAAATTAACTGATTTGGCCATGCTGGGACACGAAGGCACAAGAGTTGAAATAGTAATTCCTGAAGAACAATAGTTAATGAAAAAATTAATAGACATGATAAAAGAGCCGGCAATTCAAAGATTAATCTTAAAATTATGGCAGGTGAGGCATTTGAATACCTTTTTCTCCCATCAAACTGATAAATTAAGATAAATGTCGTAAAAATGTCGTAAGAAAACCGACATCAAGAAATGTCTTCTGAAATACTTTTATCGAATCTAATTTACTACAAATATGAATGTTTCCGGTAGAAAGATTAGCGAAGCGAGAAAATCGAAGGGAATCACCCAGGAAGAGCTGGCTGAATTGGCAAAAATAAATATACGAACAATCCAACGGATTGAGAACGATGAAAATGTTCCGAGGGGAAAAACCTTAAACTCAATTTATGATATTCTTGAAATTGATCCGGAAGATTTTCAGAAAACCGAAAATAAAGAGAGAAAAAAAAACTACCTGA
This sequence comes from uncultured Prolixibacteraceae bacterium, assembly GCA_937915865.1. GTDB lineage: Bacteria > Bacteroidota > Bacteroidia > Bacteroidales > Prolixibacteraceae > Aquipluma. The sequence continues at coordinate 86,708 of CALGIG010000063.1, read as the reverse complement.
AAATAATAATAGAAGGATTCTTCCTAGTTATTCTTAACCTGGTAATTATTTCAATTTACGGATATGTAACACTGGATTCAAACGCGAACATGAATAGTAGATTTGGAGGAATTTTGCTGAGTATTCTTCTCCCATATTTTATTGTTTCAAGAACACAATCCATGACAGGGATTGAACGGGTACTAAAGTTTGGCCTTGGGCATTTTTATTATTTCGTTTTGGTTATGGTAAATGCCGGATTTCCAAGAGGTTTTATAACTGCTCTATTCCCATGTTTAGGTATTTCATTAGTTGTCTTATTTTATGGAGGTAAATTGATTGGAAACAATGAATAGGAAGAATTCAGCATAGTCTTTAACCATGATATGGGAAATATGCAATTTGCAAATTGTCTATCCAGCTATTTTGGCGAAAAAATTTCATACAGAACTTTAATTTAACGTTTTACAACCAATAAGTTTACGAATCACACACAAAAGCCATGAAGATGAAAAAGTTTATCTTAACTATCATTTTGATTTTATCAATCGTGCATTTTACTGATGCACAGGCACAAAAACCTAAAACACCACCAACGCAAGCCACTCCTGTAAAAACAGTTACAAACCAAGCTAAAGCGCCACTAAAGGTTTTCCAAATTAAAGGGCTTGTTGTCGACTCCATTTCAGGCAAAGGATTACCGTATGCAACTATTGGAGTCCAGGACCAGGCTCAAGGTGTAATTAAGCGCCTGGCCAGCGATACCAATGGGAAATTCGATTTCTCGCTCAGCGTTCCCGGAAAATATAAGGTTATTGTTCAATCAATAGGTTATGTAGTCGCAAAAAAAGAATTTACATTGAATGCCGACAAAACCAAGGTTGATTTAGGAGCGCTGAAAATGAGCGAAGGTATCGAAAAAATTGATGAAGTAGCTGTTGTGGCCAAAAAACCGCTGGTTCGCACCGAAGTCGACAAACTGGTGTACAGTACCGAAGTTGACCCGGAAGCCAAAACAAGCAATGCACTCGAAATGCTTCGGAAAGTGCCACTGGTAACTGTTGATGGCGAAGACAATATCCAGGTGAAAGGCTCATCGAACTTTAAAATCCTGATCAACGGCAAGAGTTCGTCGATGATGTCACAAAACCCGAAAGATGTGCTAAAAAGCCTTCCAGCCAGCACTATTAAAGATATTGAGGTGATTACTAATCCATCATCAAAATACGAAGCTGAAGGAACCGGCGGCATTATCAACATCATCACAACTAAAAAGCAACTCGATGGTTTTATGGGCCGTGTTAACGCTGGGTTCGACACCCGCGGAGGTTACAACGGAGGTATTTATGCCACTTCAAAAATCAAGAAATTTGGCTTCTCTTTCAATTACAACTACAACAATTTCAGGCAACCACAAAGCGAATCGTATTCGGAACGCGAAAATTTCCTGAGTACAACCAGCCGTTTTACCAAAACAAACGGGACTAACAAATACAAAGGAAGTGCGAACATGCTGATGGGTGAAGCCAGCTACGAAATCGACTCACTGAACCTGATCAGTCTTTCGTTCTGGGGCTATTCCGGAGGTTACAAAGCCAACGGTGCCATGAACACAAGCGACTTTGATACCAACAACACGTTAACCCGCCAGTTTCTGAACAATACACTGATGAACATGGATTTTGGCAGCCTTTCAGGAAATATAGACTACCAGCGAACCTACAAGAAACCTGATAAGTCATTCACAATTTCCTATAAATTAGATCGTTCGCCACGCAACTCCGACAACGAAAATGATATAGAAAATATCTTGAATTACAGCTCGTACAGGCAGAAAACATCGAACGACGCATCGGGAACCGAACATACGTTCCAGGTTGATTATTACGATCCGTTAACCAAAATGCACCAAATCGAAAGTGGTTTGAAATACATACTTCGGCAAAACGTTAGCAATACCGACTTTTTCTCTTACGATTTTACCAACTCGATTTGGAACAAGGATAATACCCGCATCAACGATATGGACTACGACCAGCACATCATTGGTTTATATGTAGGCTATGTGCTAAAACTGAAGAAAGTGAGTGTAAAAACCGGATTAAGAGCTGAAGGAACTATTAACGACGGAACGTATAAATCGGCCCAAAACACCAACTTCACCAATAAAATGTTTAACATGATCCCTTATGTAACCCTTTCTAAGAATATGGATAAGGGACAAAATATGAAGTTTTCGTATACGCAAAGGCTTTCGCGTCCAGGCATCTGGTACCTCAATCCTTACGTAAACGATCTCGACCCGTTGAACATCAGTTACGGTAACCCTAATCTTGACGCCGAAATTTCTCACACCTTTGATCTTTCATACGGAAAATTTTCTCCAAAATACAATATCAATATCAGCTTCAACAGTGCATTTACCAACAATTCAATTGAATCGGTATCAACGATGCAGTCCAATGGCGTAAAAACCACAACTTACGAAAATATTGGCAAAAACCAGCGTTACGGTGGTTATATCTTCGGATCGGTTAATGCACTAAAACGAAAGCTGTCGTTTAACACCAACATTGGCGGAAACTACACTTTTCTTGAAAGCAATGATGGTCGTGGCCTGAAGAACGAAGGATTTAGCTACAATGGTTATTTGAACTGCCGTTACACTGCCTGGAAAAACGGAACACTTTCTGCCTATGGCGGCATTTATTCGCCACGCATTATGCTCCAGGGGAAAACCTCAACCTACTACTACAACGGTATAAACGTTTCGCAAGAGTTGTTTAAAAAGAAGTTAACAGCATCGGTGTCGTTCTCCGACCCATTCAGAAAAAAAGCCAAATACACAAGCAATTACGACGACCCTACTTTTACCCAAAAAAGTACGAGCTATAACTATAACCGTATGTTGAGGTTTAACCTGTCGTACCGGTTTGGTAATATGAAAGGCGAAGTGAAAAAAGCTCGCCGTGGTATTAAAAACGACGATGTTAAAGCCGGTGGCGATTCAAATGGCGGATCAGGTTCGAGCGGTGGCAATTAAGATTTGGGGCTCAGTTCTTTGCGAGCAAAGGGCTGAGCCCCAAAACTGCCCATATTAGATTTAACGGCAGGTCAATGTAAATTTGGAAAAACCTAAAATCTTGAAAAACTTGCTCTTCATTCCAAAATAGAGGATTAAACGCACTTTCTTGCTAATGATAAAGTGGAAATAAACACAAGTGATTATACACCGCCAGCGCTTAATCCTGGCCGAATTGGAAATTGACAACGCAAATTAAAATAGATATGACATGAAAAATTATAGTACGAAACAACTGTCGAAGATAAATTTAGTTTTCTGTAGTTTAATCCTTTTATTATTAACCGGCTGTAGTAAAAAATCCGACATCATTATAAAGGGAACAAACAATATAAGCAGAGAAGTTTGCCTAGTGGAAATTGATTATTTTAACAGCAACAAGGCTATCAATTATCACAGTGCCACGGTAGATGCCAACCATAAATTTCGTTTGAAAATAAAAACTGATTCTCCCAGGATTTTCATGTTGACAAATAAAAAGAGTAAAATTAACTCAATCATTAAATATCAGGTTGACGAACTTTATACGTCAGATTTTATTTGGGATAATTGCATAAATTTTTATCGAGGGGAAGATATGCTTTTATATTTATCTCCTGGCGATGAGGTAGTCGTAAAAATAGACTCTATAGGAAGTCAAGTATCGTTTGCGGGTAATAAAAATCCATTGTATGGCTCATTCCCGTATTTTCTGAACAAAGATAATCTGGCAGATAAGTTATCTGATCCAACGAACAGGAGCATCCCCAAAATTCTAAAAGCCAATGAAGCCGACAGTATTGCGTCAAATCACATCAAATGCACTTTAGATTCAATTGATAGTATTAAGGAAGATTCTGACTTCTACAAATACTTAAGAAGCGAAGTAGTTTATGCCTCGAAATCTATTTTAATGCAGTATTATCAATTATTAATGAACGACAGTGTGCGTGGGTATTATGAAGGAAAATGGAAATTTGATTTGTATGAAAAGATATTTGATTTTGATACCGTTAATTCACCTTTAAGCAGGGAGTTTTCTCAATTTCTGGAATTGAAAGTAAATCACCATTTAAATCTGAAAAATAAAAAGTACAATGCATTCAATCCTTTTGATGAAGAAAAGTATCAGGTTGCCAAATCAAACCTGGTTGATCCTTATAACCGCATCTATCTGGAAAGTCGGATTAATTGGCTAAAAGATGAGAAACTAAAGGCTGATTTTATTAAGAAATTAGAATCAGAAAAGTAGAAGAAGGCAACATTCATCCGACCATACTATCGCCGCTAATGCGGCTGTTTAGGTGCATCGCACCGAAAGTATGGTAGTCTCAAAATAACCGTATTAAAGCTCCAATAAACCATGAAAAAAACAGGTATAGCCATTCTTCTGATTTCAGCATTACTGTCAGGTTGTTCCAAAAACCAAAATGGCATTAAAATAACCGGTGAAGTAACCAATTCAAACCAGGAATACGTGATTTTAGCTTATCAGCCTTTATACCGGGGCAACCTAAATTTTGATGGGTTTCAGACCGTAGGCGATAGAATAGACAAAAACGGGAAATTTGCACTATATTCAGACAAAATTACCCATTCGGCTGATTATTGGATTCAGGTAAAAAACAAGTCGTTTCATTTGATTTTGTTTAACGGCGACAACCTGACTCTTAGTTTTGTTTTAAACAATTTGGATAACTCGTTATTTGCCAGGGGAAAAGGGGCAGGTAAAATTAATGTCCTAAGATTAAACCAGTTTGACTATGACCTCAATTTTGACCCGAAATACACCATGGACGGCTACAAAGCGCGGGTCGATAGCGTTATCGGTTCACAATTGTCGTTTTTGGAAGCCATTTACCGAAAGGAAATAAGTAATGATTTGATCCAAAAGGCAAAAAACAAGCAAGCTATATTAAAAATAATCCGTGATACCCCGCTTTCGGAAATGGAATATGAGTTCCTGAAAAAGAAAATATCATTTCAGGACGTGTACAACCTACCCGGGTTTTTATCCTTTTTGTGCGAGCAAAACAAGGCCGATACATCAAAAATTGATTTCGCAAATGCGTATTTCAATTGCTTCAACACACAGAATTACAAGAAAATAAACAATATTAACTATCACGAATTCGAATATTGCATTTCAAAAATCCTTAAAGTCGAGTATTTAAAAACCCTTCAACAGCGCGATCGTTCTTTGACCTATAAAAACTGGAACTCCGCGATAAAAGAATATCCGGCTTACCGCGATTGGTGCTTCACCTTTGCAAAAAACAACTTTAGTCCAGAAGTATTTGAGAAGTATTTAGCCGACGAATTATTGTTCGAAATGACCACGGGCGACTACAACGAAGATTTATACAACAAGCTAATGCAGAATTGCAGTAACAAAAAATACCTAAATAGGATATTCGCCTTTAACGAGTTAATTAAGAATGGATTAAGCAACCCCAGGTATGACTTGGACAATGACAAATTTACCTTAGATTCTTTGAGGTTTAACTCGTTGCTTAAAAGCTACAACGGCTACCCGGTTTACATGGTGATTTGGTCGGCTCGGTTTGCCGGGGCATCTCTTATCTCCGAATTGCCTTCTGTTATTGATTTTGAGAAGAAAAACCGAGGTAAAACCGAGGTGATCAACCTTTGTATCGATAAACTAAAATACAAAGGGTTATGGGCGGCTCGGATCATTGATAGTTCATGGAAAGGCACCCACTATTTTTTGCCATCCGAAGGCAACGAAGGAATAATTAAATTACTGTCGGCCAAAAATATATGGGGGTTTTGCGATGGAGGGGCAACTTATTCGTATATTGACGGGAATGGGAAAATCACAAATAACTGTGATGCACCAATATTGATGGCGAAAGAAAAAGTTGTAAATTAGCTGTAACCATTATCCCATCGTTACAAATGGGAGACAAATGACAGCAACATCAAACACACCAACCAGTTACACAAAACAAAAACAACTATGTCCATATTAAACGCCAACCCAACCCTAAAAGACATTCAGGAATATGTAATTGAACTGGAGAAAGAACGAGGATTCTCTGAACAAACGGTTTTACAAAAATGCCTCATGTTGGGCGAAGAAGTTGGCGAACTGTTTAAAGCCATCCGTAAGCAACAAAACATTAAAATCGACAGTAATTCAAAATTTGGCACTATAGATGAAGAACTTGCTGATATACTTATTTTTATTTGTTCTATTGCTAACCGGAATGAAATTGACTTAGAAAAAGCATTCCGCGATAAAGAAGAAATCAACAAAACAAGGATTTGGAAGTAATAAAGCCATAGGATTTGCTATGTTTGGTATCAAATCTGAATAAAAATAAAACTATGGAAAAGCTCAATATTTTGTGGACGACCGACAACAAAGACACAATTTTTAACATGCTTGCCATGTACGCCCTGAATTCAAAAATAAAGAACTGGTGGCAGGATGTGAGGGTAATTATTTGGGGTGCGTCGGTTAAACTGATAAAGAACGATACACAGGTTCAAACCGAAGTATTGGAAATGGTTAAGGCTGGGAAAACAGTTGAAGCCTGTAAAGATTGTGCAGATAATTTTGATGCGACCGAAATTCTGGAAAAGCTTGGCGTAACTGTAAAATATATGGGACTACCGCTTACCGAACTTTTAAAACAAGGCGAACGGCTGATTACGATTTAATGACCTATATGAGCAAACTTATTCCATTTTTTTCATTGGTTTTTCTTTTGTTTGCCTGCACCGGCAAGCAAGAGAAATCGCAAAACACAACACAACACCTAATACCCGCCATCGATTACTACATGGTGAACTCATTTACACATGATACCACCGCCTTTACCGAAGGATTTCTGGTATATAATGGCAAACTCTACGAGAGCACCGGCGCTACACGAGATTTTCCACAAACAAGGTCGTTATTTGGTGAAGTTGATCTGAAAACCGGAAAAATTGAAAAAAAAGTAGAACTGGATAAACAGAAATATTTTGGCGAAGGCATTTCGTTTCTGAATGGGAAGGTGTATCAACTAACTTATAAAAACAAAGTTGGGTTTATTTATGATGCCGGTTCTTTAAAAAAACTGGGCGAATTTACCTTCCCTGGCGATGAGGGATGGGGAATGACCACCGATGGAACCCATTTAATCATGTCGGACGGAACTCATAAACTTACCTACCTCGATCCAAACACATTACAGGCGACCAAAACCATTTCAGTTCATGAAAACGGCTATGTAAAAGATAAACTCAACGAGATCGAATTTATCAACGGGTACATTTATGCCAACATTTGGATGACAAATACAATTGTGAAAATAAATCCTGAGGACGGGAATATCGTGGGTTTACTCGATTTAACCGCACTTGCCAGCGAAGCAAAAAATATATATCCCGGTTCTCAGGAAATGAATGGAATAGCTTTCGACCAGGCAAACAACAAAGTTTATGTAACCGGCAAACTCTGGCCTAAAATATACGAGATAAAATTTAATCTATAATTGTATGCCTTACCCCGCCCTCATTATCGACGACGAAAAGAACGGACGCGAAAACCTTGCCGGTTTAATCAGGCAATATTGCCCGCAACTAAAAATTGTGGCCGAAGCAGCATCGGTTGAAGAAGCGATTCTTAAAATCGCCGAATTTCAGCCCCGCATTGTTTTTCTCGATATTGAAATGCCTGGAGGGAATGGGTTTAAGCTGCTGGAATATTTCAAAACCTTTCCTTTCGAGGTGATTTTTGTAACAGCTTACGATAATTACGCCATTAAAGCCATCCGGTTTTCGGCCAGCGATTACATTCTGAAACCCATCAACTTAAACGAACTGATTGCTGCAGTCGAAAAAGTTTGTGCCCACATTAACCAGCAAACCGAAAACGAACGGATCAGGCAGCTTTACCAAAATACAATTCACCCGGCCAATGCACGAATTGGCGTTCCGGTTTCAGACCGGATCGAGTTTATGGAAGTGAAAACCATCATCCGTTGCCAGGGCGAAAGCAATTACACGCATTTGTATTTCACAGGGAAAAAACCTTTGCTTGTCGCCAAATCGCTGGTCGAGTTCGAGGAGTTGCTTGCCGATCATGGATTTATCAGAGTGCATAAAAGCCATCTGGTAAACATGAATCATGTTACCTCTATCTCAAAAAACGATGGAGGCACACTAATTCTTTCCAACGGCGACTCAATCCTTATTTCACGACGCCGGAAAGACTTTGTAAGCGAAAGTTTAAAAAATATGATTAGAGTCTGTTGAAATTTAATTTAAAACTCAATACTCACCCTGTCGTCCCGTTTTAAACGGGACTTTTCCCCTCTCTACACGTAGAAGGGGAAAAGTCCGATTTATCGGACTTGGGGTGAGTCAAAAAAGATAGAATTAAGGTTAAAATTCTTCAATAAAAAATTTTAAACAGATTTTAAGAAACTGTTTAAATTTTCCGGAGGGAAAATATATGGGTAGAAAAATGACCATTTATCGTTTCATTTTGTCCCGTACGGGACAAGAGATAATCTAAAATCATTCTTTCCCTACCCACATTTTGTTCCTAACGGAACGGTAAAATAAAAAATAAACAGTTTCTTAGTTTTTCTGAAAAATAAGCCATTAAGTTCTACTCTACCCTTTTCACCAACTCATTACCAAAATCAGTCGATTCGCCCGATATATTTCGGAGAATAACCTGTTGTTTTTTAGCCGGTTCAACGATCTTTACATTTGAAGTTTTCAATCCTGAAACATCGTCAAAAGCAACCGCCGGACGATAATCCTTGTTTTTCGCTTTTATGGTGATATTTTTCAAATTCAGGCCGACAACGTGACGGGCATAAAATCCCCAAACCGGCAATTCTCCAAACATGGAAAATTCAGGATATTCTGCAACCTGCTCCGGAATTTTGGCCATTGATTCTACTGACAAATGAGCAATATTTTCGTCGCCACCACCGGTATAAATCATTTCAACATTTTCGATAGTTACGTTTTCAACCGGATGCCCGGGTATTCCGGAAACCGAGGCCGGAAAAACATTGTGCGGAAACCTTACAATTGGTCCTTCTTCAGGATAACCTTTGTCGGGTTTCTCTGAGGGTATTTCAACCTTTACATTGGCAATGTGTACACGCAGCAATTGGCTATAAATCTCATCTTTATTCCGGTGCCCCAATCGTATAAAAATGCCGTTACCTGTGTTCTTTGCAGTAATGTTCTCCACATTTACATCTTCCAGAAGCCCGCCATCAACCGACTCAATGGCAATAGCAGAGCGGTAGGTATCGTACACATAAATATCGCGGATAGTTATATTACGGAATCCTCCCCAGGAGGCAGTTCCCAGTTTCAGGGCGCTGGCGCTGGAACGAACTTTACAATTAGCCACATAAACGTTTTCGCAACCTTCGTTTCGAAGCGACGATTTCAGGCAAATTCCATCGTCACAGGCATCCACATCGCAATTGGTGATGCGAACATTTTTACTGTCGGTAATGTCAATGCCGTCGTTATTCAGGAAAGTTGTACTACGAACTTTAATGCCATCGATGATGACGTTGGTGCAACTGCGGTAATCCTGAACCCACATCAGTCCGTTTTGAATGGTGATACCGGTCACCCGAATCGAATCGCAATTCTGAAACAAGATTATTTTGGGCCGGTTGCGCTCTTCAGGTCGCATCTGGTGCCATGGATTATAAGTTTGCCACTCTCTGTCTTCCAGGGTTCCGGCTTTCAGCATCGCATTCAAATCTTTTATCAACTCTTTCCCGTTGCCGTCGATGGTTCCCTTTCCGGTGATAGAAAAATTGTGCTGTTCTTTTGCCACAATCAGGGGAGAGGCATCTTTGGGGCCGTAATCAATTCGTTTGGCGCTTCCCAGCCAGACTGCATTTTCAGCCAGGTTAATTTCCACATTCGATTTAATGTGAATTACTCCGGTAAGAAATGTACCTGCGGGAACTACAACTTTTCCATTGCCGCTGGCTGAAGCTTCATCAATGGCTTTCTGTATAACCGAAGTATTGTCGGTTACACCATCGCCTTTAGCACCCAAATCAACAATGTTTATTGTCCTTTTCTGGGCAAAGACCAAAACCGGAACTATAAAAAGTGCCAGCAATATTGCTTTTCGTATTTGCTTAAAATTCATTTTATTAGGTGTTGAAATTTTCAAATTTTGATATACATCTTCTTTTTATCGAGCAACCAGCCCAGCAACCAGCAAAACAGCATGAATGCAATTGCTGTTGCCAATGCCCCCAATGCGCCGGGGAAAATTACCTGAAAAATTTGTTCACTGATCCACTGAAAGACGTCCTTCCCCGAACCAACCGGAATCAGGCGAAGCACAACGTAGAACAATTCAGAAAACAGGTAAATGAACAAGGGGTTCTTTCCGAAAATATCGAAGAAACGCACGCCAGTCTTGACTTGTTTCAGTTCGATAGCATACAGCAAAACAGCCATTATCGACAGATCGAGCCCAACAGTTAAAAGCACAAACGGACTGGTCCATAATTTTTTGGAAATCGGGAAAATCAGGTTCCACCATTCGGCCAGGGCAAACAACAAAAAACCAACCATCAGAAGTTTAGCTATCCCTTCGAACGACTTTCCTTTCTTGCGGATGAAAATTCCGGCTATATAACCACCAATTACGTTGACAATAGCCGGTAATGTGCTTAAAATTCCTTCGGGATCGAACGTAATACTGTCTTTTTTGTAGATGTGGCCCAATCCTAATGCCCACAAATCGAACCTGGAACCGGCATTGGTCGCCATTTCAAGCTCGGCTCCGGGTTGTCCAAACAGGTACAAAATACTCCAATATCCGAGCAAAATGCCTCCTGAAATAATTAAAGCTACTTTTTCGGAAAGGTAATAAAAGATGACCGATGCAAAGAAATAACACAAGGCGATGCGTTGCAAAACGCCCATAATCCGCGTTTCTGATATAGGTTTCAGCATCCATCCGCCATCGGCACCCTGCTTAAAAAACGGGAACCAGTACATTAGGTAGCCCAAAAGGAAAATGATGATGGTGCGTTTGATCACTTTCCCCCAGAATTGGCCTGCGGGTGCATTTTTCATTCGCAACATGGAAAAACTCAGGGCTGTTCCTGTAGCGAACAGAAACGACGGAAAAACCAAATCGGCCAAGGTAAAGCCAAACCATTTGGCATGGACCAGATAAGGATATAATTGCGCACCTGTTCCGGGCGTATTCACCACGATCATCAGAGCAATGGTCAATCCCCGAAAGACATCGAGTGACAAAAAGCGCTCCGGCTTTGTTTGAATTGTCTGTGCCATATCAGTAATCGTATTTAATTGGCGCCATTATTTTAGTAAGCGGAATAATACGCGAATTGTATTTCCTGTACAATTCGGCTGCAATTTTTGTTGAATTGCCAGCGGTTATCACCGGATAATCTTTTCGCGAAATTACCCATTTCCATTCCCATTGTTTCACTTTTTCGTCGAAAGCGGCCTGATCAAATTTTCCCCAATTGGCTTTCACATCGGAGAAAAACTGTTGCCAGCGTGGTTTATAAAAATCGGCCAATAAACCACTCCATTGCCGGTTCGAATACTCGAAAAGCCTGTTGTTTGCATCGCCCCAAAGGGTAATCAAATCTTTGGCATTTCGCTCGTATAGCGCTTTTTCGGCATCGGTTGTGCCGCAATTGCGGGCATCGGCAACCCATATCCCCAACAGAAAATCCTGACGGGTAGCCAGCAAACAATCCATATCGCCAATCAGTTCAATAAATTCAGCGCTCAGCTTATCAAACTTTGCCCGATTATTTTCGCGGTAAGCTTTGGCTATTTCTTGCTGAAGCGGTAAGGCATAATTGGCCAAAACCTGACGAGTAATGTCAACCAAATCGTATTGAAATCCATCTGATTTTCGAAAATCAGGAATGGCTTCGACAAATAATTTCCAGGCAGGAAGCAAATCCACTGGTTCGTAATTCAGCTTGGTGCGCGCCCAACGACGAAAACCTTCAAACGTTGGACGTGACACGATAATGGACTCGGCTCCATCGCGAATGGTTTGTCCGTTGTAAACCGTTTTCACCAGAATATCCCAGGCTTTTACCAGTTTTTCATTTTCGTTGCCATAACGGTTCCGGATGTATTTTTTAAGCCATTCGTTTAATTCGATAGGCGTATTTCTCCAGGTATTGTCAGTCATCAGTTCATACAAAACCGGGTTTTGTTCAATGCCCTCCATCGTCAAACCAATGCCTTTCAGTTTGCCTGAAGCCGGATCACTCAAGGCGGCAGCCGGTTGGGTGGCCACGGTTTCGACGCGACCAAACAAGCTAATATTTCCGCCAAAATTGTGCAACATGTTCCAAATCCATTGCTTACCATAAAAAGCCTCAGTACGTTTCCAAACCGGTTCTATTTCGGCAGCCAAATCCAGAATAATCATCCTATCGTTGGGTACGGCATCTAGCAATCCCCTAATCTGGGGCGCTTTCCAAAAGTCACGGTGACTGTAAAATAACCATCCCTGCATCACCCAAACCGCATCAGGATCGGCAGCTTTCATTCCCTCAAAAACCTTGCTGCTCAAGGCCGATAAATAGGCCGGTTCGTCGGAAGGCGGCGTATTTTCATTAAATGTATCTGCCGAATATAAATGGTTGGTTCCGTAAATTTTCGACTGCATTTCCAGAAACTTGCGGCCAATTTCAGCAAACAGCGGATCATTGGCATCCAAAATATATGTGTCGCCAAAATCGTTACCCCAGTTGGTTTGCTTCAGCTTTGCATTTGGAAAAAACTTTTTAAATGATGCCGGAACATGGCCGGTAAAGGCAGGCAAAACGGGTTTCATGCCTAACTCACGTTCGCGTTTCAGGATTTTCAGTTGCAAATCGCAGTGACTCTCTTTCCAGCTTTTGGGTAGCGGACCGCCCCAACCATCGAGGTTTCCCATCCAGAACCACGAGAAATAAGCCGGGCCGCTAAAAAACGAATCCAGATCGGCGTCGGTAAATCCATACGAGCGGTAAACTTCGTCCCAAATGTATTCCTCGCCGGTGATGGCCAGTGGCATGTTTATGCCGTGCAGAGCCATCCAGTCGATTTCCTTTTCCCAGCGGTTCCAGTTCCACCAGCTCATGCTGTAATTGAATGTGCAGTAATTCAGGTAATACCGGTATTCATAAGGAGTTGTTTTCCTTACTGGCTGCGGAATTGCAGGTAATTTAGCCGGAAGATTCAGGTTAGTACCATTCCAGGTTATCTGGCAATGAGCATATTCAGTAAGGTAATAATACAACGCCGAACCAATTGAAACGCCATTATTCCCTTTCAGGAGAATTTGATCGCCTACTGACGAAACTTCAAACCAGTCGGCTCCTTCAGTTGGCTGAATCTCTGTCTTGAAACAAGAAGAATATTCCGGTAGTATGCGGTCAACAATACTTCGTTCAACGCCTTGCGCCAAACTTTGAATCAACAAAGCCAGAAATAAAAAAGAGAATAAAAATGTCTTTAGCATATTGAGCCAATTTCTTTAAACGAAAAGGAGAAGAAGATTTAAACCTTCTTCTCCCATTTATATAAAAACTAAATCTGAATGTTAATACCCGGTGTTTTGTGTTAACGATGGATCAAGAACAATAGCCTCCGTTGGAATTGGGAAAATACGGCGATATGAATCGGCATTTGTCTTAAAGCCCCAGCTTCCTTCGTATTTATTGAAACGGATCATATCGTTTCTGTGCCATGTTTCATAGGCAAACTCGCGGCACCTTTCGCCATACAAATCACCAAGTGAGACACTTGTCCAGGCAGTAGTTGTTGTTCTGTTGCTACGGATCATATTCACAAGAGAAAGAGCAGTTTGCCCCTGAGTTGCGCTTCCTCCACGCAAGATGGCTTCAGCTTTCATCAAAATAATATCAGAATAGCGGAAAACAGGCATATCGTTATTTTGGTTACGATTGGTTGATGTAGCATCAGGATAAAACTTGATGTTGCGATAACCCATGTTCCAGGCAATTTCGTCGTTTCCACAATCGAAAAGACTGGCATCCTGACGCAATTCAATGTTCGGAGTCAGCTCAACCTGGTAGGTATAGGAAGTGCCTCCATCAGATCCGGTATAGAACTGGTCATAACCTTTCTTGGTTGTCTTAACTGTTACAGGAGTAACACCATCGCTCAAAAATTGCAAGCCAGTCAACCATTGCCCGTTTCGAACATCGTTTTTATCGGCTGTGAAATAGGCATAGAACTCGGGAAGTGTACTTTCAGGAGCACTTGGCGTAAATGGTAAACTGAATTTTGTCCTTTCAGACCGTGGCACATCGTAACGGGCGCGGTACATATAACCATTTGTTCCCGACAATGCAGATGCAAGCGGATCAAAAGGAATCGCAAAAATGAATTCTTTCATCTGCGGACCATTATCTGGATAAAACATTTTAAGGTAAGTTGAAGCTGGCTCAACACTGAATTTTCCAGAACTAATTACCTGGTCGCAAGCAGCGATACAATCATTCCAGCGAGCAGTTCCGGTATAATATTCGGCGTTTACATACATTTTTGCCAACAATGCGTAAGCGGCCCATTTTGTAGGACGCCCATAAGTTGTTTTATCAACTGTTGTATTCAAATAAGGAAGGGCACGGTTTATTTCTTTCTCGATGTAACTAAAAACTACCGCTCTGTCCAGTTTTTCGTGCGGCGTAAAATCACCGTAAACTGTATCCAGCGGTATGTTTCCGTAGAGGTCCATCTTCATAAAATAAGCAATAGCACGAACCATTTTAAGTTCTGCCATCATTCTTAATTTACTTGAACCAGTTGACATGGTTTGATCCAAAATGGATATAGCCTGATTGGTAGTTCCAACAACACGCGATAACCATCCCCAACAGCTGGCAGTCCATGGATGGTCGGGCGTCCAGGTGTGGTAGTGCAGCATTAAATAGTTCTTATTATCATACCAGTTTCCGCCGCGTGCCGGTAGGATGGCTTCGTCGGTACTGAGTGTTTGCATAAACCAATAATCCAGAGCATAATTTCCTCGTAATGCGGCATAAGCGGTTCCTGACGCCTGAACAAATTGCGCTGAATCGGACGGGAACACATCCGGAGTTAACTGCGTGGTAATTGGCACGTCGATATCATGACATGACCAAAGCAACCCAAGTGCCAGTATGGGTAAACTTATATATTTAAATATCTTTTTCATACTATAATAATTTGTTTTTAATGGTAGTATGGAACTCCGTGCTGCTGAAAATTACTACAATACTCTTAGGTTTTGTGAAGCAACATTTTCGTTTCATATTCTTTCATTTTCGATTTTTAAGTTTAGAAAACAACCTTTACGCCCAACAAGAATGAGCGGGTTTTTGGATAGAAATTATTTGAGTCAACCCCCGGGGCTGTTCCTCCCTGCTCAACTTCAGGATCAATACCTTTGTATTTGGTAATTACAAACAAGTTGGTCACCGAAGTGTAGATGCGCAGATTTTTCACGTACGAGCTAAAATTTGGGAAATTGTATCCAAGCGTAGCATTGTCAAGCCTGATGTAGCTTCCGTCCTCAATAAACCTGGTTGAATACTTATAAGCATTATAGTCTGACGGCGACTCGTCGGCAACATCAGCCAAAATATTCGATTGATTTGCAGTACTTGGCCTGAACAAATCAGCGCGGGTAACATTGAAGATTTTATTACCAAAAACGCCGCGAATGAAGATATTCAGGTCGAAATTTTTGTATCTGAAATCGTTGGTCCAGCCAAGTAATAATTTAGGTTGTGCACTTCCAACATAATGATAATCAACACCAATTGAAGGAGCTGTTGTTAATGACCCATCTTTAGCTACATACTGAGAAACACCTGAACTGTTTTTTCCGGCATATTCGAGCGTGAAGAACTGGCCAATTGGTTTCCCTTCCTTAAAAATCTGCAGGCTACTTCCGGTTTGACCACCGCCGTCGGGCTGAACCCTTCTGATTGAGTCGCCACCAGCAAACAGCGGATTGGTCAGTTTCAGAATTTCATTCTTATTGTGAGCAATATTGAAATTTGTTGACCAGCTAAAATCCTTGGTTTTAACCGGACTCGCATTGATCGTTATTTCAATACCTTTGTTTGACATGCTTCCGCCATTGGCTGTGATGGAGCCGCTTGGCACCAAAACCGGGTTTACAGAATAACCGTAAATCATGTCAGTGGTTCTCTTGTTATAAACTTCTACGGTACCACTCAAAATGCCTTTCAGCACAGTAAAATCGATACCTAAGTTTGATGTAGTTGTTTTTTCCCATCCCAAATCGCTATTGGCAGCCTGAATAGGGCCGTAGGCGCCAACCTGTGCTCCGTTGTAATAGAATGTACCGTTTGCTCCTGAAATGAATTGAGCAGTGTAGGCATTGAACCCTGATGAGTTACCTGTTACACCGTAGCTGGCACGAAGTTTAAGGTCGCTGAAAACATTCTGTCCTTGCATAAAGGCTTCTTTGTCGATACGCCATGCTAAACCTACAGATGGGAAATAACCCCATTTTTTGTTTTCTCCGAATACCGAACTACCATCACGGCGAACCGATGCCTGAAGTAAATACTTATCTCCAAAGTTGTAATTTAAGCGGGCAAAATCTGAAATCAAACGCGATTTCTGGTAAGCCTGGCTATCGCCAAAATCGACTTTGTAACCTGAAACTGCAGAGTAGTTACCCAATGCAAGGTTGTTGTAACTTGTGTTGTCAACCGGGAAATTGGTATTGGTTGACTGGAATCCGTCGCCCAATGTGTTTTCCTGCCATGAGTAGCCTAAAACAACATTGAAAGAGTGTCGGTCAAATTTCTTGTTCCAGGTAAAGAAGCTCTCAATTACACTATTCGTGTTTTGGTAAGTGTTTCTTAGAGCAAGTCCATTTGTTCCAAAGTTTAAAATCCATTTGGTTGCTGGTGGATCGGGGTTATTGTAGAAGTTTGCGCTATTATAGTTTTTAGCGTAGTAACTGTCGTAATATTCTCCATGCAGCGAGATCGTTTTTTGATAAGCCGCGTTCAAATTATAAGTGA
The DNA here is from genome assembly GCA_937915865.1 of uncultured Prolixibacteraceae bacterium. Classification (GTDB taxonomy): domain Bacteria; phylum Bacteroidota; class Bacteroidia; order Bacteroidales; family Prolixibacteraceae; genus Aquipluma. Next base: position 69,593 of record CALGIG010000063.1, on the reverse strand, counting down.
TTCCAAAGGGTAATTTGGCTTCAACAGTGAAGTTTCCAATCAGATTGTTGTATTTCGAATCATCATCTCCGTGTTCAATCAAAGCTACCGGGTTAAAATAGCTGGTGTGGTTAAAGTTTTCGAAGAATGTACCATCGGCATTTTTAACCGGGCTCACCGGAAGATGGCTTATAGCCTGCATCAACACCACATTTCGCTGCGGAACATTGGTGTTCGTACTGTTCGAATTGGTCACATTCAATCCCAGTTTTACTTTATCGTTGAAAGCCATTTGCTCAACCGAAAGTCGGGCAATAACACGTTTCAAACCACTGCTCAGCATAATACCTTGCTTATCTAAATAGGTTAAACTTGCGGAGTAATTGCTGTGCTCATTACCTCCGCTGAATGAAACGTTATGACTGCTTGATAAAGCAGATGAACGCAAAACTTCTTTTTGCCAGTTGGTATTGGCGTTTAAATCGTCTTCAGGAGCAAACGACATATTGTTTTTGGCAAGGAATGCACGAAGTTGGGCAGCATCCATCATATTCAGGCTGTTCGAAACATTTTCGACACCTGCATAGCCATTGTATGTAATCTGAAATTTATCCTTACTTCCTTTTTTTGTTGTAATCATGATAACGCCGTTTGCAGCACGGTTTCCATAAATAGCGGTAGCTGCAGCATCTTTCAGAACGTCAACCGATGCAATATCGTCGGAAGCAACAAGAGAAATATCGGCACCCGGGACACCATCAATAACGTAAAACGGACTCATAGAGCTGTTTAATGTTGAAGCACCGCGAAGCACGATTGAAGCGCTTTTGGTTGGATCGCCACTCGACGAAATATTCAATCCGGGAAGTTTTCCCTGCAACATCTGGCCAACATCAGTGATAACACCACGATTTAATTCTTCACCTTTTACCGAAGCAACGGCACTGGTCAAATTCTTCTTCGAACTTTTACCATACCCAACTGCTACAACCTCTTCGATACCAACAGTTTCTTCCTGAAGCACAATATTAAACTGCGACTGTCCGCCAATCGCAATTTCCTGAGCTTTCATTCCAACAAACGAAAACACAAGCGATTTTGCCTCGGCAGGCAAAGTCAGCTTAAACTTTCCATCCACATCAGTCAAAGTACCCATCGAGGTTCCTTTAACTACAATTGAAACGCCAGGAATAGGAACGCCGGTATTATCTCTCACCGTCCCTGATACGTCCTTTTTTTGCTGACTTTCATTTAAATCGTTTGCTTTACGGATAACCACCTGACGCTCGTACACATCATAAGTTACGTTCTCGCCACGCAAAACCTCATCAAGTATCTGGTTAATCGTGGCATTTTTGAGGTTTATCTCCACTTTTTTGTTTACGTCGAAATCTTCGTTCTTGTAAAGGAAAACAAATTCCGACTTTTCTTCGATGTACCCAAAAAGATCGCGGATTGAGGCATTGGACATATTGACGTCCAGTTTAGTTTTCTGCGCATAGCTGTTTGCTGAAACAGTTAGAATGCATCCCAATAGCAACAGAATAGTTAGTCGCATAATTCGAAAGAGTTTTTTTAGGCTATCCCTATAAGGATGCCCGGTTAACCACTTTTTTTTCATAGATTTGAAGTGTTTAAATAATAAATACTGAACTAGTAACTCGTATTTGTTTAACCGGGAAATGTTCCAGCATTTTCCGGTTTTTATTTATTTACAATAAATTGGTTTTCGTTTAACTTTTTAATTTTTGTTCCCGATACTTTTTCGAGGTATTCCAGTACCTCGCTTCGGGCTCCTTTCAAATCCAGTTTACCGCTTATGCGAATTGCGCGTAGCCCTGGTTCCGAAAAATCAACCGAAATATTATAGAATCGTTCAACTTTTTTCAAAATCTTGTCAAAATCAATATCGTCGAAGCTTAACAAACCTTTTGTCCATAACGTGTAATAATTGGCATCAACTTCATCTAAAGCTGTTTCGTTGGTTGTTTTAGAAAAAGAAGCCATCTGGTTAGGCTTTAAAACAACTTTACGGCTGAAAATATTGGCAGCGTTATCAAGTATTTCAACGCTTCCCTCTTTCAATACAGTTTGAATCAGCTTATCTTCGGCATAAGCCGAAACATTAAACTGCGTGCCAAGCACCCTAATCTGAATATCAGATGTTTTTACTATAAAAGGTTTTTCTGCATTTTTGGCTACTTCGAAATATGCTTCTCCAAAAAGCAAAACTTCACGGGTTTTTCCTTTGAAGGTCGTTGGATAAATTAACCTGCTTCCGGCATTTAACCACACATTAGTATTATCAGCCAGAGTAACTTTTGATTGGTTCCCATACGGAATGACCAATTGGTTCATAACACCTTCATCTTCATCCTGAGTTTTAAATACCGAATCATTATTCAAAACAACATTTCCTTTGTGCGTGTAATCTACGCTCGAATTGGTCTTTCTTAATTTAAGGTTCTCACCAGTTGAAGTAATCAGAAGAGGTCCTTTCCCTTCCGACGGAATTTGAACTAACTGCCCTGCCATTTGCTTATAAATTGCCTGATTGTCAGACTTCAAATAAACTACCAAACCGCCGATAACAGCAAAAATCAATGCTACAGCTGCATATTTCATAAACGAAAACACCAGGTTGCGCCGCTTACGACTTTCCTCCGCCATCTCTATCCTGTCCACAACATGTTCAGCAATTTCAATTTTTTCTTCAGGAGTTAATGAGTCGTCAGCATATTTCAGTTCAATCAGCCGCGATTTCAGTTCGGCTACCTGCAACTCTTCATCAGGATGTTTTAAAATGTAATCTTCCCAGTATTTATCAATTGCTGGATTTGGGCAAAAAACCCAGTCGATAAACAAAGGATTCTCAATATATTTTTGCTCGTTAAATACCATTTTTTCGACGTTTATATTCAAAAGAGTATGAACGTCTCAAAAAGGGACATTTTTCCAGAAAAAAAATCTAGCGCTTGAAAAATATTGTCAAAAGGGAAAGTAATTTTTCTCCAAAACGATTACGCAAATCATCCAACGTTCTGTAAACTTGTTTTTTAACAGCATCGGCACTCATTCCAACAATTTCTCCAATTTCAATATAATTTAGCCCAGTACTGAATTTTAGAAACAACATTTCGCGCTTTTGAGGGCTTATTGTTTGTAAAATCTTTTGAAGGGCATTCACCCTAAGTTCTTCCGATTCTTTGTCGTGGTTATCCAGCTCAGCCTGAAATTTCAAATCAAACAGAGTAACATTGTCATCGGTCAGGCTTGATTGTTGTGAGTGGTTTTTTATTTTGCGGATAATATCGTTTTTAAGCGACCGGAATAAGTAAAACTCCAGATATTCGGGCTTTTGCAATTTAATATTGTAGCGATAGATATTGTAAAAAAGATCCTGGATGCAATCTTTTACGAGCTCACGGTCGCTGGTTATTTTAATACCATAAGCGAAAAGCACATCAGCAAATTCTTCGTAGATTTCACTAAACGCAAAACGATCGCCCAGCCTGAACCGTTTCCAAACTTCTGCCCATTGGGTTCTATCCTTGATCACAATATTAGAATATTCGAGATAAAATGCCTTTTAATGGCAATTATACGAATTTAAAGCGAAGAGATTGCGGTTTGAGAAAATTTGATCGTTTCTTAATCGTTACCCGAATACTTACTTTACAATGGCTGAGAATAGAGATTCTTCGTTTTTCTATACTCCATTTCGGATGGCAATTGTGCTAAACCTATGAGAAATCTGTCATACCGAACGCCGCGCGAAATTCATTTTCAGTTAAAAAGTGAAGCCCAGTTATTCTATGGCGTAACCAAGCCTTCGAAACCATTCAGAATCAAATTTATTGTGTGCTGCGTTTATTTCCTTATCCTCTCCAAGGAATTAATAAACCATTTCAATCTTCTGGAAATGTGCAAAATAAGATAGATTGAAAAAATTATAGCAAATTTATCGTGAACTTCAATGAATACTTTCCTTAGCATTTCATCGCCTTTCTGTAAATCTATTGACCAGGGAATTAATCCGGTAATGGCAACCAAAACAAAAAGTAACGATAGAGTAAAAACTTGCAGGTTCTTTGTGATGAGTTTCTTCGTAATCATAGCTTTGTACCATTTCCAATGATGGTAAATGTGATAAATCATTAATACAAAGAGAACAACAATAGCAATTTTATGAATTGTAGACCAACCTTGGTAATTTATCCCGAATAAATTGTCATTTATTGCAATATTTCCATGATTACCTATATGATACTTTATCTGAATCGACATTCCGGAAAAAATAGTTGCAAGTCCGGAAATAAATAGCCCTAAATTAATTATGAACCGATTAATATTTTTATCCATTTCTAACTTGATTTACTTATAGCACCTGCATTACAAACTTTTACACACTTCATACAACCTGCGCATGTACTCTGGTTAACGAATATGGCATGTTTATGCCATGGCAGATTTATACGACTAATCACATTATTGGAACAAACATTCATACATTTCCAACATGCTTCACATTTTTTTGTATCAAGCTTGACAAACGCGGTGTTTGTATGCCCTTGCCGGTATCTCATATTATGTATTTTCTGAACAAAAATCTTCAAAAAATCGTCGGGCGGCGATAACATTTGTTAAGAAATGAACCTTATTTTCTATTTCTTATCCTACTAAGCGAAATAGGAGTTATCCCCAAATAGGAAGCTATATAATGTTGTGGAACTCGCTTGATTATCTCGGGGTGGTTTTTCACTAAATCGTCATACCTTTCTTTGGGTGAATCTTTAATACGCGACAGAAAGAGAAGAGCGTAATTTCTGAAGCGTTGAAACAGGTATTCATTAAACCGATTATTAAACTCCGGGTAAATTATATGGAGCCTTTCAAAAGTTTCCTTACTAATTGAAATAATTTTCGCAGGTTCAATACTCTCAATCGTGAACAAACTAGGCTGATTGTTTAAAAAACTATCAATAGATGCAACAGGTTGGTTTTCAAAAAAGAATTGTAAAGTAATATCTTTTCCATCTTTATTAAACCATTGCCTTAAGCAGCCTTTTTTTATGATATAAATATGCCCGGATATTTCGCCATCATGCAATAAAACAGTTTTTGAAGGTATTTCAATCTCGACGAATGAATCTTGAAACTGAGACCAAGTTTCTTTATTATTTTTAATTGTTTCAATCAATTTATCAAGCATGATCCGAATTGTCTTTTTACATTTAACAGTTGATGAATTTTGCTGAACAGATTTCCGAGAATATTTATATTCGCCAGGACCAAACGGTAATGCAAGAACCCGCAGTTGGTCTGCTATGAACTTTATTTCAGATAAATTACTTCTAAAACCAGAAAACAACCAACAACTGCATACACCTGAATAATCTCGTCTTGGGCACCCGTAAAGATGCACACCGAAAACCACCGCTACCGGACCAGGCTTGAGGCTGGAGTTAGTGGCTAAACATTTTATGAATTGCTAAACTAAAACCTTAAAACCAAACCTAATCCATTTTGATTTAGGCTAAGTTTTAAATCATATTGTTCGCGATATGTCAAACCTCTTCTCTTAACATTGAACTTATCAACAGCAATCATTGCTTTCTTATTTGAAGAGCTAGCTATTGGTATAGCAACAATCAGCAATCCACATCCTACTCCTGCAAGAGCCCAATTCGGTTTACCACCACCCATTGCAGTTCCAAGAGGCCATCCTATCATAAAGCCGCCAGCAAATCCTAATATATTGGCAATTCCAGCACTGTTCTTTGCCTTTTCCATATACTGATATGCCTCAGGATTATCTTTCATCATCCCCAGCATATCTTTAGAGGTCAATATTTTTCCTTTGCACTCAAATTTATAGCCGCCAAATACTTTTTTTGCTTGAATTGAATCATTTTGGTTCTGTGAAAAAACAGAAACACATAAAACTAATCCGAGTAGGTTTAATAATACTTTTCTAATCATTGTTAAGACTTTTTTTAAATTAAATATTTTCAAGAAATCATATTCATATATCATTACCTCGCTTTGCTGCCAAAGTTTGACTGTATGGCAAGTAAGAAATTGCGGGCAACTTCCCCATTTGACTGTACAAACCTTTATTCTGTGCAGAATGCTTTCAATTACCACAGTTCTCAAAATAGGCTATACCCTTGTATGGTTTTATTATTTATTTTTCCTATAGACAATACAACCTGCTTCTGATGAATGGTCTTGCACTAAATTGTCCATCTTTTCTTTTCTAAGTTGATTGATTATCAAAAAGTCACCACCTGCTGCCATCGTGAAAAATATTCCAAATACTAATAATTCCAAATTTCCTATTACAATTGAAATAAAAGCAGGGATAAATCCTAAAAATATTGCAGGAGTTATTGCTCCAATAATGTATTGTCTTACCTGTAACGGCTCTTTACAATGGCAATAAGGTGTAAACATTGTCCATAGAACACCAAATTTTATCGACTTAAGTCCTTTCTTTGTATACCTTGCCCAAGTTAAGCCATGAATTAATTCATGTAGTATAATTCCAACGATTATTATTAAAAAAAACAATAATGTTCCAATTACTAAATATCCTGAAGAAATACCTGATAGCAAATCTTTCAAACTCTGCCTAGTTATGCTATTACCCCAAATTAGATAGTACGGAAGCCCATATAGTAGAACAATTGGAATAATGATTAAAATCCCAAATACATTTGCCCAGATTAAATTTATAGTCAATTTTTCTTTCTGATAGCTCTCAAGTTGCTCCATATTATACCAATCTATTTTAACTGTTCAATTTATTTATCATAATTATTTTTCGATATTTCTTAATCTTTACAAATACAAACTTATATGCAAAGCTTTATATCTGCCAATAATTCAGTTAAATTTATCAATACGAACTTACATTACAATGCAGCAATTAAGGTTACACATAACTATAAAGTAAACGCGCATTTGCCGCACTTTTTCGAAACCTCTATCGAGCTTGACTCTCCAGTTATGCGTTGCTTTCGAGTTTTAAAACTAATAAATTATGTTCAAATATCAAACTATTCGTGATTCTTTCGTAGCTAATTTGTTCGATATTAGTCTTTCGGGCAAGTAAAGATGTTATTACGTTATTCGTCAATGAGTAACCGAATACTTACTTTTTAAGGTGTTCAGTTCATCGACCAATGCTTTAACCGGTTGCAAACCCGAATCGTTCCGGCCAAACCGAATGGTATGTGTTTCTGCTCCGTTTTTTATTGAAATCCAGTCGTCGCAACCATCAACACAAACATTACAACTGTTCAATTCCAGTTTTTTAAACTCCTGAAAATCCAAAACCTTTAGCAAAGCTTGTGTCTCAGAAGTTTCTAACGTACCGCTATTTTTAACCGAAGGATTTTCGGTGCTACACTGTACGAAATTGACATATCTGTATGATTTTCCTGAAATGATCAAGGTATCATTCTGTGAGCACCAGCCGCACACGGTTCCGGTTTTAATCACCAGATCAGACGATTCCAGCACTTCTTCCTTACTTTCGGAACACGACCAGGCCGCAAAAATAAGTACACCCCAAAATAGTATTTTCTTCATCATGTTAAATCTTTACCTATAAAGATGACCAAACCCCTTCAATAGTTGTCAGGGAACCAACATTTTTTTTGTTTTGTAGCTCAACAATTAATCCATTCAAAAATGATCAATTTACTACGTACCCGAAGGAGCGTCAGAAAATTTATCGACCAACCCATAGAACCTGAAAAGCTCGAAATACTGAAAGAAGCTATACTACGCGCGCCAACATCGAAAAACTCGAATGCCGGTGAATACATTTTCGTAGACAATCCTGAACAAATTCAAAAACTGGCTCAAAGCAAGCCACACGGTGCAATGCCATTACTTACGGCCAAACTGGCCATTGTCATCCTGGTTGACGAAAACAAAACTGCGGCATGGATCGAAGATTCGTCGATTGCTTCGTTCGTTGCCCATTTAACAGCCCATTCGCTTGGGTTAAGCAGTTGCTGGATACAAATTCGTGGCCGGGAATATTCGGAAGAAAAAACGAGTGAAGAATACATTACTGAACTTTTAAATATTCCTGAAGGTTTTCGTGTGCTAAGTATTGTGGCCATTGGGTATGCACAAAAAACTCATGAAGGCCGACCAACCAGCGATCTCGATTTCAGAAAAATTCATTGCAACGGCTTTTAATTCCCAAATTTCCAACCCTGCTCATCGTATCAGACTGTTATTTTTATAAGATATTACTTTTACTTAGGGTCCGTTTAAATTTCCTGGAGGAAAAATATATGGGTAGAAAAATGACCATTTATCGTTTCATTTTGCCCCGTACGGGACAAGAGATCATCTAAAATCATTCTTTTCCTACCCACATTTTGTTCCTAACGGAACGGTAAAATATAATGTCGCATTTTAACTTGTATTTTTATCCCGGCTCACCCCGACAGCCGCATGGAGGCTGTCGGGGTGAGTACATTTGAAAATGCGACAATAAATTGTTCTTATTATTTAATTCTTGAAATATTATCGCTGATTATCAGAACCGACTGTTATTTTTGTACAACACTACTTTTTGTTTATGAAACTAACATTCTTGCTTTTCCTGGCTATAATTATCGAATTTCCGGCTTTCTCGAAAATAGTAAAGAAACCTATTCCTGACCGCACTGTCGTTTTAACTTTCGACGATGCCACGGCCAGCCAATATTCGGTAGTTGCACCGCTCCTGAAAGAATACGGCTTTGGAGCCACCTTTTTCGTATGCGAATTTCCGCCAAACTTTGCTGATACAACCAAATACATGAACTGGCGCCAGATTCGCGAGCTCGACCGCATGGGTTTCGAAATAGCCAACCACACACGAAACCATCCGGCAATCGCCAAGTTAACCGACGACAAAATCGTTGAGCAACTAAATTACATAGAGCGAAAATGCGATTCGATGAAGATTAAACGTTCTGTAACTTTTGCCTATCCGGGTTACAGCCTGAGTTTGCCGGTGATAAAAATACTTCAGGATAAAGGCTATTTGTTCTCGCGAGCTGGAGGCACGCGTCCGTACGACCCCCTAACCGATCATCCGCTTCTGGTTCCGAGCTGGGCCATGAATTCGACCAACAAGCCGCTGATTATGGATGCACTGAAAGAAGCCCGCGACGGGAAAATTGTTGTGCTGACTATTCATGGCGTGCCCGATGCCGAGCATCCCTGGGTAAACACCACGCCCGAATTATTCAGGGAATACCTGCAATATCTGAAGGAAAACCATTATACAGTAGTTGCCCTGCGCGACCTGACCAAATACATCAAGGTTAAAGAAGCCTTAAAAACCATAACTCCTGACCTGACTAAAAAACTTAAAAACTAAACCCATGAAGAATTTATTTCTACTCGTTTTTGCTTTACTGGCGCTAAACCTTTCTGCTCAGCAAATCATTCCGCTTTATCCGGGAACAATTCCAAACAATACCGGCTATAAAATGAAAGAAATAAGGATGGAAAAAGATGGTCAGTTACTGGGCTTCCGAAATATTTCGGATCCAACTTTAAACATTTATCTTCCTGATGAAAAAATAGCAACTGGCGCCGCTGTTGTTATTTGCCCGGGCGGAGGCTACGGCATGGAAAGTTATCGTTTGGAAGGTACAAACATTGCTGAAACATTTCAGAAAAATGGCGTTGCTGCTTTTATCCTGAAATACCGATTGCCCAGCGATTCCATTATGCCCGACAAATCGGTTGGCCCTTTACAGGATGCACAACAAGCCATTAAGACTGTTCGTGAGCGCGCTGCCGAGTGGAAAATTAACCCGGCAAAAATTGGCATCATGGGTTTCTCTGCCGGAGGTCATTTGGCTTCGACAGCCGGAACACATTTCGACAAAGCATACATTCCCAATTCTGAAAATACGAGTCTTCGCCCCGATTTTCTGATTCTCGTTTACCCCGTAATAAGTATGCAAGATGGTTTGACACACGGCGGATCAAGAAATAATTTGTTGGGTAAATCACCATCACAGGAACAAATTGTGCTCTTTTCGAACGATTTACAAGTAAATGCTAACACGCCGCCAAGCTGGATTACCCATACCGGCGACGATACAGTTGTCCCGATTGAAAATAGCATACGTTTCTACCAGCAACTTATCCGTAATAAAGTTCCGGCAGAAATGCACCTTTATCCGGCAGGAAACCATGGTTTTGTATTAAAACTGCCTTGCGACCAATGGATGCAACCCTTGTTCGAATGGATGGGGAAAAACGGCATAACGAAATAATTCGTAGGAATCAGATTCTAACTTTGGTAACAATACCCCAAACATTGTAATATTTCCATTCATCAGCCGGACACGATTGCCAATAACAGTAATAAAAATCTATTCCCCAATGTTCTTTTTTAATTACATGAAATCCACTGTAAATTCGAATAGTCTGAACTTTTGCAACATTAATGTTCGAAAACACTTCATCCATCAGATAGGGCTTTGGAAGTTTAGATTTTGATTTTGTAAAAAAATCGATATTCGAAATGTTATCTAATCCATATTGTGTTTCTGTTATTTTACTCACCTTGGCAGTCAAACGGTTGGCAAACTTAATTTTAATATCAAAAGGAGTAAAATACAGAACACCATAAAACATATAGGTTTGCCCCGGGTTCCATTTATCTGATTTGTAACTTTCAGTCTGCCGTAAACCAAGTCCCAGTGAAAACTTAGAAGTAATTTTCTGGTATCCAATCAATTCAAAATGAAAATAATCGAGCCTTTTTAACTGGTTACTGTAATGATCTTTGTTTCCAAAACAAAGCTCGAATTTACTATTGATCGGATAAGTTATACCATTTGAACTCCAGAAATAAGAACCATCTGACCCCCATTGAGCAAATCCTTTGAATAACAAAAAGAACAGTACGAGAAAAACAACTGTAAATTTTTGATTACAAATCAACATTTTTAAAATCTGTATTTTATCTTTAACACCTTTTGCGGTTAAAAGTACATTTAATTAACTAGCTTTCTAAACTTTTTGAAAACCTCTATGAGAAATCTGCCTCTTCACAGAATTTTTGTACTTATTCTATTGTATTTCCATTCATTTTTAAGCCAGGCCCAAATTAATCAACTATACAACCAGCGAGACAAAGTAATTAAAGCAGGAAGTGGGTTTAAATTTACCGAAGGCCCTGCAACATCGCCCAACGGTTATGTATTTTTTACCGACCAACCCAACGACAAAATATACATCTGGAAAGAAAAAGGCAATAGGATAATTACTTTTCTGAATTCGTGTGAGCGTTCAAACGGAACTTATTTCGATAGGAATGGAAATCTTACAACTTGCGCCGATTTGAACAACAGGTTGGTATCGTTTGACAAAAATGGAAAGATGACTGTTTTGTCTGAGAATTTCAACCAGCAACATCTGAATGGCCCTAACGATTTATGGATTGCCCCCAATGGCGGTATTTATTTTTCCGACCCGTATTATCAGCGCGATTATTGGGAAGCCGGACATACAGAACTTCAGGATAAACGTGGGGTTTATTACCGGAATCCAGATGGAAAAGTTTCACGCGTTATCAGCGACTTCAAACAGCCCAACGGACTAATTGGTACTTCGGATGGAAAAATCCTTTACGTAAGCGATATTAACGATGGAAAAATCTGGAAATATGACATTCAGCCTGACGGCAACCTTGCCAATAAAACACTCTTTGCGCCGGAAGGTTCCGATGGAATGACCATTGATGAGCATGGGAATGTTTACCTGACAAACAAAGTAGTATCAGTTTTCAATCCTGAAGGCAAAAATATAACTCGAATTGAAATACCAGAACAACCATCGAACGTTTGCTTCGGTGGAAAAAAACGTAATATTCTGTTTATAACAGCCCGGACATCGGTTTACACACTGAAAATGAATGTAAAAGGCGTACAATAATGATTAAAAATTACATTTTGGCCTTCGATCAGGGAACAACCAGCTCCCGTGCCATTATCTTCGACCGTCATGGAAAAGCTTTAGCTACCGCACAAAAAGAGTTCACTCAACATTACCCTCATGCAGGATGGGTTGAGCATAATTCTGAAGAAATTTGGTGGACCCAAATAGGAGTTGCAGTTGAAGCTCTGAGTAAAGCCGGCATCGAAAGTTCAAATATAGCAGCAGTTGGCATAACCAATCAACGGGAAACGACTGTTATATGGAACAAAAAAACAGGGAAACCCATATACAACGCCATTGTTTGGCAAGACCGCCGAACAGCCGACTATTGCGATGAACTGAAAGACCAGGGATTAAGCCAGCAAATTGTTGAAAAAACAGGTTTGGTAATCGACTCCTATTTTTCAGCAACCAAAATCAAATGGATTCTTGACAATGTAAAAGGCGCCCGTCAATTAGCCAAAGAAGGAAAACTGGCTTTTGGGACCATCGATACCTGGCTAATCTGGAATTTAACACATGGCAAGCTGCACATCACCGATGTTACCAATGCCTCGCGCACCATGCTTTTTAATATTCATACGCTCAAATGGGATGAAGAATTATTAGACATTTTTGACATTCCTCAAAATATCCTTCCTGAAGTAAAGACATGTAGCGAAGTTTATGGAAGTACCGCCGGGATATTACCTGGAATTGCAATAGCCGGAATTGCCGGCGATCAGCAGGCCGCTCTGTTCGGGCAAATGTGCATCGACCCCGGAATGGTGAAAAACACTTATGGAACCGGCTGTTTTATGGTAATGAATATTGGCGATAAGCCAATTGTGTCGAAGAATAACCTGCTTACAACCGTAGCATGGACTATCGGAGATAAAACTACTTATGCGCTGGAAGGAAGTATTTTTATTGCCGGAGCTGTAGTTCAATGGTTACGCGATGGATTAGGTGTTATTGAAAAATCAGAAGATATCGAAAAACTGGCAGCTAAAGCAAAAAACAGCGATGGCATTTATTTTGTACCAGCCTTCGCCGGAATGGGCGCCCCGCACTGGAACCAACATGCCCGCGGAACACTTTTTGGAATTACACGCGGCTCAACTGCGGCCAATATAGCCCACGCTGCACTTGATAGCATTGCCTACCAAACCCTTGATGTACTAGAAGCCATGCAAAACGATTCAGGAATAAAAATTTGTGAATTGCGAGTTGACGGAGGTGCAACAGTAAACAACCAATTGATGCAATTTCAGGCAGATCTGCTGAGAAAAAAAGTTGTCAGGCCCAAATACACCGAAACCACTGCGTTGGGCGCAGCATATTTAGCAGGGCTCGCCGTAAATTACTGGACTGGTTTCGACGAACTCAAACAACATTGGCAAATAGGCAGGACTTTTGACCCCGAGATGGATGAAACCACAACCTCTAAACTAATTAAAGGCTGGCGCCGGGCCATCGCAGCGTCGCACGCCTGGGCCGATAATAATGAATAAAGCTAATTAATTCTAAAACCAAACCTTTTATGAGCGCCTTTTTTGCTGAATTCATCGGAACCGCCATCATCATTATTTTTGGAGGAGGCGTAGTTGCCAACGTTGTACTCGACAAAACAAAAGGAAACAACAGCGGCTGGATTGTAATTGCATTTGGCTGGGCCATTGGAGTTTTTACCGGTGTGTTAATTTCAGCTCCATACAGCGGCGCTCACCTAAATCCGGCAGTAACAGTAGCGCTCGCAATCGCACATAAATTTTCGCCCGAAATGATTTTTCCCTATATCTCAGCTCAGATACTTGGGGCTATGGCGGGCGCTATAATTGTTTGGCTTGCCTACAATCGGCACTTTCAGGCAACCAGCGATGCCGATCTGAAAATGGCTGTTTTCTGTACTGCTCCAAATATCCGGGGTTATTTTTATAACATGCTCACCGAAATCATTGCAACATTTGTACTTATTATAGCTGTGCTTTATATGGCCACTCCCGAGGTTGGTCTTGGTTCGTTAAATGCACTGCCTGTTGCCCTGGTAGTTTTAGGACTTGGTTTATCACTTGGAGGGCCAACCGGTTATGCCATAAACCCGGCACGTGATTTTGGTCCGCGGCTTATACATTCGCTGTTACCTATTCCCGAAAAGCGAAACAGCGATTGGGCATATTCCTGGGTGCCAATTGTGGGACCCGTTATTGGAGCATGTTTGGCAGCGCTTTTATATCTTTGTCTCGATTAAAAACTGAACTCATGACTGGAAAACTATTTGCCCTTGCCCTTTTAATTGCAGTATGGAACAGCTGTTTCGCCCAGGAGCAACAAAAAACATCAGGAAATCCAATAATGGAAGGCTGGTATGCCGATCCGGAAGGTGCTATTTTCGAAAATAAATTCTGGGTTTTCCCGACTTACTCGGCCAAATATGAGGAACAGGTGTTTCTTGATGCATTTTCGTCCAATGACCTGATAAAATGGGAAAAGCACTCGCACATTATCGATACTTCAGCCGTAAAATGGGCAAACAGAGCTATGTGGGCCCCTTGTATAGTAAAAAAGGACAAACGATATTTCCTGTTTTTCTCGGCAAACGATATTCAGGCGCCATTCCGGCAGGGCTATGTTTCTGAAGAAAACAAAATTGGCGGCATTGGCATTGGCGTTGCCTCAAAACCCGAGGGCCCATACAAAGATTACCTCGGGAAACCGCTTATTCAGGAGTTTTACAACAAGGCCCAACCAATCGACCAGTTTGTTTTTCGTGACAAAGACGGCCAGTATTACATTATTTACGGAGGCTGGGGACATTGCAACATTGCCCGGCTGAAAGACGATTTTACTGAATTGGTACCTTTTCAGGATGGGAATATGGTCAAAGAAATTACTCCTGAAGGTTATGTCGAAGGGCCGTGCATGTTTATCCGAAACGGGAAATATTACCTGATGTGGTCGGAAGGCGGCTGGACCAACGACACATACAAAGTGGCTTATGGAATTGCTGATTCACCTTTCGGGCCATTTAAAAAATTGGATGTGGTACTAAAATCAGATCCGGCAATTGCCACAGGAGCAGGGCATCATTCGGTAGTAAATGTTCCTGGGACCAACGACTGGTATATTTTTTACCATCGCCGCCCTATTCCAAACAAAGGCCGCGATCATCGTGTGGTTTGCGTCGACCGCATGTATTTCAATGCCGACGGCACCATTCAACCGGTGAAAATGACCAGGGAAGGAGTTCTGCAACGAAAACTGAAGTAATTAACGAATGTTACCAAATTCTAAACTAGGGAAAGAAGCGATAAACCAAAAGTTTTACTTAAAGAAAAATATTTTTCCTTTGTAGCATTATGACCAAACAATTTATCCATATTCTAGTCGCAATCGTGGCCGCAGCATTGGCACCACGCGAGAAGGGTATGGCATAAACAAAAAGATATAGCAAATTTCTAAAGCCATTCCCTTCAAAGGGGAGTGGCTTTTTTATTTCAATCAATTCGGTATGATGAATTTTATTCTAGTGGCAGCAGCGATTATTCTTGTGGACGAGTTCACATAGAGAAAGCATTTGCCAAGATTCATCGTAAGCCTTTCTCTATGTATTTAGAGGAAGGCTTTTTTATTTGACATTACTCAAACCCAAAAATTAAATACTATGGAAACAAATTATGAAAGCCTTATTTCAAAAAGTTGCAAAAACATCCCAAAATCGTTCGTTCGCGAAATTCTCTCGGTTTGTGATAAACCCGAGTTTATTTCGTTTGCAGGCGGATTGCCCAATCCAACCTATTTCCCGGTTGAACAGATGAGGGAAGCCTTCGAAAAAATCATGGCAACCGATGGTAAAACCACCTTACAATATGCCGAAAGCCAAGGTTATTATCCACTACGCCAATGGATTTGCAATTGGTACAATGCCAGGTACAATATGCAAATTACTCCTGAAAATATCCTGATAACCAACGGATCGCAGCAGGCGCTGGATATGACAGGTAAACTTTTCATCAATCCTGGTGAACCGTTAATGATGGAAAAACCTTCCTATTTGGGAGCAATTCAAGCCTTTTCGGCTTACCAGCCAGAATTCCGTCAAATCAGTTTAACTGATAAAGGAATCGACTTAAACGAGTTGGAAGATGTAGTTCTGAAAACAGGCGCCCGGATTTTGTATGGAATACCTAATTTTCAGAACCCGACCGGAATTTCCTATTCACGCCAAACCCGCGAAGATTTGGCCATTTTGCTCGACTGGTACGGAATCATGTTTATTGAAGACGACCCATATAATGAAATTCGCTTCGAAGGTGATTGGCTTCCTCCAGTTTACACTTTAAATCCTGCACGAACTGTATGGTGCGGATCATTTTCCAAAATGGTATCGCCTGGAATCCGAGCCGGCTGGGTTTGCGCTCCACAAGAATTGATGCCTCACCTGCTCCGTATCAAGCAGGCAGCCGATTTGCATACCAACAATATTGTACAGCGGCTAATCTACAGGTTCCTGAACGACAACAATCCAAACGATCACCTAAGGAAAGTCCGACAAGCCTATAAAGCACAAAAAGACTGCATGATCAAAGCCATTCAGCGCTATTTCCCGGAGGAAATAAGCTGTACCGATCCCGAAGGTGGCATGTTCATCTGGGCTACACTCCCCTCTTTCCTGAATACCGACAAACTGGTTCAGGAAGCCATTCAGGAAAAAGTAGTTTTTGTTCCAGGACGATCTTTTTACACCGCCAATGATGGTTACCAGAATATGCGCTTAAATTATTCCAATTCTTCGGAAGAAATGATCGAAGAAGGAATAAAACGGTTAGGATTACTGTTAAAAAAAGCGCTGATCCAGGAGAAAGAATCGAACATGATTGGTCAAACTTATTAATTTTACAGAACAACCAACAAAGCTGAAACGACATGACACAAATTCCTTTCGAACTGATGAAGCGGACCATCAAACAGGCATTTCGGAATGCCGGAATGTCTGAAGAAAAAGCAGATATCTGCGCCCAAATTCACACTGAATCAAGTTGTGACGGAGTTTATTCGCACGGGTTAAATCGCGTGGAAAGGTTTGTCGGTTACATAAGAAAAAGTTGGGTCGATGTTCATGCCGAGCCGTCACTCGAAAAAAGTATTGGGAATATTGAAATATACAATGGCAAACTGGGCCCCGGAATTTTGAATGCCCGGTTTGCCATGAACCGCGCCACCGAATTAGCTACAATTCACGGTTGGGGAATGGTTAACCTGAACAACACTACGCACTGGATGCGTGGCGGAACTTATGGCTGGCAAGCCGCTGAAAAGGGTTATATGGCTATTTGCTGGACCAACACCGAATCGTGCATGCCAGTCTGGGGCGGAAAGTCGGAGGCAATAGGGAATAATCCGTTTATCATGGCTATTCCACGCAAAGAAGGTCATATCATTCTGGATATGGCCATGTCGCAATATTCGTATGGGAAACTTCAGACCACCAGGCTACGAAACCAGCAACTACCCTATCCCGGCGGTTTTGATAAAGAAGGAAACTTAACCTCCAACCCTGGTGAAATTGAACAAACCCGTCGCATTCTGCCCACCGGATATTGGAAAGGTTCGGGATTTGCCGTAATGCTCGACTTATTTTCAGCCTTACTTTCAGGCGGATTGGTTACTGCAGAAATAGATCGTTCCGGAGTAGGAAGTTGTGGTAGTTGTTGCCAGATTTTTATAGCTATCGACCCGCTAAAATTCACCTCCGCCGCGTTTGTCGAAAATGCCATTCAGGAAACTATCCAGCAAATAAAACAGTCTCAAAAAGTTGAAGGTGTGAACGAAATTTATTACCCCGGAGAACAATCGTTAAAAACCCGGAAAGAAAACCTCGAAATGGGCATTCCGGTTGATGAAGGTGTTTGGAAAAAAGTAGTTGAACTCGCAAAAGAAAAATAGGATATTTAAAGGACCCCCCATTGGCTACAAAGGAGGTTCCCATACTTATTTGAATTATTTTCATTGTTGTCCGGTAAAAACATGAGATTCTTCGCTTTCGCTCAGATGACAGCTTTTTGCAAGAATGCAGAGGGAATCAGGGTAGGTTTGCGGCGAAGCCGCAAACCTACCCTGATTCCCCATCACAACTCGTTGATCATTTCGAACGAAGTGAGAAATCTCGACTTAATGAGCGTTGTGAAGATTTAACCAGACAACAATGAATTATTTTATCAATTTTTTCTTTTTATACATCGAGAGTAATTCTTCCTCATCCTCTCCATTTTTCACCCCATTTATAAGCAAGGTTAAAAGAAATGGAATCTCACTTTCTGCAAATCCAAGTTTTATAGCCATTACGGTAGTCAGGCGCATTTCATTGGTATTGACCTGACCATCAGCATAAACCATCTTTATTATATCGTACAATTGTTCAAACCGTTTGGACAATTCAAATGGCGGTATAAAAGCTTCCTTTTTACTGTCTTCAATCAAAATATCTATTTCTTCTTTGGTCAGGCCCATTTTTTTCCCTGACCGATATAACATTTCCAGTTCTGAATCTTCAATTATTCCATCAGCTAAGGCTATTTGTAATAAATGCCCAAAATGTTCTTTATCCCGTTTTCTGTCAGGATGATCAAAATGCTCTAAAAAACTCATAGTTTTTATTTTTGAATTAATTAATAAAATAATATAAATATCTAATTTTCAATAGTTTTAACAAACAATCAAAAACTAAATCCTAGGAGGCCGCCAAAGTGAAAACGAAAAGCTGGCTTTTAGTCCAATTATATATGTATAAATTGTTTCTTCCGGCTGAATAGTAAAGAATACAGGTAAACAATTACCGGGAATAAATACAATCTCCTCATCGTCATTGTCAGTCGAAGAATCTTTATCCTGATTATCATTCTGAACATCAGACAAGAACACAACATTTTCTCTCGTAGTAACCTGATTACCGGATACCTGTAAGCAGGCCAGAAAAAATGCTATGTATAAAAACAGGACCTTCATTCCAATGTTAAAATGTCAGTTTTTAGTTTAACACGAAAATCACGAATAAAGTTGCAATCATATTTGCTAAAAACAAAAAGCAGGCCAAACGACCTGCTCTCTTTAAGCGATATATTTTTATTCTTTACAGATCAGTAATTGGTTTGTATTTTGGCACCAACGATTTCATAACGACCCAACCAATCAGATACGCTACTGCACAAAAACAGAAAATGATAAAATATCCGGCAGGTTTTCCTTCGAACCCAAGGAAAGTCATCTTAGTTTCTCCCGCAAAAACAAATAGTTTTCCGGCTGATTTTTGCAGGATCATTGATCCAAGTCCACCAGCCATACCGCCAATTCCAGTAATTGTTGCAATAGCATGTTTGGGGAACATATCACCAACTGTTGTAAATATATTTGCCGACCACGACTGATGAGCTGCACATCCAAATCCGATCATAATAACCGGGAGCCAAGGTGAAATAGTCCCCAAAGGCTGAGCCAACAACACCAAGAGTGGAATAAATGCAAAGATCAACATAGCTTTCATGCGTGCAGAATAAGGATTCATTCCTGTCTTTTTAATAATAATTGAAGGTAATTTACCCCCGTAAATCGAAAGTGTCGCTAAAGCATAAAGAGTAAAGATAAGAGCCATACCTAAACCGGCAGAAGTTTTAATTCCGAATTGAGTATTCAGATAAGATGGTGTCCAGAAAAGGAAGAACCACCAAACGCCATCGGTCATAAACTTGCCAAATGCAAACGACCAGGTTTGTTTGTATTTGAAACAATCAAACATCGAAATCTTCTTTTCCTGAACCAATTGTGCCTGTTTTTCAAGTTCATCCTGCGAATCACGGTCAGATAAAATATAATTCAACTCGGCACTGCTAACATGTGGATTTTGCTCTGGTTTCTTATACATAAATACCCAAAAACCCATCCAAAGAAAACCTAACGCACCAATCACTACAAACGACATCTCCCAACCAAAAGACTTTGCCAGCAATGGAATTGTGAGCGGAGCGACTAATGCGCCAACCGAAGCACCAGCATTAAAAATACTTGTAGCATAAGCCCGGTCTTTCTTAGGGAAATATTCGGCAGTAACTTTAATTGCTGCAGGGAAGTTCCCAGACTCACCAATTGCTAAAACAATACGAGCTACAACAAAGCAATACATACTCACAGTTGAAATCAATACTGCAACATCGCCTACAGCCTTAGATAGTTCAGCGGCAGTGTGCAAACCAACCCATTGTTCGGTTACTACACCACACAATGCGTGCAAACAAGCACCAACCGACCATACTCCAATTGCCCAAAGAAAACCTTTTTTGGTGCCAAGCCAGTCGACAAAACGGCCGGCAAATAACATGGAGATGGCATAAACAATAGAGAAGATTGAGGTAATTGTACCATAATGATTTTCATCCCAATGAAATTCGGGTTTAATAAACTCATCCCATGTTAGGGATAAAACCTGACGATCGAGATAGTTGACCGTTGTGGCAATAAATAAAAGAGCCACGATCGTCCATCGGTAGTTCGTCATTGTCGCACTGCTACTGGTCGATTGCATAATTAAGTTTTAGTGATTAGTATTGGTAGTTTTTATTTATGATCTGAGTTTTTTAATTATTTCCAAAGCATATCTACATTTTTCGGTAATTAAGCTATAGTTTCCGGATTCAATAACATCTTTCGGGAAAAGTTGAGAACCCATTCCAACGCAATGAACACCGGCTTTAAACCATCCTTTCAGGTTGGCTTCATCGGGCGATACACCACCGGTAGGCATAATGCTTGCCCACGACATCGGACCTTTCACTCCTGAAACAAAATCGGGACCGCCAACCGACGAGCCGGGGAATACTTTTACCACTTCGGCGCCTAACTCATGAGCACGGTTAATTTCTGTTACTGAGCCACAACCAGGACTCCACGCAATTTTCCGACGATTGCAAATTATCGCTGTCTGCTCATCAATCAATGGCGAAACGATAAAATTCGCCCCCAACTGAATATATAAAGCAGCAGTTGGGCTATCAATAACCGAACCAACCCCCATGATCATTTCGGGAGCTTCTTTGACCGCCCATTTGGTTACTTCGGCAAACACTTCGTGCGCAAAATCGCCGCGGTTGGTAAATTCAAATACACGAACGCCGCCATCGTAACAAGCTTTTACAACTTGTTTGCAAATCCCGGTGTCTTTATTATAAAATACCGGAACCATACCGGTTTCTTTCATTTTTAATGCTACTTCTATTCTGGAAAATCTTGCCATAATCGTGCCCCCTCTAACTCCCCCGAAGGGGGAGAACTGGCGGGACAGCCAGGTTCTAAATTTCTACTAAATTTAACTCCCCTCCTTCGAAAGGGTTTTCAAAAAACTTCAATATCGCCTCCAATTAGCTTTATTTGGTTATTGAATATTGGATATTCATCATTGGACATTTTTTTCTAAAGTACCAATATCCAATACTCAATAAACAATATCCAAACCCACCTTTTTTTTAAGCCCTCCCCTTCGGGGAACTTGTCCCGGTTTACCGGGAGGGTTTGTGAGAGGCCTTCTATCTTGCTACCCGCCCTGAAGCATCGCCGCCCATCAGCTTTTCAACTTCGTCAACGGTTACCTGATTATAGTCGCCGTAAATAGTGTGTTTCAGGCACGAAGCAGCTACAGCAAAATTCAAAGCTTTCTGGTCGTTGCCGGTATAAGTAAGCAATCCATAAATCAAACCGCCCATAAATGAGTCGCCACCACCAACGCGGTCAACAATATCGGTAATCTGGTAAGTTGGAGCTTCGTACAGTTTTGATCCATCCCAAAGTACACCCGACCAGCTGTTGTGGTTCGCATTTACCGATCCGCGTAAAGTTGTAATCACTTTCTTGCAACGAGGAAACTTAGTCATTATTTGCTTTGAAACCGATTCGTAGGCAGCAGCTTCAACATGGCCCCCAGTTATATCGACACCTTCAGGTTTGATACCTAAAACCATTTCTGCATCTTCCTCGTTACCCAACACAACGTCGGTCCCGGCAACTAAAGCAGGCATCACTTCTCCTGCTTTTTTACCATATTTCCAGAGGTTTTTACGATAATTCAGGTCACAAGAAACAGGAATGCATTTTTCATTGGCTTTTTGAATAGCCTCCAGGCAAACATCGGCAGCTCCTTGCGAAATAGCTGGTGTAATACCTGTCCAGTGAAACCAGCTTGCACCCGCCAAAACTTTATCCCAATCAATCATACCCGGTTTAATTTCAGCAATTGCTGAATGGGCACGGTCGTACACCACTTTGCTACCGCGGCTTACAGCGCCCGTTTCGAGGAAATAAATACCAATACGGTCGCCACCATAAACAATCTGATCAACACCAACGCCATATCTTCTTAGGTCCATCACGCACGACTGAGCAATGTCATTTTTAGGCAAACGGGTAACAAAGTCAACCGGAATACCAAAATTAGCCAGCGAAACAGCAACGTTTGCTTCACCACCACCAAAAGTGGCATTCAATGTGCTTGTCTGACTAAAACGCAGGTAACCAGGTGTGGCTAACCGCAACATAATTTCTCCAAAAGTTACTACTCTCATTTATTAATAATTTTAAAGGCCTCCTCCAAACCTCCCCCGAAGAGTGAGGCTTTAGGTGGCATATACTCACAACAATGTTTCTTTCAGCCTCTTTAAGTCTTCCCGAGGAGAGACTTTTTAAGTCCTCCCCCTCGGGGAACTTGTCCCGGTTTACCGGGAGGGTCTGGGTGGGGCTTCTCTTATGCAATCGATTGTAAAACTATTAATTTTATTTATCCTGCCAAGCTACTTTCGTATCAAATGGCGGGACAAACAACTTTTTCTTAAAATTTGAAATATTCCTTAGCATTGTTAAAACATATATTTTCAACCATTTGACCAAGTAACTCCATATTGTATGGAATTTCGCCATTCTCTACATCGTTACCAAGCAAATTACAAAGTGTACGACGGAAATATTCGTGGCGCGTGTACGAAAGGAAGCTTCTTGAATCGGTTAACATGCCAACAAAACGGCTCAACAAACCAAGGTTAGAAAGAGCATTCATTTGCTTCTCCATGCCGTCTTTCTGATCGAGGAACCACCACCCTGAACCATACTGAATCTTACCGGGAACACTCCCATCCTGAAAATTACCCAACATTGTAGCATACAACTCATTGTCGCGCGGATTCAGGTTATATAAAACTGTTTTACAAAGCCTGTTTTCCTGATCTAAACGGTCGAGCAATTTAGCTAAAGGAGCAGCTACCGGCATATCGCCAATCGAATCAAAGCCCGTATCCGGGCCTAATTTGTTGAACAAACGTGTATTATTATTGCGTTGAGCCCCAACGTGTAATTGTTGTGTCCACCCACGCGAATGATCCATCACGCCAAATTCGTACAACATGCACGATTTAAACTTCAGGATTTCTTCATCCGATAACTTACTGCCAGAGC
This sequence comes from uncultured Prolixibacteraceae bacterium, assembly GCA_937915865.1. Taxonomy (GTDB): domain Bacteria; phylum Bacteroidota; class Bacteroidia; order Bacteroidales; family Prolixibacteraceae; genus Aquipluma. Next base: position 46,175 of record CALGIG010000063.1, on the reverse strand, counting down.
GAACTTTGGCGAAAATAGCCCGGATTTCCTTCGCGGTGTAATCTTCGGCAAAAGCTGTATCGAGCCCGTGATCAGATAAGCGGCAGCCATTTTCATGAAAAAAGAGATGGCGTTTGTCCAACGCACTAATCATATCAGCAAACGTTTTTATTTCAACTCCTGAAACTTTGGCCAGCTGATCGATATAAACGTTAAAAACTGCAGGGCTTTCCACCATCATCGCTTTATCTGGTCGCCAAGCTGGTAAAACCGCCACCTCAAAGCCCGATTCTTTAATCTGGCGATGATATTCTAATGAATCAACCGGATCATCGGTAGTACATATTGTGTTAACATTGGCCATGCGAATAATTCCACGACAGCTATACTCGGGCTGACTCAACTTTTCGTTACATTCATCATAAATTTTCCGGGCATTACCGGGGCCCAAAACTTCATTAATTCCGAAGAACTTCTTCAATTCAAGGTGGGTCCAGTGAAACAGCGGGTTACGTAAGGTATATGGAACCGTTTCCGCCCATTTCTCAAATTTTTCCCAGTCGCTGGCATCGCCTGTACAGAAACGTTCGTCAACACCATTGGTACGCATAGCCCTCCATTTGTAATGGTCGCCATAAAGCCAGATTTCGGTAATTGTCTTAAACCGACGGTCTTCAGCTATATCTTTAGGATTTATATGGCAATGGTAATCGAAAATGGGCATTTTGGCCGCATGTTCGTGATACAATTTCTGCGCTGTTTCCGTTTGCAACAGAAAGTTTTCATCCATAAAATGTTTCATATTTCTTTGATTTTGAGTTTGCTTCTTGAATAAAGAGTGCCGAATGTGTTTTTAACTCTAGGCACTCCAAACTTTAGGCACTTCGAACTATAAATTGAACAAGCGTTTCAAATGTCTGTCATAAATGTTTTCTTCAACACAAGTTCCAATAACATCCGAATATTTTTTTAGGAGGTCAGTATATCCTGAACCCATTTCGGAAGCCACTTTATAACCCACATGAATTAACTGGCGGAAATTTGGATTGTAATCAGGATGGCCCGGAATGTGTCTCAGTGTGTTTGCAAATTTCTCGCTTGACCATGAAGCAACTTCTTCAGGTGTAGGAAGTTTAGCCGTATCAATATCAATAACATCGGCATAAGGAGCGCATAATTCATCTTTACGGCCCAAGGCATTGGTATAAATAGTTTTGGCAGCTTCAAGAGCTTCGCCGCCCGCAACAGCTAAACCAATTACTTCTTCAAGCCAGGTTGTTCCCGCAGTTTTTACATGCAAACCTTTATCATACTTTTTAATGATATTGGCCATTATTGGATAAATGGTGAATTTATCACTTCCCGAATGCACGCTAAGCTTTAATTCTTCAGGAAGACCAAACTCTTTCACAGCATAATCAATAACCAGAACATCTTCTTCAAATTCTTTGGCAAATTGTTCAACATCACCCACGTAATCAACGCCTTTATTAAAACGTCCGGTAAATTTTGGGGCGATTGTTTGCGCCGGGACTCCTTTGTCAGCCAACATTTTCAGGATAAAAAACAAATCGACAGGCGTTTGCGGACTTTCAACTTCATCCATCGATACTTCAGTTATAAAATTTCCAACACCCTTTTTATCTTTCAAAAAATTGTAAATATCTGATGCTTGTTGTGTTGCAGCCAGGAATTTGCCTGCAATTTTAACCAGTAATTCTTCGCTAACTTCAATCGGATGTTCGATTCCTGGAATATTTAGTTCACCTAAATATTTTGAACAAGAATCGACAAACGCTTTTACATCATCTTCAGGACTTTCTTTACCAATAAAGGCTGCCACATCCAAGGTGAAAAAGTCGGCGGTTTCCACAAACGGGGCAACTGTTGTTAAATTAATATGGTCGGCATCAACAAAATATTTACCGTTATAACCCAAAGCAGCAACAGCTGCATCTGCTTCTTTCCGTACATCAGCCGGATGCGAATGCACATAAATGTGCTCGCGATTCGATTTGTTCCAAACCGGACTAATTTCCAGACCAGCATTGTTAGCTTTAATAACTCCACGAAGCTGAGCTACTCCCTGATGCGAGAAGCGGTCGCCAATTCCTAAGCTAAATTTCCCTAGTTGCATATTGTATTAATTTATTGATACATAAAAAAAACAAAAATCCGTGTACGGACACGAAATTATGGACATTATCCTAATTCTCCAACTTTAAGAAACTAAATTTCGCTAAAAATGTTATACAATAGTTTTTGCCGTGTACGAACACGATGAATGTAAAAAATTAATAGATTTGTTCCTGTCCTCAAAAACTTTCAACCTTAAAATTGAAATATTATCAAAGCAATTAATCGCACCCGGATCAAAGACATTGCACAACAGGCAGATGTATCAATTGGAACAGTCGACCGTGTAATCCACAACCGCGGAGAGGTAGCCAAAGCCACGCGTGCAAAAATTTTGAAGATAATTGAAGAAATGGGATACCAACCAAATTTATTGGCCAGTACTCTTGCTTCAAAAAAAACCTTTTTGCTGGCATTACTTGTTCCTGCACCTATTTCCGAAGAATCATATTGGAATAAACCATTAATTGGTGTCAGGAAAGCTTTTGACGAAATTCATCAATATGGAATTCAAATTGCTATTCATCAGTTTATTCAGTCTGATCCACTTAATTTTAGTGAAGAAGCAAAGTTAATTATCGAGAGTAACCCGGATGGAGTAGTTTTCGCACCATTTTTTTCACGCGAGTCCAAAGAATTTATTGATGAATTAAAAGAAAGAAATATTCCTTATGTTTTTATCGACTCAAATATTAAGGAATGTGAAAAACTGAGTTACATCGGGCAAAATTCATTTCAGGCGGGAACTTTGGCTGCAAAATTACTCAATTATTCTATTCCCGAAGGTTCAGCAATTCTCATCCTTCAATTTGCCAAGCAACTTGATAACTTGAACCATCTGGTTCAACGGGAAAAAGGATTTTATGACTATTTCAGTAAAAATGGGATTAACCGTAAAGTACAAACAAAAGAAATTGCCAATCCTGCAGAGCAAGAATCGCAAACCATAATTATAGAATTACTTAAGTCGTCGCCTGACATTAAAGGAATTTTTGTAACCAATTCGCAGGTTTATTACCTGGCTCGTATACTTGAAAAACTGAATTTAACAGGAATTAAAGTAATTGGGCATGACCTTATTAACGAGAACATTGATTTCCTGAACAAAGGATTTATTGATTTCTTGATTTGCCAGAGACCTGAAGAGCAAGGCTATAATGCAATCATAACATTGTTTGAACACCTTGTATTAAAAAGAGAAGTAAAAACTGAAAACTATACTTCGATTGATATAATTGCCAAAGAAAATCTCAACTATTATCGATAACTAAATAAAAAATGAAACCAATCAGTTTTGATGATTTAAAAGGAAGAGTGTGCGTCATTACCGGTGGCGCAGGTGTAATTGGCATCCAAATGGTAAAAGCTCTTGCTTCGGTAGGGGTGAAAGTTGCCATTGCCGACATTAATAAAGAAGTAGCCGAAAAGGTAGCCGCCGAAGTTTCAGCCGAATTCGGTGCAACTATCATTGGCATTGAAGCCAACGTGCTCGATAAGGCATCGCTGCAAAAAGCGAAAGCCGAAATCAACGAAAAGCTTGGCCCGATTGAAATCCTGATTAACGGAGCCGGCGGCAATAGTCCAGCTGCAACCACCAAAGTAGAGCAAATGGACGACGATAGTCTTGACCACCTGGAAGATACATTTTACGGGCTTGAACTGGATGGATTCGACAAAGTCTTTGCTCTGAATTTTAAAGGTACCGTTCTGCCGTCGATTGTTCTTACCCAGGATATGCTGAAGGCAAAAAAAGGCGTTGTCCTGAATATCTCATCAATGAATTCGTACAAACCACTGACTAAAATTCCGGCTTATTCTGCAGCCAAGGCTTCGGTCAACAATTTTACTCAATGGCTGGCCGTTCACCTGGCCAAAGTGGGCATTCGCGTAAACGCCATTGCACCGGGGTTCTTCATCACCAATCAGAACCGGTTCCTGGTGCTTAACGAAAACGGAGGATTCGCTCCACGTGGCCAGAAAATCGTAAACAATACCCCTATGGGTAAATTTGGCGATCCATCCGACCTCGACGGTGCCCTGCTGTTCCTCCTTTCTGACATTTCAAGCTTCATCACCGGAATCGTTATCCCGGTTGATGGTGGTTACAGTGCATTTGGAGGGGTATAAAAACAAAGCCCCTCCCAAACCCTCCCGGTAAACCGGGACAAGTTCCCCAAAAGGGAGGACTTAAAAAAAAGGTGGGTTTGGATATTGTTTATTGAGTATTGGATATTGGTACTTTAGAAAAAAATGTCCAATGATGAATATCCAATATTCAATAACCAAATAAAAGTAAATAGAGGCGATGCAGAAGTTTTTCGGATGCATCTCACAATAAATGAATAAGAAATTTAGAACCTGGTTGCCCCGCCAGTTCTCCCCCTCCGGGGGAGGTAGAGGGGGCCTTTCGTATGGAATTAAAACAAAACTGTAAATATTCCCTGTTGGTAGCAACCAGCATGGGTGTTCGTATTACTCCGGTCAACGGACAGCCGGTACACACCAGCAACCTGTTCGAAATGCAGGCCACAAGCGCCGAAACCAATGTGGCCAATATTTCCTCATCACTTGGTCTTCCGGTAAAAGTACTGACCACTTTTGTGAAAGACAGTCCGATTGCGCAATTCATTAAAAGTAGTCTCCGTGCCCGCGGAATGGATTACGAAGGACCGGAAGTAGCACAAGGCGGACCATGGGGCTACCGCCACCAATTTAACATTGCCGACAGTGGTTTCGGAACCCGCGGCCCTCGCGTGCAAAACGACCGTGCCGGCGAAGTAGGCCGTACACTGAACGTGAAAGATTTCGACCTCGACCGCATTTTTGGTCAGGAAGGTGTGCAAATTGTACATCTTTCAGGATTAATTGGCGCTCTTTCTCCTGAAACAAGTACCTTCTGCCTCGAAATTGCCCGAGCTGCCAAGAAATATGGAACGCGTATCGCTTTCGATCTGAATTACCGGGCATCGTTCTGGAAAGGTCGTGAAGATGAATTACGCGCCAACTTTACTGAAATTGCTTCAGTAGCCGACATTCTGATTGGCAACGAAGAAGATTTTCAGCTTTGCCTTGGAATTGAAGGCCCGGAAGCCGGAGGAAAAGGCATTGAAGCCGAAATTGAAGGATTCAAAGGAATGATTTCCCGCGTAAAAGCTGCTTTCCCAAATACTTCGGTATTTGCAACCACCTTGCGCCAGGTAATCAGCGCCAACGAACACCTGTGGGGAGCCATTATGCTCGAAGGCAAAAACTGGCAAGTAATTGAACCGCGTAAAATAGGCGTACTCGACCGCATAGGAGGTGGCGACGGCTTTGTGGGTGGTTTGCTTTACGCTATCCTGAAAGGCTGGGAACCTGAAAAATGGCCGCAATTTGGCTGGGCAACAGGTGCTCTGGCAACCACATTCCTTACCGATTATGCCCAACCGGCTGACGAAGATATGGTCTGGAGCATCTGGGGCGGGAATGCAAGGGTGAAAAGGTAGAAGAAGCCCCCTAAATCCCCCAAAGGGGACTTGGAGGAGCATTGCAATTATGTGAATACATTGAACAACGAACAAAATCCCTCCCCTTGGGGGAGGTTAGGAGGGGCTTTATGCTATATTATGAAATTGGCTCAATAGAACTGGAATTAAGTGCCGACGACCTGAAAAAAGGCTTGTTCGAAGCGCTCGGGAAACTGGAAGCAAAAAAGAAAGTGCTGGCTATTCCGCCGGATTATACCCGGTTGCCTAGTCGCGCCGGAGAACTGACCGAAATGACCTGGCAGTACTACGGTGAAGCACTTACTGATGTGCTTCCGGCATTGGGAACCCACTCCCCCATGACCACTCACCAGATTGCACACATGTTCGGCTCAATGCCAGCATCGCTTATTCGCGAACACGATTGGCGAAACGACGTAGTGACAGTTGGAACAGTACCTGCCGAATTTGTGAAGGAAGCATCGAAAGGAGCAGTTGAATTTCCGTGGCCGGCACAGGTTAATAAGTTGTTGATAGAAGGTAATTTCGACCTGATTCTTTCCATTGGTCAGGTAGTTCCGCACGAAGTAGTGGGAATGGCCAACTATAACAAAAATATATTTGTTGGAACTGGTGGTGTGGAAGGCATCAACAAAAGTCATTTTGTGGGCGCGGCCTACGGAATGGAAAAAATGATGGGTCACGCCGATACGCCGGTACGCCGTATTTTCAACTATGCTTCGGAAAACTTTACCCAAAATTTGCCAATTGTTTATGTGCAAACGGTTGTTGGTTTGGATAAAACTGACGGCAAAATAAAAACCCGTGGTTTATATATTGGCGACGATTTTGAAGTATTCGACAAAGCAGCCAAACTTGCATTGCTCGTCAACTTCGAAATGCTCGACAAACCACTTAAAAAGGTAGTGGTTTACCTCGATCCAACCGAGTTTAAAAGCACCTGGCTGGGCAACAAATCAGTATACAGAACCCGAATGGCTATTGATGACAATGGCGAACTGATCGTTATCGCTCCTGCCCTGAAAGAATTTGGCGAAGACAAGGAAATCGACCGCCTGATTCGCAAATATGGCTACTTTGGAACACCGGCCACTTTAAAAGCCTGCAACGAAAACGAGGAATTAAGAAACAACCTGAGCGCCGCGGCTCACCTCATTCATGGCTCTTCGGAAGGACGTTTCAGCATTACCTATTGTCCGGGAAAAGGTAAAGAAAACCTATCCCAGGCAGAAATCGAAAGTGTTGGCTTTAAATATGCCGACATTGACGAAGTGACTTCCAAATACGATCCGGCGAAGCTAAAAGACGGATACAACAAGATGCCCGACGGAGAAGAGATTTTCTATATTTCCAACCCGGCATTGGGACTGTGGGCATTTAAGGATAGATTTAAGTATTGATATTTGAACCACATAGGCACATAGATCACAGTAGAAAATCAAGTTAAAACAAAACGAACTGAAGTTTAACTAAAGAATAACAAATTGAATTCGATAGACACTTAGTAAGAAAGGTGATAATAAATCTATGTGGCCTATGTGTCTATGTGGTTTTAAACGATTTAGTATGACGACACAAAAAGAAATAAACCAGCTTTCAAGAGCAATCATTGGTTTTGCAATTGAAGTTCACAAAGAACTTGGCCCTGGGTTGCTTGAAAGTGTTTACGAAAAGTGTTTGTTTCATTTATTAATTCTAAATGGGTTTAAAGTTGACAGACAGCAAACCATTCCCATGAATTTCAGAGGACTTACTTTGGATTGTGAGCTTCGATACGATTTGCTGGTCAATGATCAAATAATTGTTGAATTGAAGACTGTTGAAGAACTATTACCCATTCATGAAGCACAGTTGTTAACCTATTTGAAGCTTTTGAAAAAACCTAAAGGTATTCTGATCAATTTTAATTGCCTGAATATCTTTAAAGAAGGACAACTGACTTTTGTAACAGAACATTTCAGGAATTTGCCTGACGAATAATTAAAAAACCACAATAGACACACAGAACACAATAGAAAAAAAATAAGTCTATGTGACCTATGTGTCTATGTGGTTCTAAAAATTAAGTATGACATTGAACGAAGTTAACTGGGGAATAATAGGTTGCGGGAACGTAACAGAGTTGAAGAGCGGACCTGCATTTAACAAGGTGGAGCATTCGCGCATTGTTGCTGTGATGCGCCGCAATGCGACTTTGGCCGAGGATTACGCCAAACGCCATGGCGTGCCCAAATGGTACGCCGATGCCGATCAATTGATCAACGATCCGGAAGTGAATGCCATTTACATTGCCACCCCACCCAATACCCATGCACAATACGCTATTCAGGCCATGCGTGCCGGCAAACCGGTTTATGTTGAGAAGCCAATGGCTCTCAACTACAGGGAATGCCAGGAAATGAACCGTGTTTCAGAAGAAACAGGAATGCCGTTATTTGTAGCTTATTATCGACGGACTTTGCCAGCTTTCCTGAAAACCAAAGAGTTGATTGATAACGGAATTATTGGCATACCACTTAACGTTCACATTAAATTGCACAAAGCGGCTAATGAAAAAGATTTACCTCCGGAAAAACATTCGTGGCATGTAAATCCTAAGATTGCCGGAGCCGGTCATTTCTTCGATCTGGCTTCGCACCAGTTGGATTACCTCGATTTCCTGTTTGGACCGATCATTGATGTGCACGGAATCGCTGTCAATCAGGCGGGCTATTACAAAGCAGAAGATACAGTAACAGGCACTTTCCTTTTTGGCAATGGTGTCGTTGGAACCGGAAGCTGGTGCTTTGTGACTGATCGTTCGCTGTTTGCCGATACTATTGAGATAACAGGAACACTCGGCAGAATTATTCTTCCTTGTTTTGCACACGACGGACTAACACTCACAACATCGGAAGGAACAAAAAAAATCACGGTTCAAAATCCTGAAAACATTCAGCATCATTTGATTCAACGGATAGTTGATGAATTGAGAGGAGTTGGTGCCAGTCCGAGTACCGGAAAAACTGCCGCCCGAACTAGCGCTGTACTGGATGAAATGGTAAAAAACTATTATGCGTCTAAAAACGACGACAACAAACGAACAAAAGGCAGTTGCCGAAACCTATAAAACTGAAAACCATATAGGCACATAGAACACAATAGAAAAACACAATATTAAACTATGTGATCTATGTGCCTATTGTGGTTCAATAAAATCGAATTATGAAGATTGTAATTGACGATAAAATTCCTTACATCCGAGGCGCTTTCGAAGGAGTGGCAGATGTGGTTTACCTGGCCGGATCGAAAACAACGCCGGAAGTGGTGAAAGATGCCGACGCGATTGTAACACGCACCCGCACGATATGCAACGAGAAACTGCTGGCTGGTTCATCTGTGAAATTCATTGCCACAGCAACCATTGGCTACGACCATATCGACGCTGATTTTTGCGATGCCGCCGGAATCAAGTGGACCAATGCGCCAGGCTGCAACAGCAAATCAGTGGAACAATACATCGCTTCAACGCTGATGGTTTTGGCCGAAACCCGAAATCTGCAACTAAAAGATTTATGTATCGGTATTGTTGGCGTTGGAAATGTAGGAAGCAAAGTGGCCCGGATCAGCGAACTGTTTGGCATGAAAGTATTGAAAAACGACCCGCCACGCCAACGAGCTGAAGGTTCTGCAGAATTCGTAAGCCTTAAACAGGTCATGGACGAAGCCGACATTATTACCTTACATGTTCCGCTGAATATGAAAGGTGAAGATGCCACATTCCACCTCGGTAATGATGAATTCTTTTCAGGATTGAAAAAGAAACCGGTGGTTATTAATTCGTGCCGCGGCGAAGTGGTAGATACTTTAGCCGTGAAAACTGCATTGAAAAGCGGTCATATCTCAGGATTCGTTTGCGATTGCTGGGAAAACGAACCGGATATTGATCTGGAATTATTGTCAATGACGGAGATTGCAACACCACATATTGCCGGCTATTCGAAAGATGGTAAAGCCACCGGAACTGAAATGAGTGTTCATGCCATCAGCAAATTCTTTAATCTTGGACTCGAAAGCTGGCATCCTTCAGGAGTTGAACTTCCGGCAAAACCTGTTTTTGAATTGAATGGAAGCGGATTGAGCGAGCAGGAAATTATTACGAAAGCGATTTTGCATACCTACGACATTCGTAACGACGACGCTGATTTCAGGAGTGCTCCGTCGAAATTCGAGCAACTGCGCGGCGATTACCCCGTCAGGAGGGAGTTTTCGGCGTTTACTGTTGTTCCTAAAAACGTGGATAAGGATACGCTGGATGTGTTGCATGAATTGGGGTTTAAAGTACAAACCACATAGACACATAGAACACAATAGGAAAATTGGGGAAAATCTATGTGCCTATGTGGTTCAAAATAAAATACAAATTATAAACGATAAAAATGAAACAACTTGCAGACATTGGATTGATCGGGTTGGCCGTTATGGGCGAAAATCTGGTATTGAACATGGAAAGTAAAGGCTACACTGTAGCTGTTTTTAACCGTACAACCGCTCGTGTTGACGAATTTATGGCTGGCCGCGGAGCCGGTAAAAAATTCATTGGTGCACATTCGATTGCCGAATTGTGTGCTTCGCTCGAACGCCCACGCAAAGTGATGATGTTGGTAAAAGCCGGTCAGCCTGTGGACGATTTCATCGAACTAATTATTCCTCATCTGGAACCCGGAGACATAATTATCGATGGTGGAAACTCGCATTTCCCTGACACGATTCGTCGCACCAAATATGTGGAAAGCAAAGGGTTGCTGTACATCGGAACCGGTGTTTCGGGCGGTGAAGAAGGCGCGCTGTTAGGTCCGTCGATGATGCCTGGCGGTTCGCCTGCTGCATGGCCTGCCGTGAAGGAGATTTTCCAGGCTGTATCGGCCAAAGTGGAAGATGGTTCGCCTTGCTGCGACTGGGTTGGTGAAGGTGGCGCCGGTCACTTTGTGAAAATGGTGCACAATGGTATAGAATATGGCGACATGCAGATCATTTGCGAAGCCTACCAGGTGATGAAAGACTTGCTGGGCATGAACGCCGACGAAATGCACGAAGTTTTCAAGAAATACAATGAGGGCGATCTGGATTCGTACCTGATTGAAATTACGCGCGATATTCTGGGTTACAAAGACGAAGATGGCGAACCTATGGTGGAAAAAATCCTCGACACTGCCGGACAAAAAGGTACCGGAAAATGGACCGGAGTAGCTGCACTCGACCTGGGTATTCCGTTGACACTGATTGGAGAATCGGTATTTGCACGTTGCTTATCGGCACAGAAAGACCTGCGCGTTGAAGCTTCTAAAGTGATCAACGGACCGGCCGTAAATACCAACATCGATAAAGCCCAGATGATTGCTGACCTTAAAGACGCTTTGTTTGGAGCAAAAATCATTTCGTATGCACAAGGTTATAACCTGATGATGGAAGCCGCCAAAGAATACGGCTGGAACCTCAACTACGGAGGGATTGCCCTGATGTGGCGCGGTGGTTGCATCATCCGTTCGGTATTCTTAGGCGATATCAAGAAAGCATTCGATGTAAATCCTGATTTACAGAACCTCTTGTTTGCACCATATTTCAAAGATGTGGTAGAAAAAGCTCAGGCCGGATGGCGCCGTGTTTGTGCTACTGCCCTGACCAACGGAATTCCGGTACCGGCATTAACTTCGGCACTTTGCTATTTCGATGGTTTCCGCAGCGAACGTTTGCCAGCTAACCTGTTGCAGGCTCAGCGCGACTATTTCGGCGCTCACACCTACGAACGCACCGACAAACCTCGCGGCGAATTCTTCCACACCAACTGGACCGGAAGAGGCGGCGACACCACGTCGAGGACGTATGTAGTTTAATTTGAAGCTCTTTTAGTGAGCGGGTGACTTAGAGTCACCCGCTCACTCGCAAAATACAAAAGCCGCTTTCCGGGAAATGGAAAGCGGTTTTTTGCATTGCAAAGGTAAAAACTAGCCAAGTATCTTGTTTTCAATTTGAAACTTATCATAGCTATTAACTACTAAAAGTAACAATTCATAAAAATCCTTTTCATCAAACAGTTTTGATTGGTCAACCTTCTGGAATTCATTTGCATTTACTTGCCTATAGGCTTCTCTGATATTTGTGTCGCTTATGCGACTCTCAAATTCAAACTCAAATTTCTTGTTGAGTAAACTAAATGAGTATCTTTTGCTTGGCTCCAAATAGTAACCGTAAATTGATTTAATAACGGGAATTAACATGTCAATTGAATTACTATTATAACGACTGAGTTTCGATGTAGCTCCGTTCTTCTCAGTTATATTGCTTTGACAAGATTTTAATTTCTCCGTCAGAATATGGCTACTAAAAATTCGCTGTAAAACATGGATTGTTGGATATAAATGCGCCAGACTTGTGTTGGAATAGCCATTCCTCATTACTGTATCAGCTATCCTTGCCAACTGAGATTCTTTCAACTTCAATACTTCTCTCAATGAAATATTGCCAGTTTTAATAAGGTCAGAAACTATAAACTCAAAATTAGGCAAGCGATTTTTGAATTCGTCAGGAACCATAGAATTAATAATTGCATTAATTGCACTGGAATTATCAAATCTAAAAATAGACTTGCTGAAAAACTTATCTATGTAGCCAGCAAAATCAGTCCTTGCTCCATATTTGTGACTAAATATTTTGTGTAGATTCTCATAATCACATACAATGACAATTTTATCAAACCCAAATTTATTAGAATCACCTTCAATGTAATCTGGAGAATCAAAATGAGCTGCAAAAACATTTAGAATGCGAAAAATATGATCTGGATCCATTCGATCTGTGTCATCTATTATTAAAACAGATTTCTTCTTCGTTTTAAGTTCCTCGATATGCTTTCTGATTAATTGCGTATAGAAATTATCTTCGAATAATGATCCCTCCTTACCATGTAGTTCGTCGAGAAAAGACTCAACCTTCTTTTCGTTATCCTGATTAACTTCTTCAAATTCCTTCAAATAATTCTCCTTTAACTTGATTAAATCGTTCGCAATAGAATAAATATCACCACCAACTTTAGGGAATAATCGAACTAACGGGAGTAAAGCCTTATCAAAATGCTTTTGAAGATAGAATGGAAAAGCAATTTTATGTGGTATAGTTTCTTTATCAAATGAAACTCCTTTCAAAATTAATTTGTAGAAAATCTCTGCTTTTATATAGCTGAAAATATCTTCATTATTAGCAATTGCATAATTGACTGGAAAGAGATGAAATACTTCATATTTATTTTGATTTTTTTCGAAGAACTTTTTTAGAAAAGTTGTCTTTCCTTGTCCAAACGGAGCCGAAAACAATATTCTGTTGTTGCCATTTTCCTCAAGTTCTTCTTCGAACTCTCCCCAAGGATTTCCCATTTTAACAAAGTAATTTCCTGTCTCGACAACTAGTTTAAAATTGCTGTCAAAAACTTCTGGATTATCAATAGCGAATTCAACTTCGGTAACCCCAAAATCCCCTTCTTTAACCACTGCGCGATTAAAATTCAAAATATTACTACGCTGATTTACTCCAACATATGAGTTAAGGTTGACCAAATAATCACTTGATCCACCATTCTTTCGCTTAGTAATTATCCTAAAATCGTATTTAGAATAATCCTTGTCAACTTCAAAATCACCGAGATCAGCATAAAGCAATTCTAGATAGGGATGATCCTGATTTATTAAAATTGTTTGTGATGTTTGAGCTTTTGAAAAATGAAGGGTTTGCATTTTGAAAAGATTAGATGTATGCTAATTTAAGTTTATTGTTTTCTTTTCGATGTATATTTATTTGCCAAGCAATTTATTAAGAGTAGTAAGCCCCCAATCCACGTACCAAGACCCATTGCCAATTAAATACAGGTCGTTCATTGCTTAAAAGTTGATGTTTTCCAGAGGAATAAATTTAGCGAGAATTTTGATATGTGAGCTAATTAGTGAGCAGGTGACTTTGAGTCACCTGCTCACTAATCTCAACTCATTCAATCAACCCCAATTCTTTGGCTAACTCCCGATTGATCAGTTTGCCTTTTCGTCCGCTAAAATAATCGCGGTACGACGAGAATTCCCAATCATCGGGTTCGGCAACCAATTTGGCGCTAACCGGGTTCAGGTGAATGTAATCGAAGCAAACATTCAGGTAATTGGTCTCGGGCAAATCGAGGTTTCCCATCGATCCAAAGTGACTATTGAAATACGCCGGAGAAACGCCTTGCGGCTCGGTAAGACAAAGTGCTTTGGTTCGATTTTGGAAAAGGCTTCCGGTCATACGTTCCTGCTTTTGAATCGCCCTTGTATAAGACCGAAGCAAAATTGATATCGAATCATTCAGCGACCTTGTTTTAGTGAGCAGGTGACTTCGAGTCACCTGCTCACTAACTCCTCCGGCAGTTGTCTGCTCAACAATTTCAACCTGAACCTGTTTCACCGAAATCATCAAATGAAAATGGTTCGGCATCAGACACCAGGCCAGAACATCGGCGTGCGGCAAAATGAACTTCCGCAGCTTATCAAGAAAAAACAGGTAGTTTTCGTGGGTGAAGAATACCGTTTGTGAATTGTTTCCGCGATTGTAAACGTGATAAATATGTCCTTCAGCAAAATCCATTACATTTTTTGTATCAAGTTACAGCTTTTAAACGAAATTTCATCTGAACTGCAATTTATCATTTGCTTTACCCGTTTATTGTTCATAACCTTGCAAATCCTATAAAAAACCTATCACAATGTTCGATTGCATTATTTTTGATGTCGATGGCACGTTGATCGACACCGAGTTCATGGTAAAAAAAGCGCTCCAAAAATTACTTCAGGAAGAAATTGGACAAGAACCATCGTGGACTGATCTCGATTTTATTTTGGGGATTCCGGGAGAAGTAACACTCGAAAGATTTGGGATATCAAATACATATCCGGCAAGCCGCAGATGGAACGAATATATGATTGATTATAAACAAAGTGTGAAAATTTACGCCCATATTGAGGAAACACTAAAACTTCTGCAAACATCGAAAGCTGGCACCGGACTGGTCACTTCGAAAAACCAGATTGAGCTTAACGACGATTTTATCCCTTTTGGGTTGATGCCCTATTTCGATCATTATGTGAGTGCCAGCGATACAGCCCGACACAAACCATTCCCCGACCCTCTGCTTAAATTCCTCGAAATATCAGGATACACGGCTCAACAAGTAATTTACATTGGCGATACCGTTTACGACCAGCAAGCCGCACAGGCCGCAGGCATCGCTTTTGGACTGGCACTTTGGGGAACCAAAACTCCCGATACAATTCAGGCTGACTTTAAGCTTAAAACTCCATTGGATGTGCTTTCGCTGATAAACTAATTGCACGATAAAATCAAGAATTTTCCGGCATTGATTATATTTGAAAAAAACTTCGAGCAGATTATTCAACTATGATTCCGGAACCAGGAAATACCGATCTGAATTTTGTTGATTTTGTGATTTTACTTGGCGTTGCTCAAGGTATTATGCTATTTATTACCAGCCTTTTCCATAAAGGCAGGGGAGAGAAATTTAAGGCAGCTTTGTTTTTTTTCCTAACCGGTATTATTCTTGAAATTTTTCTGAACCGCACCGGGTACATGTATTTTGTTATACCGTTGGTCGATTTCTCCGAGCCTTTCCAGTTTGCCATTCCCCCATTGATTTATCTCCTTATTTTAAACATTGATCCTAACGTAAAACTCAAAAAATGGGGATTCCATTTCATCCCGTTTATGGTATACACAATGTTTTTCATTCCGTTTTACCTGGCACCTTATGAATATAAATTTGAAATTTATTACTATGTACATCATTTAGTTGAGTGGAAAACTACCGGCCACTACGAATTGCTGCACAAACTAGGGAATATCAGGCGATTCCAAATGTTTTTCTGGTATTTCCAGATGGTGATTTACCTGGTTTTGTCGTTCCAAAAACTGGCGCATTTCTACCAAAATCCGAAGAGAGAAGTGTCGAAACTTGAAGTAAACTGGTGGTTTGTTTTCAACATCATCATTGCGGTTTTAATTGTAGTAACGTTGGTGGTGAAAATGACTTATGTGCGCGACTTTGGCGATCATATTATTGCCAGCTTCCTCACCGGAATCGTTTATTGCAGTTCGCTAACCGAGCTGCTTCGCCCGGCGGTAATGCATCAACCCATCGCCAAACCCGACGAAACCAGCGAAGAATTACCAAAAGCAACAACTTCGGGCATAAAAGAAGAAAAGAAACTGGAAATTCAGCAAAAGTTATTGACACTCATGAGCGATAAAAAGCTGTTTACCGACAGCCTGATTTCCATAGGGAAACTTGCAAAACTGATTGGAGAGCCCGCATATCTTGTTTCGCAGGTTATTAACGAAAAAATGGAAGCTTCGTTTTACGATTGGATTGCCCAATACCGCGTTGAAGAAGCCAAACGGCTGATGACCGATCCAAAAACCAGTCAATATACTATTGAGCAAATTGCCGAAGAAGTAGGCTACAATTCCAAATCAGCATTCAACAAAGCATTTAAAAAATTTACAGGACAAACGCCGTCAGAATTCAGAACAACCAGTATTTCAATCGATTAACTGATGCTTATTTGCGAATGCGCACACCGCTTTTGCCAGCGCGAACACACCGTTTGCAAACACATTCTTTGCACCCAAACAACTTCCTTCAACTTTGCAGCAAACAATTTAATCCTCAAAGCCATGCAACGAATTTATTACATCGACTGGTTACGCATCCTCGCGATTTTAACCGTTTTCTTTTTCCACACTTCACACTTTTTCGATACCATGTATTGGCATGTCAAGAATCCACAGCAATCCGAATCGGTTCTAATGTTCCTTGGGTTTGTAAACCTTTGGATCATGCCCTTGTTTTTCTTTCTTTCGGGTGCATCAGGCGTTTTCAGTGTCCGTAAACCATTTTTATCGTTCCTGAAAAGCAAAACACTTCGTCTGTTGGTACCTTACCTGATGGGCGTTTTATTACTGATACCGCCGCAAAAATATGTTGAAGCCCTTTCGAATAACAAGTTTTCAGGGGGATATTTTAATTTTCTGCAAACCTACTTTTCAGGGGGAATTTTTAACTATCACATTGGATTCGACACAAGTTGGATTGGAATTATCTCTTACCATTTGTGGTTTCTTGGACATCTGTTTATCATCTCCATCCTGCTTTATCATCTGATGAAATTCCTGGATACAAAAGGTGAAACCATACTGAATTCGATAGCCAGAACGATATCTTTTCCCGGAGGTACTATTTTACTGTTCATTCCAGTTGCCATTGCCGGAATTTTACTCAAGAAACATTTTCCCTATTATACCAGCTGGGCCGATTTTGCCAAATATGCCTTGTTCTTTTTCCTCGGATTTTTATGTACGCATAACGAAGGTATAAAGCTATCTTTTCTGAAATCGCGCTTCATTGCACTCGGAATTGGAATGGTGTTAACAGTAATGTATTTTGCGTCGTTTGCCATGAAAGAAACCACTTTCGGACAGCTATTTCAGAATAACCAGGTATATAGTTACTACGCGTTTCAGGAAACAGCAGGGGTGTTGGTTACCTGGTGCTGGCTAATCTTTATTGTGGGAACAGGAATGAAAAATCTGAACCGCGAATCGAAATACCGACAACCATTGAACGAAGCAGTATTGCCATTCTATATTTTGCACCAAACTGTTTTGCTGCTTATTGGCTATATTGTGGTTCAATGGAATTGGTGCAACTGGAGCAAATTCGGGTTTATTGCAGTTAGCGCACTTTTTACTATTACAGTTATTTATGTACTTGTAATTAAGCCATTTAATTTTTCCCGATTACTTTTCGGGATGAGTAAGAAATAAGCTTTTCAGGAAACAGAAACAAACGCAGGAAGTGCCGATGGATATTTCCTGCTTTGCTTTTATAGCTTAAATTCATCGCTTTTAACAAGCCTGATTTTACCTTCGGTTGGAATCAAATCGGCCCAAATCCAATTGAAGTAATCAATAACTTTTGAGGCCTGAAGATATGGGCGATCAGCAGTAGTATGGGCATCTGAAATAATGGTGAGGTTATAATCGTTTACAAGCGCCGATTTTATAGTTGCATCAACACAAAAATCAGTAGCACAACCGGTAATGACCAATTCGTCGATGCGGTTCATTTGTAAAAAATGGTGCAACTGAGTCTGGTAAAACGAATCATTAGCCTGTTTTGAGATTACAACATCGTTTGGTTTCCGGTCTAATTCATCAAGAATTTCCCATTCTTTGCTCCCTGGAGTACAGTAATTTTGCCTGCGTCCGTTATGTTGAATAAAAATAACAGGTAATCCTTTAGTCCTGAAAAGCTCTGAAAGGTTGTTAATTCGCGCAATTACATTTTCGGCATCAAAACGCGGAGTCTTTGGTGTAAACGATACTTTTTGCATATCGATAATCAATAGGGCTTTCATATCACTGAAGTTAACTGTTTCATACAAAATTACAGAACTATGACCAGTTTCTATTGAAAAATATGACCGAATTGTATTACTTTATCAACATCTAAAACAAAAATTTATACGAATGAAATAGCCATCTCGACCAAGGCGAGACAAACCAAAATTGAATTGGCCGAAGGGAAATCTGAACAGCAAATAAATGGCTATTCATGAGTACGTACCAAACTTTAATAGTAATGCTAAAATAAATACGAATGAAACCTTCAGAAATTGCCAGAGTACTAACAGAAAACCTGAAACTAGAGAAGTATAAACCTTGCGGAGTTTGTTTCAGTGATAATAAACCTGAAAATGCCCTTGAAATCAAGAAAAAAGGAAACGGGTGCATTGTCCCAATGATATTAAAAGCCTCAACTGGTGTGGCTTTTGTGGTTAGCGAAGAATCGACGGGCTGGCCATGCTCGGCATTTTACCTTGGCTTTCAGGATCATATTTTCGACGGAATTGAGTATTTTCTCTCGAATAAAGACGATTTCTTCCGGCCATGTGAGAAATTTATCCAAAATCCGGAATTGGCCAAATCGCTTATAAACAACATCAACCCCGTGAAACCCGATAAAAAATACATAGTTATTAAACCATTGGAAGATTTTAATGAATCAGAAAAACCAGAATCGGTATTGTTTTTTGTAAATGCCGACCAATTAAGCGCATTGAGTTTCCTGATGCATTATGACGCTCCTGAAAAATTTGACCGGATTATTGCTCCGTTTGCCTCATCGTGCATGGCCACAATAACTTACCCTTTGAAAATGGCGATGAACAATGAAGAACGTGCCATTATTGGTAATTTCGACATTGCTGCCCGTACACGAATGCCAGCCGATTTACTGTCGTTTGCATTACCTTACCAATTTTTGAAAAAAATGGCTGCTTTCATCCCTGAAAGCTTTTTTACTACACACAACTGGGCTACAATTAAAGAAAGGATATAACGCAGGATAGGCTAAACCACCAATGCGAAAAGGCTAATCTTTTCTGTTGATCAATTATTTCAGAAGAAAGGTTATTTTTTCTTGCAACCTTTCTGTTTACATGTTGTCATTGATTCTAAACATTGATAAGAATCAAAAACAGAACAAAACACCATGAAGAAAACTTTCTTTTTTACAGTGATATGCTTTCTATTAACAGTACAGTCTATCGCACAACAATACGGAAATTTTGAAAAAGTACCATTTGCAATCGGAATTTTCCCACCATTAAGTACAAACGGCAAACATGCCGGTAATTGTGTAAACCAGGCATCAATCAATTTACTGGCTGGATATTCAGCCGGATTGAGCGGAGTTGAAATCAGCGCTTTTTCGAACAGCGATCGCGATTTTGCTCATGGGATACAAATTGCAGGATTTGGAAATTTCGTTGGTGGCGAATTTGCCGGATTTCAATTCGGCAGTTTCGCAAATTTCAACAAAGGCATATCAAACGGGTTTCAATTTGCCGGTTTTGCCAATTACAATTATAGTCAAGCCGATGGGGTATTGGCTGCCGGTTTTTTCAATTTCACACGGGGAAAATCCTTTGCCCTTCAATTGGCGGGATTCGGTAATTATTGCCAGGACGCTGAAGGCATTCAGGCTGCCGGTTTTTCGAATGTGGTAAAAGGAGATGGTAAAGTGACCCAAATGGCAGGTGTTGCAAACATAACAAAAGGAAATGTCTATGGAATTCAAATAGCTGGCGCCATTAATTATTCGAAAGAAAAGATGCAAAACCTGCAGGTAGCCGGGGTTCTTAATTTTGCCGGGAAAGAAGCAGAAGGAAGCCAGGTTGCAGGAGCCGTAAACATTACCCATGAAAATATGACCGGAGCCCAGATTGCAGGATGCCTTAACATGACGAAGAACCTTAATGGTACCCAAATATCAGCTGGACTGAACATTGCCAAAATTGTAACCGGATGTCAAATTGGAATATTAAATATATCCGACACCATCAAATCGGGTATCCCGATCGGATTTTTAAGTATTGTGAAGAAAAATGGGTTCCACGAAATGGAGTTTTCGGTAAGCGAAGGATGGAATACACAGGCAACATACAAAATAGGTGTTGAAAAATTTTATAATATTTTCACAATTGGAGCCAAAGTTTTTGGTCCGCGTTACTGCTGGGGAACAGGATACGGGCTTGGAACACAAATATTTAATAATGAAAATTTTAAGTCGCAGTTAGAACTCATCAGCTACCATGTAAATGAAGGAGAAGCCTGGACTGACGGGCAAAATGAAATGGAACAGTTGCGCGTTATTTTTTCGAAGAAATTAAACAGCCAGCTTCGGCTTTTTGTTAGTCCAACTTGTAACCTAATATTATCGAAAACAAAAGAGAACGACCACCCTTTTTCAAGTTGCTTTGCCCCATATAGTCTTTATACACATAGCGGACATTGCACGAAACAGCAGGCATGGATTGGCTTAACTGTTGGTGTACAACTTTAACAAACCTTTACCCGGCGGGAGGATAGCTGTCAATCAGTTTGTTCTGCCGCCGGGCAGCTTTCAAAAAATCTTTCACCGACATGGGTTTATGCCCACGGGAACGGTTGAGATCGGCGACTTTAAAAAGTAAGCTTTGTGTTTTAAATAGTTCTTTATAAAGCTTAATTACAGGAACTTCAGGGTCCCAGGCATTAATGGCTTCGGAACCAGCCCCGTTAATTTCTATAATAGAAAATCCTTTACCTTCCTTCAGTAATTCGGTTGATTCGAACCTTACATCAAAACGTCCAAAGTAAAATTCGGGCATACTGACAGCAATTTGATTTATACGTTCGGTCAATTCAGGAGTAATTAGATGACTGGCATTACGATAAAGCCCGCCAACGCGAATACTCCCAATAAACGAAAGCCGAACCAGCTCTCCTTCTGACGGGACCATTTCCAGGTATTCTTTTTCAAATGCCTGGTGTTCTGACTTTTCTCCCAAATAAAAACCAGCCCGTAATTTAGACCGCGGATTATTCCGTATTAGTTCTTCGAGTGTTGAAACGCCATCACCATATACATAGGGGAAATAACGCAGGGTAACCGAAATAATTCTTCCTTGTTCTTCTCCAGGCATCCTTACATAAAAAATACCAGCTTCGCCATCATAAGGTACCGGACGCTGAAGAACCATTTTCTCGCCTTGCGGATAACGAGATATATATTGGAATAAATGCTCCTGGTCTTCGACTAACCTGACTCCATACCCCTGCCAGCCCACATCGGGTTTTGCAACTATTGGGAAACCAAGTCCTTTTTCACTCATCAGGGTTAAGGCAATTTCCAGATCAGAATTTGGGCCGTTTCCATTTCGGTGCAAGGAGACAAACTCAGCCAGCCAAGCTTGCTGGTCTTCGCCAACTTGCTGCATAATGTCACTTTTCGATTCTCCCCAGAAGCCTCCTGTTTCAATCATAGGATTAGAAACTGTTGGCAATGTAAGGCTCCGGTAACGTACCGAAAGTATGAGCCACCTCAAACCAACAGGAATATAAAACAAGCCATTCGGAATTTTCTCGGCGTTTGAAACAAACCGCTTAATCCCTTCGAGAGAAGGCATTCCATTAAATCTGTGTTTCATTCCTGGCATTTGCTTTTTGAACACTTTAAAAAAAGAAGGAGGAACTTCGCCCATCCAATGTTCGGTAGTTTTACTCCAGCGTGGCTTAAATGCGTTGCGAATACCAAAACCCAAAACAACAGCAACCAATAGAATCCATGCCCAGTAATTTAAATGAATAAGTACCAAATCGCCAAACAGGATAATAGCTGTAAGTACTATAGTTGAGTAGATTACTCCAGAAAGAATTGTTATAAATGCAAAGCGGCTAAACGGTATTTTAAACCATCCACAAGCAACGTATGTTGGAAATAGTAAACCTGGCGTAATACGGCAAAGCAACAAGACACGAACCAAATGAGTTTCGAGCCACTTATTTACATTCTCGACCTTAGGCCCAATAACTTTCGATCTCAGCCATGCGCTTTTCTGCGCAAAATGACCAAGTCCATAGATAATTATATCACCTGATATTATACCTAAATAAATGCTAATATATGCGTAAACCCAAGGCATCCCTTGTTCAACTTTTGAGAACGCTGCTGCAAGGATCGCAGCATCCTCATGTAAAAAAGTCATAAAGAAGATTACAATGCTATGCTTAAGCCATAGGAAGAAAGAAGGATCATTCATATAGTCGGCTTATATTTTACTGCCATTAATTCAAACGTAAATTTTGGCGAATTTACAAAAACTATAAGTTTTTATAATTAGGTACGAATTAATTAAGCCAGGATATTTAAATCATTGCTGGTAACTATACCTTAAAGGTTGACTAAATATCAAATCCATAGTCCTTTTCAACAAATACAATTCGCACTTTAAATGATTTATACCAGTAATTTCTTCCTTTTTACCTGACTTCATAAAATCATCCTGCTCGTATAAACTTCAATATTCGTAATAACCATCTCTGTTGAATACAACTAAAAAACCGTCTTTAGTAATATACTCATAGTAACCCAACGGGTTATATTTCACAAACACACCTGAAGGATAATCCCGAAGCTTTCTTGTCCTGTTTAGGTTACCTAAAATGGAAAATTCTGAAATAGAAATTCCCTGATTGTCGGATGCAAGGACAATATAACCACCATCACTTTGAATCTTATCAATACAATCGATACTACAAAAGATTCCATTCGATTCCAATCCGGGAACTATATCCCAAATAATTTTATTGGATTGTGAACTGATTTTGGTAAATCTTGCCTTGGTATTATATGCCCCGGTAAAAGAACCGGCGGCCGCCCCAGCCAAAGTTAATGAGCCGTCGCTCTCCAACAAGCAATCATTCAACACGTCATCTACGAGATAGATATTCTTAAAAATTTGCTCTGAAATTTCATTTCCGTTTTCATCAATAGTTTTCACCCAGAAATTCGTTCTCCAATCATGATTCTCATCATAGCTGGCTGATTTTGTACTTTCAGCGAGTCCCACAATCAGATATTGATTACCTGCAACCCTCTTTATTGCAGTTGGATAATTAACAATAGTACTTCCTCCATAACTATGCCATAGCTCGGCTCCATTTTGATTAAGCTTTACTAAAAAATATTCGATACAAATTGGTGGTGTTGGCCAATTACGATGTGACTCACCCACAACAATGTAATTCCCATTCAAATCAATTTCAATATCTCTTAAATAGTTGACCTTATACTCAACTGGGACCTCGTATAAAACTTTACTATTTCCCAGATAATCAACTTTGGTAATCTTTTGCCATTGAACAACAAAAAAACCATCATTTTGTATTTCCTTTATGGTTATTGGTAATTCGCTAGATAATGCGCCCCATTCAAATTCTTTTACCCATTCAATTGAGTAATCGCTTTTTAGTTTCAACAAGAAGTACTTACTTGGTTTGGTCCGTTCAAAAATTGATCCCATTCCCAAAACCAAAACTCCTGAATCAGATGTTTTGATAGCTTTTATAAATGAATATTTCTCGTAAGCTAAATCGAAAAAAAATGTTCCCAGAAGAAAAGATTTTAAAGTCCTTACCGTTTTTGAAGCTTTCGACGAATTTCTTAGCTTATCTAGTGCTGTAACAGTTATCTTGTATTCGATGCCTGGCACCAATTTTTCTATTGTATATTTATTGGCCGTTAGGTCATAAGCAATCACCGAATCGTTTAGAGCAACTTCGTAAGTCAACGGTTCTCCATCAGGATCAGTGGAACTTCCCCACTGAAAATCAACTTTCTTATCAGTAATATTTGTTGCAACAATTTCAAATGTACCCGGAGAACTATTTTTTATTTGCTCGTGCGGTTCTTCGATGATATAGGTCGTTTTCGTACAACTAAATAAAACAAGTACCATTACGAAAAGACTTATTAAGAAAAAGAAAGCTTTGTATATTTTCATAATCGCGCTATTCTGTGGCTAATTCATAAAGTATCTGATTATTAGTCATATAATCATATCTTGACTCAACATAATACCCCAACCCATTCACTATCTTGTTATTATAAAAAAAAGCAATTCCATGACTTGTGTACGCTGATAAAAAGGCCTTTTGCTCCCAAAGGTTTTCTTCTGGACCAAATTTCCAACAATCTCTTAGTGGAGGGGTTATGTTTCCCATTACAGAAAAATCATCATAATTTCCGCCAATTAGATACAAATTCATTCCATCTGAAACAATATTTCCTGCATACCGCCACATTCCTGGAAATTTACATTTACCTGACCACCTGTCACTTAGTGAATCATACTCCCAAAATTCACGTGATATTTCTAACACATATCCTTTATTCTTTACTCCGCAGGCCGTTTGTAGATAAGGCGCGGGCTTAAAAGGCATGTTGCTTTTTCGCTCCCACTTTTGTGTAGTGAAACTATAGGACCAAAAATCCTGAACGCAGACCATGTCGTGAACGGGAAATTCTGCATAGTCGACACCACCACCGAGTAAAAGCTTATCTCCTGCAATAAAACAGGTCATGTAATAGTCGCCAACACCAGGATACTCTGAGATTTTTTCCCATCTTTTTGATATACCGCCAAACCGCCACAAATCAATCTTTTGATAATTTCTCACAAGAATATAGCCATCACCTCCATATTGCAACTGAAATGGTAAAATTCTAACGTATCCCAGATTTCCATCAACAGGGAAATATATCGGAACATCGTTTTCACAACTCCAGATTTTGTTTTTTAGGTCAAAAACCTGAACTGGAGCCCTTTGAACCATCGTAACATAAAATTCTCCACCAACCAAATAAAGTTTATCATCCAGCACAAACCATGCATAATCACCTCTTTTCTCTCCCGCGTATGTTTTATCAAATAAACTCCATCGGCCTTTCAATACTTGAAGCTTTTTCGAGCATTTAAAAGAAATACCATCCACAACCAAAGAAAGTTCATATAATCCGGGAGCTAAATTTTCTGGAATTTTCACATTCCCTTCAGTAGAATAATATTCAGACCCTTGTGA
Source organism: uncultured Prolixibacteraceae bacterium (assembly GCA_937915865.1). Lineage (GTDB taxonomy): Bacteria > Bacteroidota > Bacteroidia > Bacteroidales > Prolixibacteraceae > Aquipluma. Next base: position 21,039 of record CALGIG010000063.1, on the reverse strand, counting down.
AATATTACTGAAAGTAATTGTATGCTCAAGTGCAACTCCATTATTAAGCATCACTTTTATGCTTGTAGGTTTAAAATTTGTAGTGAATTGAACAGTCACAATAAACTCATATCCTGGATTTGCTTTCAATCCAATAAACTGATCTACATACAAATCCTCATCTTTGACATTTACAAACTCAATTCTTAGGTTGTTTTTTAATGAACGAACCGTTTTACTTTCACTCGAATAAGAATATTTATCAGTTTCCAGCTTGGCTACTACAAAAAAATCATGATTCAATCGATTGGTATTGACACTGATCTTATACTGCTTAACTTTCTCTTCTGTTAATTGAATCGGTTCAATGATTTTGCTCATTGCCTCAACAGTAATATCTTCAAATACTAATTCAGCATGTTTTAGAATCTGTCCCTCTCCTCTATCGATTTCAACAATAACTTCAAAAGTTGTAAGAGCTTTTATTTCAGTAGATATTATTTTTATTGAAGGACTTGGATAAATTACAGTCTCTTTTTTACATTGAATGAATAACAGAGGAATAAAAATACAACTCAAAAAAAGTCCAATGTTGATGCGACGGTTAATCAAGAGAGATAAAAATAGCATGTATTGTTGATTACTAGGGTATCGACAAATATAATTAATTTATTTTACAATAATACTAAACTCAAAAAATACCATAAGAACTGTCAACCCTGGCAATTCTGACTCTAAAAAACTTATACCAATTCTGCCGTCCCCTTTCCCGAGCAAATGTATGTTCCGTATTTTCCTTCCACTTTTTTATTGCCTCCAGGTCGCGCCAGTACGACACAGAGATCCCGACCTCATCTCGTGCCGATTCCACGCCCAGAAAACCATCCTGCTGACGGGCCAAATCAACCATGCGATTGGCCATTTCAGCATAACCATTGTCTCCTTCGGTCCTAACCGAAGTGAAAATCACTGCATAATACGGTGGTTGTGGAGTTTGTGCAATCATAAATCAATTGTTTTTCTGACTTCCGAATTTATAATAACGGCCAAACGATTCGCAGTTGCTCATTAAATCGTTGGAATAAGCCGGATACGTTTTCTTCAAGTCGTTGTAATATACATTTTCAACTTTAGGCGGATTGGAGTCATACGGGTCCATTTGAGAACGAAGGCGGTGGTTTTCGCACCGGCCAGCCATACGCAGGCACAAAGCTGCAAATGGTTTATTTATACTCAGTTCTTTTGCCTTCAGGTAATACTGGCGGGCAAGGGTACAATTGTAATAGTCGTCGTTATCTTCAAAATCAGAGCTTTGCCGATTCACTGTCCAGTAATACCGCTTCATCATCCACGAATTGCCGTATTGCGTCATGTTCAGGTAACAATTGGCCACCTGGAAATAGAAAAAAGCACGATTTTCGGTCTGCCCATTTTCAGCTTTAGCCAGGTAATCCATTAACGTTCTGACGATGCCCACTTTGGTGTAACGGATTGTGTCTCCCGTTGTTTTCTGATGCTCGCTGTACATGGTGGCAAAAAACGGGTTGGCATCGAGATAAGTGCTGTATGGATAATATTTTGAAGTCCACAACGTATCAGCAACCTGCTCAAAGCTTTTCAGGGCCTGGGTTAAATCATTCTTACGCATGTATTTGGTTCCCAGCAAATCGCACAAACGGTCTTTGTCTTTGCGCAAAACTTCAAATTCCCATGCCGAGAACTTATCCGATTTCCTTGAATTCTCCAGATCAGCAATCAACCGCTTAACCTGATCGGCAGAATACTGGACATCGAGGTAAAAGAAATAATCGTCGTAATATTCAACAAATAAGGTTTGCTTTTGGGGTTTTGTTTTCCAGTAAATACCGTTTCTCCAATAAGCCTGATCGCTGTAATTGACCTTCCTCAATCTGAATTTCGACAATAGTGCGGCTGCATCGGTTGTATTTCCTTTAAATTCCAGCTCGCGGGCCACCGCAAAAATCAGCTTAAAGTTTCCTGAGGCAAATTCGCTCATTAATAACGGTTTAACTTCTTCAGGAATAACAGGGTTCTCTTTTTGCAACGAGGTTAGGCAAACCGCCTTAAGCGCATCAAGTTGTCGCCTGAATTTCAAATCGGTTGCTGTCTGTTTTTGTAGTGAATTTATCTCGTTGAGTGACGAAGCGTAATTACCTGTCATGTAGCTCAAATAGGCTTTGGCCAATCGCCACAGGTTGGGGTTTTCAATTTTCCTGAGATCAGCTGCTTCCACAAAGCGCAGCAAATCGCTGGCATACTTGCGGTCTTCTTCAATCCGACTGGCCGGGTAATCCTTTTGTTCGTATTCCCAGGGTTCGAGCGAAGGGCGGAAATTAGTGTAATAGGGCGTATAAATCCAATCTTCGAGCTTGTTGATTTCCCGCAACAACAGAAAACTTAATCCTGAATCGTTGGGTTTCAAAGCATACAGCTTTTTCAGGATTTCCAGTGTTTTTCCGGTTTTCCGAAATCCATCCAACAGCCATACGGAGTGCTTCTCATCGGGTGTTCGTGCAAACTGCAAAGTTTTTTCAACCGGAATGCGCTTGTTGTAGTGGTAAAAAATGGCCATCCGTTTATCCGGAGCAAAAGCAAAAACCTGCGCCGCATTAAAATTAAATTTTACACTATCGGATTCGGTGAATGTTCTAAAATAAAGACTCCAGTAGTCGATAATATTTTTAGAGCTGTGTTTCTCAAAATAAGCTGAATAAACCGAATGCATCGTTTCTTTATCGTTATTGTAAAAAGCCAGTCTAACAGCCAAAAAAGCGTATCGTTGCCGTATATCTTCATCTCTGGTCAGCTTTGCGCGATTAACAGCTTCATTGATCAGCTTTTTTCGCTGCGGAACATTGGCATATTCCTGTCGTTCCCACGGATCCTGGATGAGAGAATTAAACGGGTTGCACTTTTTAGCGAAGTTCAGGTAAGATAAAGCTTCTGTATCACGATGCTTATGCAGATAGCGCACAAATGCGTTGGGCGATTCGGGATCATTAATTTCGTCACCCAACTCATAAACCGCCTGATGAACCGACTGCTCATCCACCTGATTCTTGCAGCGTTTCCGCCAAAGAGCTATATTTTGACCAACGCCCTGATCCACCGGATTCCTCAACAATGCAGCTTCCTGCTCGTAATTCGACGAATAATAAAATCCGGAGGAATAATAGAAATCTGTAAAATCCGAATAGTTAAACATTCCGGGGTTCAGCAATGTAAAACGAATGTCGTCGCCCATCGGATAATAAGGGCCACACGCCAAACTGCGGAACGAAAAGCTACTGATTAAAATCAGTAAAAAAACGAGTGAGCGTTTCATGGTCAAACTGATCTAAATTATTGTTGTCGAGGTGGAAAAGGATAACGGTTTGTTCATCGGTTGCGGGAACATATTTCCTGAGGAAGCCAATGGTTTCTTCCAATGTTTGCGTGGTAATCTCTTCAAATTTAACCTTATCGCCTTTCCGAAGAAATAAATTATCAAATTCACGATCACCGGTCACTTCAAACCACAAGGGTTTTACCGGTTTCAGGATGGAGTCGAGTTCGTGCGGTTTCGGGGTTATCAAACCGGCAAACCGGTTATTTTGATACACCTGCATCCACGAAAAAACAGGCAAAGCTACATCCAGGTGAAGCGGATATTTTGGAGTTCCGACCAGGTATTTTTTGAGTTCTTCCAGCGAAAGAATGGAATTAGCATCTTCGCTCGCCAGCGGACTAATCAGGTTATAACACATCAACACAGCTTTATCAACAGGAGGGATTCCCATTCGATCGCGGTATTTGTAAGGGTAAAGCCGCAACGTGCACGAAATGGACTTTTTCGAAACCTCTTTGATCTTGCGAAGAAGGTAGAAATAATTGTCTTTGGTTTTTGCGGTCCAGTCGCAATCGAGCTGAATCTCTTTGAAATCACCCAGACGGTCGCCATTCATCTGGTTAGCGTAATATTTGTTGATCAGGAAAAAAGTATTTGCTGCCAGAGAATCGAGCCCCGAAGCCGATAACTTCGCCAATACTTCGTTCTTGATATAAACCGTTGGAACGATTTGAGGCTGCTGCCTGGTGCTGTCGTCATTCTGATGAAAACTCCAGATGTTCAATCTCGTTTTTGCAACCGGAATGGCCCCAAAAGTAGCATCGGGCTCCACCTCAAAAAATTTCACGTAAAGCTTCTGAATTTGCTGCTCACGAATACAGTCGAGTTCCTTCTCACTCAAACTGTAAGAATTACTCTTCCAGAAATAAAAAGCCCGGTCAACCTTGGGTTTATCACTTTTACATGCCAGCGCTACATGAAAAAGCAGAAAAACAATCAACGAATAAAAAATACGTCTCTCCATGCCCTCATCAAATTTTTATGCTGCAAAGGTCACCAATAATCTTTAACAAGATGTTAAACGACGTACTTTTTAACACTAAATTCGTCCTTCAACCAAGCTTAAAATTTCTGCTTCTTTTGCTTTCGCTTTCTCCAGTATTTCAGCGGCTTCTGCCAATATTTCTCCTGAAAACTCTTTATCGTTCAACCCACCGGCATTGATGCGCACATTCAAGTACGCGCCATAAACGGCAGTGCGCACACACAAAGCGCCAACTCCCGCGTCGGACAACGAATTGGGGTTGCCAATCGTAGCCATAGCCTGAATAACTTCCATCGCCTGATAAGCTGTTTTCATTACCTCGAAAGGTACTTCGATGGCATGTTTGGTTGCCGCCTGAATAGCTGCCGAGCGAAGTTTTTTCTCCTGATCGGTATTTTTGGGCAAGCCGAATGCATCCATAATCGCGTTGAAAGCGGCCGTGTCGTCGTCAACTAGTTTCAGCAATTTATCGTGAATAGCTTTTCCTTTTTCGGCCCAATCAGAGAACTCGTCCCAGCGTTCGTCCCAGCCGCGCTTGTGTGCCGAAAGGTTAGCTACCATCGTTCCCAACGCCGCACCCAACGCACCCACATAGGCCGAAACCGAGCCACCGCCAGGGGCTGCAGATTCAGAAAGGGTTTCGTTCGAAAAACCGGAGACAGTTAAGTCAACCAACTTGTCGTTCTGGTCGTCAATCAAATACTCAATGATTCGCTTTTTCGGATCAAACGGCGCCAGTTCGTCCAGTCCGAGCGACTTAATGGCAATTTTGATGATTTCCTCGTCGGGAATACCCACAGAACGCTGCTGTTTTTTAAGGAAATACTTTCCGGCATCGAGCATGGCCTGAAGCGGCACCAGACCGATCAGTTCGGAGCCGGTCACACGCATCCCGCGCTCACGTGCCCGTTCCGAAACTTCATCGAAAGCCTGGTGCATCGAAGTTACGGTAATGTCAGTCAAATTCATCGAAATCTGCGCAATTCCATATTCCTGAATAAACCAACCAATGGCGCGCACTTTTTTCAGTGTCCCGGGAATACGTATGGGTTCGCCGTTTTCGTCGGTCACAATCTTTCCGGTAAGCGGATCACCTTCGCGGACAACACGGCCAGCCTCACGAACATCAAACGCAATAGCATTGGCGCGCCGCACCGAGGTTGTATTCAAATTCACATTGTAAGCAATCAGGAAATTACGGGCACCAACAGCAGTGGCTCCGGCACGTTCATTCAAGGTATCCGGCCCAAAGTCGGGCTTCCATTCGGGTTGCTGCAATTTTTCTTTCAGGCCCTCGTATTCGCCGGCACGGCAATTTGCCAAACTGCGGCGTTCTTCGTTTGAAGCAGCAAATTCATAACAATACACCGAAATGTCCAACTCCTCTCCCATTCGCTGGGCCAAACGGCGGGCGTAAACCACCGTTTCGTCCATCGAAATATTGGCAATAGGCACCAGCGGACATACATCGGTAGCTCCAAAACGCGGGTGCTCGCCTTTGTGCTTGCTCATGTCGATCAACTGGGCAGCCATTTTCGCGCCCTGAAAAGCGGCTTCAATTACCTGCTCAGGCTCGCCCACAAAAGTGACCACAGTGCGGTTGGTCGCCTTTCCCGGATCGACATTCAACAATTTTATGCCATCCACACTTTCGATGGCGTCGGTTATCTGTTTTATTATTTTTTCATCTCTTCCTTCCGAAAAATTCGGAACACATTCGATCAGTTGTTTCATATTTAAAATTTAAGCCCCCTCTAAATCTCCCCCGAAGGGTGAGACTTATGGCAGTGCATATTATCAATATTTTCAGAACGCTTTCGTTGCCTCCTGCGGTAGAAGAGACTTTTTAAAGCCCTCCCTTTCGGGGAGGGTTTGGGAGGGGCTTTTTTCGTGCCCCTCCTTCGGAGGGGTTAGGGGAGGCTTCTTCTTCACCTACTGTATTTCCCCATTCAAAATCACCGTTTCAATCAGGTTGGAGCCGAACGAATAAGGAATGACGGCATACGACGAAATCTCCTTGGTAATAAACAAATTAGCCACTTTCCCTTTGGCAATGCTGCCGTAATTTCGGCTGATTCCCATGGCGTAAGCCGAATTGATGGTCGTGGCGTGAATGGTTTCTTCGGGCGTCATTCCGTATTTCAGGCAACCTAACGACTGAACAAAATTCATATTCCCCGATGGCGAAGAACCAGGGTTATAGTCGGATGCCATAGCTACCGGCAAACCAGCTTCTATCATACGTCGAACAGGCGCCAGTTGCATATTCAGGAAAAATGCAGCGCCTGGCAACACGGTTGGCATGGTTTCGCTGCCCATCAAAGCCGCAATTTCCTCATCGCCCAAAAACTCCAAATGGTCAGCCGAAAGCGCATTGTATTTCACTCCAACCTGAACACCGCCCGAATTAGCCAGTTCATTTGCATGTACTTTGCCTTTCATCCCAAATTCCAGGCCGGTTTCGAGTATTCGGGCAGTTTCTTCCATCGTAAAAAAGCCCCGGTCACAAAAGACATCCACAAAATCGGCTAATTCTTCCGAGGCTATTCGCGGAATCATTTCTTTAACCAACAAATTCACGTATTCTTTTCGCCTCGACTTGAAATCCAGCGGAAAAGCATGAGCCAGAAACGTAGATTTGATCAGTAACGGCGAATTTTGTTTCAGGCGGCGAATCACCCGCAGCATTTTCAATTCGGAATCTGTTGTTAGACCGTAACCGCTTTTTATTTCAACTGCACCGGTTCCAAGTGCCGAAATTTCTTCGAGCCGAAGCATGGCTTGTTCGTACAAATCATCTTCAGGCATTTCCTGCAAGCGCTTGGCCGAATTCAGGATTCCACCGCCACGTTCGGCAATTTCCTCGTAAGTGAGCCCTTTGATACGGTCAACAAACTCGCCCTCGCGTGTAGCGGCAAAAACCAAGTGGGTATGCGAGTCACAGTAACTAGGGAAAACCATTTTGCCCGCACAGTCGATTTCCATCACCAAATCATTGGTCTCAAAATCCGAATCCGGGAGGTTTTCCATCGGGCCAAAATCTTCAATCAACTCGTCCTGAATAACCAGGTAAGCATTTTTGATGGTCTGCACTTCACTCATCGACTTTCCGGCGACCCACAATCGCTGCATGGGATCGACCTGAACCAGTTCTTTGATATTTTCGAGAATGAGTTTCATCTGCAATACTAAAAAATGAAAGACTAATTTACTGATCCAAAATAGGCAAAGTGAATTCAGGATTTCTATGCTAACAATCATATTTAGTTCCAAAACAAAAAGATTTCGGCCCAAATTTTTAACCAAATTACGCAGAAAATTGAACAAAACCGAAACACCACTGACGTTTTAAAACAAAATTACCAGAAAGAATAAATTAAATTCTTTCTGGTAATTATTGAATATGCAATTAGGAATAACCTATTTTTTCAACGAAAAAATTGCCAGGAGCCCTTTATGATCTGATGGCCACGGAATTTTTGGGGTATATACCGAATCTTCCGTTCGATCAGAATTCCGCTCTCCCTTTAAAATAGTTCCAACCGGGCCTACAATGCTGGTACTGCTAAGTTTAAGTCCCTGGTTGTGCATATAAAAAATAAAGTCGATACGGTCTCTTTCGTCGCTTTCTTTAGCCCATGACAATTCTTTTACATCGATTAAAGGGTTATCGGCAGGCCATGTAAACCCGGGATAGGTCACCGGATTTGGGTAAAGCTCGCGGTATGTATCAGCAAAACCTGCATTTTGAAGCATTAAAGTACACGGCCACTGTATAACTGCTCCCCGGTGATCAAATAAATCCTTTGTCGATTCTCCCCAATCGAGATGCGATGGCTCGTTAAAATCGCCTCCCACAAGGATAATGCTTCCTTTTCCCGATTCAATGGCCGCATCTTTAATTAATTCGTCTATTTGCTCTTCGCGTTTCGACTCATTGTTAAACGATAATACATCAGCCACGTTTGTAACAGGAGCCGACATTTTTTTCCAGTTTTGCCCGTCGTATCCTCTTGGGAGAAATGCCCCGTAATGCTGGTAATCCAGGTGGGCCGAATAAAGGCATACTCTTCGCTTTGGCAAGTCTATGCTTGTTTTAAGTACGCCATTAAACCCTTTTTCGGGCGAATAAATAAACTGTTGTTCAACAATGGGGTATTTGGTTACTATCCCGCAGTCGTTGCTTGGAATACAATGAAATACAGAACCTTTCCGTTGAAGCGATGACGTTAACGATTCCATGAATTGAGGATTGACTTCGCTAAGTGTTACCAAATCGGCATCGGTGTTGATTATTATGTCAGCAATCGCGTCGATTCCATTTTCGATTTTGGTTCCAGCCATCCAAACATTTAACTGCAAAAATTTCAGATCGGTCTTGTTTTCCGAATAAACACCTGATATTGAACAGGATAAGAAAAAGAATATGAATACAATAGAAATAAAAAGTTGTTGTCTCATGGTTTAGTGATTAAGGCAAAAATACGCATCCACCGCGTATTTCTTAAATAAAAGAATCGGTGAGGGAAAAAATGTTCATTTATACTAACCCAAAGCTCCCCGAACCGAGGAACTTTGAGCGTAGTATAAAAATTATTGAATTGGAAATATTATTGGGTTAAACCAGCAATCAGTTTTTAAGTATCCAGATTGTCTGGTTCTCGTCGTCTTTTCCGCCAAACTGGCTGGTTAAAGCCTGCTGTATATTTTCCTGGTTGTAATTGTATTCGGCATCGGGATATAGCCAGCGAAGTGGCATTTTGTCGGCAATCTCATTTTTATTGGTAGCCGGATTGATTGGAAATTCAGGGTAGCCGTTACGCCTGTAATCGAAATATACATTCCAATCATTTTGCAGGAATGACCCCAGGTATTTCTGCCACATAATTTGCTTAATCATACCATCGTTATCTGATGGGAGCTGAATTTCGGGCTTGGTTAAGTACGAAGCGATATAAGCGCTTGTAATAGGCATACCATGCACCCATTTCGAATCGATATTATTCATTCTGAATTCCATCGAAGCGGTTATCCCATTCTTGTAATATTGATCGGGATTGGTAATCCAACCACGTACGGCAGCTTCAGCTAAAATAAACTGCACATCGGCATAACCCAGTATCACATAAGGGAATCCTTGTGGATACTCTTTGTTGTAATACAGTTTATTAATTCCTGAAGCTTTCCCCAAAGCATAGAGTTCGAGGTTTGTTCCGTTAGGTGCCGAAGGATCTAATCCGGCATACGAAGCGAAATCACCTTCGGGCTTTCCGGCCAGCGGATCGGCATAATAAAACAACCGGTAGTCCTGAAGCTGCTTTAGCTTCTCAATTACAAACGAGGTAGTTACAGCATAAACTTCGAATCCGGAAGTATAAAAAGGCTTTTTCTCTCCCTCTTTATCGCGATAAACGATCTGGAAATTATCGGAATTAGAGGTAAAAATTGGATTCTGATCGGGGTTATTCACGATGTTTCTAAACCTGTTTACAACATCCAGATCGGTATCGTTTACTTTTGCTGAAAGGCTCATAAGCACTTGCAGCTTAAAGCTGTTGACCAGTTTCAACCATTTGGAAGGGCTTCCCGAATAAAAGAAGTCTCCCGACAAGCTTTCGTTGTTTTTTATTGCACGATTGAAAAGTACCGAAGCTGTATCGAGCTGGCTGAGGATAGACTTCAAAATGGTTTTTTGGCTGTCGTATTTGGGTTTATACACACCCGATTCGCCCTGTAACGCTTCGGAATAAGGAATATCGCCAACCTGCATGGTTAGGTTGAAAAATTTAAAACACCGGATAAACTGGCTTACTGCCCGATAAGCATTTACGCTATTTTTGGTATCAATGGCTGCATCCTCCATTTTTTTGACATTTTTCAGGGTGGCATACACCGTATTATCTACTACCGTACTGGTGGGGTACCCTGCAAAATCTATACGGGGAAGTTTGTTGTATTGAATATCGGAAATAGCTCCTTCAGTCCAAACAAATTCTTTTTGAAAGAGGAAGGGATACATAAAACCTTTCCCGTTACCTGGTCTGAATGAAAGTTCAACGCCAGTAAGCAACATCGACGCATTTCCGCTGGTTGAAACATCAGGATTGGTGTTTATTTCATCGAAATTGGAGCAGGATGTTCCAATCAAAAGAAGTAAACAACCTAATAATGTGATTATATTATTTTTCATCGTTGTCTGTATTAAAATTATAACCCAAGTTTGAAATTGAACCCTACATATCGTTGCGATGGCGAAGGTAAGTTGCCGGAACCCGAATCAGGGTCGTCGAAGCGGAACCCTTTGGTCCAAATAAGCAGGTTCTGGCCAATTAAGCCAAGGCTGATATTCTTCATTCCTACTTTTTTACAAAATCTGGAAGGAACAGTATAATTAATAGCCAACTCCCTTAATTTCAGGAAAGTTTGACTGAAATACAGTTCGCGGGGATTAACACGGGGATTACCACCGTCGTCGCTGCCATAGCCGCTCCAGGCTTCCATATAATGGGTATAAGGCACTTTAATGTCGTTCTTGGCAAATACACGGCTATCTGATACAATTTTACCCGATCCGTCGCGAACCAATTCGCCCGACACCACTTTTACACCTTCACCAACATAATTGGTCTTGCCGTTAACAACTTCATCGTATCGCCATTGGTTGTCGCTATCAGGATGCGATCCGGCAGCCCACAACCCATATTCGGTAGATGAATAGGCTAATCCGCCAACCCGACCATCAAAGGTAATGTAGCACGACCAGTTTTTATATTTTACGGAGTTGGTTAAACCCCAAATCCATTTGGGATCAGTGTATCCTATTTTATCGGAGAAGAAACTGCTCTTCTTGGGGTATCCATCCGAACCAATAACCATGTTTCCATTCGGATCGCGTTCCCAGTCTCTTGTCCTGGCAACGTCATAACGGGCTCCTTTTTTAATGTAGGTTTTCTGATCAGTATATACCGGGTCGAGCTGATCGTAATACCAATGATTATATGACCAGTTAAGCATCACTTCCCATTCGAGGTTGGCGCGTTTTACCGGCGTACCTTTCAGCGAAATTTCCATTCCCCGTTGAACCCATTGTTCGTCGGTATTGGTTTGTTTGTAGTTAAAACCTGTTGCCCCAGATATTGAAGTATTGACCAGAAGGTTATATTGTAACCGGTTGAAATAAGCATAATCCAGGTTAATGCGGTTGTTGAGAAAACGAACATTGGTTCCCAGTTCATACACCCGGCTGGTTTGAGGTTTTACATTTCCGTCCCGGATGGTTGACGGGTAATATTCCGTATTCATGCTATTCCAGGCATTGGTATTTATACTATAAGCCTGGTTTAAATCGAAAATACCCAGGTCTTTCTTCGAAACCGTCCATGATGCCCGTAATTTCCAGAAACTGATAAATTTAGGCAAACTGGCAATCTCTGAAACAATGGAACTGAATGCTACCGAAGGGTAGAAGTAAGACCGTGTTGATGAGGGTAAGGTTGACGACCAGTCGTTTCGCCCGGTTATATCCAGGTAATAGGCATTTTTATAGGCCAGAGAGGCTTTTCCATACAAGCTGTTTACTTGTTTTTTCTGGAACTGGCTACTTGCCGAAACCGGATCAACAGAAGCGCTTAACGAATAAAAACCAGGAATGGATAATCCATTATTCGTATTGGCCTCTACCTTTCTGTACTCATAGTAATTTACTGAACCTCCGCCCAATAAGTCTATGCCAAATTTCCCGAAATTTTTATTGTACGTTATCATCGCATCGTTATTCAAATCCATGGAATAGGCTTCTCCGGTCATGAAATAACCTTTGCCATTCCGGTTGTAACTCATAGCTCTACGCTGTGAATATCGGTCGGAATACGTGTCGATACCACTCCTAAGCAAGAGTTTCATTCCTGGCTGAATCGTGTAATTTGCTGTGAATTGTCCGGTATTTACGTCAATCGAATGAGGGTTAAGCACCTCGTAACAAAGAAAGTACGGGTTATCATACCATCCGGTTTGATAATATTTTTGTGTTTTGTTTTTTACCTGCCAGTAGTCTTTCCATTCCCTGATGTCAAAGTCGGGGCCGTTCCAGATGGTGAGAAGATAAATATACGAACCATCCCGGCCATACCCGTAACTCGGTTCATTGGGAGTTTCGCGTTTTGAGTAGTTCCACGAAGCGTCCAAGGTGAATTTATCCGAAAGATTGATGTTCCCGCTTAAGTTGAAAATATACTTATTCGACCGGGTATTTGGAGCTTCGCCCTTATTGTAAACATGAGATAACGAACCCCTTACTGTACCAAATTTCGTGGATTGAGAAACACTGATATTATTATTCGTTACATAACTTTCTTCCAGAAAATTTTTCAGGTTGTTTTTCCCTTTCGATACCAGGGGCATTTCGACCATTGTTCCGGTTTTAGGATCAACCTGCATCGCTGTAGTTCCCATATCAAGATGAGGCCCCCAAACAAATTCGCCGTCGTAAATGGCCTGATTGCCAACGCCAGTACCATAGCTTTTTTGTGTTTCCGGAATTTTAAGGTATCCGGCTCTCATCATGGTACTTGAGTTGATGTCAACTGAAAAGCTCGAATCTTTCTCTTTTCTCTTGGTCGTAACCATAATAGCGCCATTACTACCTCTGTTTCCATACAATGCCGAGGCTGTAGCCCCTTTCAGTACGCTTATATCTTCGATGTCGTCGGCCGAAATATCATCCAGCGAAGTATTATTGGCAGGCACTCCATTAACTACAATAAGTGCATCAGAACCCCTCAATTTAATACTCGAAGATTCAAAAAACTCGGTTGTATTTAGAACTTGCAGCCCAGTTACTTTACCGGTAAGACTGGTGATAATGTTATCGCCCTTAACTTTAGTAAATGTTTCCTGGTCAACCTTTTGAACAGCATAGCCTAACGATTTTTCTTCGTGCTTAATACCCAGGGCAGTAACAACAACGCCCTCGATTTGCTCGCTGCTGGCGGACAGTTTTACATCGACGACAGTCTTGCCGCCAATCGGCAACTGCTGTGTGTCGTAACCAATAAATGAAAAAGTTAAGGAAGCATTTTTATCCGGAACATCAATTGTATACTTTCCATTGACATCCGTAATTGTTCCAATGCGGGTACCAGTTACAATAACATTGGCCCCAACAAGAAGTTCTCCGGTACTTGCATCTGCAACGGTTCCGGTCACCTTATGTTGTTGTTGGATAACTGCATTCAATTCTTCTGACTGCACTGTTACTGGCTTATCTTCTTTCTTAAGGATAACTGCCTTATGTATAATCTCAAATTCGAGGCCTGTTCCTTTCAAACACAGGTCAAGCGTTTTTTCCAGCGATGCCTTATCTACATCAAGTGAAGATATTTTTACATGTTCAATATCTTCCGGGCTGTAAAAAAATGTAAATTCTGTCTGGGACTGAATCTCTTCGATTACATCCTTTAATGAAGCACTTTTCATATCAAGGCTAATGTTTGCTGTTTGAGAGTAAATACTCGCCGAGACCTGAATAAACCCAACTAATAGAAATAAACTTACTAGTTTCATAATACGGACAATCTTAGGCACACTTTTCCATCGGGGAATTGCAGCCTCTCGTTCATTTTTCATAGATTTGTTTTTTAGTTTAACGACTAAATGTTTCTGTTTAACGCAGAGCTTTTTTCGACAGGAAATGTTCGCTGCATTTCCTGTCTTTTATTTTGTGAAAATTATCTCTTTCCCTTCTACTTTATATTTTACTTTTCTGGTTCGGGTTATTATATCTAAAATTGGTTCAATACTCTCATACTTGTTTAGTCCGCCTTCGAACCTAATTGATTTGAGAGATTCGTCATCAAAACTATACGTGAAATCATACCATCTCGACAAGCTTTTCATAATCTCATCAAGCGACTGATTTGTAAATGTATAAGTACCAGTTGTCCATTGCATATATTGCTTTGCATCAACATTCCTGATTTCCATTTCCAAATCCGGTTTACTAAAAATGGCTTGCTGGTCGGGTTCTAAATACATTTTTTTATTTTCCTGGTTCACCTGATTGATCATCACTTTTCCTTCAACCAGCGTAGTATATACATTTTGCTCATCCGGGTAAGCATTGACATTAAACGAAGTTCCCAGAACGTTGATCTGCATTCCGTTAACTGTCACAATAAATGGATGTTGACTGTCTTTATGCACTTCAAAATAGGCTTCTCCCTCCAGGGTAACTTCCCTCTTATTTCCTGAAAACCTTACAGGAAAAGCAAGTTTACTCATCGAATTCAGGAATACTTTTGTGCTGTCGGACAAGACAATACTATATTCTTCTCCTTTCGAGATAACCAATGTATTCCGAAGTGTTTTTTTTGATTTCCCGAGTTGGTTGCCAATGTAAGTTAATTCATCGTTTGCTTTACCAATAACTGTCCCATCTTCTTCTTTTATAGTGGCAACATCTTGTTTATCAAGGTCTATATTTTGTCCATTGCTTAATACCAAAATCGCTTTTCTGATGCCTGGTTTTATATCGGCAAGCATGACCATGTTATTTTTCTGACCAACATTCTGATTCATAAAATAGTATGCTGAATATCCGATTAAAATGGGTAAGAGAATAGCCGCAGCATATTTAAAAAAAATGATTGTTTTGCTTGTTTTCTTTTTGATTCCCAATCGTGTAGTAAACTCATCCCAGGCCTGCTCTGTATTTATACTTTCAAATTGCTCATTCCGGGACTGGAAATTTTGGTTATCCTTTACTCTTCTATAAAATCTTTGATTTTGTTTCGAATGATTAATCCATTTATCGAAAATTTCTTCTTCCTGCTCAGTCAATCGTCCCAAAATTTTATTGGCGATTAACCTGGAATTTTCAAATATAGAATCCATCCTATTCATATCGGCAGGAGTTTAGCTTTTGATTTTATAACCGAAACAAATGAATTTACATTTCGGGTGAATGGTAATTGATTTTTTTCTGAAAGTATCCGCCGTTCTGTTTATTTTTTTTTCAGACTTAGTGAGCAGGTGACTTGAAGTCACCTGCTCACTATCCCAAAAAGAATACATGCCTTCTTACAAAGAGGCCTGGGTTAACGTCCTTTCTGTTACTTTTCACTAATGAAGCACCTGATTCAAAAGAAACAAGATAAAAGCCTGGTCGCGAAGCTTGACTCTCAACTCTTTATAAGCATTCTTTTTCAGCGTTTTAACTGTATTGACAGAGATATTAAGTTCTTCTGCAATTTCTGAAACTTTATAACCCTTCAAACTTAGTAAAATGATTTTTCGGCTTTGATCGGCCAATCCACCAATTGCCTGGTGCAATATCCGGTAAGTTTCTTCTTCCTGAACCATTTCATAAAAGAAATCCTCTGAAAAAAGTTGTTTCCTGAGGATATCTTCGCGAATAGAACTAAGCTTTATTTGATTCAGGCATTTATTACGCGTGACGGTATAAATAAATCCTTTTAGCGCTTTGATATCAGTAAATTGTTCCCGCCGGCTCCAAAATTCGATAAATGATTCCTGCGCAATATCTTCAGCTATGTCCATATCTTTAACAAACTTACGAGCAAATATGCAAACCGAAGGATAAAAGCTTTCAAAGAATTCTTTTAGAGCTTTGCTATCCCCAAGCCGGATACTTTGAATCAGGAACTGGGTAGAATCGGAATCCATGAATTTGGTATTTACGGCCTAAAAATAGAACATTTTCACATATTCCCTTAAGTCTGTAGCAATAAAACTGGATGTGTAAGTAATTGCTTATTTTAAAAATGAATAAACCAGTATTCAAAAACTGTATGTTTCTTAAACCTTATTCTCTACAACTACCTTATTAAAAAAGGAAAGAGGAAATGATTTCCTCTTTTTCCTTTATTATTTTTTACCAAATTAACAAAATGGAATTCATAAGACTATGCGTTCTTTATAACTGGATGATCGCCAGCGTTGATCTGTTATTTAGCAACTTATACACCTAAAATCTATCTTTCCAACCACATGCGTTCAATCTCTTCAAGCGATTTTCCGGTAGTTTCGGGTAAAAGTTTCCATACAATCAGCATATATGGTACACACATTACGGCAAACATCCAGAATGTTCCGGCTGGCGTGAGATTGGTAAGCATCCAGGGTGTAAGTTGTCCAATAAGGTAAGTTCCAACCCAAAGAGAAAGGCCTGATATTGACATGGCTGCTCCGCGTACTTTTACCGGGTACATTTCGGAAAGCAACACGAAGATGACGGCACAAATGGAAATGGCACAACTGAAAATATACAACAAAAAGAATATCAGTAAGTAAACCGAAGATAATCCCCATGCCGAACCAAACGTAAAATACAAACCAATGAGTACCAGTGTAACAATCATCCCTGAAACGCCCCAGTAAACAAGTTGTTTTCTACCTACTTTATCAATGATAATCAAAGCTATAACGGTAGTAAGCATATTCACCACCCCCACCATAACCTGGTAAAACAACGAATCGCCGCTAGAAAGGCCACTTTCCTTGAAAATAGTTGGACCATAATAAAGTACAGCGTTCACTCCCATAAATTGCCCCAGTATAGCCAGCGCAACACCAATAAACAGGGCCAGACGAAATCCGGGTTGAAACAACAGCCGCCAATCTGCTTTTACTTCTCCCGAAATCAGATCTTTGATATTCCTGATTTGTGCAGGAACTTCAGAAGCGCCATAGATGCGGTTCATAATTCCGGTAGCACGTTCCTCTTTTCCTGAAACAATTAACCACCGGGGACTTTCAGGAATTAAAAATAAGACAGCCAGAAACAGGATTGCAGGCACGGCTTCCATGCCAAGCATACCACGCCAGGCTTCTGTAGCAAAAATTTTGTTGTATAAACCTGTAGTAGCTCCAGATTGAATCAACGATTCTGAGTAATTCTGTAATCCGAAATTAGCTAAATAAGCGCCCAGGAATCCAATGGTAATAGCTAATTGGTAAAGCGAAACCAACTGTCCGCGATAACGTGGAACTGAGATTTCTGCAATGTATAAAGGCGAAATCACCGAGGCCACACCAATACCAACACCACCTACAATTCTCGACAGTATAAGCATTGTTTGGTCGGAAGCAACCATACAGCCAACACCTGATGCCGAAAATAAGATTGCCGACAACAGTAATACTATTTTGCGCCCATATTTATCGCTCAGCGGACCAGCAATAACCACTCCACCAATAGAACCAACCAAAGCACAGCCTACATACCAACCTTTGCCGAAATCGTCGAGACTAAATTGTGAAGCTACCTGATCAACAGTGCCCGAAATAACCGCAGTATCGTATCCAAACAGGAAACCACCAAGCGCCGCTACAAACGACAGCCAGATCACATAACCCAATTGTCCGTTATCTTTTCCCATATTATTTGATGTTAAAATATTCTTTGTATCGGTTGTACAAATGTCCGGCCTGTAAATAGGACGATTGCGGACTCATAAAATGTGAGAATTCGAAGGTAATTCCCTTGTCGTAACCAGCGCGGGCAGCGGCTTCCAACTTCATCCGAAGTTTATCGAATTTGATGGGCAGGAATTTAATAGGCATATCTCTGTCGAAGGTTTCGGCGTTGGTCCAGCATTTCATGCCGTATTTATCGGCCATTCGCTTGTTTACCGTAAAGAACGCGTCCAGTTCGTCGTAGTCGATGTGCCCGTCCTGAAAAGCAACGGCATCAACCACGTCGTGAATTCCATCAAAAATTTCGCTCCATTCTTTTTCGTGTTCCTGAACAGAAACCGAATTGGCTTTGGTCAGGTCGCCACCAGCTGCTTCAACGGCCTTTTTGCCATCAATCCAAGGCGAAATAAATGTTGGCAAACCGCCGGAAACATCTTTACACTGCTTACCCATAGAATGAAAAGCGCCAATCGCACCTTTAGTTTTACGGCTAATTTCGCCACTGATATACCAACCCTGAAAGCTCTTGTATTTGGTACCGTATTTATTCCAAACCTCGTCAATTACATACTTGTTGTCTTCAATTTCCCAGGTGAGGTCGCCGGTATCCCAGTATTTTCCCGAATCATAAAGACCAAAATAAAACTTCATTCCATATTTCTGGGCCAAACGGCAATACATATCAACCAAATCAACCGACGGCATATAGCAATTGTGCTTTTTCAGCAGGTATTCCGAAGGATAAGTAATAAATTTTCTGTAACCCGAACGAATCATGATCACAGTGTCGATACCAATGGCTTTCATGTGGGCAAAATCGGCATCCCATTCTTTTTCGCCCCAGTTTTGGTGCGGAATGTCGTGCGAAATTTCATCCAGGAACGTTCCGGTAATTTTCAAGCCTTTACCCTTCGGAACAATCAATTTTGATTCTATTTCGCTGGTCATTTTCTGAGTTGAATTGTCCCGGCCAAACGACACTGATGACATTGACAATGCTGAAAGTCCAACCAATGATGACTTTGCGAGAAAACTTCTTCGAGAATTTTCTTTTTCCATATTCTTAGTTTTATTATTTTTTCTGATAAACCTTTACCCAATCAACCAGGAAAACATCCGGAAAAACAGTTTTTTCAAGACTTTTCAATGTTTCGGGCAACTCCATGCTTAAAATCAAATGCTCTGGAATATTGGAGATGCCAGCTTTTTGCTCCTGAAATTTATAGCCATCGATAAAGAACGAGTATTTTTCGGGAGTCCATTCAAATCCGAAAGTATGAAATCCTTCGCTTAAACCCTTCAGGTAGCTTTTCATGGGACCTACCGATTTCATGTTCGGCCCATACGCCCAGTGAAGTGCATGGGTAATGGTGTCGTTTCCCATTTCTCTGAAAAACTCAAAGATATCCATTTCTGTTCCATATACCGATGGGTCTTGGCCTTTAAATATTTCGGGAGACTGTAACCAAAAAGCGGCCCATATACCAATAGATTTTTGCAGTTGAGCACGGCATTCGAAATACCCGTATCGAGGATTAAAATGCTTTGCCGAACCAATGGCGCTTCCCAAAATACTGTCGCCTTTATGCAGTGCGAAAAGTTTAAGCATTCCGTCTTCAACTTTTACCGCCGATGCCGAGTTGAAACCAATCCTGCGTGCCCCTACTCCACGAATGTTCCATTTGGTGGTATCCAATGTTTTGCCGCTGAACTGGTCTTCCCAAATAAGTTTGTAGCCCATCGATTTTGGCGTAAAACGCTTTTGTGAAAGGGCATTATTTTCCACCCTTTTCTGAGCAAAACCCGAAACAGAAATTACGAGCAACAGACATAGTACGAACTTCTTCATCTCTCCTTAATTTTACCAAAAGCACAGCTTTACAATGTGGTTCAAATTCTGCTTATTCCAGAATTTTCCAAACTTCATACATCCCTCTCGGCACATGAAAACATCCTTTCCATTTTCCGCCTTTCAGTTGCAAAAGAGGTTCTCCCTGACGGGTCAGATAACCAAACCATTCGGCATATTCAGGGTCTTTAAAATGTTTCCATGAATACTCGTGAATTGTTTCGAACCAGTTTTTGCAGGCTTCGTTGCCGGTTAAACGGTAAGCTTTTGCCATCGAAATCAGCGTTTCGATATGTACCCACCACAATTTCTGGTCCCATTCCAATTGCTGAACCGGATGGCCTTTCAAATCGAGAAAATAGAAAATACCACCATATTTTTTGTCCCAGCCTTTTTCGGTAGTACGAAGTAAAATTTCGATACATTTATCAATCAAAGCCCTGTCGTTGTTGCGAACGGCGAGGTCCATCATGAACCACATCGACTCGTTGGAATGTCCCGGATTGAGCAAACGACCCTCGAACGAATCGCTGAAATTTCCTTCAGGAGTAACATTTTCGAGAATCAGGCCCGATTCTTTGTTATAGAAAATTTCCATCACCTCATGGATAAGTGGCTGAATAGTTGTGTTCACCTGCTCTGTACCCAGTAAATCTTCCATAATCAGCGACAGATTACATAAAATCATAGGCAGAGAAAAGCTTTTTAGTGGACGTGTCCCCGGATAAGCTTTGGCATAAACGCCTTTCGGGTTATCCTGGCGATTGATAATATTATGGAATGTATCTAATGCGAGTTTCTTGTGCGATTCGTCGCCAGTTGCCTTGTATAATTCACTAAAAGCCATCGCAGCAAAGCAATCGGAAAAAATGTTATAAGGCTGAACCAATGGTTTCCCTTCACGGGTAAGCGAAAAATACCAGTTCCCCTGGGCATCCATTCCATATTTTTTCATGAACCCGGCTCCATGCAAAGCCATATCCAACCATTCCTGCCGTTTCTCAATCCTATTGTAAAGCATTGAAAACAACCATACCTCGCGGCCCTGCAACCACATAAACTTATCGGTATCAAACACTTTGCCATATCTGTCCAAACAAGTGAAATAACCACCAAATTCCGAATCTTTGGAATGTTTCATCCAAAAAGGCACCACCGAATCAAGCAATTCAGCTTTGTATAGTTCGGCGTATTTTGCTAATTCATTCATAACAAACTATTTATTTATTAACGTTATAATTATTTACAATTGATAGGTTCAGGAAAATTTTAGAAATCCTGAATTTTAGTTTTTATATTTTCCGTCAAACCCTATTATCTTCGTTTCAAACGGACGAATGAGCTGGTCAACCAGAATGCTTAATTCCCGCTTGGTAATGAGCA